>DASXVQ010000016.1:0-9642 GCA_036504155.1 Myxococcales bacterium
TTCGGCTTCTGGTCGACCGCCGGGGGCCGCGCGCGTTCTCGCGCGCGGCCCTCGGCAGGTGCATTACTCGATGATCTCGGAGACGACGCCCGAGCCGACGGTACGTCCACCCTCGCGGATGGCGAACCGGAGCTGAGCCTCCATGGCGATGGGCATGATCAAGGAGACTTCGATGGTGACATGGTCACCAGGCATCACCATCTCCACGCCCGCCGGCAACTGAACCGTGCCGGTCACGTCGGTGGTGCGGAAGTAGAACTGCGGCCGGTAGCCGTTGAAGAACGGCGTGTGGCGCCCACCCTCGTCCTTGCCGAGCACGTAGATGGCGGCCTTGAACTTCGTGTGCGGGGTGACCGAGTTCGGGGCGGCGAGCACCTGGCCGCGCTCGATGTCCTCGCGCTTGAGGCCACGGAGCAGGCAGCCGACGTTGTCGCCGGCCATGCCCTCGTCGAGCAGCTTGCGGAACATCTCGACGCCGGTGACGACCGACTCCTGGGTGTCGCGCAGGCCGATGACCTGGACCTTGTCGCCGACGTGGATGCGGCCGCGCTCGATGCGGCCGGTGGCGACGGTGCCACGGCCTTCGATCGAGAACACGTCCTCGACCGGCATCAGGAACGGCTTGTCGAGGATGCGGGCCGGCTCGGCGATGTAGGTGTCAAGCGCCTCGAGCAGCTTGTCGATGCACTCGGTGCCTTCCTTGCCCTTGCTGGTCATGGGCTTGAGGGCCGAGCCGCGGATCACGGGGACCTTGTCGCCCGGGAACTCGTACTTGGTCAGCAGCTCGCGAACCTCGAGCTCGACCAGGTCCAGCAGTTCCTTGTCGTCCACGAGGTCGCACTTGTTGAGGAAGACGACCAGCGCGGGGACGTTGACCTGCTTGGCGAGAAGGACGTGCTCGCGGGTCTGCGGCATCGGGCCTTCGGCCGCGTTCACCACCAGGATCGCGCCGTCCATCTGCGCGGCGCCGGTGATCATGTTCTTGATGAAGTCGGCGTGGCCCGGGCAGTCGACGTGGGCGTAGTGACGCTTGGCGCTCTCGTACTCGACGTGGGCGACCGCGATGGTCACGATCTTGGAGTCGTCGCGAAGAGTGCCGCCCTTGGCGATGTCCGCGTACTCCTTCGCCTTGCCGAGACCCTTGGCCGCCTGGGTGAAGGTGATAGCGGCGGTCAGAGTGGTCTTGCCGTGGTCGACGTGGCCGATGGTGCCGACGTTGACGTGGGGCTTCTTCCGTTCGAACTTTTCCTTGGCCATTTCCTCGCTCCTCTTTCCGTTCCTTCGTCCCTGTTAGGGTTCTTCGCCTCTTTTTTAAATCGGGTCCTGAAATTCGCCGTTGTCTCTAGTACCCGCGCAGCCGGTGCAACAGCTCTTCCGCCAGACCGCTCGGCACCGGCTGGTAGTGCGAGAACTGCATCGTGTACGTCGCCCGGCCCTGCGTGAGCGACCTCAGGTCGGTGGCGTAGCCGAACATGCTGGCCAGCGGCACCTGCGCATCGACCACCTGCGCACCGGAGCGCGGTTCCATACCAAGAATCTTGCCCCGCCGGCTATTCAAATCGCCCATGACCTCGCCCATGTACGGATCGGGGGTCACCACTTCGGTGGCCATGATGGGCTCGAGCAGCATCGGCGAGGCCTTCTCGGCGCCTTCCTTCACGGCCATCGACGCGGCGATCTTGAAGGCGATCTCGTTGGAGTCGACCTCGTGGAACGAGCCGTCGAACAGCGTGACCGTCACGTCGACCATGGGGAAGCCGGAGATGACGCCGGACTCCACGGCCTCGGAGACGCCCTTCTCGACCGCGGGGATGAACTCCTTGGGCACCGAGCCGCCCTTGGTCGCGTCGATGAAGTGGAAGCCCTTGCCGGTGCCCGAGGGCTCCAGGCGCAGCCAGACGTCGCCGTACTGGCCGTGCCCGCCGGTCTGGCGGATGTACTGGCCGCGGACCTCCACCTTCTTGGTGATGGTCTCGCGGTAGGCCACCTGGGGCTTGCCGACGTTGGCCTCGACCTTCCACTCGCGGAAGAGGCGGTCGACGATGATTTCCAGGTGGAGCTCGCCCATGCCGCCGATGAGGGTCTGGCCCGTCTCCTCATCGGTCTTGACGCGGAAGCTGGGGTCCTCGATGGACAGCTTGGCCAGCGCGGCGCCGAGCTTGTCCTGGTCGGCCTTGGTCTTGGGCTCGATGGCGATGAAGATGACCGGCTCGGGGAACTCCATCTTGTCGAGGATGACCTGGCGGCCCTCCTCGCACAGCGTCTCGCCGGTGACCGTGAACTTGAGACCCACCGCCGCCGCGATGTCGCCCGCGTAGACCTCGGAGACGTCCTCGCGCTTGTTGGCGTGCATCTGCAGGATGCGCCCCAGCCGCTCCTTCTTCTTCTTGAGCGGGTTGTAGGCGTGGTCGCCGGACTCGACCTTGCCGCTGTACACGCGGAAGTAGGTCAGCGTCCCGACGAAGGGGTCCGTCTGAATCTTGAAGGCGTAGGCGGCGAACGGGGCCTTGTCCTCGGGCGCGCGCAGGACGACCTCGCCGTCGAGCTTGTGGCCCTCGACCGGCGGCAGGTCCTTGGGCGACGGGAGGAAGTCGACCACCGCGTCCAGCACCGGCTGCACGCCCTTGTTCTTGAAGGCCGAGCCGCACAGCGCGGGGACGAGCTTGCGCGAGAGGCAGCCCTTGCGCAGCGCCGCGGTCAGGCGCGCTGGCTCGGGGTCCTTGCCCTCGAGGAAGGCCTCCATCACCTTGTCGTCGTAGTCGGCGGCCGCCTCGATCATCTTGTGCCGCCACTCGTGCGCCAAGTCCTTCAGGTCCGCCGGGATCTCCTCCTCGGTGAACTTGGCGCCCAGCGTGGCGTCGTCGAAGCGGACGGCCTTGAGCGTGCGCAGGTCGATGACGCCCAGGTGGCCGTCCTCGACGCCCCAGGGCAGGTTGATGGCCACGGGGTTGGCGGCCAGGCGGTCGCGCATCGACTGCAGGGCGCGCAGGAAGTCGGCGCCGGTGCGGTCCATCTTGTTGATGAACGCGATGCGCGGGACCTTGTACTTGTCGGCCTGCCGCCAGACCGTCTCGCTCTGGGGCTGCACGCCGGCGACGCCGCAGAAGACGGCGACCGCGCCGTCGAGGACGCGCAGGCTGCGCTCGACCTCGATGGTGAAGTCCACGTGTCCGGGGGTGTCGATGATGTTGATGCGGTGCTCTTTCCAGAAGCAGGTGGTGGCGGCGGAGGTGATGGTGATGCCGCGCTCGCGCTCCTGCTCCATCCAGTCCATCACGGTGGTGCCGTCGTCGATGTCGCCCATCTTGTGGGTGACGCCCGTGTAGAACAGGATGCGCTCGGTAGTCGTGGTCTTGCCCGCATCGATGTGGGCCATGATGCCGATGTTTCGGTAGCGCTCGATGGGATGCTTTCGAGGCATGACGTTTCCGAAACCTCGCCCGTTCCTCCCCAATGGAGGCGGGCAACAAGAACCGACCGACTATCCAAGCTCGTGTCAAAGAACACGAACTGCTGGGGCGCTAGGCTGCTTGCCCCTCTTACAAAGGTTCGCGGCTTTTACTCCTTGCCGCGTCCTGCTGTCAAGCCCTCCGTCGATTATCCGGAGGGCTTGTGCCGTTGGCAGGCGCGGAGGCCTGCCTGCGCTACCAGCGGTAGTGAGCGAAGGCCTTGTTGGCCTCGGCCATCTTGTGCGTGTCTTCGCGCTTCTTGACCGCGTTGCCGCGGTTGTTGGAGGCGTCGAGGATCTCGCCGGCGAGCTTCTCGCGCATCGTCTTCTCGCCGCGGTCCTTGGCGTAGTTGATGAGCCAGCGCATGCCGAGGGCCACGCGGCGGTCCTGGCGGACCTCGACGGGGACCTGGTAGGTCGCACCGCCGACGCGGCGGCTCTTGACCTCGAGGACGGGCTTGATGTTTTCGAGCGCCTTCTTGAACAGCTTGAGCGCCTCGTCCTTGCCCTTGTCCTGGACGATCTCGAACGCGCCGTAGACGATCTGCTCGGCGGTCGAGCGCTTGCCCTTGCGCATGAGGTTGTTGACGAACTTCGTGACCAGCCGGTCCTGGTACTTGGGATCCGGCAGAATCTTGCGCTTCTGTACTTCTCGGCGACGAGGCATCGTGTCTTCCCTTTTTTACGCCTGGCGCTTGGCGCCGTACTTGGAGCGGCTCTGCTTGCGGCCCTGAACGCCGACCGAGTCGAGCGTGCCGCGGATGATGTGGTAACGGACGCCAGGAAGGTCCTTGACGCGGCCTCCGCGGATCATCACCACCGAGTGCTCCTGAAGGTTGTGGCCAACGCCGGGGATGTAGCTGGTGACTTCAATCCCGTTCGTCAGGCGGACGCGGGCGACCTTGCGGAGCGCCGAGTTCGGCTTCTTGGGCGTGGTCGTGTACACGCGAGTGCACACGCCGCGCTTCTGGGGAGATTCCTGGAGAGCCGGAGCCTTGTTGTGGATCTTGGTGCGCTCGCGGCCCTTGCGGATCAACTGGGAAATCGTAGGCATCGTTCTCTTCCGTCGACGAAAACCGCCCCCTCGGTGGTTTCCGGGGGGCGGCGGGAAACCCGCTACCAAAAAGGCGCGAAATCATACGGATGCACGGCTGCCTGTCAAGCCCCGTGAAACCTCGTCGCTCAAACACCGGGGGATAGGCGCTTTTTTCAGTGCGGGACTTTGGTGCTTGGCGACTAACGTCTTCCCGCGCGGGCAAATTCTGCACATCCTCGAGCGCGCGGCAACCTTTCCGTGGAAAATTGTGGACGCATGCGTCCCCTGCTCGCGACCTTGGCCCTCCTCGCCTGTGCCTGCGGCAGCGTGGTGATCGAGCCTTTCGACGCCTCGCCGCCCGAGGAGGACGCAGGCGCGCAGGACGGGGATTCGGGCGTCGCCGATCTCCCCGACAGCGGCCCTTCCCCTGGGCGGGACGCGAGCGCGCCGCGCCCCGACGCGGCGACCATCCGACCCGACTCCGGCCCGTTTCCAGTGGACGCGGGCAAGCCCGCGGGGCTCGACGCCAGCGCCATCCCCCCGCCCGATGCAGCCGCTCCTCGGCCGGACGCTGCTGCGCCTGGCCCCGATGCCGCGGCGCCCGGGCCCGACGCCGGCCCCAGCTGCGGCGAGTACTGGGCCGCGACGCAGTTCACCTGCACGGCCGACGGCAACTCCCGCGTCAGGTGCTTCTCGAACGAGCTGACGACCGAGCCTTGCCCACGAGGATGCCTGCGCAAGTCCTCGGGCGACGACCTCTGCTTGGGCACGAGCGACGGCTGGAGCTGCTCGGGAAGCTGGGGCACGACGCCCTCGCAGAGCGGCGACTATTTCATCACCGCGTTCGGCTGCTGGACCGACTCGATCGGCGACGTGCACACCGACCCGTACGACAACTGCATCCCCGGCTGCCTCGACGAGGCGCGCGCCGCGGGCGTCTGCGGCGCGGGCGAGTCGGGCCCGGCGTGCGAGGAGCGGCTGAACTGGTTCGTCGCCGACGCGGGACGGTTCGGGTGCCTGGCTCGCCTGCGAATCACCAACCCGGCGACCGGCGCCTCCGTCATCGGCATCGTGCTCGACTACGGGCCCGGGTGCTCCATCGAGCAGGTGGTCTCCAAGCCGGTGCTCGACTGCAGCAGCCGCATCGACTGGGAGCTTTTCGGCGCCGAGCAGGGCAACACTGACCGTGCGCTCGTGCACGTGGTCGAAGTGGATCCCTCGACGCCGCTGGGACCGGTGCCGTGACCCGCCTCCGCGCCGCCCTGCCGTCTCTCTCATTGGTGCCCTGGCGCTCCCGGCGGCGTGCCCGTAGCCGGACACCAAGGCCTACTTCGCCAAGGTGTTTGCCCGATCCGTCGCCGACGCCTGCGAGCTGCACAAGCGCACCGCCGGTGCGTTCCCCGCGACCCTCGAATCCATGAGCCCGCCGCAGTGCGCCGCGAAGTGCGAGCTCGACCGCAGGCCCGTCGACCCGTGGGGCAGGCCCTACGCCTCCGTGACCCAGGGCGGGCCAGACGAGGGTCTGCTCTCCGGGGCCCGACGGCGACCTCTCGACCGGGTCGGACGACGTCTGCCCGGCGCCGCTGTCCTCGCCCTCGCCGCGCTGACTCAATCCGCGGTGCTGCCCAACCCCGCCGCGGCACGAACCCTGGCCAGCCTCGCATCCACCGCCTCGCGCAACGGCCCCCGCAGCTGGCGACCGCCCCGGAAGGCCTGCAGGTAGCGCGCGTGGAGCGCCGGCTCCTTCGCCTGCAGCCACGGCAGGAACGCCTTCTTGCTCGCCTCGGGGAGGAACAGGACCTGCGAGATCAGCGTCTCCGCCCCCGCCTGCTTCGCCCGGCGGCAGAGCGCCAGCAGTTCGTCCTCCCCGTCGTTGAGCCCGGGCATCACCGGCGCGAGCAGCATCCCCACCTTCACGCCGCGCTCGGAGAGCCGCGCCAGCGCCGAGAGCCGCCGCTCGGTCGGGGGCGCGTGGGGCTCCAGTTCGCGCTGCAGCCGGGGATCGAGCGTCACGCAGGTCATCACCACTTTCAGTGCGTGTCTGCGCGAGAGCTCGGCGAGCAGGTCGGCGTCGCGCTCGGCCAGGACGCTCTTGGTGGCGAGGGTCAGGGACAGCCCGCGCAGGGGCAGCAGCTTCTCGAGCATCTTCCGGGTCAGCCCGAAGCGCGCCTCGGCTGGCTGGTAGGGGTCCGTGGCGCTCCCCAGGTGCACTCCCGCCTCGAGGTGGGGCGCGCGCTTGAGGTCGTGCGCGAACACCTCGGCGGCGTTGACCTTCACGAACACCCGGCGCTCGAAGCCCTCGGGCCCCTGCCCGCCCAGGCCCAGGTATTCGTGGGTGTATCTCGCGTAGCAGTACAGGCAGCCGAATTGGCACCCGCGGTATGGGTTCGCGGAGTAGAAGTCGCTCATCCGCGTGCCCTGCACCCAGTTCAGGACGCTCCTGCAGGTCATCTCCACGAACTCGGTCTGGCCGCGCCGATCGAGCGCTGCGCCGCCGGCGCGCCCCGGCTCGGGACGCGCCTGGCAGAACGAGAGCGTGAGCTGTCGGGGTCCACTCGCCATACTGAACGAGCGTACAGGCCGGGTCTCGGAGAGGGAAGCTACTTCTCGGGTGCCGGATTCGCGGCGATCCACCGCTCGATCTGTCCGCGGCGGAAGCTGTCCTCGGGCCCCTTGTAGGCGAGCAGCGCGGTGCGCGCCTCCTCCAGCGCCCGGTGCGGGTCCTTGCCGGAGGCGGCCAGCGCCTGGCCCAGCGCGAAGCGGGCCTGCGCCTGCGCCTGGGGGTCCGGCGTCAGCGGGATGGCGTTCTGGGCGGTCTTGATCGCCTCGGCGTACTTGCCCTCGGCGGTCAGCGCGCGCGCCTCGCCGGTGAACGCGATGCACTTGAGCTTGGGGTCGAGGTCCTCGGGCTTCTCCAAGAGCCCGCGGTAGACCTTCCAGGCCTGCGCGTCGCGCCCCAGGTCCTCCAGCACCTGCGCCCGCCGCCCGTCGAGCCAGGTGCGGTAGGAGACGACGTCCTCGGCCAGCCCCACCAGCATCGCCCCGGCCTTCTCGAACGCCTCCAGCGCTTCCCGCGAGCGGCCCTGCTCGGCGCGCAGTATGGCGAGGTTGCCGGTGATGGCCACCAGGTCGAGCGTCGAGACCCAGGGCGCGTTGCTGAGCAGGTCCAGCGCCTTCTCCAGCTCGCGCGCGGACTCGGCGTAGCGCCCCAGCACCATCAGCTGCAGCCCCAGGTTGTTGCGCGCGGCCCCGCGCTCGCTCGGCGTGGCGTCGCCGCGCTCGACCAGCTCCAGCACGCGCTCGAAGGCGGCGAGCGCCTCGTCGTGCCGGTTGAGCGCCGTCAGGAGCGTCGCCCGCTGGGTGGCGAAGCGCTGCTCGAGGTGCGGCGGCGTCCCCAGCCGGCGCAGCCAGGCCTCGGCGTCCTGCGAGACCTGGTCGGCCTCGGCCATGGAGCCGAAGCGGTCGAACAGCGCGTAGAAGAGCGAGATGCGCGCCTTCAGGCTCTGCTCGTCGTCGCCCGAGGCGTCGGCGTCGCGCACCGCGCTGCGCATCAGGTCCAGCGCCTCGGGCTTGGGCCCCTGCGCGGTGGCGATCGACCCGCCCATGGCCTCCTCGAGCACCGAGACCAGGCTCAGGGCGCCCTGCTCGCGCGCCTGCGGCAGGAGCGCCGCGGCCTTCTCCATCAGCTGCCCGTGCTTGCCCAGCTGGGCCAGGACCCGCACCTCGGCGGTCGCCTTGCGAAGCTCGGCGGACTCCAGGTGCTTGGACGCCGGGGCCTTCATCGCCTGGCAGCGCTCGGGCGAGCCGAGCTCGTCGAGCAGCACCCGCCCCGCCTCGGCGATGGCCGGCTGCTTCTGCGCGAAGGTGTCCACCGCCACCGCGGTGTCGACGCGGTAGCGCTCCAGGCAGTCCCCCACCACGAGCGCGCCGCCCTTGGCGCCCTGCCGCTTCTCCTCGCAGGCCGCCCGCTCGAGCTGGGCCCAGGCCGCCACCCGCGCGTCCAGCGTCCCCAGGACGTCCGCCGCCTGCTGGCCCGGCACGCCCGAGAGCGCCCTCTCCACCTCGCCGCGCCGGGCCCCCCACAGCGCGTCGGCCTGGCCGCGCACCTGCCGCTCGCACGCCGTGGTCTCCTGCCGCCACTGCCAGCCCGCCGTGCCCAGGACCGCCAGGCTCGCCAGCGCGACCGCGCCCGGGACGGCCAGCCGGCGCAGCTGGTGCGACGGCGCCCGGCGGAAGACGGCCAGCAGCACCGGCATCGACGGGTAGCGGTCGTCGGGGGCGATGGACAGGCCCTTGGCCAGCGTGCGCTGCAGCCAGCGGGGCATGGGCCGGGCCGGCGGCTTGAGGCTCGCGCCCAGGACGGCCCGGCGGATCTCCACGAAGTCGCCGTCGCCGAAGGGCAGCTCGCCGGTGAGCGCCTCCCACAGCGCAGCGCAGAAGCTGAACTGGTCGGTGCGCGGGTCGGTGCTCTGGCCCAGCAGCTGCTCGGGCGCCATGTACGCGGGCGTGCCGGTGAGCGAGCCGGTGTAGGTCTCGTGGATGGGCGCCGTGTCGCGCACCGAGATGCGCTGCGAGCCGCTGCCGCTGGCGGTGGGGTCGCAGTCGACGCGCGCCAGCCCGAAGTCCGAGACGCGGATGCGCCCGTCGCGGCCGACGAGCACGTTCTCGGGCTTGAAGTCGCGGTGCACCAGGCCCGCGCGGTGGGCCGCGGCCAGCCCCTCGCCGGCGGCGCAGAAGACCTCGACGATCTCCCGGCGCTTGCGCCCGCCGGTGGCCAGCCAGTTGTGGAGCGTCTGGCCCTCGACCAGCTCCATGGCGACGAAGAGCTGGCCCTCGTGGGTCCCGGCGTCGTAGACGGGCACCACGTTGGGGTGCGACAGGCGGGCCATGGCCTGGGCCTCGCGCTGCAGCTGGGCGCGGGCGACCTCGACGTCGCCGCCCTGGAACTTGAGCAGCTTGATGGCGACCTTGCGGCCCAGCTCCGGGTCGTACGCGGAGTAGACCGTGGCCATCCCGCCCTCGCCCAGGAAGCCGACGACGAGGTAGCGGCCCACGGCGGTGCCGCGCGGCAGGTACCCGAGAGCCGCCTCGGCCGTCACCGCCACCCCGTCGACCGTGGAGACGCGGCCGTGGGCCGCCGCCGCGGCGGTCGCCGACG
>DASXVQ010000017.1:0-15821 GCA_036504155.1 Myxococcales bacterium
GACGGCATCGCCGCCAACTTCGAGGTCCTCCTCCTGCGCCGCTTCGTCTCGGGCCTGGTCGCCCACACCGACGACGCGCCGCGCCTGGTCGACTCCGAGCTCATCCAGGACCTGGTCCTCTCGGTCCTGCTCGACGACTCGCGCCTGGCCCACCCCGAGCTGGCGCTGGTGCGCGGCTACCTCAAGGGCGGCGGCGACTCCGCGGACGCCGTCGACCAGCGCCGCGTCCAGCTCTCCGTCCAGCTCTCGCGCCTGTTCGAGGAGTACGGCTTCTCCCGCCCGGACATGCTTGCGGCCTGGCCCCGCCGGCTCTCGCTCCCGGAAGGCCGCTGGACGCCGACCGAGCTCTGGCAGCGCCGCCTCTGGCTGGAGGCCTTCGGCCCGGACGCGCTCCTCGACCAGCGCGCCGCCGCCACCAAGACCCGCTTTCGCACCCTCGCGCAGGTCCTCACCCAGCTTCCGGCGGACGCGCTGGCCGGCGGGCGCCCGGTCTTCCTCTTCGGTGTCTCCTACGTCGCCGCGGTCTTCCAGCAGGTGCTGGCGCGCATCGCCCGCGGCGGCGAGCTGTTCGTCTACACGCTCAACCCCTGCATGGAGTTCTGGGAGGACCTGCAGACGGGCCGCGAGCTCGCCCGGCGCGACCAGCTGCCCCACCGCGGCCAGAAGCTCGATCCCGCCTCCCTCGAGGGCGACGACCCGTTTTGCCTGAAGGCCCCCGGCGACACTCCGGCGCTGGTGCTCTGGGGCCGCCCGGGCCGCGAGAACGTCCGCCTGCTCGATCAGCTCTCCGAGTGCGACTTCCACCCGGCGTTCGACGAGCCCTCGCCCTTCCCGAAGAGCGGAGACGGGCCAGGCGGGTGGGGGCTTCTCGGCCAGCTGCAGCACGACATCCTGGTGCGCGAGCCGGAGCGCGTCTCGCCGGACCCCTCCTTCGACTTCCGGCAGGACCCCAGCCTCAAGCTGCTGGCCTGCCCGGGCGTGCGCCGCGAGGCCGAGGCCATCGCCCAGGAGATCTGGGCGCTCATCGAGGCCGACTCCTCGAGCGACCCCGGCCAGCGCCTGCGCTTCTCGGACATCGCGGTGATGGTCGCCGGCCACAAGCCGGAGACGCACTTCACGCACCTGGCCTCGGCCTTCGACGAGCGCGGCTTCGAGATCCCCTACACGCTGGAGGCCACCGCCCTCGCCAGCCAGAGCCGCGTCGCCGAGGCCGCGGTGCGCCTGCTGGAGCTTCCCTTCGGCCGCTTCACCCGCGCCGAGGTGCTGGGGGTCGTCACCCACCCGGCCATCGCCTCGCGCTTCCCCGAGGTGGACACGCAGGAGTGGGTGCGCTGGTGCGACGCGCTGGGCATCTTCCACGGCGCCGATCGCGCGGACCACGAGGGCACCTACCTCGACCGCGACCTCCACAACTGGGACCAGGGCCTGCGGCGGCTGGCGCTGGGCTCGGTGATGTCTTGCCCGCCCCCCGACGGCGCTGGGGGAGCAGGGGCCTTCAAGCTGGACGGCCAGGAGTACCTGCCCGAGGAGCACACCGAGTCCGCCGAGGGCAACGCCTCCGCGCTGGGGCGGCTGGTCCGCTCGCTGCTCTGCGACGCGCGCTTCCTGCGCACCCAGACGCTGAAGACGGAGGACTGGGCGGACCTCCTCGGCCGGGTGCTGACGACCTACCTGGTGCCGCAGGACGAGGGCGAGCGGCACGACCTGGACAAGTGCCTGGCGGCGGTGCGCGGCCTGGCCGAGATGACGCTCGACGGCAAGGCGGTGGGCTACCGCATCGCCGGGGAGCTGGCCCGCACCGCCGTGGAGGGCCTGACGCGCTCCTCCTCGCGCCACGCCGACGCGGGGGTGACGCTCTCGACCCTGCAGCCGATGCGCGCGCTGCCGTTCAAGGTGGTCTTCGTGGCCGGCCTGGACGAAGGCCGCTTCCCGGCCGCCGAGCGGCGCAGCGAGCTGGACCTGCGCGCCGCCAAGCCGCGGGCCGGCGACGTCAGCCCGCGCGAGCAGGACCAGTACATGTTCCTGGAGACGCTGCTCTGCGCCCGGGAGCGGGTCGTGCTGTCCTACGTCTCGCGCAACGAGCTGACCGGGGACCCGCTGCAGCCCTCGCCGGTGGTGGTGGAGTTGCTGCGGATGCTCGAGCGCGGCTACCTGCCGAAGGCGAAGGAGCACTTGGTGTCGACCGTGTCGCTGCGCCGCTTCGACGACCCCAACGTCGCCTCGCGGCCCACGCCACCCGAGGCCCGCGCCGAGGCGAACCTGCGCAAGCTGCGCGCCTCCGTCGAGGCCGCGCACGGGGCGCAGGCGCTGGACCGCCACAAGCTGCGCTCGCTCGTTCCCGCGCCTGACGTCGCTGGGCTCGAGTCGGCACTTCGGCTTTGCGCTGCGCCGGCGATCGAGCGGTCCATCCAGTCCATCGAGTCCATGCAGTCCATCGAGTCCGCCGAGACCGGACTCGGCCCCCTCGACAAGCTCGGGGTGAGGCAAGGGGCGAGGCAAGGGTTGTCGCTGCGCGTGCGGCTCTCCGACCTGAAGAAGTTCCTGCAGTGCCCGGTGCAGGGTGCGGCGCGCTTCGTCCTGCGGCTGGAGGAGGACGAGGAAGACCGCTCCATCATCGAGGACGAGCCCTTCGAGGCCGGTTTCCTCTCGCGCATCAACGGGCAGCGGCACGTCCTGCTGGAGTGGTTCCGCTCCAAGGGCGGCGCGCGGTTCGAGGACCTGGCCCAGCAGTGGGCCGCGCCGCGCATCGCCGCCGGCGAGCTGCCGGCGGGCTGGCTGTGGGAGCTGGAGAAGGGCTCGCTCGTGGCCGGTCCGCAGGTCTGGCAGAAGCTGCTCGAGGAGGCCGGGACGCCGCTGGTCGGCCTGGCCACGCACGGCTTCGGCTCGGCCGCCGAGTCGGAGCGCGTCGACGCCCGGCACGACCCGGTCCTCGTGACCCTGACCGACGGCCGCACCGCGGAGATCGTCGGGACCACCGGGCCCATCTTCGTCGAGCCCGAGCGCGAGGTCGGCGGCACCGAGCTCTCGCTCTTCCAGCGGCACCGCGACCCGGAGCGGAACGGGCTCGAGGTCGCGCGCCGGCAGCACGAGTCGCTCGGCGCCTTCATCGATCACCTGGCGCTGTGCGCGGCCGGGCTGCGCTCCGAGGCCTTCATCTCGTACCAACTCTACGACCACCTCAAGCGCGGCGACACCCAGGGCTACCATTTCGAGGCGGTCGCTCCCGAGGCGGCCAAGGCCTATCTCGCCGCGCTCGTCGAGGACCTGCAGGTCGTCAGCGAGCTGCAGCTTCCGGCGGTCGCGGTCTTCCACTGGCAGGCCAGCCTGGCGGCCGCGGCGCGCTCCGACAAGCGCGGCTGGAGGCCGACCTTCGCCGACAGCCTGGAGACGGTCGCGGAGAAGGGCTTCCTGGCCTCCCGCTACGGCCCGGTCCGCGGCGTCGAGGACTTCCCGGTGCCGGACGACGCCCGGGCCAAGGAGCTGATCGACCGGCGCTTCGGGCTGTACCTGCAGTTCTCGGCGGACGTGGAGCTCGTCGCCAAGGGTGAGCAGGGCGGGCGGTGAAGGTCGCGCCCCGAGCCCGCGGACCTGCCCTGGGCCCTACCTGGCCCAGACCAGCAGCCAGCTCCCGAGCGCGAGGAACGTGGCGCTGAAGGTGGCCACGAAGACCGGGGCGCGGCGAACCGTCGCTCGCCTGTCCCAGACGACGATCCCGACGACCAGCGCCACCTCGAGCCCCAACCAGAGCCCGGCCAGGGCGAAGTCGAGGTCGCTCCCATGGAGGTAGGAGAGCGAGGCCAGCGCCATCGGCAACGCCGCCAGCACCGCCCAGACGATCATCGGCGCGCGCGAACGGAGCGACGTCCCACCGACCGCTTGCACCGGCGCCAGGGGCCGCCGGGCGAGGGCCGCCGCGACGGCGAAGCCGGCAAGGGTCAGCAGGTTGGCGAGGCCCAGCACGGCGAAGCGGCCCAGCCGCGCCCGCTGCCCGCGGTGGATCAGCGCCGCGGCGATCACGCTCGAGAGGACCGACAGGAGCAGCGCCAACACCACGACGGATTCCTGGTACTTCTCGGTGGCCAGCCAGTCCTTCGTCCGCGCCACCAGGGCCCGCCGCGGCTCGAGCTCCAGGTCCTCCACGAAGGCGTACGCGGGCGCGGTGATCTCCACGCGCGTGTAGAAATGATCGCCGCAGGCCATGGGCCACTCCGTCCACAGCCACTCGCTGACCACGTGCCCCTCGAGCTGCTGGTAGACCACCGGCTCCACCGTGCCGCAGACGTAGAGCGTCGCCGGGACCACCCTTTGGCCGTACATCGAGGTCAGGCGCAGGGGAAACCACGGCCGCTTCGCGGGGAAGCTCACCTTCACCCCGCGGGCCTGCGTCCGCTGCTGCGCCGCGACCCCCGCCTCGCCGGCCACCTGCTCCGGCGAGAGCCAGGCGACCAGCAAGGTGAAATGCTTGCCGAGGTAGGGCGCGAGCGCGTCCCGCATCTCCCTGGGCAGCGCGAGCCCCTTCTCCAGCAGGTAGCGCTCGAAGGCCGCCCCGTCGCTCGCGGTGAGGACTTCCAGGGTCAACCCGTGCTTCTCGAGATGCTGGGCGACGACCACCTCGCCTCCCACGCCGCCGAGCGCGCTGGCGCGGGGCGAGAGCACTTCTCTGAGCAAGAAGGGAAGCGGGTAGAGCTGGGTCGCCATGGCCGCCACCGGCATCAGCCGGAAGGCGTCGCCCATCCTCCACTTCAGCGGCAGCCCCACGACGTTGGGGAAGTCCGCGGCGATGTCGGCCTGGACCTGCGCGGGCTCACCGGGGACCGGGAAGATCCAGGCCGCGCGAGAGGAGAGCTTCGCCACCTCGATGGCGAGGACCATCTCCTCGCGGCCGTCGCGCAGGCTGATCTGCGCGAACTGGGCCTGCTCGGGGTGCGGCGCCCAGAGGTCCTCGCCGCTGCTGTAGGCGACGATCCCTCCGTCGGCGCGCCCAAGGCCGGGCAGGGCGAGCAGCCCCACCGCGGTCAACAGGCAGAGCGCGGCCAGGCGACGCGAGCTGGTTGACGTGGGCATGTCGGCCTCCGTGACGAAACCTACAACGGAGGACCCCTGCCTTCGGTTCATCGGGCGAGCGCCCCCCCGGCTCGATCGCCACCAGCCGAGTTGCGCTCGGGCTTCGTGCGGGTCATGGCGCGGATACCAGTCAAGGTCCGCCCCAGGGCCGCTGGCGGCGCGGTCGACGGCCCGTAGCGGCCTGCGCCCCTGCTCCGCCTCAGCGCGCCGCGCCGGCCCGCGCCACCTGGCCTCGACCGCAGTACACGAGGGTGCCGTCCGCGGTGCGGCCCAGCCGGCGCAAGTCGGTGTACGCCAGGGTGGCGCCGACGGTGGTGGGCCCCAGCATCAGGGCCTGAAGGCGCAAGATCACCCGCGTGTCCTGAGCGAACCCGTCGAACGGCTCGACCAGCTTCACGGTCACGAAGCTGCCGTTGTTGGGGCAGTCGTTGTCGGGGATGGCCGAGTAGGCGAGCTCTTTGGCGATGCTCTCGACCTGGGCCTGAGCGTTCTCGCCGATCGCGGCGGGCTTGAAGCGGTCGATGGCCGGCTTTTCGGGCTCGACAGGCTTGGCCGGTTCGACGGGCGCGGCCTGCTTGATCCCGGTCCGCTTCTCTTCGGCCAGACGCTTCTTCTCGTCTTCCTTGGCCTTCTTCTCCTCGGCGGCCTTGGCCTTGGCCTCCTCGGCGGCCCTCTGCTTCTCTTCGGCCAGGCGCTTCTTCTCGTCCTCCTTGGCCTTCTTCTCCTCGGCCGCTTTGGCCTTGGCCTCCTCGGCCGCCTTCTGCTTCTCCTCGGCCAGGCGCTTCTTTTCGTCCTCCTTGGCCTTCTTCTCCTCGGCCGCCTTGGCCTTGGCCTCCTCGGCCGCCTTCTTCTTCTCTTCCGGCGAGAGCTTCGCCTCCTCGGCGGCCTTGGCCTTGGCCTCCTCGGCGGCCTTCTTCTTCTCTTCGGCCAGGCGCTGCTGCTCCTCGGCCTTGGCCTTCTTCTCGGCCTCGGCGGCGGCCTTCTTGTCCTCCTCCGCCTGCTTCTTCTCGTCCTGCGCCTTCTTCTTCTCCGCCTCGGCCTTGGCCTGCGCCTCGTCGGCCGCCTTCTTGGCGTCGTCCGCGGCCTTCTTCTCCGCCGCGGCCTTCTTCTCCGCGGCCTCCAGGGCCTGCTTGTCCTCGAGCTCCTTCTTCTTGCGCGCCTCCTCGGCGACCTTGGCGTCGGCCTCGGCCTTCTTGCGCGCCTCCTCGGCGACCTTGGCGTCGGCTTCGGCCTTCTTGCGCGCCTCCTCGGCGGCCTGCTTGTCGGCCACCACCTTGAGCTTGGCGTCCTCGATGGCCTTGATTCGCGCCGCCTCGGCTTGCGCCTCGGCCTCCTTCTTCCTCGTGGCCTCCTCGACCAACCGGCGCTGCTCGTCCTCCTCGGCCTTCTTGCGCGCGGCTTCGTCCTCCTGGCGCTTCTTGACCTCGGCGTCGAGGCGCGCCTTGTCCTCGTCGGTCAGGCGCTTGCGCTTGGGCAGCCTCATGCCGAGCGCGCTGTCGTCGTCATCGTCCACCTGCGCCCACGACGCGGAGGGGACGGCGAGCACGATGCACAGGCTGAGGACGAGGGGTCGGATCATGGCGGGCCCTCCAGAGTGCGAGGGGAGGACGGCCCGCTCGCGGGGCGTGGGGAAGATAGCACTCTCGCGGTCGACAGCGGGCACTCGGAGTCCAGGCCCTTGCGGTCGAATTCGGGGACGATGTGCCCGCGCCGCGCGGTGCACTCCCAGAGCAGGTCCTCGAGCCCCTCGATGCTCCCCTTGCGCGCCCACAGCCTCCGGGCGCGGCTGGGCAAGCGCGCGGCGTCGCTCAAGGATGTGGCGCCTCTAGCACACGCCGTGAAACATCGTTCCGGGGCCCGGGGTTCGCGGTATCGTCTGGAAGCGCGCGTCGGTGGCGCGCTCAGAGCCCATCGCGGTCGGGAGAGGGAGCCCATCATGCAATCGAGGATCACGCCGAAGGTCGGCCCCCTTCTGTTCGTCGCGATGTTGTCCGCGGTGCTCGCAGGCTGCGGGGGCGGGGGAAGCGGCGCCGACGCCGGCTCACCGGCGGCCGACACGGGTGTCTTCCCTGCGGCGGACGCGGGCGTCTTCCCTGCGGCGGATGCGGGCGGGTGCACCTCGGGCGACTCCTGTGGCGCTGGCCGCTGGTGCTCGAACGGCGCCTGCGTTTCGTGCTCCGCGACGGACCAGGCGCACTGCGGCACCGCCTCGTCCCCGGCCGGTTGCGCGGTCTGCTCGGGCGCGACTGCGGTCTGCTCGGCCGGCGCGTGCATCTGCACCTCGGATGACTCGTGCGGCACAGGCAACTACTGCTCCAGCGGGGCGTGCGTCTCGTGCTCGGCGACGGACTCGGCGCACTGCGGCACCGCCTCCTCTCCGGCTGGTTGCGCGGTCTGCTCGGGCGCGACTCCGGTCTGCTCCGCCGGCGCGTGCGTCTGCACCTCGGACGACTCCTGCGGCGCCGGCCACTACTGCTCCAGCGGTGCGTGCGTCCCCTGCTCGGCGACGGAAGCGGCCTCCTGCGGCACCGAGGCGTCGCCGGCCGGGTGCGCGGTCTGCGTGGGAGAGACTCCGACCTGCTCGGCCGGAGTCTGCGTCTGCGCCTCGGACGCCTCGTGCGGCCCGGGCAGCTTCTGCTCGAGCGGCGCGTGCGCCTCGTGCTCGGCGACCGATGCGCAGCGCTGCGGCACCGCCTCGTCCCCCGCGGGCTGCGCGGCCTGCTCGGGCGCGACTCCCGCCTGCGCCTCGGGCGTCTGCGTCTGCGAAGCCGACGCCTCTTGCGGCGCCGGCAACTACTGCTCGAACGGCGCGTGCGCCCCGTGCTCGGCGGACGACGCGGCGCGCTGCGGCACCTCGTCGTCCGCGGCGGGCTGCGCGGTCTGTTCCGGCGCGACCCCGGTCTGCGCGTCCGGCGCCTGCGTCTGCGCCGCCGACGCCTCTTGCGGCGCCGGAGGCTACTGCTCGGGCGGCGCGTGCGCCCCGTGCTCGGCGGACGACGCGGCGCACTGTGGCACCTCGTCGTCCGCGGCAGGCTGCGCGGCCTGCTCCAACGCGACCCCGGTCTGCGCCTCGGGCGCCTGCGTCTGCGACGCCGACGCCTCGTGCGGCACCGGCAGCTACTGCGCGGGAAGCGGCACGTGCGAAGCCTGCTCGGACACCGATCCGGCGCACTGCGGCACCGCAACCTCCCCGGCCGGCTGCGCGGCCTGCCCCGGCGCACGGGCGGGCTGCTTCGCAGGCGGGTGCCTCTCCTCCAGCTGCTACGAGCTCCTGCTGGCGCGCCCGGGCCTTCCGAGCGGCGACTACCTCATCGATCCCGACGGCCCCGGCCCGCTGGCGCCGATGACGGCCTCCTGCGACATGACCACCGACGGGGGCGGCTGGACGCTGGTGCTCGACTACCTGCACCAGGCCACGACGAACCCCGACCGGCTCGAGCGCACCGCCTCGCTCCCGCTGCTCGGCTCCGAGGCGCTCGGCGACGACGAGAGCGGCACCGCGCACTGGGGCCACGCCGCGCCTGCGCTCATCGCCGCGCTGCGGCCCACCGAGGTGCGCTTCTTCGGGAAGACGACCAACCACCCGCGCGTCATCCACTTCAAGACGGATCGGCGCGCGGCGCTCACGTACCTGACGACGGGCACCGGCACCTTCGACGGCATCCAGAGCGCGTTCGTGCCGCTCGCCGGCCACACCGCGCACCTGCCGGGCGAGGCGAACGGATTCTTCGCCGACGCGGGGGCGGACACGCTCGCCAGCCATCCCTTCTATGCGGGTGGGTCCTACCACTGGAACATCAACCCGCCGGCGCCCTACGCGGGCCGCTGGGAGGTGGACGACTGGCTGCGCACGGACACCGGCGCTCCGGCGAACGGGTATTCCGCGTCGACGCTGCACCAGGTCTGGGTCCGCAGCGCGCCGACGTGTGAGGACGGCGTACAGAACGGCGCCGAGACCGGCGTGGACTGCGGCGGCAGCGGAGCGTGCGCGAGGTGCAAGAAAGGGGAGGGATGCAACACGGAGGCCGACTGCGTCGCCGGCGCGACCTGCACGCCGGGAGCGGGCGGGTCGACCTGCGACTGCGCCGTTTCGTGCACGGGAAACTGCACCGATCTCGCGACGGATTTCCACAACTGCGGAACCTGCGGCCGCTCCTGCATCCCCTCGCAGCTTTGCTCCGGTGGCGCGTGCGTGAACCTCGCGAGCACCGACCTCTTGGGCAAGATCAAGATCGTTCCGACCTGCATCCAGTCCGGTACGACGGCGAACTTCGAAATCGTCAACGAGAATCCCTTCACCCTCGACATCGGCTACGTCTCGGGCGAATTCTTTCAGGGAACGATCAACCTGGAGACGGGCGTCGTCTTCCAGCTCTACGTCTACGCAAATTCGATGGTGGACTTCTACTACTCCAACGTCATCTTCAGGACGCTCCCGACCAACAACCAGCTCTGCGGCACTCCTCAAGAGCGCTTCGTGCTCCTCTACCCGGTCTGCTCTACCGCCACCGAGTCCGTCTGGGACATCGAGAGCGTCGACCTCAGGCCGGTGGACGTCGTGATCGACGCCGTAAGTGTCGTCTTCCCCGTGACGGCCCCGCCGAAGGGCTCGCCGCTGCGCTTCGTGACCCCGGTGATTGACCTGGTGGTCCAAGAGGGTGCGCGAACCATCGTCCAAGCCCCCCCGCCGCTTGCCGCTTGTCCGGTGCAGTGAGCGCTCGGTCTGGGCCGCGCTGCTGCCTCTGCTGCTGCTGCTCTCCTCCGCTACCCGGGCCGCCGCGGTGCCGGTCGGCGACGCTCCGGTTCGCCGGGGGAACGGCGCACTCTTGAGAGCTGCGGCGGCTGAGGGGGGCGCCGGACGACAAGCCGGAGGTGCCCAGGCCGAAGGGCCCCTGAGAGGCGCCTCGAGAGGGTTGCCACGGTGGCAACAGTCGCCTTTCGACCGCAGCGCGGGGACGCACGATGGGGGCCAGCGGGCGGTTCGGCTTCGAACACTCGGTCCCCGCGATGTCTGACCGGTCCTGTAGGATATGCGGCGTCGAAAAGGGCCGCGATGATCCACCTGACCTACAGCCGCCGATCCGAGTCGCTCTTCGAGCAGTCCGCCTCGGACGTGGAGCCCATCGCTGAGGGCGACGGGGGCGGGCGCTCGTGAGCGCGCCCTGGCTCTACCTGAAGCCGCGGGTGCTGCGCGAGCTGCCGCCCGGCCACGCGGTCATCGAGGCCAGCGCCGGCACCGGCAAGACCTACACCCTCGAGCACCTGGTGGTGGACCTCGTCCTCAAGGGCGCGGGCATCGGCGAGGTCCTGGTCGTCACCTTCACCGACAAGGCCGCCGGCGAGCTGCGCACCCGGGTCCGCGCGCTGCTGGAGAAGCTGCTGGCGGGCGCCGAGGAGCACCGCGCGCCGGAGGGGGCGGATCCCGAGGACTGCTGGACCGTCGACGACGCGGCGCGCCGGCTGCTCGAGGATGCGCTGCGCCAGTACGACTCGGCGTCGATCAGCACCATCCACTCCTTCTGCCAGAAGGTGCTGACCGAGAACGCCTTCGCCAACCGGCGGCTCTTCGAGGAGGAGCTCTCCGACGGCCGCGAGCTCTTCGCCCAGGCCTTCCGCGAGGTGCTGCGCACGCGGTTCGCGGTCGAGGACGGCCTCAAGGGCTACCTGGAGCTGTGGGCGCGCAAGGGGACCATCGAAGGGCTGGAGGACCTGCTCTGGGAGTGCACCGCGCGGCGCGGGCGCATCGTCCCCGAGTTCGACCGCCAGGGCCTGGACTCCCTCCGGGCGCGGCTGGGCCAGCGCGCGGCGGCGCTGGAGAACGTGGGGAAGGCCAACTCCCGCGTCCGCGAGAGGCTGGCGGCTTCGACGGAGGCCATCTTCGCGGCGCTCGAGTCCTGCGCCGCGGACGACGACGAGGTCGGCGCCTACCTCAAGCTGCAGGGCGTCTTCGCCGAGACCGGGACCAGCAGCAAGCCGCGCGCGCTCGACTACGCCCGGGAGCACTTCGGCAAGGCCGCCGACAAGCACGCCGACCTCAAGCCGCTGGCCCAGGCGCTGGACGAGCTCTCCGAGGCCATCCCCGGGGTGCGCCCGCTGGTCGCGGCCCGCTTCGCCAAGCTCGTCCAGGACCGCGTGGCCGACCTCAAGCGCGCCCAGGGCCGCTTCGACTTCCAGGACATGCTCTCGCTGGTCGACGAGGCGCTCGAGGGCGAGCGCGGCCCGGCGCTGCTGGAGCTATTGCGCGACCGCTTCAAGGTCGCGCTCATCGACGAGTTCCAGGACACCGACGAGGTGCAGTGGAGCGTGTTCCGCAAGGTCTTCTTCGAGTCCAAGGAAGGCCACGCGCTCTACCTGGTCGGCGACCCCAAGCAGGCCATCTACGGCTTCCGCGGCGCCGACGTGCAGACCTACCTGGGCGCGCGGCGCGAGGTGTCGGCGGCCAGCGGCGAGCCGGCGTTCCTGGAGGAGAACTTCCGCTCCACCTCCCGGCTCATCGAGGCCTACAACGCCGTCTTCGCGGAGGGCTTCTTCCAGGGCGACATCGGCTACGAGCACCCGGTGCGCTGCGGCAAGGAGGAGCTCGCCTTCGACGACCCCGCCGACCTCGCGCCGATCCACGTCTTCGTCACCGGCACCGAATCGTCCGGCAAGCGCAGGATCTACCCGAGGTTGGGTCCGGCCATCGCGCGGGAGATCCGCCGGCTGGTCGATCCCGCGAGGCCGGCACGCTGGAAGGGCAGGGCGGTCGGCTACGGCGACGTCTTCGTCCTCGGCCGCGGCGGCGACGACCTCCGGCAGGTGGCCGAGCACCTGCGCGCCGCCGGCATCCCGCACGCCTTCTTCAAGCAGGAGGGCCTCTTCCAGGGCCGCGAGGCGCTCGCCCTGGAGGACCTGCTCGCCGCGGTGGCCGACCCGGCGGACCGCGCCCGCCGCTACCGGGCCTGGATGACGCCCTTCTTCGAGCTGGGCCTCGCCGATGTGGCCCGCGCCGCGGAGGTCGGCGACGACGACCCGCTGGTGAGCCGGCTGTGGAGCTGGCACCGCCTGGCCGCCAAGCGCGACCACGAGCGGCTCTTCACCGCCATCCTCGAGGACTCGGGGCTGGTGCGCCGGCGCATCCTCTTCGAACCGGGCGACCGCGCGCTGACCAACTTCCTGCACATCCTGGAGGTGCTGCGCGAGCAGTTCGTGGTCCGCGGCGCCTCGGTCGAGGACATGGTCAAGGCGCTGCGCTCCTGGCGCACCGAGGCGCGCAAGCCGCCGGGGCAGAACGGGAACCTGCAGCGCTTGGAGACCGAGAAGAAGGCGGTCCAGCTCCTGACGATGCACATGTCCAAGGGCCTGGAGGCGCCGGTGGTCTTCGTGGTCGGCGGGCTCAACAAGCCGCCGGGGCGCACCGGGGTCCGCACGCTGCACGGCGAGCTGGTCGGCGGCCGGCGCGAGCGGCTGAGCCTCATCGGCGGCTCTCCCCAGGCGCTCTCCGATCGCGCCGACGCCGAGGAGGCCGAGGAGGACCGCCGGCTGCTCTACGTGGCGCTGACCCGGGCCATGGGGCGGCTCTACCTGCCGTTCGCCGGAAGGTCCGAGCACGGGACCTTCACCCCGCCGAAGACGGAGCTCAGCGGCTGCTACGCGCCGGTCAATCGCAGGCTGGAGGCGCTGCTGCCCCAGCTGTCCGGGCCGCCGCGGCCGGGCGCGCTCTTCTCCCACGAGGTCCTGTCGCCGGAGAACGTCGCGCCGGCCGAGGCGCCGCAGGCGGGCGCGTTGGCGATCGATCCCGGGCTGTGGGCGCCGCCGAAGGCCGAGGACCTGGGCCCGCTGCGCAGGCGGCACGCCGGGTTCGTCACCACCTCCTTCAGCAGCCTGCGCGATCACGTGGAGGGCCCGGCGGCGCAGACCAAGGCCGAGACGCGCGACGCGGTCCCCGTGCCGGAGGACGAGCTTCCCGGCGGCGCCGCCACCGGCTCGTTCCTGCACGAGGTGCTGGCGGAGATCTCGCCGGAGGCGGTGAAGGCCTGCGCCAGCGGCGAGGAGCTGCTCGAGCGCGAGGACGCCCGCGCCCTGTTCCTGAAGTGGTCGCGGCGCTGGGGCGTGGCGAAGGATCACCTGCCGCGCGCCGCCGAGTTGGTGCACACCGCGATGACCGGCCCGCTCTCGCTGGGGGCGCGGGGACGCCTCGAAGGAATCGCCAGCGCCGACAAGCTGCTGCGCGAGATGGACTTCCTCTATCCCATCCCGGAACAGGTGCACCCGCGGCTCTCCGACACCCCGAGCTCGTCGAGGGGCCAGAGCTCGGTCCTTGCGACCCCGGCCATCACCCCGAGCTTTTCGAGGGGCCCGAGCCAATCGCGGGGGCAGAGCGCAATCGCGGGCTTCGAGATCCGCCGCGGCTTCGTGGTGGGCTTCGTGGACGTGCTCTTCGAGCACCAGGGGCTGACCTACCTCGCCGACTGGAAGAGCAACTGCCTGGCCGGCTTCGACCGCGCCCACGTGGACGACGAGGTCGCGCACTCCTACGCGCTGCAGGGCGAGCTGTACACGCTGGCCCTGGTGAAGATGCTGGGGGTCCACGACGAGGCGTCGTTCGAGAAGAGGTTCGGCGGGCTCTTCTTCCTCTTCCTGCGCGGCATGCGCGCGGGCGGGGAAGGGCAGGGGGAGTCCGGCGTCTGGTTCCGCAGGCCCACCTGGGAGCAGGTCCTGTCCTGGGAGGAGAAGCTGCTGGCGATGGACCTCGGCCGCGACGAGGGAGGTGCCGCGTGAAGCCCGTCCGGCTGCTGCCCCAGGGCACGGCGCGCGAGGCGTTCCTGCGCGCGCACGGCCGCATGCCCGAGCCGACGGCCGCCGATCCGCGGCTGCCCGACAGCCTGGCCAACGCGGTCGCCAACTACGACCTCGACGACGGGCTCTTGTACGAGGTCTGGGAGATCCTGCGCTGCGCGCCCAAGCTCGATCCCTCGGGCCAGGCGGCCATGGCCTACCTCGTCGCGGCCTGCCTGGTCTCCGCGCGCCGCGGCAGCACCCGGCTGCCCATCGACCCCGCGCGCTTCGACCCGGTGCTCTCCCTGGTCAACGCCGGCCGCGGCGAGCGGGCCTGGCTGCGCGGGCTCCTGACCGGCAAGAAGGTCTCCCGCGCGTCCGTCGAGACCATCCTCGGCGAGGCGGGCGAGTCCAAGCCGCTGATCCTCGAGGATGGGTACCTGTACCTGCACCGCCTGCGCGACGCGGAGCAGCGGCTGGCCGAGCGGCTGCGGGCGCGGATGGACACCCGCGTCGAGCCTCCGGACGGGCTCGGCGACGCCTTCGGCGCGGTGCTCGACCGGCCGGCGAAGGCCGCGGGGCAGGACGTGCGCCTGTCCGGCGAGCAGGAGCGCGCGGTCCTTTCGGCGTTCCACCTGGCCGTGGCGGTGGTGACCGGCGGGCCCGGGACCGGCAAGACCTCCATCGTCGTGACCCTCCTGCGGACCCTGGCGCGGCTGGGCGTGCCGCTCGAGTCCATTGCGCTCGCCGCGCCGACCGGCAAGGCCGCCAACCGGATGGAGCAGTCCATCCGCAAGGCGCTTTCGAGCATCGAGCCGCTCGACGGGCCGGACCGCGAGCTGCTGGAGCGCTGCCCGGCGCCGCGGACGCTGCACCGGCTGCTGGGGTACTCGCCCAGCGGCGACCGCTTCCGGCACCACGAGAACAACCCCCTCTCCGAGCGCGTGGTGGTCGTCGACGAGTGCTCGATGGTGGACCTGTTCCTGATGGACCGGCTGCTGCGCGCGGTGGACCCCAAGAACACGCGGCTGATCCTGCTGGGAGATGCGGAGCAGCTGCCCTCGGTGGAGGCGGGCGCGGTCTTCCGCGACCTGGTGCCCGAGAAGGGGCCGGCCGCGAAGAAGCCGTGGGATGCGCTGGTCCGCTCGGCGCTGCCGGAGCCGGGCCCGGCGGGCGCGAAGGGCGACCCGCGGGCGCGCTGCGCGGTGCGGCTGACGCGCTCCTACCGGCAGGACGACAAGGACCCCGAGGGCCGGCAGATCCTCGAGGTGGCTGCGCTGGTGAACCAGAGCCGCGCCGAGGATCTGCTCTCCGCGGTCAGCAAGCGGGCCAGCGCCGCGGAGGTCCGCTTCCAGGGCGTCGAGCTGGTCCCGGCGGCGACCGCGGAAGAGCGCGAGGCGATGCTCGAGCGCTGGTTCCAGCAGCGCGTCCTCGCGCTCGACGGGCTGCAGAAGCTGGTGGAAGAGCCCTGGCGGCTGGCGGAGGGGAAGGCCCGGCCCGAGCAGCGCGCGCGGCTCGAGGCGCTCTGCGCCCACTACGAGCGCTCGCGAATCCTGTGCGCCACCCGCGGCGAGGCCCGGCCGACGGGGGCGGCGGCGGTGAACGCGTCGATCCGCTCGCGCTGGCTGAAGGCGCGCGGCATCCCCGAGGGCGCGCAGTCGCCGCGGTGGGCCTGGGGCGAGCCGGTGATGGCGGAGCGCAACGACTACGTGCGCGGCCTCTTCAACGGAGACCAGGGCCTGGTGCTGCAGGTGGCGGAGGGCGAGGGGCCGGCGGGGACGCGGGCGCTGTTCGGCCGGCGCGACAGCTGGGCGGCGCTGCCGCTCGACGCGGACTCGGGCCTGTCGCGCTGCTTCGCCATGACCGTGCACAAGGCGCAGGGCTCGGAGTTCGACGCGGTGCTGCTGGTGCTGCCGGAGGAGGACATCCCGCTGTTGACCCGGGAGATCCTCTACACCGCCATCACCCGCGCCCGGAAATCGGTGGTCATCCTCGGCCAG
>DASXVQ010000018.1:0-17079 GCA_036504155.1 Myxococcales bacterium
TCCATCGCTGCCGCGAGATCTCGCGTCAGCCGCTCTGCCAACTGCTGCAGTTGTTTGGCCCGCATCGGACAGCATACGGACAGAAACAAAATCCCGAGTCAATGCGGGCCTGTAAGTGATCTTGATGACTGGGTTTTTCGGTCGTCACTCAACAGGCGCCAGCGACGTGAGCTATCGGTGAACGGTTACCACAATCGGTCTTTGGCTGTCCGTTGGCGACGCAGCGACAGCGAGAACCGACGGGCAACCCCACCTTGATCTCGGCGCCGAGAAAGGCCTGCTGAAACGAGACCTCGACATCGATCTCCAAGTCGGCGACGCCCGCCGCTCCAGGCGCAGGATTCTGCTGGCCACCGCTCGGCTGGAAACCGTTCATTGGCCGGGCCAACGACCGACCGAGAGCGCGTTCCGCCTTCTCAATGAGCTCCAACGGGACCAGACCGCGACGGATCATCGCGTCGAGCCGTGCGACGCCGGGCCGGCTTAGAGGCCGCGAGAGCGCGAACGCAATCAGGCATGCGGCGATCACCGCGCCCGGGCCCCACGGCGGCAGGTACTCCCGCCCGGTGCGGTCCTCGAGAAGGCCTTGCAGCGCTGCAGGGACCGAAGCGAATGCAGCGGCGAGAAGAAAGCCCCGTGCCCAGCCAAAGAGGACCGACTTCGCACTCGTCGGAATCGGAATGCCGGAGGCCGTCCACTCGCCCTGCGCGCCGCCCGCGAAGTGCTCGCTTCCCGAAACCAGGAGCCAGGTCTGCAGAGGCACCAGCGGGAAGTAGAAGAGATGGCCGAACAGGGGCGCAACGTAGAACACGCCCTGAACTTCATCGACGCGCCCGAACAGCCGTTTACCGAAGATCAGCATTGGGTGCGCCCGCTTCGCGAGAGGACGAAACAAACCCGCGGGTCCGAGAGTCCGCGGATGGAATGTAAAGACAGGCCCCAGGACCGTACGAAATAGAAGTTCGTGAATGAATCAGACCAGCCACGGGATGAAAGCTCCCGGTGTGCGCGCGTACGCCTCAACGTTGCTCCTCGGTACGGTTCACGAGCGCGGCGCGCGGCTCGAGGTCTTGGCTCACGGCCCCTCCGTGAGGCAACCCGGGAGTTCGACCAAGGTCGCGCACTCCAGGCACAGGCTGTACCGCAACTGCTCTCCCTCGCAGCCGTCCTTGGCGCGCAGCCCGCCGCACCGCGAGATCCAGGTCGACGGCAGGCTCTCGCTCCCGCCGACGCCCCGCCGATTGCCGTCGTAGCTGTACGACCTGATCTCGAGCGACGCCTCCTCGCCGGCGAGGCCGACGTAGGCGTGGGCGACCCGGCTGTCGGCGCCCACCATGTCCCACTGGACTTGGAACGGCTCGAGCGCCTCGACGGCGGCGAGCACGCAGCTCTTGGCAGCGGTGAGCTCGTCGGCGGTCGCGTGGACGTCGAGTTTGCCGCAGCTCCGGACCGGCATCCCGCCGAGGTCGGCGGCGAGGACGTCCTCGAGCTTGCAGGATGCGGGGGCGCCTAGGGCAGCGTCTGCCGCCATCCCGGCGTCCAAGCCACCCTTGGGTCCCCCAAAGGCCACCAGAGCCAGAACGACGATGACCGCGGCTCGCATCATTGGTTTGCCTCCGAAGCGCTCTACGGAAGAGCCCTCGACTTGGGCCCGACGAACGCCGAACGCCTGCTCCTCTTCAGTGACCGGAACCTCGAGTACCGGGAATGGCCGGAGCGGGAGGCTGAAGCGGCACTAGCGCGTCAGCGTCTGGCGCACCTTCGAGTCCTTCGTGAAGTAGTTGATCCACAGCGCGAAGATCGAAAGCTGGGCAATGGGCAGGGACAGGAGCGTCACGGGTTTGCCGCTCGGCTGGACCACTTCCTTGATGACGAAGTTGACGACGGCCGCCACGAAGAGGCTGGCGAAGAATCCGATCATCAGACGCCGGGAGATCTTCTTCTTCCTCAGGTACAGCACGACCGTGGTGATGCCCAAGGCGCTCAGGGTCGTGGAGACCGAGACATTCCAGAGGAAGAGCGGGTTCGGGTCGAACCGGTTGCCCGGCACCATCAGCCCCAGCACCAGCGAGACGATCAGGAAGACGAGGGACAGGATGGGCCACAGCACGAAGAAGGGCGCGACGAGCATCCAGCCGCGCAGCTTGGGGGCCTCGCGCGTGCGCTCCTCGCACTCGGCGCACAGCCCGGCCTGCTGCCCTTTGCAGTGGAGGCAGAAGAAGGAACCGCAGCGCTGACACGTCCCCAGAATCGGAGCCTTCGGGTGCTTCGGACAGGGCGACCCCGGGCCTGCGCCCTCGGCCGGCGGGAGGTCCTGGGCGGCGGCAGGATCGGTCATGGCTTCACCACCGCTCGCCCACGGCTCGGGTCGTCGTCGATCAAGGATTACCCTCCCTCGGCATGGCTCCGACAGTACACGCGAGCCGGCCCTTCGAGCCTAGGACGAATCAGAGCCCGAACCGGCGCCGAGTCGACCAGCAGTGCGAGCCGGACCGGGCATACTCGCGCGTAGGAACATCGAAGGCGGTCTACGAACGCCCGGACGATTCTGCTGCGATGGGCGCTGTGCGAGGCGAAGATCCCGAAGTAGGACGTGTCGTGGCTGCCGGGTGAAGGCACCAAGCTGCGACGGTGGCCTGCCACGCCCCATGCGCCGACCGAGGGCGCTCTCGGTGCGCCGCCCGCCGGCGGGTCGCAGGCTTCTCCCGAGCGCCCCAAGCCCCGCCGCCGTGACGGCTCGGATAGCATGCCCACCGCCCCGGAGGGACCCATGCGCATCCGCTACCGCATCCTCACCGGCCAGATGGACCGGCGAGAGTTCGCCAACGTCGCGGAGGACATCGACACCCGAGGGTACTCGGCGGAGCCCGAGGAGGACTTCCGCAGTCCGCTGAGCCTGCTGCTCGCGCTGTTCGAGACGCCGCGCAAGGTCATCGAGTGCGACGGCGAGGACGAGCTCTCGGCGGTCCAGGCGATGCTCCGCGACGGCCGGATGGGCTCTCACGACCTGGTCGATTCCGGGGCGGGGTGGGGCGAGGCGCGCGACTTCGAGCCGCTCGCGGAGACGTGCGAGCAGGTCGAGCGGCTTGCCCGCAAGCGCAGGCTCAAGCGCCGCGTCGCGATCGTGGTGCTGAGCGTCTTGGGCTGCCTGGGAATCTGGCTCGCGGCACGCTGACTCATCCACCCTGGCCTTGCTCGCAGCGGGGGCTCGGGTGCGGAGAACCAGACCCAGCACCTTCGGGCCTTCGCTGGCCGCTGCACTTCCCGGCCTCGGCGACCCTCGGCGCCCAGGGGATGACGGTCTGGCTCGACAACATCGAGCTGGCGGCGGAGACGAAGTCCGTCCTCGGCGCGGTGCTCTGCCCCTTCTGACGCTCGCCTGTCGCCGCGAGACTCGACCGGCCCCCTTGGACTGCAGCGGCGTGGACGCCACCGCCCGCTCCCCGTCGGGCGCGGGCCGGCGCAGCTCCAGCCGGATGCGCCCGTCCACCCGGTCTCGTCAGCCGGTGCTGGGCGGACGGCGGCAGCCCCTGTACCCCAGGGTAATCCACGGCTACCGTGGCGCCTGCCCTGGGAGGAAGCCATGACCGAGCCCGCCGTCTCCAACGCCGCCAGGTGCCCCCGGCACCCGGACCGGCCCGCGGCCGGGGTCTGCACGCGCTGCGGGGGCTTCTGGTGCGACGAGGACGTCGTCCGCATCGACGAGAAGCCGTTCTGCCCGACCTGCGCCGCGATGCCCGAGGTCGACTATCTGGAGGCCTTCCGCCTCAAGTACTGGGGGAAGCGCGACGGGTGGGCCTGGCTCATCGGTCTCGGCGCCCTCGCCAACCTGGCCATGGCCGTCGCCTCCGTGGCCGGAGGGAACCCGCTCTTCGCCGCCTACGCCGTAGCGAGCGCGGCCGTGGCGATCTGCTTCTGGCTGGGGATGGCCTGGGCGCGCGTCGGCCTCTTTGCCTCGGTGGGGCTGGGCATGGTCGTGAACATGCTCACCGCGGGGCCGGCGGCCGTGGGTTCGGCGATCGTGCCGTTGCTCGTCGTGCTCGCGATCTACAACGACACGCGCAACCGGCTGTTCTTCAAGGTCGAGGTCCCCCGCGAGAAGCTGCGCAAGGCCTGGGACCTGTACTCGAACAACTCCATCGCCCGCGCCGGCTTCCTGGTCGGCCTCTTCTCGCTGCTCGTCTGCCCGCTCGCCGTCGCCGGGCTCCCGTGCTCCATCATCGGTCTGAAGCGGGTCGACCCCCAGGCGCACCCGCCCGTCGGCCGCCGCGGGCAGGCGATCGCCGGCATCGTCCTGAGCTCGCTCGGGCTGGTGGAGCTCGCGGTGATCGCCTTGCTGCTCGTGCTCGAGAAGCGCTGAGCCGGGCTCATCCATCGCACCGAGGACCCGGGCGTCCGGGTGCGCTCCACGGCCGCCCCGCCTTCGGCTCCTCTTCGCCCTTCGGGCCCGGCCGCTCCGCGCAGCCTTGCCCGCCCTTCGAACACCCCGTTGTCGTCCAGGTCCACTCGTCCAAGCAGACCCCGGGCGCGCACCGTCCTCACCGTTCGCCGCACGCCTCGCCCCAGTTGCGGCGACTTCCTACGTCCTGGCTATCCGCCTCCGCAGAAGGCGTGCGCTGCTGGCGAATTCCGCGATGCCAGAGCCCCACAGCACGCTATTGGCAGTCAAGATCCCGAGCGGAGAGGCATCGAACAAGTGCCCATTGAACGCCCACACCAGTGGCCATTGCAGGGCGTCCAACGGACCGAGGGACTGGCCTAACTGGCTTACACCGGCCCCCATTCGGTCGGGCCTGACGATGGGGATGCGTAGCGCCATCACGGCGATTTGCAGGACCCAATGCAGCGAGCTCGCGATGGCGAAGAGGATCAGGAACCGACGACGCATCGTTGGTCCGAGTCAGGAGGGTGGCTGCTTCCGGGGCAGCACAGCCAGCGAGGATACACCGACCTCGAGTTCGGCCTCAGGGCACGAACTCACGCTTCAACCGCGACCGAGCCTGGGCCGAATCAGGGCCCGAACCCGGCTCCGAGTCGACCGGCAGTGCGAGCCGGACCGCCGAGTTTGCCGCCCCCGCCGCGCTTCTCGCCCCTCTCGGAGCCCGCTCTCCCCGAGGTGGAGTGCCCCAAGGATGAACCGCTCGCCCGGCGGGCCGCTCAGGCCGTGTCCTGACTCGCTTCACTCCGGGTAGACCGGGTCGATTCCCTCGATCTCCGCCTTGGGCGGCAACTGCGCCTGCTCCGGCGGGCCCCGGGCCTTGCTCAGCCGCAGCGGCTCGTGCGCGGCCGTCGGCCGCAAGAACTGGCTCTTCGTCGGCGGCGAGGATGGCGGCGGGACCAACGCGACCTTCGTCTCGCCCTTGGCTAGCTGCCAGCTCCACGGCATCGTGGCGCACGGCTACCTGCGCGACCTCTTCTGCCTGCTGCCTGGCGGGCCCGTGAAGCGCGTCCTGGATCTCGCCCCGGTCCACTGGAAGAAGACCCTCGAGGACGGACACTCAGCGCCGGCTCGCGGCCAGCGTCTCCCGCAAGGTCAGCCTGGCCGAGCTCGACGAGCATTCGTCGACGAAGTGCGGCGCCACCCGCCGCGCCGCCGCGCTGGCCGGCCTCGCCTCCGCGCCGCTCCTCCTGGAGCCGGTCGCCTCCGCCGTCGCCTGCGGCTCCTCCGCCGGAGACGGAGGCATGGGCAGCTCCGACCCGCCGACGAGCAATGGCGGATCGGTGGTCGTGGGCCCGGCAGGAGGTGGTCTCCCGACAATTGACAATGTGGTACCCTCGCCACCCATCGACCTTCCGGCCGACTTCCAGGGCACATCACTGCCAGCGCGCCTCGTCACAAATGAAAGTGCGGACGCCCACGCCACTGACGCCCTGCTACCACGCATGCGCACAGGGGACTCGCCACATGATAACGAAGCGTACCATCGCGCGTTCATCTCGAAACAGCCTCTCCCGTTCGCTGACACATGCTGTCTTGGCCTGCGGGATATTCTTGTCCTCGTACGGCCAGGCATCCGCCGCCACATACTATGTGGACGCGACGGGTGGGTTGGACTCCAATTCAGGCACAGCCCCGGGGACCCCCTGGAAGACAATAGCCATGGTCAATTCCAGGACCTTCTCCGCCGGCGACTCCATTCTGTTCAAGAGAGGGAGCACCTGGAACAACGAGACGATAGCCGTCAATTCGTCCGGCAGCTCCGGTTCGCCGATCACGTACGGCGCCTATGGAAGCGGCGCTGCACCGCTCGTCTCCGGATTGGCCACCGTCTCCGGCTGGACCAATGAAGGCGGCGGTATCTACTCGCAATCGATTGCAGTTGAATCATCCCCGACGATGGTCACGGTGGATGGTGCAAATACCGCCATGGGCAGATGGCCTAATACGGGTTGGCGGACAATCACCTCTCACTCGGGCACGACCTCCATCACGGACACCACTCTCTCCGGGACGCCCGACTGGACGGGGGCGCAGGTGGTGTTGCGGGTGAACAACTGGATCATGGCAAGGAAGGACATTGCCCAGCATTCCGGCAATACAATTTCCTATACGCCCCAGGACGTCACCGTCGACGACGGTTATGGCTACTTCATTCAGAATGATCTGAGGGCGCTGGATCAATTCGGCGAATGGTATTACAGCGCGGGCGGGAAGTTTTACATGTACTTCGGCGCCGACGACCCGAACGCGCACGTGGTGAAAGTGAGCGTCAAGGACAAGCTGGCCTACATGGTGTCCGGCAAGGCCTACGTGACTTTTGACGGTCTCTCATTCGAGGGCGGGAACGTGGCGACCGTGGACATCAGAGGGACCAGCCACGTCCGTATAGCCAACTGCAACATCGACTTTTCCGGCATGAACGCGATCAATGCCGAGAGCTGTAATGATGGCTATATCACGGTCGAAAACAGCAGCATCGATCATTCAAACAGCGATGGCATCATGATGCAAGGGTGGAGCGGCGGCGGCGGAAATTTCACCGTGAGGAATTGCACCATCAAGAACACGGGCATTTTCCCCGGAATGGGGGACGCCACCAACGCAATATTCGCCGCCATTTGCATGGAAGGGCACCACAGCATCGTGGACCACAACTACATCGAAAACGTGGGATATGTCGGGATGATGTTTGGTCAGAATTTCAACTCGGTGACCAACAACTTCGTCAACAACTACTGCACCCTGCTGCACGATGGAGGCGGGATTTCGGCTGGGGGCTCGTCAACGACATCCAATATCATATCCGGCAATATCGTGATGAACGGGCTTGGGGCGATGGATGGCACTCCCAATCCCGGCAGCGGCATGTGCAACGGCATCCATCTCGACGACAACTCAGCGGGATTCACGGTAGAAAACAACACGATCGCCAATGTTTCCAGGGGCGGGATATTCCTTCACAGCTCCCATGACATGATCGTGCGGGGCAATACCGTGTACAACAGCTCCGAAGCGCAACTTGTCATGCAGCACTCGCGGGATGCCATGGTGAATCTCACCATAAGCGACAACATCTTCTTCGCCAAGGCAACTACGCAGTATGTTCTGAAATTCGGGAACGTTCCTGCGGTATACAACGCCTTCGGCACCGCCGATAACAACTATTACCTGAGGCCGTTCGATGACGGTGTCGATTTCGGCGCCGGGTCCGACTATACGTTGACGGGCTGGCAAGCCGTGTCCGGCCAGGACGCCAACTCGCACAGATCCCCTGTCGTCTTCCCCCAATACACAACAAACAGTGCAGGGGCAGACAAAGTCAGCAACGGCGCTTTTGCAAGCGATACCAGCGGCGTCATTTGTGCGGGGCCTGCGGGTACGTGCTCCTGGGACGGCAGCAAGCTGGACGACGGGACACTGCAGGTCTCGGCACCGGTCGCCACGAGCGTGACGTTATCCTTTCCGGTTGGAGCCATTTCTTCGGATAAGACTTACGTCTTCAAATATAGCTGCATCGGAACTTCGGCTGCCGAGCGGGTTGTCTTTGTTTATCTGCGACAGAAGAACAGTCCCTGGACCGTCCTCAGCAGCACGGTCTATAAGAAGCCCATCACCACCTCGAGGTCAGAGAATGAAGTCCTGTTCACTCACCCGATCGCTGATTCGGACGTGAATGTAGTCATGGATTTTGATGCGGCCTATAGCGTGGGCGATACGTTCTGGCTGGATAATGTGGGCTTGTATGAAGCTGATGTGACGATGACCAACCCGGATGACAAGATCCTCTTCGACTACAACTACTCCGCATCCGACAAGGTGATCCAGCTAACCAGGCCGATGATCGACGCCAGAGGCGTTTGGTACAACAATACCGCTACCATCTCGCCGTATAGCTCCATCATCCTGATGGACTATCCGAATGCGGGCGATGCGGGGACCCCCGAGCTCCCGCCCGACGCCAGCGTCTTCCCCGTCGATGCTGCGGTGGCCGGCGTGGACGCCTCCATCACCCCCGTCGATGCTGCGGCGGCCGGCGTGGACGCCTCCATCATCCCCGTCGATGCTGCGGTGGCCGGCGTGGACGCCTCCATCATCAACATCGACTCGGGTGTGAACGGCGGCACTGACGGCGCGGATGCCAAGCTGGACACGGTGACGGTCGGGTGTGGCTGCTCCAGCTCCATGGGCGGCGCGGATACGATGTTCGGATGCGCACTTCTGGTATTGATCCTGGCGCGCCGCCAGCGGATCCCTTCAGGTGGTGCGCGGGTGCCTTGAGTATCGCGAAGTGCCAAGCGCGCCGCTCTCGGTGAACTTGTCGAGCGAGGCGGCGACGCGCTCGAATTCGGCATCGACCTGGACACCCCCAACTCCCCGCTCGCCTGGCTCGACGGCACCCGCCCGGTGGTCGTCAAGAACTGGCGAGGAGAGGGAGGTCACCCCCTCCGTCGTCCGCATCGAGATCCTCGCGAAGCGCGCTGCGCCCCTCGCGTGCGATAGTCCTTCCAGGCCTCGGGCAAGGGGTCCATTCCAATCCGCCGCCTCGTCGGGGTCGATGCCGTTCGGCTCCGAAGCGCCGGGGCGGCCGAAGGTGAGCGGCAAGATGAAGCGAAGCGAACTCGTCGCCGCCGCTTTCGTCTCGGTGCTCGCCACCGGCTGCGACCCGGTGTCGTTCGTCGCCTCGCGCAGTTGCCAGGCGCAGGCGGACTGCCCCGCGGGCTCGTCCTGCGTCGAGCACCGCTGCAGGCAGTGCCCGCCCTGCGCCGCCGACCAGCGCTGCCTGCTGGGCCAGTGCTTGCCGGCCTCCTGCGGCGCCGAGGCCTGCCTGGCCGACGAGGCGTGCCTCGACGGCAGGTGCCTCGGTCCCTCGTGCGTCGGCGTCGAGTGCCCCGACGGCCGCTGCGTCGGCGGGGTCTGCTGGCCGACGGCCTGCGGCGGCGAGCCGTGCCCCGCGGGGTGGGCCTGCGACGGCGCGAGGTGCCGCGAAGCGGCCTGCCTGGGCAGGGACTGCGGTCCGGCGAGCCACTGCGTGGCCGGCGCCTGCCTCTCCTGCGCGGTGGCCGAGGACTGCGCCAACGCCGTCGACGACGACTGCGACGGGCAGACCGACTGCGCGGACTCGGACTGCGAGGGCCGAGCCTGCGGTGTCGAGGCGGGGTGCGCCGCCCTCGCGTGCCGCGCCGGGGCCTGCCTCGAGGTGCCTTCCTCCCCGGGGACGACCTGCCGGCCGGCCGCGGACCGCTGCGATCGACCCGAGGCCTGCGACGGCCTCACCACGGCCTGCCCGCCCGATGCGGTGGAGCTCGCCGGGGTTGAGTGCCGGCCCGCGGCCGGGGCCTGCGACGTCGCCGAGAGCTGCGACGGCACGGGCGTCGCCTGCCCCGCCGACGGGTTCCTGCCGGCCGCCGCGCCGTGCCGGGCCGCGGCGGGCGCCTGCGACCTCGAGGAAGGCTGCAGCGGCGCGAGCGCCGAATGCCCGCCGGACGGGAAGCGCGCGGCGGGCTCCGTCTGCCGCGGCTCCGCCGGCGCCTGCGATCCCGAGGAGGCCTGCGACGGCGCTGCGGACGACTGCCCGCCGGACGCGGTGGCGGCCGCCGAGGTGATTTGCCGGCCCGCGGTCGGGGCCTGCGACGCGGCGGAGCGATGCGACGGCGTGGGCGCGGCGTGCCCCGCCGACGATCTGCTGCCGGCCTCCACGCCCTGCCGCCCCGCCGCGGGCCCGTGCGACCTCGAGGAGGACTGCGCCGGCACGAGCCCCGAATGCCCGGCCGACCAGCGGCGCCCGGCCGGCTCCGGGTGCCGCTCCTCCGCCGGCGCCTGCGACGTCGCGGAGACCTGCGACGGCTCGGCCAGCGAATGTCCCGCCGACGGCAAGCGGTCCGCCGGCGCGAGCTGCCGCGCCAGCCTGGGCCCCTGCGACCCCGAGGAGACCTGCGACGGGGCGAGCGCCGCCTGCCCGCCGGACCGCCTGCTCTCGACGGGCGACCCATGCGCCGCGTCGACGGGGCCCTGCGAGCTGGCGGCCTACTGCGACGGCAACAGCCCGCAGTGCCCGGCCCGGGCGCTGCTCGCGGGGACGGTGTGCCGCAACGCCGTGGACCTGTGCGACGTCGCCGAGAGCTGCTCCGGCGCCGTCGCGAGCTGCCCCGCCGACGGCGTCGAGCCCGGCGGGACGGCCTGCGGGGCCTCGTCGGCCTGCGACGGCGTCTCCACGGCCTGCCCCGGCGCGAACCTGCCGACCGCCCCGGTGTTCGTCAGCATCACCCCGGCCTCTCCCTCCCGGACCTCGACCACGCCGGCGGTGAAGGGCCTCTCGTCCGCGGACACGGCCACGGTGACCCTGTACTCCGACGCCGCGTGCGGCGCGAGCCTGGGCTCGGGCAGCAAGGCGGCGTTCGAGGCCTCGGGCCTCACGGCGACGGTCGCGGCCAACTCGGCCACGACGATCCACGCCGTGGCCTTCAACGCCGGCGCCCAGGGCTCGCCCTGCACGTTCCTGACGACGTACGTCCACGACAGCCTCGGGCCGGCGGACCCGGTCTTCGTGACCACCCGCCCGGCGCCGCCGGCCGGCACCAGCTTCGCGGTCGTCGGGCTGGCCTCGGCGGACTCGGTCTCGGTGTCGATCTCCACCGACGCGGCCTGCGGCGCCCAGGTGGGGACCGGCAGCCGGGCGGCGTTCGCCGGCTCGGGCGTCCCGGTGGTGCTGCCGGCGAACGTCGACACCACCCTCTACGGCCAGGCGGTGGACGCGGCCGGCAACCCGAGCGCGTGCGTGCCGCTCACCAGCTACCAGGCCGTCAAGAGCTGGACCTGGGTCGCGGGCGGCGGCCTCGCCAATTCGCTCGCCGTCTACGGCACGCAGGGAGTGGCCGCCTCGGGCAACGCCCCGGGCGCGCGCGACCAGACGATGATGTGGGCCAGCCTGGGAGCGCTGTGGGTCTTCGGCGGCAACGCCTGCTCCACCGCGCAGTGCGCCAACGAGATCTTCAACGACCTGTGGAGGTTCGACGGCGCGAACTGGGCCTGGGTGAAGGGGTCCTCCACGAGCGGCGTCGAGGGCGTCTACGGCACCCTGGGGGCCGCCTCCCCGGCCAACACCCCGGGGGCGCGCCAGCGGTTCGGGGGCACGCAGGACGCGGCCGGCAACCTGTGGGTCTTCGGCGGCTACGGTTGGGGGCTGGCGAAGACGGGCAAGCCCGGCCTGATGAACGACCTGTGGAGGTTCGACGGGACGAACTGGACCTGGATTTCGGGCAGCACCTGCACCTCGATGCAGTGCGTCCCGGGCCGGCCCGGCTCGCCGACCGCGGTGTACGGCACCCGGGGGATCGCGGCCTCCGGCAACGTCCCGGGCGGGCGCAGCGACGCGTCGCTGTGGTTCGACGCGGCCGGCACGCTCTGGCTGTTCGGCGGGGCCGGGTGCGACACCTCCAAGTGCGTCAACAACTTCAACCTGCTCAACGACCTGTGGAAGTTCGAGCCCGGCACCGGCCTGTGGACCTGGGTGGCGGGGGCGAACGTCGCGAACTCGGCGGCGAGCTACGGGACGGAGGGCCAGGGCGCGCCCGGCAACGTCCCCGGGCCGCGGATCTACCAGGTCGCCTGGATCTCCTCGGGCCAGGCGCTCGTCTTCGGCGGCAACGGCACGGACGCCGCGGGCGTCGCCGGCGACCTGAGCGACCTCTGGCGCTTCGACGGCACCAACTGGGCCTGGCAGGCGGGGCCGAGCGCCGTCGGCCGGCTCGCGACCCCGGGCGCGCAGGGCGCGGCGGCGCCGACGAACTGGCCCGGCGCGCGCAGCCTCACCGGGCTGGGTGCCAGGGGGCCGGGGCCGGTCTGGGTCTACGGCGGCACCGGCTGCGACTCGGCGACCTGCGACAGCGCGGCCAACTACCTGGGCGACCTGTGGCGCTGGGACGGCGCCGCCTGGACGTGGATGACCGGCAGCAGCCTGGCGAACGAGCGCGCGGCCCACGGAACGGTGGGCGTGCCCGCGACGAGCAACACGCCGGGGGGCCGCAACCGCTTCGGCGGCGCCCTGGACGCCAGCGGCGCCTACTGGATCTTCGGGGGCCTGGGCTACGACGACGCCGGCACGCTGGGCCGGATGAACGACCTCTGGCGCTACCAGTAGCCGGGCCGCCCCGTGCCCGGCTCCGGCCCGAGCTTCCCGACGAGATCGAGCGCGCGCCCGCAGGCGTCCAACACGACTCTCTCCACGCCCGCCCGCGCTTCAGCCGCCCTGCTCCAGGAGCCTCGTGACGCCATCTGCGCGGATATGGCCGTGAAGCGCGGACAGGCCCGTCAGGGGGCGGCGCCCGCGCCTGCCACGATGCGATCGCGCAGGCCCAGATCCGCCGCTTCCGGCGTGACCGAGTAGGTGATTCGGTCCATGGGGAAGGTGCCGTGGGTGTAGATGACCGGCGGCGGGCTCCCCAGCAGCAGGTTGCCGGACGCCTCGACGCTGTTGGCGGTGGCGCCGCCGTAGCTGTCGAGGATTCCATTCTGGTTCGCGCTGTCCTCGAGGATGTTGTTCTGCGCGTACAACTCCGCCTCGAACGCCGCCGCCACGCCGTACTCCACCCAGTTGCTGACGTAGTTGTTCCACATGTGGACCGTGGCCAGCGCGATCCGGGGATTGCGGGCATCCACGGCGTCGAACCAGTTGTGGTGGAGGCTGATCCGCATGACTCGCCCTTCGACCTCCGAGTCGCTGGACGAGATCAGGATCGACTTGATGTTGGGCGCCATGAAGTGATTCCAGCTGAGCGTGATGCCCGTGTTGCCGCCCGCGCCGGGGTCCTGGGTCCTGAGGCTGAGGCCCTGTCCATTGACCCCGGTGCTGTTGTTGCGGAAGGTGCAGTGGTCGATCCACACGTCGCGCGAGCCGTGGTCGATGATCACCGCATTGCGCTCGGTCTCGGTGTCCGCGAACGTCAGGTCGTGCACGATGACGTTGCGCACCCGGGTGCTGTCCCCCTTGAAGATGTTGAGGGAGTAGCCGGAGATCGTGACGCGCGCGCCGCGACCGTCGACCGTGAGGTCGTCCGACTCCACGTACGCGACGTTGCCCCAGTGGATGGTCCCCGCCAGGCCGGGCGTGAAGGTGACGTAGCGCGGCCCGGATGCCTGGAGGGCGTCGCGCAGCGACCCGGCGCCGACGTCGTCCAGGTTCGTGACGACCATCGACACGCCGCCGTATCCACCGGTGACGCCGGCCGCTTGCGCGAAGCCCTGCACGCCCATGTGCAGAGGTCCGGTCACCGCTGCGTCCAGGACGGTTCCGGCGTCGGGGCTGGCGGCGTCGAGACCGGCGGCGTCCGGGCTGGTGGCGTCGAGACCGGCGGAGGTGCCCGCGTCCGAGGCCGAATCAGCGACCTGGAGATTGACGGAAGCGCTCGCGGATTGGCCGTCGGCATAGGTGGCCACCGCGTCCAGGACGTGAGGGCCGTCCTGGTAGCCCCAGCAGTCGGCTGAGATGCACCAACTCCCCGTCAGCCATCGGCCGCTGGGGTCGAGGGTGAAGAAACCATTGGGCGGCCATTCGGCGAATGCGGAATTGCCGTCGCGTGATAGCTTCACCTTCGTGGGCGTGCCCGTAACGAATCCCACCGTGACCAGTGTCGTGGTTCCGTTGAATGGCAGGTTGGGCGCCCCTTGGACGATCAGGGAGATGGCGGCGCTGGCATCCAGCTCGGCGCGGGCGGCATCCGGAACGACAGCGCCGGCGTCCAACCCGGCGGCGGCGGCATCGGGCGTTCCGACCACCGCGTCCGCGGGACCGGCCGGATTGTCGAAGTTGCAGCCAGAGCCCACGAGACCGGCGACGGCGATCAGCAAGAACCTGCGCACTGGGTCCTCCCCATATCCGCGATCGACGCCCTGCCTGCTGCCCGTGCGCGGCTTCTAGCACGGTTGCAGGTGGCACCGGGGTAACAATCCCCCGGCAGAGCCGGGCGGGGCATTCATGATGTGAGGCTCAACGGGCCACCCTTCCCGTGGGGCGCATCGAGACGTCGTTCGTGGGGGTGGAACTCGTGCATCCGTCGTCGGGAGCCGTCTCGATCGGTCGGCCAAGCGGCGCGGTGCTAAAGACTTACAGCTACCCCATGGGCTGGGTAGTCCGGCATTCGTCCGGTGAGAAGACGCCGCTCGATGCTGTTCTCGCAGGTGATGCCGGGTGACCCGTCGTTCGGGGCGACTTTTTCAACACCCTGCCAACGACGAATCGAGGCCTGAACCCTCGAGGCAGCTGGTGCCGTCTGCCGAGTCCAGCGCGCCGTTCAGCCCTCAGTGACGGCCCGTTCCCCGAGGAGCTTGGGGGCAGGGGATACACCTCCGGCTCGCCCCGTCGGGCCAGGTCTCGTCGTCAACCGGGGTCGACGGGGTCGAGCCCTTCGTGGTGGCCGGCCGGCGGCAGGTCCAGCGGCACCGGCGGGCCCCGGGCCTAGCCCAGCCGTAGCGGTTCTACCGGATTCCCCAGCTCCGCCAGCGTCTGCCTCGCCTGCCTCGGCTCGGCGACGATGGCCTCCACTCGCCGGCTTCCCCCGCCCTTCCCACAGACCTTCACCTCTGCGTCGAACACTCGCTTCAGCAAGAGGCCGAGCAGCAGGGTCCCGCGTGGACGAGAGGCCCGGTCGGACCGCCTCAGACGAACCCGACGAGCGCTCAGCCGCCACCGCCGCCACCGCCACCGCCGCCGGTGCCGCCGCCGCCGCCGGTGCTGCCGGTGCCGCCAACGCCGCCGGTGCCGCCCACGCCCTCGGTGCCGCTCGGGGACGGGCAGGTGCACGGCTTGCCCACGTTGCTTTGCGCGCTGCTGCTCCCAGTCCCTGCCTGTGCTTGGCTCGACTCGTCGACCGCCTTCGCCAGCGCGGTCCCCGCGGTGGCGAACATGGCTGCGGCCGCTACGCTGCCGATGAGCTTCCTCATGGGTGCCTCCTTGTGCCGGCACCACAGAACCTAGGAACGCTCCCTGCGGCGGCCGACGCAGCAAGGCAGGCGCCCGAACCACAGAGGCAGGCCTATGGCGCTCCGGGGAGGCGCGCGGACGACCTCTGGCTGGCCGGAAGCCAGGGCATCCTGCGGCTCGCCTGATAGGCCTGCGCAAGTCACTGGAGCGGACCTTCGCCCGAAGCACTACGCGAGCCGCCGCCGGGACGAGCGGCTCACGTCAGGTAGGTGAGGATCAGCAGCCCGACCGCTTTGCTGACGGCGATGACGGCCGCCGCCACCCCCAAGTGCTTGGCCACCTCGACCAGGGGCGAGGCCCCGCGCGAGCGCGCGACGAGCCACGTCAGCCCGGCCAGCAGCAGGAGCCCCCAGCCCAGCCCGACGGGCACGATGAGGCGCACGGGAAGCACCAGCACCGCCGCCACGAAGCTGCCGCCGACCAGCAGGCGCGAGAAGAAGTTGGCGACGGTGGCGCGGAAGGCCTGCCGCGTGTCGAGCTTCTCCGACTCCTGGTAGACGTGGATCGCCAGCGAGTCGGTGAGGTTGTCGGCGAGCGCGATGACGAGCAGGCTCGCGACCACCGCGACGCGCGAGGCCGCGGTGCCGGCGAGCCCGGCGATTAGCCCCATGCTGGTCACGATCGCCGCGGTGCTGCCGTAGCTGAGCCGGCTCAGGTCCGCCATCTCGCTCCTCTCGAAACGGCCGGCATCCTCGCGCAGACCCTGCGTGAAGGGAACCGCCCACCTAGGCCCGGCCAAGTCCAACTCGAGGAACGAGCGCTACCAGGACCGCGGCCGCTCGGTGGACCGTTGCTCGGTGCGAATGCGGTACATGCGCTCGGAGAAGCCTCCTTCGCGCTCGAAGGTCCGCGCCAGGGCCTTGAGCTGCCGGTCCAGGAGGCAGAAGGCCACACCGGTGAGCACATGCCCGGCGTTCGCCGAGCACTCGGCGTAGCGCGTTCCAGGCGTGGACTGAATGGACTGAATGGACTCCATGGACTGGATGGACTTCGCCGCTGTCGCGACCTCACGCACCCAGAGGGCCACTTCGTCGGCAGTGCTACAGCGCTGGGCCACGAGGGCCTTGCGCCGCGGGTCCGTGCAAGCCCACAGCGGCAGCCTGCGTTGCCGCAGGAAGTCCTCGTAGTCGTGCATGAGCTCCCCCAGGCTGGCGCGCGCCACGTTCGTGAGCTTGAGCTCTGTCTTCTTCGAGGTGGCCGAGGCCAAGCTGCCCTCGGCGATGTTCTGCACCCCGCTGCGGGCCGCCTGCACCATCTGGTCGTGGGTGCGGCTGCGCCTGCCGACATAGCGGTCGCAGAACCGCACGGTCACGTCGTACACCAACTGCGCCACTTGGAAGCTGTGCAGCCGCCTGTAACCTCCGAACCTCGGAATCAGCTCCTCCATCGTCCCCCTCCATTCAGTCCATTCAGTCCATTCAGTCCATTCAGTCCATTCAGTCCATCGAGTCCATCGGGTCCATCAAGGTGCAGCAGGGTAGCCCCCGGGTCCGACATCGCTCCCGCCGCGGGAACCTCCGGGCCAGGTTTGATCGGCATGGGTCTTGCTTTCACTTGTGGTGTTGCTTGCGGCATTACCGCTAAGCGCCCGCTGGTCCCCGCGCAGGCACGCCGCGACAGACGTCCGCCGGCGCGGCCGCCCCTCGCTGCCATGGCACTACGC
>DASXVQ010000019.1:0-88570 GCA_036504155.1 Myxococcales bacterium
CGGCGCCTCGGCGCCGGCCCTTCTCCTTTTCAGGCGCGTCCTCCCCGCTCCGTGTCAGCGAGCCGCGCCGACCGTGTACGGATTGGTGACCCGCTCCCCGTAGGCGCCCGCCTGCAGCAGCTCGCCATCGGAGTCCTTCAGCACGAACTGGTACCAGCCGGGAGTGGTGAACCGCGCCGCGAAGTCCTCGGCCTGCGGGAAGGGAACCACCCGGGTCGGGCCGCAGACCTGCTCCACCGTGACGTCGGGCAGGTTTCGGTCGACCGGGAAGAGCACGTCCTGGCCAGCCTTCGCCAGGAGCCCCGAGGTCTCGGTAGGCCAGGCGCCTTCGTAGCCCGCGTCGGCGGCGGCGAGGAAGTCCGAGGTGTCGCCAGGGGTGCAGGGCCGAAGCGCGGCCGACCGGAAGTCGTAGACGAACGACTGGTCGAGCTGGGCCTGGCCGAGCGTGGCGCTGAGCGTGACGGTGCCGGGGGCCCCGAAGAAGCGGAGGAGGGTGCGCTCGAGATCGTCGCCGTCCCGTCCGGCGGCGCGCTTTCCCAGGGCATGCACCCTGCCCTCCGCTTCGGAGCTGTCGACGCGGCCCGCGCCGCCCACCGCCCTGGTGCCGTCGGCCAGGAGCCAGGTGACGACGAGCTGCGGCGATTCCACCGCGATCGACTCGGGCAGGGCGGGCCCGACCAGGTCGGCGTCGGCGGTGAAGCGGCCGTTCTCGCCCTTCTGGCCAGCGCGCATCCGCACCTCGCCGCGGACGGCGTCCTCGACCGCCACGACTCGCAGCTGCCGCGTGCTCGTGAAGTCTCGGCCCAGGCTGCGGTACCGGAACACGATCGTGGCGACGCCGGGCTTCTTTGCCTGAAGCTCGACGACCTCGCCGCGCTCGTCGTCCCGACGTGAGGACAGCGAGACGACTCCGGCCGGCCGATCCTCGGCGACTTCGAACGCGCCGCTCGGGCTCGGCCCGCCGCGGTCGAACGCGGACCGGACGATCCAGCCGACGCGAGCGCCGACGAAGACCGCGTTGGGCCCCGGGCAGCGATGGGCGTCGAGGCACTCGACGAGGATGGGATCGCGCAACGAGGGGGGCGGGAGCCGAGGGCCGTTCGCGACGGGCGAGAAGGCCTGCGACGAGCGGGGCGCCCTCGGCAGATCGCGCGTTCCGGGCGAGGGCCGGTCGCTGGTGAGCGCGCTCGACCCGGAGCCGACTCCGCTGGTATCGGCCACGGCCTTCTCGCAGCCTTCGCAGGCGCAATTGACGCACAGGGCAAAGAGAATGAAGACGACCAACACGAACTCGTAGAATTTGTTGTCCATGCCGCGCCCCAAGAGCAGGCGGCATGCCACGCACCCCTGCGAGGCAGCGGCGCGGCGCGTGCGCATCCCGAGGCGCCTCGGAGTGTGCAGCCTCCGGCACAGTGCGCGGCGAGATACACCCGCGCCGGCCGCCTCGGCGCCGGCCGTCCCTGTTTTGGGAGTACAATCCAGCCCTCGTTTTTCGGGGAGTCGGCGATGGCTTCGAACCTCAACCCGCAGCAGCAGGGCTGGCTCGATCGCCTGGTGAATCTCTTCCGGTCCAAGCCCCCGGAGCAGGCCGCGGCCGAGCTCGAGCGGATGCTCGACCCGGCGGGCGGACCGGCCGATTCGGAGAAGCCGAAGGCCGACGATCTCTCGGAGCCGGTGACCCGCTACAAAGGCGTGACCTTCTAGTTTCGGGGGACCTTCGATGACCGACCCCATCCCGTCCGAGAAGCCCAAGGGCGTGCTCGACCGCCTGGTGGACCTCTTCCGCTCCAACCCTCCGGACAAGGCGGCGGAGGAGCTCGAGCAGCAGCTCAAGGAGACGGGGCCGGCGAAGAAGCCTTCCCAAGACGACACGCTGCCCAAGCCGCGCTACAAGGGCGTCTCCCTCTAGAAAACAGGAAGCCGGCACCGGGAACCTCCATGCAAACGACCCCCTACCTGCGCCCCACGGCCCTGCAGCACATGCGCGGATTCCTTGCGGAATTCGGCGCCGGGCTGCCTCCGTGGTCCACCTCCGACGAGGTCCTGAACGAGCTGGTCGGGCTGCTCCACGTCCACCGCGACGACGACGCCTTCTTCGCGCGGCTGGCTCCGTTCATCCAGGACCTTCGCGAGCATGCCCAGCGCGGCGAGGCCGGCCTGACCGCGCGCGACGCCGAGGTCCTCAGCCGCTCCACCGTGGAGTCCATCGTCGAGGAGCTGCAGGCACGGCTGCGGGGCGCTTCCCGCTCCGCCTCGTCCTCGATCGTCTCCGCCCTCATCGGCGACCGGGCGGCGCGGCTGCTGTGCCTGGCGCTCCTGTCTTCCGGGCTGGTCGCCTGTACCCAGCCGGCGGCTCCCTCCACCACTCCCGCCGAACCGGGCACCCCCGCGCCGACTCCGACTCCGACTCAGGCCAAGGCTGCCGATCCCCAGCCTGCCGTCGCGCCGGAGAGCACCGACGCCCTGGTCCAGATGTTCAAGGAGAAGAGCCCGCAGGAAGCCGCCAAGGCGCTCGAAGCGACCTTCGACGCCAGCGAGCCGGTGCCGCCTCCACCTCCCGGAGTCGACCCCGCCGTGGCTCCGCAACCCGTCCGCGTTCCCAGGCCCCACGCCCGCTACAAGGGCGTGGATCTCTAGAGGTAACCGATGGACCCGACCCCGTTCCTGCGCCCGACGGCCCTGCAGCACATGCGCGGATTCCTTGCGCAATCCGGTGCCGAGCTGCCCCCGTGGTCGACCTCGGACCAGGTGATGGACGAGCTGGTCGGCCTGCTCCACCTGCACCGCGGCGACGACGCGTTCTTCGCCCGGCTGGTGCCCTTCCTCGAAGAGCTGCGCGAGCACGCCTCGCGCGGCGACGCCGGCCTGACCGCCAAGGACGCCGAGGTCCTCAGCCGCGCGACCGTCGAGGCGATCGTCGGGGAGCTGCAGGCCCAGCTGCGAACCGCATCCCGGTCCGCCTCGGCGAAGATCGTCCCCGCCCTCCTCGGCCAGCAGGCTTCGCGGCTGCTCTGCCTGGCTCTCTTGTCTTCCGGACTGGCGGCCTGCACCCAGCGGCCGGCAGAGGACGGCGCGGCCGGGGAACCTGGCACCGCCGCACCGCTGGGGACGAAACCTGGCACCGGCTCACTCCCAGCCCCTTCGAGCGAACCTGGCACCCCGGTCCCGCCGCCCGCCAAGCCGGTCGAGGGCGGCACCGACGCGTTGGTCGAGATGTTCAAGGCCAAGACGCCTCAGGAAGCCGCGAAGGCGCTCGAGCGGGCGCTCGACGCCGGCACCCCGCCGGACGCGGCGAAGGCCAAGCCGAGGGTCAAGCCGGAGGTCATCGTCGACCCGGGTATCGGTGGCATCCCGACGTACAAGGGCGTGAACCTGACTTGAGGAGGCAGCTTCATGGAGCCGACCCCGTTCCTGCGCCCCACCTCCCTGCAGCAAATGCGCGGATTCCTTGCCGAATCCGATGCCGTCCTGCCGCCCTGGTCGTCCGCGGACGAGGTGATGGACGGCCTCGCCGCGCTGCTCCACGAGCGCCGGGGCGACGACGCCTTCTTCGCGCGGCTCGCTCCCTTTCTCGAGGAACTCCGGGACAATGCGGCCCGTGGCAAATCGGCGCTCGCCGCACGCGATGCCGAGCTGCTCAGCCAGGCGACCGTGGAGTCGATGGTCCGCGAGCTTCGCGACAGCCTCGGCCGCGCGCCGTCGGGAGCCGCTCCATCGATCATCAGGAGGCTCGTCGGGGAGCGCGCCGTCCCGCTGCTCTGCCTGGCGCTGCTGACCAGCGGCTTGAGCGGCTGCACCCAGCCCGCGGATCCGACGTCGGCAGCCGGTGAACCTGGCACCCCCGCCGCCACACCGGTCCGCCCCTCCGCTCCGGTCGGAGCCGAACCGGCCGCTGCCGCTGCCGCTGCCGAGCCTGGCACCCCGACGCCGCCGACCGCCAAGCAGATCGAAGGCGGCACCGACGCGCTGGTGGAGATGTTCAAGACCAAGTCGCCGCAGGAGGCCGCCCAGGAGCTCGAGAAGGCGATCGACGCGGGGAGGCCCCAGCCCAAGGAGCAGCCCAAGCGGAAGCCGAACCAGAACTTCGGCGCCAACTCGGTGGCGCTGTACAAAGGCGTGAACCTCGCCTGACCTTCCGACTGAGGACGACTGCATGGAGCCGACCGCCTTCCTGCGCCCCACCGCCCTGCAGCAAATGCGCGGATTCCTTTCCGAATCGGGTGCCAGGCTCCCGCCATGGTCCGAGAGCGACGCCGTGCTCGACGCGCTGGTCTCGCTCTTCCACGCTCGCCGCGACGACTCGGCCTTCTTCGAGCGGCTCACCCCGTTCCTGGCCGCGCTTCGGGAGAGTGCCGCGGCGGGCGAGTCCGGCCTGCCGGCCCGCGATGCCGAGGTGCTGAGCCAGGCGACGGTCGAGTCGCTGGTCGAGGAGCTTCGGGCCAGGCTGCGGACCGCACCGCGGGGCGCCACCGCCGCCATCCTCCGATCGCTCATCGGGGAGCGGACGGCGGCCCTGCTGTCCTTGGCGCTGCTCGCGGCCGGAGCCAGCGGCTGCACCCCGAGCTCGACGCCGGCCCCGAGCAACGAGCCCGGGACCGCCGCCACGCCGATCGCCCCGCTGCCCGTCGTGCCCCTCAAGCAGCTGGCTCCCCCACCGCCGCCGCAGAAGGCCGTCTCCCGCGACCAGCTGGTGGAGATGTTCAAGCAGAAGAGCGCCGAGGAGGCCGCCAAGGCGCTCGAGAAGGCCTTCGACGCCTCGACTCCCGGTCCGGCGCCGGCGGACATGCCCAAGTACAAGGGCGTGAACTTCTGAGTCTGTCTCCTCTCGCCAAGGTCGCTCGAGCTGCTTCGCGCTCGAGATCCGCGACTCAATCTGCTTCGCGCTTCGGGGTAGGTTAGTTCGCCCATGGACCCGTCCGGCCTCGTTCACTCCATCCAGCGCCAGCCCAAGAACGCCATCTGGGAAATCACCTCCCTGTGCAACCTGCGCTGCCGGCACTGCGAGTCGAGTGCCGGCTGCCGCGACCCGAACGAGCTGACCACCGACGAGGCCCTGAAGCTCTGCGACGACCTGGCCGAAGCGGGCTGCCTGCAGTGCAACGTCTCGGGCGGCGAGCCGCTGATGCGCAAGGACTGGCCGCAGATCTGCGCGCGCCTGGCCTCGCACGGGCTCAAGGTCAACCTGGTCACCAACGGGACGCTGCTGGACGAGGAAGCCATCGCCACGGCGCAGAGGCACGGCGTCTCGGCGTTCGCGCTCTCCTTCGACGGCCTGCAGCCGACCCATGACCGCATCCGTCCGCACCCGGTGCCGGGCCGCTCGCAGTTCGCCGAGGTCGTGGCCGCCCTGGAGCGCCTGCAGAAGGTCGGCGCGCTGGTGGCGACCATCACGCACATCAACCGCTGGAACTACGGCGAGCTGGAGGCGATGCACGCGCTGCTGGGCGAGAAGGGCGTGGCGCGCTGGCAGGTGCAGCTGGGCATGCCCCAGGGCCGCCAGCGGGAGATCGAGGTCCCGTACACGATCTCGCCCGAGATGCTGCCCGAGCTGGCGGCGCGGCTGGTGGCGCTCATCCAGTCCGAGAAGCTGCCCGGGCTGCTCATCGTGGACGACATCGGCTACTACACCGAGGTCGAGCCCGTCCTGCGCTCCTCGCCGGGCAAGAACCCGTCGGTGTGGACCGGCTGCTACGCCGGCATCCTGAACGTGGGCATCGAGAGCAACGGCGACGTGAAGGGCTGCTCCGGGCTGCCCAAGGAGTTCGTGGCCGGCAACGTGCGCGCGCGGCCGTTCCGGGAGATCTGGGCCGACGAGTCGCGCTTCGCCTACAACACCTGCTGGCACGAGTCGAAGCTGACCGGGTTCTGCGCGCGGTGCCCGTACCGGCGCATCTGCCGCGCGGGGTGCACGGCGATGGCGTACTCGGTCACCGGGAGCATCTACGACAACCCCTACTGCCTGCACCGGGTGCTGACGCAGCGCCAACCCTTCCCCCCGGCCGCCTGCCCAAACAGCGGGAACAGCGGGGAGGGCGAGCCATGAGCTTCCAACTCCACGACGTGGTCTGGGAGCTGACCCTGCGCTGCAACGCCGTCTGCCTGCACTGCGGCTCGGACGCGGGACGGGCCCGCCCGCGCGAGCTCTCCACCGAGGAAGCGCTGAAGGTCTGCGGCGAGATCGCCGACCTGGGCTGCGACACGGTCACCTTCTCCGGCGGCGAGCCGCTGCTGCGCGAGGACTGGCCGCTGCTCTCCAAGAAGCTCGTCGGCCGCGGCGTCAAGGTCGAGGTCATCTCCAACGGCCTGCTGATCGACGAGGCGATGGCGGGGCGCTGCGCCCAGGCCGGAGTCCGCGCGGTTTCGATGAGCATCGACGGCACCGAGGAGATCCACGACCGGCTTCGCGGCGTGCCCGGCTCCTTCCGCAAGGCGATGGCCGCCGCCGGGTTCCTGCGCCGCGCCGGGCTGCGCGTCGGCGCCGTGACTCAGGTCTGCAGGCCGAACCTCCCGGCGCTCGCGGGGATCGAGGACGCCATCCTCGCCGCAGGCTTCGAGGGCTGGCAGCTGCAGCTGACGACTCCGGTCGGCCGGGCCACCAACGCCGGGCTCGCGCTCGACCCGGAGCAGATCCCCGAGGTGGTGCGCTTCCTGATGGGTCCAGGGAAGATTCCGCGCTACGCCGCCGACGACATCGGCTGGATGAGCCCGGACGAGCCGGAGATCCGCTCGAGCAAGCGCCCGACCGACCGCGTCTTCACCGGCTGCCACGCGGGCCTGACCCTCATCGGGCTGACCGCGGACGGCACGGTGCGCGGGTGTCTCTCGATGCCGCCCAAGTTCGACGAAGCGAACGTGCGCGACCTGCCGCTGGCCGAGATCTGGAGCGATCCAAAGCGCTTCGCCTACAACCGCGGATTCGACCCCGCGAGCATGACCGGCTTCTGCGCCGACTGCCCGTTCAAGCGCGTCTGCCGCGGCGGGTGCAAGACGCTGGCGTTCGCGACGCAGGGCGGGTGCCTGAGCGAGAACCGGTACTGCGTGCGCGCACGCGGCTGAGTCCCCAGCGTAGCCAGCGTGGTGCTCCTGTTCACTCATGGTGCTAGGCTGCTGCGCGGAGGGACCATGACTCGCACCCTGCTCTTCGCCGTTCTGGTCGGGTTCCTGGGAAGCTGCCTCGAGCCGGTCGACCAGCTCACATCGGACTCGGAGGCGATCGACGAGCGAGGGGGTTCGCTCACCGGCCCCGGCGGCGCGCACCTGGTGATCCCGGCGGGGGCGCTGGGGCAGCCCGTCCGCGTCACAATGCTCGCCTCCGCGTGGGCGCCGTCCGGAGTGGCCGTGGCAGGGTCCGCCGTGCTCATCCAGCCCACGTCCGCCTCTCTGAAGAAGCCGGCGCGGCTCACCCTTCCGATCCATTCCAGTGCGGCCGGCTCATCTTTCGCTGTCGCGACCCGCTCCGGGACCGGCGCCATCGAGATCCTGCAGGGCACGACCGATGGCGACTCCGTGGACGTCCAGATTTCCCACTTCGGCAGCTTCATGCCCGTGATGGCCCCGCCTGCCGATGCCGGCCTGCCCGGCCTCGACGCGGGCGAGGAGAGCGAGGACGCCGGGATGCCCCTCGCGGGCCGCGACGCGGGCGGGGTGTGGGCCCCGTCGGATGCCGCCGTTGTTCCGGATGCCGGCGTCTTTCCGGACGCGGCGACGGCTGCCGACGCGGCGACCGTCGTCGAGTGCGAGCCAAGCCCGGACGGAGGGACGCTCTACTTCAACGGGCTTGCTTCCGGGGGGAGCGGCTGCTCCAGCAAGGCTGCCGACGGAACCAACCGCTACTACCTCACCTGCACCTCTTCGGACTGCACCTGCGAGCGGAACCCGTTCGATTCGGACGCCTGGTCGCAGGTGATCCCGGCGCCGCCGGACGTCTGCACCGACGACGGCTTCAAGCGCACCTGGGCCTGCGGCTGCGGCTTTCCGATGCTCGTCGTCCCGGGCCAGTGCCAACCCGTGCCCGACCCGAACGTCCCGCCTGGCGCGAAGCGCCCTTTCGGCGCCGAGTGCACGACCGCCGAGGACTGCGAGTCCGGCCTGTGCTTCAACAGCGGGCAATGGCGCTGCAACCTGAACTGCGACCCAGACCTGATTCCCGCCTGTCCCTGCGGCTACCACTGCGCCGATTGGACCGGCGGAGTCTACGGCGCCCCCAGCTACGCCTGCTTTGGCGGGTAGTGCCTGGCCGGGAATCGCGGTGTTGTCCCCGGCGGCCCAAACCCCGCTCTTCTCCGTAGACCGAAGTGACACGTGAAGGGCGGCCTCTCCGAGATCGGGGAACCTCGATGAGCGATTCGGTCCGGCGGTCGTTGGCCTACTTGATGGCTCTGTCGTTTCTGTCGTGCGGAAGCGCGAGCAGCACGCCTGCGGATGGCGCCCTCCCAGCGGGGTTGGAGAAGCCGGCGGCGTCGCTCGCGCACGGCGGGAGCGTGATGCTGCGTTTCGGCACCCAGTATCCGGAGGGGAGCTGCTTCACCTCGTCGATGACCATCAGATTCATCAACAATGGTCCCGGGACCTATGTCGCCAACGAGGCCCAGCGCACGTGCATCGCCGACGCCGGGGTGGGATTCCCTTGCCTCAACGAAATGGTCGCGAAGTTCGGGACGGCCACGGGCGTCGGGACGATGAAGCTCACCGGGACGACCACGGGCATGAACGGAACCTTTGAGGGCGAAGCGAGCCTCGCCTTCGATCTCGGGTCGGAGAAGCGCGACTACGCCTTCAGCTTCGTCGCGCCCATCTGTGCCATGGAGTAGCGCCCGGCCCGTCTGCTCCGGCGACTGCCTGGCGTGTTACACCCCTCAGGCATGAGAGTCGTCCTGCTGGTCGCGGATTCGCTACTGCGCGCCGACGCTCCGGAATTCGCCGGCGGAGCATGCAAGACGCTGGCGTTCGCAACGCAGGGAGGCTGCCTCACCGAGAACCGCTACTGCGTGCGGTTGCGCTTGCCCTGAGAGAATCGGGCCTTCATCGCACGAACGACCTCAGCGTGCGGCTTGATGCGGCCGGCATCCGCGTCGGCAAGCCCGTCCTTGACCGCTCGAACGAAGCGGCTTGTTTGCGACCGCTGTTCGAGTTGGGAACGGAGTTCAGGCGTGAGACGGAAGTCCCTTGCGAGGTTTGTGTAGACGAAGAAGTCGGAGGAGACCCATCGGACGACCGCGCGCCTCGAGCACGGGTCAATGAGGTGCTCGAGGGCCCAGACGAACTCGCCGCTCTCGAGATAGCCGGTCTCGGTCGAACGGGCTTCGAGGAGCACACCCGGCGCTCGAGGCTGTGCTCGTAGGTGGTGCCGAAGCAGTCGCGCCAGCCGTGCGCCCATGGCGCTGGGACCCCACTGTGGATTTCCTGTTCGTTCGAGGTCTCTTCGCGTCAAGGCCATCGCCGGCGGATAGCGAAGCGCCGAGTCGAGCAGCGCTCGAAGCATCGGGTCCACCTTCACCAAGCCCTTCGTCCTGCTGATGGAGTCCTTGCTGATCGACAAGAGGCACCACTCGGAGGGCCTGCCGTCGCCCCTGCCGCATTCCGCGAGGAGGAGGAAGCCCCAGCCCCTTGGAACGGCGGGATGCCAACCCTGCCGCGTGTGCTTCCAGCGCGCGAACACGTACATGGCCCGCATCCTTGGCCCGGAAGCACTTTGATTCCAGAGGCGAGGTCACGGAAGCGCACCCTCGCGTGCTACACCCGATCCCATGAGAGTCGTCCTCCTGGTCGCCGATTCGCTGCGCGCCGACGCCCCGGGCTTCGCCGGCGGAACATGCAAGACGCCGACGCTCGATCGCCTCGCCTCCGAGGGCCTGCGCGTCCCCCTCGCGGTCTCGGCCGCGCCGTGGACGGTGCCGTCGCTGTCGACGATGGTCACCGCGCTCTACCCGCACCGCCTGGGCCTCTACCGTTGGGAGCAGCCGCTGCCGGAAGGCGCGAACCTGTTCTCGGCCTTCGCCGACGGCGGCCACCGCGTGGCGAGCTTCGTCTTCGATCCGGGCTACCTCTTCAGCGCCGTGCCGGACGCCGGCGTCGTGGGCTCCTCGCAGCAGCTGGACGCGGTGGTCGACTGGATCGACGGCTGCGACTCGCCCGACCTCTTCGTCTTCGTCCACTACTGGGGCACGCACTTCCCCTACCTCGACAAGCCGATGACGGTGCCGCAGTGGAGCTCGTTGTCGAACCAGGTGGTCGAGGCGCTGCGGGCGGAGCCGGAGGTGGTGCGGCCCAAGCTGAAGGGCATGTACCAGCTGGCCATCGAGAAGATGGACGAGCGGTTCCTGCCTCGGCTGGCGGCGGCGACGGCGAGGCACGCGAAGGGCGAGGACGGCTGGCTCATCGCGGTGACCGGCGACCACGGAGAGAGCTGGGGCGAGCGCGGCAAGGTCGCGGACGTCTTCGACCTGCACGGCAACCATTTGCGCGACGAGGTGCTGCGCGTGCCGCTGGTGCTCTCGGGGCCGAAGCGGCTGCGCGGGAAGATCCGCGGCGGGCTGGTCAGCCTGGCGGACCTGGGGCCGACGCTGCTCGACGTGGCCGGGGTCGCGCCGCTGGGCGGCAAGCGCGATGGGCACAGCCTGTTCGCCGGAGGGCGCCAGTCGGCGCTGGCCTGCTCCATGGCGGACTTCGTGGCCAAGCCGCAGCCGCCGGCCAATCCAGACGAGCTGTGGACGGCGCTCTGCCTGCGGACCCCGGCTCACAAGCTCCTGTGGGACCTGAAGAGTTCGACGCGGCAGGTCTTCGACCTCACGGCGGATCCCAACGAGGAGCGGCCGCTGCCGCCGGGGAGTGGGGAGCCGGCGGAGGGATGGGCGGAGCTGGATCGGGCGAAGGCGGAGATGGTCTGCGCGCCGCCGCCGGACCTCGCCGAGGAGCGGCTGCGGGCGCTGGGGTACCTGGGCTGAGCCTGGATGCCGTCGAGCTGGCGAGCGGACGGCGCGCGCAAGTCGACTGTTGCAGACTGGCCGTCGTTGCCGACGTCGTTTTCGTCGTCGTCGTCGTCGTCGTCGTTGACGTTGACGTTGACGTTGACGTGAACGTTGACGGCGACGTGAACGGCGACGTGGTCGATTGAGGTGCCCCGGGCGGTCATCTCACCTCCCAGGCATTCCGTCCGACCACGTCGCCGTCGCCGTTCACGTCAACGACCACGACCACGTCAACGTCAACGTCAACGACGACGACTCGTCGGCCTACTTCCGCGCCTTTGGCTCTCACGAGCCGCGCGGCGCCGTCCACGGCACAGCCGGCCGCACCACCTTGCGATGGATGGCCACCTGCACGTCGTCCACCGGATCCGCGGCGAAGCTGTAGACCTCGAAGCCCGGCCGAGGATCGAGCGAGAGCTCGTCGCCAAGCGTGGACGAAGGCGCGGCCAGCAGCACCGTCCCGCCGGGCAGGCGCAGCTGGTAGGACAGGTGCCGGTGACCGTTGAGCACGGCGCGCACGCCCGTCTCGCGGCAGTGGCGCACCAGCGGCCTCCAGTCCGAGAGCACCGCGAAGCGGGCGAAGAGCCGCTTGCGCAGCCCCGCCGCCTGCTCCTCGCCGCGGCGCACCAGGTGGTGGTGCAGCGCCACCAGCCTCAGCCGCTGCGGCAGGTGCCGCACGAGCGCCTCCAGCCGCTCCATCTGCACCGCGCCCAGGGCGCCGAAGCTGTTGGTGGCCGGGTTGCGCGAGACCAGCGTGCAGGAGTTGAGCACCAGCACCACCCCGCGCTCGCCCACCGGCACCGCCACCGGAAAGAGGGCCAGCATCCTGGCCCGGCAGCGCTCCAGGCGCCCCGCGTAGGCCTGCACCTCGCGCCAGCCCCGAAGAGGCGCGCGCGCCCCGACGCCCGGGGCCTGCTCGAAGGGCAGCTTCTCCAGCAGCTCGCGGACCTCGCCGGCCATCGCCTCCCAGGCCTCGGCCCAGGGCAGCACCTGGCGCACGTCGGGCAACGCCCCGCGCGCCGGAGGCGGCAGCTGCAGGTCCGCCGTGCGCAGCACCGTCCCCCGCAGGCCGCCGGCGGTGCGCGCGAAGGCCTGCGCGAACTTGTAGAGGTTGGCCAGCTGCACCACGCCGAACCGGTCCGAGGCCAGCTCCTCGACTTTCTCCACCACCTTCACCAGCATCAGGTCGTGGTTGCCGGGCACCAGCACCGTGCGCTCGGCCAGCCCGTGCGCCTCCAGCGCCGCGAGCGCCTCGCTCCAGGAGTCCGCGGTCCCGCGGTCGGTGACGTCGCCGGTCACCACCAGCGCGTCCACGTCCTTCAGCTCGGGCGCCGAGAGCAGCCCCTGCAGCGCCGCATTGCCCGCGGGGCGCTCGGCCTCGATGAGGCGCACCCCGGCGTCCTCGGCGACGTGCAGGTCCGACAGGTGGGCGACCCGCAGCGCCCGCTGCGGCGGCGCGTCCAGCCAGGCGACCGGCCGGCCGCCGATCCGCGCGAGGCGCCGGTGGTCGAGGGCCATCGCCGCCAGCAGGGTCAGCGCCTCGAGCTTGAGCCAGGCCAGCAGCCCCACCGCCGCCGCGGAGACGGCCGACAGGATCCACAGCCCGAGGCTCGACAGCCACGTCCAGGTCGTGAGCGGCTCGCGGCGGCCCAGCGCCAGCGCCCCCTCGGCGGAGAGCATCGCCGCCGCGAGCAGCCCCAGCCCGCCCAGCAGCACCGCCAGCTCCCACGCCCAACCGCGCAGCGGCGGCTCCCAGCCCTGCGGCGGCGGAGCCTCCCACGGCAGCCGGTTGGGCGGCGATCGCAGCGGGGCGGGCGCCGGAGCTTCGGGCAGGGAAGGGGCTTGCGAGGCGGTCATTGGCGACAAGCTAGCGGAGTCGTCACCTCCTGCCCATGCTCGGGCGTCCCCGCCTGCGCAGCGCAAGAGGAAGAACCGGGAAGGGATGGCCGGCTCCTGCCTGCCTGGCGGGCCCGAGGCCTCCTCCACCGGCCGTCCCTTGCCGTCCCCCGCCAGCGGATGGGATCGTGCGCCGCGTGTCGGTCCTCTCGCTCGCCCTCGTCCTCGCCCTCGCTGCCGGCAACGCCGACGCCGACGCCGGCCTTCCGGACGACGCGAGCGCCGCGGCGGTCGAGCTCCAAGTCCTCGAGACCGATGCCGGTTTCCAGGTCGCCGCCGAGAGCCCGGACGCCGGCACCCTCGAGCTGACGCCGCCCGAGCTCGAGGCCGATTCGCCGGCGCGCTACCCCGCGGAGCTCGCCGGCTCGGGGGTGGAGGGCGCGGTCGAGCTGCTGCTGTTGATCGACGAATCGGGCGAGGTCGCCGAGGCGGTGCTCTCGTCCAGCCCGAACCCGTTGCTCGCCGAGGCCGCGCTCCATGCCGCGGCCGGCCTGCGCTTCGTCCCCGCCAAGCTCGCCGGCTCGCCGGTCGCGGTGCGCATCCGCTTCAGCTACCGCTTTCTGGCGCCGGCCGCGGCGGCCCCGGCCCCGGCCGCCGACGCACCGAAGCAGCCGCTGGCCACCGTCGTCGGGCTGGTGCGCGCCAAGGGCCGCCGCACTCCCATCCCCGGCGCCGCGCTGCAGCTGGAGGACCGGCCGGTCGTCGAGGCCGGCCCCGACGGCCGCTTCGAGCTGCAGGTCCCGGCGGGCGAGCGGATCGAGATCGACGTCAGCGCGCCCGGGTTCCGCAACCGCCGCTTCCGCGAGAGCCTGAAGCAGGGCGAGAAGGTCGAGGTCCTCTACGGGCTCGAGCCCATCCGCATCAACCCCTACGAGACCGTGGTCCGCGGCGAGCGCGAGCGCACCGAGGTCTCGCGCGTCAGCCTGCACGCCGAGGAGGTCCGCGAGGTCCCCGGCACCATGGGCGACCCCTTCCGCGTGGTGATGCTGATGCCCGGCGTCTCCAGCGTGCTCTCCGGCGTCGCCTACCCGGTGGTGCGCGGCGCCTCCCCGGCCTCCACCGGCTACTTCCTGGACGGCATCCGCGTGCCGCTGCTCTTCCACGAGTTCCTGGGGCCCGCGGTGGTGCACCCCGACTTCATCGACGGGCTCGACTTCTATCCCGGGGCGGCGCCGCCGCAGTACGGGCGGCTGCTGGGCGGGGTCATCGAGGGCCACGTCTCCAAGCCGCGCGAGCAGATCCACGCCACGCTCTACGCCGACCTCATCAACGCCGGGCTGTACCTCGAGGCGCCCATCGAGCGGACCGGCACCTCGCTGACGCTGGCCGGGCGCCTCAGCTACACGCCGTGGATCCTCGCGCTGGCCGCCAACGCGGTGATGCCCGCCCCCGCGCCCGGCCGCACCAACCCCCAGCTGGTCCTCGAGTTCTGGGACTACCAGGGGCGCATCGAGCAGGACCTGCCGGTGGGCAAGCTGCGCCTGCTGGCCTTCGGCAGCTCGGACACGGTGGGCACCGCCTCCAGCGACCCGCTCAACGACACCTTCACCGAGTCGGTCAGCTTCCACCGCATCGACCTGCGCTGGAAGGGCGCGGTGGGCGACTCCGAGCTGGAGGCCGGCGCCACCTACGGCCTGGACCACATCGAGCTGAAGAGCTTCGCCGCCGCGGACTCGCCCACCGGCCAGCGCCAGGAGTCGCTGTTCGCCATCGACGAGAACTCCTGGGCGGTCAAGGGCACCTGGACGGCCCGCCTGACGCCGCAGGTCCGCTCCATGGTCGGGCTCGACTTCGAGCAGCGCCGGGCGCGGACCACCTTCGCGGCGGAGGAGATCCCCTTCGTGATGCCGCTGGAGATCGGCACCTTCGCCGGCTTTTGGGGGCAGGTGGTCGCGGAGGTCGACGACAAGGCCTGGACGCTCATCCCCGGGCTGCGCCTGGACAGCCTGCGCGGCGGCGGCATCGAGCACTTCGTGGTCGAGCCGCGGCTCACCGTGCGCCGGACCCTCCTCGAGGACCTGACCGTGAAGGGCGGCGCCGGCCTGTACCACCAGGCGCCGACGACGCTCATCGACCTGCCCCTCATCGACGTCGCCGGGCTGCGCTGGGGCGTGCAGGAGGCGGCGCAGCTGGACGCGGGGGTGGAGTGGAAGCCGTGGCACGGCATCGAGGTGACCGCGGACGTCTACTTCAACCCGCTGCTGCGCACGATCGAGCTCTCGCCGTTCGGCTCCGGGCTCCCGTCCGCGCCGCAGGACCCGGTTCCGCTCGGGGGCGGCGCCGGCGGGGCCGAGGACGACGACTTCGCCGCCAGCCTGCGCAGCAACGGCTACGCCTACGGCTTCGAGGTGATGATCCGCCACCCGCTGGGCGGCAACTGGTTCGGCTGGCTCTCCTACTCGCTGCAGCAGAGCACCCGCTACGCCACCTTCGACCGCCTCGACGCCAACGGCGCGGTCGTCGGCCGCGAGTCGGGCTACCTGCCCTACGCCTTCGACCAGACGCACGTCCTCAACGCGGTGCTGAGCTACCAGTTCCCGTACGGCGTCACCGCGGGCGCGGTCTTCCACCTCAACACCGGGCGCCCGGAGGCGGGCGGGCTGACCTCGTGGACCCAGGTGGAGGGCGGCGATGGCCGCGGCGGCCCGCGCTGGGTGCCAGTCAGCCGCGACCAGGTCGATCGCCTGCCGCTGTTCTGGCGCGTCGACCTGCGGCTGGCCAAGACCTGGGCCAAGGAGGCCTTCAACGTCACGCTCTACCTCGACGTGCTCAACGTGTCGGCGCAGAGCGAGATCGTCTCCTTCAACTACGGCTACGACTACAGCGCGAGCGAGCCCAAGCTCCTCAAGTCGGCGACCGGAGTGCCGGTCATCGTGCCCATCCTGGGGTTGAAGGCGTCGTACTGAGCGCGGCCCCTCCCCCGCCTCGCCTCGCCGTCGCGGCGGGATGCCAGGAACGAGCGTGCTTTTCTCGGGGCTCCGGTGAGGGGCCCGCGCCGTACTGAACGCCGCCCCTCCCCCGCCTCCCCGTCGCGCACGGAGTCGATGGACTGGAGCAAGTAAGCTCGCGGCTCCGGTGAGGGGCTCGCGTCTGCTCGAAACGACCTCTTGCCCGACACGGAGTCCACTCGGATGTCGTCTTCGGTGTCGCGCCGGGGATCGCCGAAGGCAGCCCACGGGCTCCTCACCGGAGCCGCGAGCGCCCTGCTGCAATCCCGAGAATCCGTGCGCGACGGGGAGGCGGGGGAGGGGCGGGCGGCGCCGAATCTCGGCTCGACCCACCGCGTCCCGACTCTGCTACCTTTTCCGCACCCAAATCTCCCGGAGGTCCTCTCGATGAAGCGCACGACGATGGCGGTGGCGGTTCTGGCGATGCTGGTCGGCGGCGTCTCGCACGCGGCCGAGGCCAAGCTCCCGGCCAAGCCCGGCAACTGGCAGATGACCATGCAGGTCGACTCCGAGAACCTGCCGATGAAGCTGCCGCCGATGACGGTCGAGCAGTGCCTGACTGAGGAGCAGATGGTTCCGCAGACGCAGCAGGCCAACCAGACCTGCAAGCCGGCCAGTCCGAAGATCACCGGCAACACCGTCACCTGGACCGTCGACTGCGTCGACAAGACCGGCACCCCGACCAAGGGCACCGGCAAGGCGACCTACACCAGCGAGAGCTTCGACGGCGCGATGGACATCAAATCGGGGACCATGCAGCTCAAGTACAAGTTGAGCGGCAAGCGCCTGGGCGACTGCAAGAAGGGCGCAGGGAAGGATCCGGCCCCGGAGCAGCCGAAGAAGTAGCGGTTCGACGCCCCGTCGACACCCCGAGCTTGTCGAGGGGCCAGCATTCGACCTCTGCGTCCTCGGGATGCTCGCTCGAGCAGAGAAGCCAGAGTTCACACGGACCAAACTCTGGCCCCTCGACAGGCTCGGGGTGTCGGCGCTTCCCGCGCAGCAGCGCCGCGGCCTGCTCCCCCGGAGCTAGAGCCCGAACAGCCGCAGGATGCTCGGCCCGACGTCGATGAGCTTCAGGCCTTCTTGCTTCCCGGCCACCACCCCCGGCCCGCGGTGGATGTAGACGCCATGCTTGGCGTGGTTGGCGTCGTCGGGGCCGGTGTCGTTGGTCAGGGTGAAGAGGCTCGGGTTCCCCACCGACGCTATCGCCCGGTAGCGCAGGTCTTCCGGGTAGACCAGCAGGTCGGGCCAGTCGCCTTGGGGTGGGCCTTCGCCGAGGTCGCTCGGGCGCAGCACCCGCGTGGGCGGCGGGGGCTTCATGGACTGGATGGACGGGAACTGGAGTGACCGCAGCTTGGCTTCGATCTCTGCCAGGAGTGGCTCGTACTGGTCTGGCCGCACCTGGCCGCAGGGCTCGCGCCCCGCGAGGTTCACGAAGATTCGCCCGCAGTACCCGCCCCAGCCCCAGGCCCGCGTGCGCCCGAAGTCCACCAGCTTCTCGTCGAAGGCCCGCGGGCCGGCCGCCGGCCTCTTCAGCACCAGATAGCCCTCGCGGACCAGCCAGTCGTTGAGGCAGAAGCCGCCCTCCATCGCCTGCGCGCCGTGGTCCGAGACCACGAACAGGTGGGCCTCGGGCGCCAGCGCCGCGACCGTCTTCGCCAGCTGCGCGTCCAGGTGCCGGTAGAAGTCGGGGATGACGCTCGCCAAGGCATGCCCCGGCTCGTGCCGCGGGTGCCGCTCGTCGAAGAAGCGCCAGAAGGCGTGGTGCACGCGGTCGGGCGAGATGTCGACCATCATGGCGAAGTCCGCGCCGCGCCTGGCCAGCAGGTCCCGGAACAGCTCGAAGCGCTGGGTCGAGAGCGCGAAGACGTCCCGGGCGATGCGCTCCAGGTCGCCCGAGCGCAGCTTCTCCACGTCGAAGCGCGGCGCGCCGATCTCCTTCTCCAACTCGGGCGGATAGGCCCACCCCGGCGCCGCCGACGGCGTCTGGAAGTCGAGCGCGCACCAGCCCTTCATCGGCCGGACGGGCCAGGTCTGCGGCACGCCCAACAGCCCCGACTCCAGCCCCGCCTCGCCCAGCCGATCCCAGACGCGCGGCAGCTTCACGTGCTCGCTGGTCGCGAGGTAGCGAGCGTCGTAGCTGCCGAGCTTGCGGTGCCGGAACCCGTACAGCCCCAGCTGCGCCGGCGAGAACCCGCTGAGCATGCAGCTCCAGGCGGGCACGGTGATCGGCGGGTCGACGCTCTCCAGCGGGCCCCAGGCGCCCTGCTCCCGCAGCACCCGGAACGTCGGCAGCTCGCCCGCGAGCCGGTCGAAGACGAGCTCCGGGGCGAGGCAGTCGAGCCCCACCACCACGACCTTGGGCGAGCGGGGCATCGTCCTGGAGCTACTGGCAGAGGACCACGGCCTGCTTGCCCGAGCGCAGCGTGCGCGGGCTGCAGCCCATCGGCCCCACGTTCTGGTCGGCGACGAAGTGCTGCTCGAAGAACTGCATCAGGAGCGGGGCGATGGTGCGCATCTGCGCCAGCGGCGCCTCGAGCCGGACGATGAGGTCCTCCTCGCCGAAGCGGGCGAGGTAGAGCGTGCCGAAGCTGGGCAGCCGCACCAGGCGCGCGCCGGGGAACGGGCCCTTGCAGGGCGCGGCGTTGATCTCCGCGAGGCGCTCGTAGATCTTGCCGCCCTCGGCGAGGACCAGGTCCGCGCCGCGCAGCAGGTCGGACTCCGGGGCGCCCTTCTCGCGCAGCAGGCGCAGGTGGAAGGAGTTGGCCAGCCGCGCCAGCGGGCCTTCGATCTCGTGCAGGAAGCGGCGCGACTCGGTCATCGCCTCCTGCGGCGTCTCCGGGGCGGGCCCGGACAGGACGATGCGCTGGATGAGCTGCCACTCGTCGCCGGAGATGGGGCTCTTGGCGACCCGCAGCAGCTCGCGGTCCAGCTCGGGGGAGATCTTCGCCTTGCTGATGAGCCGCTTGATGATGCCGGCCACCGCCTTCGAGCGATCGAGCGCGGCGCTGTCGGTCCCGAAGACGTGCGCCTGCGACGGCTGCATCGGCGCGGCCTGGAAGCCGTCGGAGGTCAGGCGGCGGCGCAGCGCCGCGGCGGGGTCGGGCTGCTGCGGCTTCTTCGTCGGGGGCTTGGGCGGGGGCATCGCTGGAGAGGATACCTCCCCTCGCCCCGGGGGCTGAAATGCCCCCGGCTACTGGCTCGAAGCCCACTGGAAGTGGGCTGGCCCCCGACCTGGCACCCGGCAAGCTCGACTTCTTCGGAGGCTGTCGCTGGCTCCGGTAGGGCGAACTGCCTCGCCCCTGAGAATGCCCTCCCCGACCACGGAGTGGACTCGCTCCAGGGAGGGATCCTTTCCCGCTGACCGCGAGCTTCCGCGTTCGCTGCGGCGTTATCCTGCCGCCATGTTCCGCTCTGTCGCCTGGGCCCTGGCTACGTTGCTGCTCCTCTCGGCTTGCGAGATCAACGATCGCGGCGAGCTGGATACCGATGCGGCGATCGACGTGGATCGCGACTCTGGCCTTCCTGCCGGCGACGGGTCCGTCTCGGCCGCCGACGCCTCCGGGCTCGGGTCCGATTCCGGCACGGCAACTCCTCCGGACGCCTCTGCCGCATCCGGGCTGGACGCCGGCACCGTCGCCGCCGCGCCGCGCATCATCGGCCGCTACGACGACGGCGACCCCGCCGGGCCGCGCTTCGGCTTCTCCGGCAGCGCCATCGAGGCGCGCTTCTCCGGCACCGGCATCACCCTGAAGCTCGCCGACTCGGACTCGGACATCTACACGGTGCTCGTCGACGGCACGAAGTCCACGGTGTCCACCCTGGCCTCGCAGCAGTCCTACCCGCTCGCCTCCGGCCTCGCCGCCGGCGACCACCACGTGCTGGTCTGGAAGAACACCGAGTGGTTCCAGGGCACCGGCCAGTTCCTCGGCTTCGACCTCGCCGGCGGCGGCGCGTACCTGCCGCTGTCGCCCCCTGCGCGGCGGCTGGAGTTCGTCGGCGACTCCATCACCTGCGCCTACGGCAACGTGGGCGCCGGCCCGAGCTGCGGCTTCTCCTCCGAGACCGAGGACCACTACCTGGGCTACGCCGCGCTCACCGCCCGCGCGCTCGGCGCCGACCAGAGCACGGTGTGCCAGAGCGGCATCGGCATCTTCCGCAACTACGGCGGCGAGACCGACGGCACCATGCCCGACCTCTATCCGCTCGCGCACGGCGGCGGCCCGGCCTGGGACTTCTCGCGCTTCGTGCCCGACGCCGTACTCGTCAACCTGGGCACCAACGACTTCGCGATGGGCCCGCCGGACAAGGCTTCGTTCCAGACGGCCTACCGCGGCTTCCTCGACACCATCCGCTCCAAGTACCCGGACGCGTTCATCCTTCTGGCCGTCGGCCCGATGCTCGGCACCTCTGAGGCTGCGACCGCCAAGGTCTGGTTGGACGAGCTGGCGGCCGCGCGCGGCGCCGCCGGCGACGCCAAGGTCTCGGTGGTCGAGTTCACGCCGCAGGACGGGAACCTGGGCTACGGCTGCGACTGGCACCCCAGCGCCGCCACCCACCAGCAGATGGCCGACCACCTGGCGCCGATCCTCAAGGGGCTGCTGGGATGGTGACCTTCGTCTCGGCGAGATCCAGCTCCACCGGCTCCTTCACCACGACGCGGTAGGTCGCGCCGGCCTTCGGGACGAAGTCGAGCCAGGCCTCGCCCTGCATCGTGGTGCGGAACTTCGCCGCGACCTCGCCCCGGTCGCTGACCACGTCGCCGGCGGTGGGCACGGGTCGGGGCCCCACGGTCAGGGAGCGGATCTGGACCTTGTTGGGGATCGCGGCGTGCCAGTCCCCGTCCCAGGTGCGGAAGGAGACGCGCAGGTCCTTGGCCAGCTCGGCGAAGGCGGACGGCAGCGGCCCGCAGGTCGCCGTCGCGGGATCGCACCAGCCCGCCTGGCATGGAGTCGTCGCCGTCGCCGGCACGCAGGATTCGGCGGCGGGCCCGTTGGCAGCCAGCACGTGGCTGACGACGCCCAGCCCGTCCTCGGCGCACTCGTCCGGACCCGACTTTCCAGGCGGGCAGGGATAGACGCAGCGCAGGGCCGCGGGATCGCAGGTGCCCCGCCCGCAGTCCTCCCAGGAGTCGTCCCACCTGCAGATGGCGTAGGCCTGCGGCGGGACCACTTCGCAGCGCGGGTTGACGAAGGTCAGGATCCGGCTGCCGACGCACTTCGGCAGCGGGGGGTGCTCGCAGACCTCGGGGGTGCACGTCGGGTCGGTGCGCAGCCTGCTGCCCTTCGCCGAGGCGTCGATGAGCGTGGCCGCCAGCTCGACGCCCAGCACGGCGAGACAGCCCGTCCCGAGCAGGGGCAGCGCGAGGGCGACGGCCAGGGCGGGCGGGCGAGTCAGCGCACTTCTCCGGGCGCGCCAACCCCGGTGCTCGCCCCCGGAAGGAGCGGGCCGCAGGCCGCCGTCGCCGGATTGCACCCGCCCGATCCGCAGGGGACGCTGCGCGCCTCGAGCCGGCAGCCGTCCGCGGTCGGGCCCTCCGCCACCCAGACCCGCGTGACGACCGCGAGGCCGTCGACGGAGCAGCTGTCCGGTCCGGGCCTGGCCAGGCCGTCGCAGGGATGCAGGCACCGCAGGGTCGACGGGTCGCAGTAGCCGGCGCCGCAGTCCTCGACGATCCGATCCCCGTACTCGCAGGCCTCGTAGCCCTGGTGCCAGCCCACCCCGCGATTCTCGAAGGCGACGACCCTTCCGGCGACGCAGGCCGTGGGCCGGTCCGGGCAGGACTCGGGCGAAGGAGGCGGAACGCCGTCGTCGGCCACGGAGTAGTCCTGGCGCTGCGCCGCCGCGATGCCACCTCCGATGACCTTCCCCGCCAGCCCGATGGCTCCGGTGGCGAGACAGCCGGTCGCGTCCAGGGCCACCAGCAGCAGCGCGAGGCGCAGGCAGGTCGAAGAACGGACGCCGGCGTCGGAGGTTCCGACAGCGGTGCCGCGAGGCGCCATCCTGGATTTCGTCGTGACTTCGCGCTCTTGGCTCACAGGACCCCCGTCGCTGCGCTACCGAGCCACCTGCCGGTGCAGGCTACCTGCCAGCCTTCGCCTTGAGGAACGAGACGTCGTCGGTGGTGGTGCGCAGCCGCTCGGCCAGCGAGATGGCCAGGGCGCGCAGGAACATGGCGGCGGCGTGCGGCGAGGCGACCAGCACGGCGTCCAGGGCCTCGACCGAGAGCGAGAGCACGGTGCAGTCGATGGCGGCGTTCACGGTGGCGGTGCGCGGGCCTTCGAGCAGGACGCCGATCTCGCCGAAGTGCGCGCCGGGCCCGAGCTCGACCACCTCGGCCTGCTTGCTCACCTTGACCTTGCCGCTCTCCACCAGGAAGAACCGGTCGCTCTGCTCGCCTTCCCTGGCCAGCGTCGCGCCGGCCTTCACGCTCTGGCGCTCGAAGCTCCTGCCGAGCGTCTCGAGGTCGGCCGGGTCGAAGTCGGCGAACAGCGGGTTCTTCCGGAGCATCTCGACGATGGTCATGGCAGGTTCTCCCCTCCGTCAGCAGCCGTGTCGCCGTCGCCAGAGGTCATACCCCTTCCTCAGCCGCGGCGCTCGCCCGGCGACGAGGCGCGCGCCCTCCTCAACCGCCGCCCGCTCGAGCTCGCGGTGGAGCGAGAACGCGGCGCTGCCCACCCGCGTGTCCTGGCGGACCTGGGCGTGGGCGGCGCGGATGGGCGGGTCGGTCACGGCATGGGTCGCTTCGTGGATGAGCTGGCAGAGGACCTGCTCCAGCGGGCCGCCCAGGCCGAGCGCGAGGTGCAGTCGTCCCGACCAGAGCATGCTGCGGCCGTGGGTGCCTGCGCGGGTGGCGAGGGACGGGCAGTCGTGGACGTCGATCGGTGGCGCCCCACACCCCGAGCCTGGCGCCCGAGAGCCCGAGCTTGGCGCCCGAGAGCCCGAGCTTGGCGCCCGACACCCCGAGCTTGGCGCCCGACACCCCGAGCTTGTCGAGGGGCCAGAATCCAATCTCTGCTCCCCGCCCCACAACTCGGCGAAGACGGCCTCGAGCTCGGCGAGCCAGGGCGTCAGCGCTTCCTGCCGGCGCGCGCGGGCCTCACCCTCGGCATCCCAGGCCGCCTGCCGCGCCGGCGCTTCGCCTTCCACCAGGTCGGCCAGCCTGGCCGCCAGCTTCCTTCCCGCCTCGTCGCAGAAGTCGGCCAACCGATCTCCCCGGAGCCACGCGAGCAGCCCGGCAAAGTCGTCCGCGAGGAGCGGAACTCCGTGGACCATGAGCCTCCCCGGCGCCGCGAGATAGGCCGCCTTGAGCTCCTCCGACCACGGCCTCTTGCGCCCGGAGAAGACCGAGGCGGCGTCGCCCGGAAGGTCCAGGGCGGAGAGCACGTGGAAGTGCAGGTCCACGTGGAAGAGCGGCTGGAAGCGCAGCGAATTGGCCATTGATATCCAGAAGTTACCCGGTGCCAGGCTTCGTCCCCGGCCGAGCCGAAAGTGAGCCGGTGCCAGGCTCAGGTTGACCACCCTCGCGGCCCGGTCAGGACCGGCGCCATCACCCGCCCCAGCACCCGCTCCCGAAGCTGCCCGTCGACCTTGGTCAGGCACACCAGATCCTGCTTGCGGAAACGCGGGCCGAGGAAGGCGATGCACCGGCCGCCTTCGTTGATCAACTTGCCGAGATCGCTGGGGAATCTCGGCATCGCCGCGCCCAGCCACAGGAGGTCCGCGGGCTCGCGTCCCTCCTTGGTGCGGACCGAGCCCTCCGGGCCCACCAGAATCTCCAGCAATTTCGACATGTAGCGTTCGCTGCCCCAGAGCACGATCGCGCACTGGCCTGGTTTCGGGTCCAGCGCCTGGAGCGCCAGGGCATAGCCGAAGAGCGGAACCGGCAGGCCTCTGGAATCGACCTCGAGCAGGGCCTCGATGACCGGCTCGGACTTCAGCGCGCCCGCATCGATCAACTGGGTCACGAGCTGCTCGCGGTTGCGCACGCCCTCGTCCCGGACGTGCAGCCCGACCGGCACCTTGAGCGCGATCCGCGATTCGGCTGGAAGCTCGCGGCCCGCCCGCTCCAGCAGGCGGCCGCGAATCTCGTCCGAGAGCATCTCCGCCTGCTCTTGCTGGCTCCTGCGGAAGACCTCGTCCACCCGGCTGCCCTGGCCACGGAATCTGCCTGGAATTTCGCGGGCCAAGGGGCCGAAGGCTGCGTACATGGCCCGCACGCGCTGGGAGTAGTCCAGGCTCGGGCTCGGGTCGACGTGCTCGGCCCGGAAGGACTGCTCCGTCCAGCTTCGCCACCAGGTCGGATGGTGGAAGCGCGGCCGCGGCCGGCCGGTGCCAGGCTCCGAATCCGAACTCCCCGCCAGCTGCTCCCAGACCTGCGAGCCGGGATAGAGCCGGAACGGATCCACCGACAGCCAGCCGGTGGTCCGGGGCTGGGCGGTGAAGAGCCTGCGGCAGAAGGCCGCGGATTCAGAGAGGGTTTCCGGTGTCTCTCCCGGGTGCCCGACGATGACGTTGGCGCTCCAGTTCAGCCCGTGCTTCAGGGCCAGCCCGGCGAAGCGCTCGATGCGCTCGAGGTACTGCCCCGGGTTGGCGGCCTTGTTCATCCGCCGCAGCATGTCCGGGCTGCCGCTCTCCAGCCCCACTCCGATCGAGAAGCGGGCCCTGGCCAGCAGCGCGACGTCCTCTTCGTCCAGGTCGTCCACCCGGGTCAGCGTCCAGTACTGCAGCGGCAACAGGCCCCCGCGGACGATGCCTTCCAGCACCTCGCGGCGCCAGGCGCGGTCGAAGCCGAAGAGCGGGTCGGCGACGTTCACCACCCAGTCGGCCAGCCGGACCCTCTTGGCCAGCCCCTGGAGCTCCTCGAGGGCCCGCGCCGGAGAGAACGCACGCCAGCGGTAGGCGCCCTTCGCGCGCTCCATGCAGAACGTGCAGTGATACGGGCAGCCGCGGCCCAGGTAGATCTGCAGCTTGCTGCCGATGCGGCGCGCCTGCGGCCAGTAGCGGTCGAGCAGGTCCCACTGGTAGGGCGGCAGGTCGTCGAGCGACTCGACCACGCCCGGGGTCGGGGTCGTCGGCGCCTTGGCCTGTTCCAGGAACTCCCGCAGGCCGCGCTCTCCCTCGCCGGCGATGACCGCGTCGAAGGGCGAGGGCAGGAAGTCGCCGGGGAGGGCCGTCGGGTGGTAGCCACCCACCACCAGCGGCACGTCCGGGTACAGCCGCTTCAGCCACCGCCCCAGCGCCATGACCCGCAGGTAGTCGAAGCTCGAGTAGCAGGACACGCCGATGAGCCGGTACGGTCCCAACTCCTCCAGCGTCCGCTGCAGCGCGTGGCGGTCGCCCGGCTCGTAGCCCAGGTCGAGGATCTCCACGCGGACCTTCAGGTGCGCCCTCAGGTATCCGCCCAGGCTCACCAGGTGCGGCAGCCCGAAGTCGGCGTCGGTCCACTTGATGATCCCGGGGGAGAGCAGCAGGACCGCCGGCTCGCGCGGCGCGGCCTTCATCGCCGGCCCTCCAGCGCGAAGTGCAGGAAGGGCTCGGGCTTCACCGCCGACCCGTAGGCCGCCAGCGCGCTCGCCTTGCAGCCGCCGTTGCAGCTGTCCTGGTAGGCGCAGCCGCGGCACATCGGCGGGACCTCGCGGCGGAAGCGCTTGCCGAAGGCCGCGTGCCTGATCTTGGCGAAGTCGGTCTTCAGCACGTTGCCGAGGATGGTCGACGACAGGTTGCAGGGCCGCACGTTGCCGAGCGGGTCGACGACCAGGTTGGGCGAGGCCGACCCCACGCTGCAGAAACCGAAGCGAATCCAGGGGTATCGCTCGAGGCGGACGAGGCACGGCGGGATGGGCATGGCGGTGGCCACCGCGATCCCGCGCAGCCGCCCCAGCCGCTCCGCCACCTCCAGATCCGCCTCGACCTCCTCGACCTCGGGCACCAGCTCGGCGATGCGGCCGACGGCGCCGCCGGAGGGGCACATGCGGTTGTAGACCAGCATCCGCACGCCCAGGCCGTAGCAGAGCTCGAGCACGTCCGGGAGCTCACCGGCGTTCTGCCGGCTGGCGACGAAGCAGACCTGCACCGGCAGGCCGACGTCGCGCAGGTTGAGCAGCGCCCGCAGGGTGTCGTCGAAGCTGGTCACGCCCTTGAGCGCGTCGTGCTTCTCCCGGCGCGAGGCGAGCAACGTGAGCTGGACCGCCGAAATCCCGATACCCTTTAGGGACTTGGCGGTGGCCGGGTCGACGTGGCTGCCGTTGGTGACCAGACGCACATGTGGCCGGCCCGGAGGCCCGCCGCTCCCAACCCGGGAAACCAAAGAGACCGCCTTCTCCGCGACCTTGAGCGCGTCCGGGTGCAGCAGCGGCTCGCCGCCGGTGAGGACCAACTCCCGCGCCCCGCTCTGGCGGACCAGGCGCTCCAGCATCGCCAGGTAGTCGGCGGTGGGCAGCGCGCCGCGCGGGTATTGCGAGCCGGGCGCGTTCCAGACGTTGTAGCAGTGCGCGCAGCGGTGGTCGCAGGCGGAGGTCAGCTCCAGCTCGAGGCGGGGCACCTTCGCGTCTTCGCCGAGGCCGAACAGTCCCACGTCGCGCTCAGACCTTCTTCTTCGCCTTCTTCTTCTTCTTCCCCAGCCCGACGCGGGCCTTCACGTCGTCCGGCAGGCGATCCTCGAGGCGTTCCAGCACCTTACGCTGGCTAGGAGCATCGTCGATCGGCTTTCGATTCTCGGGCAGCGCTCCAGGCTTGCGGATGAGCGACAGGCACGGCCCCACCGATGGCTCCTCGTCCGACGGAAGCTCGGGCGGCTCCGTGTTGGTGGGCGGGGTCGGCGGCTCGGGGTCGAAGCCCGGCTGCAGGCACGGCCCGACGAACGGCGGCGGCCTGTCGCTCTTCTTCCCCATCTCAGACCTTCTTGAGCCCGAGGCGGTCCTTCACGTCGTCGGGCAGCCGGTCCTGCAGCCGCTCGAGGACCTGCTGGCGATCGGCCGACGCCAGCGCCGAGTCCGCGGGCTTGGTCGGGACGCGCGAATCGGCGGTCGCGTCCGGAGGATCGGCCGGCGGGGAGAGGCACGGGCCGAGGTCGGCGTCGGGCGGGTCCTGCGGCGGCGAAAGGCACGGCCCGAGATCCGCGTCGACCGAGAGGCACACGCCCACGCCGGCGTCCGGAGCAGGCGGCGAAAGGCATGGGCCGATCTGCGCGTCGGGTGGCTGGACGTCGAGGCAGGGGCCGACGTTCGCATCGGAGGGATAGGGCGGCGACAGGCACGGTCCGACGTGAGCATCCGAGTTCGGGCCGGCATCCGCGAGCGGCGGCGACAGGCACGCTTCGATGGACAGGCAGGCGTGCGTGCTGCAACCCGTCTGAGTCGTGCCGACGAGCAGCAGGAGCGCGGTGACGAAGCCGGCGAAGCCCAGCCCAGCGCCAGCGCCGAACAGCGACGAGTACGAGCAGGCGCTCAGCCCGGACAGCGCCAGCGACGCGACCACCAGCATCCAGCAGATGCGGCGCAGCTTCGGATTCATTTCGTTTCCCCTCGCGGCCCTGGAGTCGGTCCACCATAGACCGGGAGGGAGCCCTCGCGTCTAGGCCCGGGGCGTTTCCTTCTGCGAGCCTCAGGCCTTCTTCAGCCCGAGCCGGGCCTTCACGTCCTCGGGCAGGCGGTCCTGCAGCGACTCGAGCACCTGCTGGCGATCGGCGGCGGCGAGCGCCCTATCGGCCGGAACCGAGGGATCGCGCGCTTCGGTCGTCGCGTCGGGCGGCTCCGGAGACAGGCAGGCTTCGACCCCACCATCCGGCGGGGACTGGGACAGGCATGGGCCGAGGTCGGCGTCGTTCGGAGCGGTAGTCGTGAGGCAGCTGTCTGGACCGAACGCCTGCCTGTCCGGCGACAGGCACGGGCCGACGTCGTACGGGGGTCTCAGCGGCGACAGGCAGGGGCCAAGGTCGCACCCGGTCTGCGTCGCCGTCGTCCCCAGCAGCAGCAGGATGGCGGTGACGAACCCGGCGAACCCCAGCCCCGCTCCGGCGCCGAACATCGACGAGAACGAGCAGGCGCTCAGCCCCGACAGCGCGAGCGACGAGGCCACCAGCATCCAGCCGATGCGGCGCAGCTTCGGATTCATTTCGGTGAGTCCCCTCTCGGCCCTGAGGGGCGAATCCTAGGCCGCACCCGGGGCCTTGCGCCAGACCACCCTCATGGCGCCCGGCTCCAGCCGCCCCTCCAGCCGCACCGCGCCGCAGCGGTCGAGCCCGTGCGACAGGCTCGGCTCGCCGGTGAGCGCGCCGATGAGCATCGGCAGGTCGGGGTTGTGGCCCACCAGCATCAGGCGCTCGGGAAGCTCGCGGCGATTCTCCAGCGTCCGCAGCACCAGCGCCGGCGAGGTGCTGGAGGACAGCTCGACGATCGCCTCGACGGGCGCGCCCAGGACCTCCCCGGCGATCTCCGCGGTGCGCTGCGCGCGGGCGTAGGGGCTGGTCAGGACGCGCTGCAGCCTGTCGATGTCCCCGTGCTTCTTGAGGCGCTCGAAGAACGCCTCGGCCTGCGCCTCGCCGTGGTCGGTGAGCGGGCGGGTCGAGTCGTCGCCGTCCCAGTCGCTGGTGTCCACCGGGATGCCGTGCCGGACGATGTAGAGGTCCATCCCTCACCCCGAGCTGGTCGAGGGGCCAGAGCTGATTCTCTGCGCCCCTGTGGTCCACGTTCCCAAAGACTAAACCCTGGCCCCTCGACAAGCTCGGGGTGTCGGAGTCTCGCCTGCGTCCTACCCCGCGGCCAGCCGTCCATTGGTGCCTCGCTAGGACGAAGAGTCGAGGATTCGAGCAGGAAGCCGGCGCGGAGGCCGGCCACTACTCGCCGCCGCCCAGTCATAGCCAAACCGCGCCAGGTACTTTCGTAGCCGGTCCGCGTCGTTGCTGCTCGTCTTCGCCTGCCGCGACCTGGCGAACAGCGTACGCCCCGCCTCGGACATGCTCGCCGAGGTCCGGCAGACCTGCAGCACCGCCGCCAGCTGCACCTGGTCGAAGAGGTCCAGCTCCTCCAGGCCCTCCAGCCCGGGCGCCAGCGCCAGCCCCGGCGTCGCCGCCCCGCTCCACGCCGCGTTCAGCCGCGCCAGCTCCGCCTCCACCACCTCCACCGTCACCCGCCCGCCCGGCGCCAGGGTCCCCATGCGCGTCACCGCGGCGTTGAGGTCGCGGAAGTTGCCCATCCACTTCGAGGTCGGCGCCACCGCGAAGGAGACGAACCTCGCGCGCGCCTCCTTGGAGAACGACAGCCGCGTCCCCTGCCGGCGCGCGAACTCGTCCAGCTCGTACTCGAGGTTGGGCTCGACGTCCTCGCGGCGCTCGGCGAGCCCGGGCAGCCGGAAGGTCCAGGTGTCCAGCCGCGCCAGCAGGTCGGCGCGGAAGCGGCCCTCGCGCACCCGCGCGTAGAGATCGCGGTTGGTGCCCGCGACCAGCTGGAAGTCGCTCCTGGCCTCCTTGTCCGAGCCCATCGGCAGGAAGACCTTCTCCTCCAGCGCGCGAAGGAGCATCGCCTGCTCGTCCGCGCCCAGCTCGGCGATCTCGTCCAGGAAGAGCACGCCGCCGTCGGCGGCCCGGAGCAGGCCTGGCCGGCTCGCGGTCGCCCCGGTGAAGGCGCCCTTGACGTGCCCGAACAGCGCGCTCATCGCCTGGTCGCCGCGCAGCGTGGCGCAGTTGACCTCGACCAGCGAGCCCTGCACCTGGTGCCGCGCCTTCTTCAGCTCGTAGATGCGCTGCGCCAGCCGCGTCTTGCCCGCCCCGGTGGGCCCGGTCAGGAGCAACGGCGCCTTGGAGCCCAGCGCCACCACCTCGATCTGATCGATGAGCCGGTTGAAGGCCCCGTTGCGGGTCTCGATGCCGGCCTTGAGGAAGCTCGCGCCCTCCTTGGCCTCCAGCGCGAAGCGCGCCGCCAGCCGGTCGTAGCGCGAAAGATCCAGGTCGATGACGCTGACCCGTCCCGTCGCTCCCGAGGCCTGGCGACTGGGCGGGATGGCCTGGAGCAGCCGCCCCGGCAGGTGCCGCGACTCGGCCAGCAGGTACAGGCAGATCTGCTCGACGTGGGAGCCGGTGGTCAGGTGGACGAGCAGCTCCTCGTCGTCGGACTGCCGGCGCGCGCGGGCGACGCCCCACAGGACGTCGTAGACCTCCTCGAAGTCCCAGGGGTCCTTCAGGTCGATGGCCACCGGCTCCACCCGCGTCTCCGGCGAGACCGAGCGGATGTCCTCGCAGACGGTGCGCAGGAGCGACTCCTGCTGGCGCTGGTAGAGCAGCTCCAGCCGGTCGACGAGCAGGTCCTCCTGCTGGCAGAGGGCGACGGTGGGCCGCCACTTCTCCCAGCGCTTCGGGCCGCTGCCCGCGTCGAGGATGGGGCCCAGGAGGCCCAGGACCACGCGCTTCGTTGGCATGATGTGAGACAGCGTATCCCAAGAGATAAGGCGGCAGGCCCGGGTGGAGGCAGGCCTGTGCGCCTGTGCGCCTGCACCGCCGACGACCTGCCGCGCCGGCGCCGAGGTGGGAAGGATCGAGGACCGACCGAATCCTGGAAGCGCAGGCGGGGACGCCTGCCTCCACTGGCCTGGCTCCCGAAGCTCTTCCGCCACACTTCCGCGCCGGTCTCTGGCGCACCCCTTACGGGGCGGCTAGCATGCGCATCCCATGTCGCGTCGCCCGGAAGAAAAATCGGGTTCAGAAGAGCCCATCGAGCTCCATACGGGCGACGTGCAGGTTCTGAGGGACTCTGGCGAGACGCCGGTCGCCTCCCCGCCCACTCCCGCGCCTGCGGCCGAGAAACCCTTCGACCCGGAAGCCACCTTGCCGATCGCCGACCCCGGCGCTCCGGTCGCCGGGGAAGCGAAGCCGGAGCCGCGGCAGGAGAAGCCCTTCGATCCGGAGCTCACCGACAAGGGAGCCTTCCGCGCCCCGAGGGAGGCGTCCGACTGGCACGGAGGCCAGCCGCTCCAGGAGATGGTCACCGACCCCACCGGTCGCAGCCAGCCCTCCGACCCGCTCAAGCCGGCGCGCCTGTTCGACGGCATGTCGATGCAGAGCACCTCGGGCGAGAAGCCGCTCGACGTCTCGCTGCCGGGCCGCACGGTGCTCCCGCCCCCGCCGGTCACCGACCCCGCCTTCCTGTGCGTCACCCGCGGGCCGGGCCAGGGCACCTCGGTCGCCGTCCCGGAGGGCGAGCACCCCATCGGCCGCAGCGCCAACTGCTTCCTGTGCCTGGCGCACTCCTCGGTGAGCCGCGAGCACGCCCTCTTCAAGCGGGTGGGCAACCAGTTCTACATCCGCGACGCGGCCAGCGGCGGCGGCACCAAGATCAACGGCGTGCGCCTCGAGGGCACCGCCGAGGTGGTCCCCGGCGACCAGCTGCAGATCGGCCTGTCGGTGCTGGTGCTGCGGCACGGCCCGGTGACCGGCCCGGAGATGACCGACCCGCTGGGCTTCACCTCGCTGCAGGCGTCGAAGAAGACGAGCGGGGCGTGGCTGTGGGTCGGCGCCATCGCCACCTCCCTCGCCAGCGCCGCGCTGGCCTCGGTGCTGCTCACGCCGATGGGCGAGCGCCTGTTCCACGGCGCCCCGCGCGCCGGGCAGCCCGCGGCGACGCCCTCGGTGACCGCGCCCGCGGAGCCCCGGCCCACCGACCCCTCCCTGCCGGCGGCGAGGCCCGACACCGAGCCCGAGGTGGACACCTCGGACGTGAACCTGGACAGCGACATCCAGATCAAGACCGCGCGCCGCGACGACCCGCCCGCGGCCGACCCCGCCCTGGAGCCGATGGCCCCGACCCGTCCGCAGCCGGCGAAGGCGGCGCCGCGGCCGCGCCGGGTCGTGCCGGACCCCGCCGCCACGCTGGTCCCGCCGCCGCCCAGGCCGGCCGCGCCGACCACCAAGGCGAGCGAGGCGCTGCGGCTGTTCAACGAGGGCGAGGTCGACGCCTCGATCAACGCCGCGCAGGCGTCCGGCTCGGCGGCGCTGGCGCTCAAGCTCTCCAACTTCCGCAAGGAGGCCGCGCTGGCCGAGACCGCGCGGGCCAACGGCGAGGCGATGGGCGCGGTGCGGCACCTGTCCGCGGCGGCGGCCATCGACGAGGCGCTGACCCGCGGCTGGTCCAAGCCCGGCACCGAGGTGCGCGCCGAGCTGACGCGGCTGCTCCTCGGGCTGGGAGAGAAGGCGCTCGGCGCCGGCGACGCGGCCCAGGCAGTGGTGCTGCTCGAGAAGGCGCTCGGGTACGGGCCCGGCAACGAGAAGGCCACGGCGATGCTCAAGGACGCGCGGGCCAAGAAGACGGGCGGGGCGGCGCCGAAGGACCCGCGCTCGGAAGCGGACAAGGCGTTCGGGAACTAGCCGCCCCCACAAACCTCCCCCCGGCCCCCTCCAGCGGAGCTGGAGGGGGGGGCCGTTGGTTGCCTTCGACGATCCGGTAGGAGCTACTGCGCCGCCACGCCCGTGCTCGACACGTCATTTCGAGCACGAGCGCGGGGGTGCCGTTGGCTCCGCAGGGGTGGAGTGGGGCTCGCCTCTGCTTGCTCCTCTTCCCCGCGGAGCTACTGGCACCTCGAACGTCCTGGCTGAAGCCGACCGACTTGGTACGAGCGCAGACGTGGTGGTGCGCACGGACGTCGCGGTGCCGGTGAGCTCCTACCGCGTCGCCGAAGGCAACCCACGGCCCCCCCACCAGTCCTGTCCCGAGCCTGTCGAGGGGTCCGCTGGAGGGGGTTGGGGGGCGGTTTGCCGGCCAGCCCCTTCCCCGCCCGGGTCTTTTGCTCCCGCCAGATTTCGTGCTGTGTTCACCGCATGCCTTTGGCCGGACGAGGACGCTTCTATTCGCCGATGCGCGGGGTGACCGACTCCGTGCTCGGGCGCGCCTTCGCCTTCGACTGGCCCTCGCGCCTCCCGCTGCGCATGGCGGTGCGGCGCGTGGAGCACCGGGTCGAGGCGCCCGGGCTGCCGGCGGGGACGCGCTTGAAGATCGGGTTTGCCTCCGACCTGCACGCCGGGCCCACGACCGCTGGGCGCACGCTCGTCGAGGCGTTCGCCCACCTGCGCGCCTTCGACCCGGACGTGCTGCTGCTGGGCGGCGACTACGTCCTGTTCGACGCCCGGCACGTCGAGCGCCTGGTACCGCTCATCGAGTCGGTGCCGGCGCGGCTGGGGCGCTACGCGGTGCTGGGCAACCACGACCTTTGGGCCGACGACCGGCAGATCGCGTCGGCGCTCGGCCGCGCGGGCGTGGAGCTGCTCGTCAACCGCACTTCGCGGCTGGCGGACCTGCCGGTGACCATCGGCGGGCTGGACGACGCGTGGACGGGGCAGCCGCACTACGAGGCGGCGATGGCGGGACGCGAGGCGGTCCACCTGCTCCTGATGCACAGCCCGGATCACGTGCCGCAGATGCCGAAGTCCGTCTCCTTCACGCTGGCGCTGTGCGGGCACACCCACGGCGGACAGGTCGCGCTGCCGGGCGGGGCGCCGATCTTCATGGTGTCGAGGACGAGCCGCAGCTTCTCGCGGGGCCGCTTCGAGCTGCCCGGCGGCCCGATGATCGTCAGCCGCGGCGTGGGCAACGTGGAGTTCCCGTTCCGGGCCTTCGCGGCGCCGGACGTGCTCTGCGTGACCTTGGTCAATTGAGGCTCGTCGCGAGGCGCGGCCAATAGCGTCCGCCCTCCGCGGCGGGGCGGCGGTTGGCGGGCGGGCCGGACGGTCCTAGATCCGCAGCCGCCGTGCCACGAAGCACATGTCGCCGCCGTTCGCCGGCACCAGCCCCTCGGCGCGGCGCTCGACCCCCGGCGGCAACCCGTCGAATGCCTCGACCAGACGCACCGGCACCTTCTCCGAGCCCGGCGCTTCCACCACGATGTGCAGCTCCGCGCCGGCCGGCCCGCAGTGCTTCGCCTTCCAGAGATCCGGCGAGCGGTCGCCGGTGAGCAGACGCATCAGAGACGTGTCGAGCTCCGCCGAGAAGCGGGCGAGATCCGGCACGGGCTTGCCGTTGATGGAGACCGTCGAGATCGTCGCGCCGCTCTCCTGCCAGAGGTGGACGCAGCGCGCCTGCGAGCGCACCGCCAGCTCGACGCGGCGCCTCGGCGACAGCGCTCCGGGCCGGTCGAGGACCTCGATGACCGGAGCAGGCTTCTCCACCAGCGGCGCCGCCGCGCCCCGGTGGCTGCCGAACGCGGGGTCGATGTCGCCCAGCTCGGGGCGTGTGTCGGCGGGGACCCGCTTCTCGGCGAGGGAGCTCGTCGGCGACCTCGCGCCGGCGAGCCACCGCGCGGCGCCGGCATCGGCGTCGGTGGCGTGGCTGAGGTAGTCCGCGCGCTGGCCGGAGCCCACCGCCAGCCGAGCGACGGGGATGACGAGCACCGCGGCCGCGAGCAGCGCCACGCCGGCCAGCGCCGTGGCACGCCGCGAGAGCCCGACCAGCATCGGGAGGAAGAGCACGCCGACCAGCGCGCCGAAGCCCGCGGTGACAGACGGCGCTCCGTTCCCGGCCGCGACGTGGAGCGAGTAGCCGAGCGGCGCGAGCAGCACCAGCGAGGCCGCAGCGGCGAGGTAGAGCGCCCAGCGGCGGCCGGAGGCGATCGCCGCGACCGTGAACAGGAGCGGCCACTGCACCGCGAAGCTCGCCGACGGGACGAGGAGGGCCAGGACCGCCAGCCCGAGCGCCCAGACCGAGAGCGCGCCGACGGCCAGCCCTTGGGGATCGAAGCGCTTCTGCAGCAGGGCGAAGCCGAGCAGGAGCATCGCCGCCGCCACCGAGAAGGCCTGGACGGCGCGGAAGGCGACCTGGCGCAGGGCGAGCTCGAGTGGAAATCCCCAGGCCGCAGCTGCGGTTGCGAGCCAGGTGGCCGCTGCCGCGAGGAGCACGGCGGCCAGCAGCAGCCCCGCGCCCGCGGCGACCGAGCCCCAGCGCAGGCCGCCGCGCCGCAAGCGGACGAGGAGCCAGGCGAAGGCCGCGAGGGTCGTCGCGGCGAAGCCCCAGGCGAGCGGGAGCCCGTAGCGGACGAGCACGCGGCGGAGCAGGTCGAAGTAGACGGCGTCCCGCCTCTCGCCGAGGTCGGTCGCGGACCTGCCGAAGGCGCGCACCAGCGCGAGCGCGTGGTCCCCTTCGTCCTGGACGCTGGCGAGGTCGAGGTTCGCCAGGTTGTCCCAGGCGGTGTGGTAGTCGGCGAAGCCCTCGGCGAAGGCGAAGCCCATGCCCGGGTAGCCCGCGTGGTTGAACGCCGTGAGGTCGGTGCCGTTGGGGAGGGCCTTCGCCAGCGCGGTGACCGCCGAGCTCGCGGAAGGCCGCGGCGAGGCGGCGAGCACCTCGACGAGGCCGCCGACGTGCGCCGAGGTCTCGAACATCGTGGCCGTGCCCGAGGTGCCGCGGCAGTCGAAGTTGATGACCAGGCCCACGTCGTCGCGCCACGGGTGCTCCTCGATGAAGCCCTGGGCGCCGAGCAGGGTCAGCTCCTCGCCGTCGGTGAAGAGGAGGATCACGTCGCGGCGCAGCGGCGGCAGGCTCTTCAAGGCGCGCGCGGTCTCGAGCAGGGTCGCCACCGCCGAGCCGTCGTCGGCGGCGCCGAAGCTCTGCGGCACGGAGTCGTAGTGCGCGGCGAGCATCACCGCCTTTGCGGAGCCGGCGGTTCCGCGCAGCCGCGCCGCCACGTTGACGACCGTGCCGCTGGAGATGCGGCCGGCGGTGCGCGAGGCGGCGTTCACCGTCTGCAGCTCGGGCTCGAGGCCGAGCTCGCGCAGGGCCTGGACGAGGTAGGCGCGGACCTCGTCGTTGGCCTTGGAGCCGCACGGGTGCACCTCGCGGGAGATGGCGCGCAGGTGCTTCGCGGCACGGTCGGCGGAGAAGAGCCCGGGCGGAGCCGCTTCGCCGACGGGCGCAGGCGGGGCCATCGCGCGGATGGAGAAGGCGGCGACCAGCACGAGGAGCGCGGCGCCGACCGCATCGAGCAGGCGAGCCTTGGGCATGCGAGCGAGCATAGCGGGGAAGCGAATCGGTCAGCGCTCAGCAGCCAGGCTTGCGGACCGCCGGCCATCCTGCCCGGGGCAGCGCGCAGAGCAGATCGAGTGCGCTGGGCTGGCATCCACCTTGCTCAGGCCCGCCCGAGCCATGCGCAAGTGGATCCTCAGAAGCGCTGCGATAGCTCTGTTCCTGACCTCATTGCCGTTGGTCGGCATCGAGGGCCTCTACCGATACGGGCTTCACCGCGTCGGGTCGCTGCCGACCAGGCCCGTGGTGACCCTGGACGAGCGCTACCAACGCCTGGTCTGGGCCGCGATGGAAGACGGGCCCTTCGAGGTGGAGGCCCTCTATCCGTGGGACGAGATTCTTGGTTTCGCTCGGGCCTTTCGCTCTCGCCCTTTCCAGGACGCGGCGCCACCTGGCAAACGCTCGGCAGCTTTGGCGGCGAGGAGTTGGGCCTTTCGCGTCGAGCTGGGTCGAAAGGGCATGGGTACCTGGCACCTGGGTACCTGGGCCCTGGCGGTGTGGCTGACGCGCCACTGGAGCGCGGCCGAGTTGACGCAAGTGGTCTCCGAAGCGAGGTACTTCGGTCGCGGTGCCGTCGGCCTCAACGGGGCGGGGCGACGCTACTTCGGCAAGGAGGGGACCGACCTCGCTCCGCGCGAAGTCGCGCTGCTCTTCGGCATCTCGGTGTCACCGGCTCGCTTCAGCCCGACGCTGCATCCGACCTTGGCTTTGGAGCAGCGTAACGAGGTGCTCCGCCGCTTCGTGGAGCGGGGCCTGCTGTCGCCGGAGGCTGCGAAGGCCGAGATGAACGCGCCGCTGGGAACACTCCCGGCCGATGACGAAGAGGCGCCGTAGGCGGCTTGCTGCTATTCGTCAGCCCATGCGCAAGGCGGTCTACATCGTCGGCGGCATCGCGGCGTTCTTCGCCCTGCTGGCCTCCGTCCTCATCGTGATGCTGGGCCTGGTGCTCGGCGAGGGCTCGAGCGGCACGTGGCTCCCCGTCGCCGTCATGGTGGCGATCGCGCTCGTCCACTTCGCCGGGCCCGTGGTCGCCATCCTCTTGGCTCGACGCTCGCGGGCCGGAGTCGGCCTCGCCATGGCCCTCGTCTCGCTGCTGATTTCCCTGGGGCTGGTGGGAACGCTCCCCATGATGATCGGCGCCGGAGCCCAGCCCTAAGCCATGCGCTCCGCCCTCCTCGCCGTCGTCTGCCTGGCCTGCCTCGCCCTGTCCTGCCGCATGGACTGCGGCCTGGGCACCAGCGGCGTGGGCTGCGAGGCCTCGGGCGGGAGCATCGCCTGCCGGTCCAACACCGACTGCTCGGTGGGCCAGTTCTGCAACTTCGTCCTGGAGCGCTGCCCCAGCGCCGACTCCGGCGTCATCGAGGTGAACCGCATCAGGTCCTCGGCGTGCGAGCCGGCGCTTGCCGACACGCTCGGCGGTGCCTGTTCCCTCGGCGAGGAGTGCGCGCCCGAGGAGGCCTGCGTCGCGGGGGTCTGCAGCGCCACCGGACTGTGCTCGGCGATCCTCGCTTGCCGCAGCGGCTGCGTCCTGATGCGCGAGCCGCACGGCTCCTGCGAGGTCTGCGTCTGCAACTGCTGAACGGCCGCCTGCTAGCCGCCGCAGCGGATGCGGACCAGGTGCTCGTCGGCTCGCTCATTCATCCGGATGTTCCAAGGCCCGCGCTTCCCCTATCGTTCGCCCCATGGTCCCCCACATCTTCCGCGAGTACGACATCCGCGGCCTCGTCGACGTGGATCTCACCGACGAGGTCGCCTCGAAGGTCGGCCTCGGGCTGGGCACCACGCTGCGCCGCCGCGGCCTGCGCCGCCTGGTCGTCGGCCGCGACTGCCGGGTCAGCTCCACCCGCTTCCGCGACGTTCTGGTGCCCGCGCTCGAGTCCACCGGCTGCGACGTCGTCGACCTCGGCGTGGTCCCCACCCCGCTCACCTACTTCGCCGCCAACACGCTCCCGGTCGACGGCCTGGCGATGATCACCGGCAGCCACAACCCAGCCGACTACAACGGCTTCAAGGTCGGCGTCGGCAAGACCACGTTCTTCGGCGACGAGATCCAGGACCTGCGCAGGCTCATCGCGTCCGGCGACTTCGAGAAGGGTTCGGGCACCACCCGCGGCTGGGACGTCGTCGGCCCCTACTGCGACTTCGTCCGGCAGGACATCCGCCACGGCCAGCGCCGGCTCAAGCTCGTCATCGACGCGGGGAACGGGGTGGGCGGCCAGGTCGCGGTGCCGCTCTTCCGGTCCATGGGCTTCGAGGTCGTGCCGCTGTTCTGCGAGCTGGACGGCCGCTTCCCCAACCATCACCCGGATCCGACAATCCTCAAGAACATGAAGGACTTGTCGGATCGGGTCCTCGCCGAGAAGGCCGACCTGGGCATCGCCTACGACGGCGACGCGGACCGCATCGGGGCGGTCGACGAGGAGGGCCGCGTGATGTGGGGCGACGAGCTGACCCTGCTCTTCGCCCGCGAGCTACTCCGGATCGAGCCGGGCGCCGCGGTGGTGGGCGAGGTGAAGTGCTCGATGCGCATGTTCGACGGCATCGCCAAGGCGGGCGGCCGGCCGATCATGTGGAAGGCGGGGCACAGCCTCATCAAGGCCAAGATGAAGGAGGAAGGCGCACTCCTCGGCGGGGAGATGAGCGGGCATATCTTCTGGAAACACCGGTACTTCGGCTTCGACGACGCCATCTACTCCACCGCCCGCCTGCTGGAGATCCTGAGCGCCACCGACCGCAAGCTTTCGCAGCTCTTGGCCGACGTGCCCAAGACCTTCGCCACCGAAGAGCTGCGGGTGCAGACGGTCGAGGAGAAGAAGTTCGAGATCGTCCGGCGGGCGGTGGCGCACTTCAAGGCCGCCGGTCACCAGGTCGTGGACGTCGATGGCGTCCGCGTGGTCTTCCCGGACGGCTGGGGGCTGATCCGCTCGTCGAACACCCAGCCGATTCTCGTGCTGCGCTTCGAGGCCACGACCGAGGAGCGGCTGGTGGAGATCAGGGCGCTGGTCGAGGGCGCGCTCGCGAAGATCCAGAGGTCGGTCTAGTACTCGCAGCCGCAAGTTCAGTCAGGGTTCAGGGACGCCGGCTGGAACTGCCGGCGGCTGAAGCCGCGCCTAGATTGCGAGGTCCGCCTTCGCGGACCAAGTAGTGACAGATGCAAGGGCGCCGACACGAGATGCTGAGTCCACTAGGACTTGGACTCTCGGATTCCCGCCCCGAGCGACCCGCCACCACTGAACCCGCGCAGGCGGGTTTCGCAGCGTCAGGCGCGACTTCAGTCGCCGGCTCTGATTCGGAGCCTGTCACCGGCTCGCCCTCTCCTACCTCCGGTGCTCACCCAGCCACTTCAGCGCCGCCTCTTCGTTCGAGAAGAGCTTCGTCGGGCACTTCGGGTTGGAGAGCATCAGGAACACGTTCGCCATCATCGTGACGACCGGGTTGTCGCCGACGATGGCCACGCAGGTCGCGAAGGCGCCGGTCTCCGAGGCGTAGACCTCCTTCGCCTCCTTGTCGATGGACCCGACCTTGCGCGAATCCACCAGCATCGGGAGCTTCGTTCCCGGCGGAACGAGCTGCTTCATCAGCCCGTGGTTCTCGCGAGCGGTCTTGCCGGTCTCGATCGCGTTGGGCTTCTGCACCGAGTGCAGGTACGGCCCGCCGGCGAGCAGGTGCGACCGCACGTCGGTGACCGCGGTGGAGGTCTCCTTGACGGTCGAAGGCGGAGGAATCGAGGCCATTGAGAGTCATCTCCCTGACGGGTTGTCCTCTTGGGTAACGGAGACCCGGAGAGCCCGCCACGACGGGGTTCGGAGCCGGTGCCAGGCTTGGTCCCAGACTCGGCCCGGAACCGGTGCCAGGCTCGGTCCCTGCGTCGAATAGCCAATAGAATTCAGCCGCTTATAACCCGAGCGTTGGGAAAAGGATCGCCCGCAGCCTGGTCGGCAACTTGTCTGCCTCCATGCGCCCCAACTCCAGATGCTTCGTCCTGCTGGCCCTGGCCGCTCTCGCCTCAGCGACCGGCTGCTCTCATCCCCACGTCCTGCGCAAGCAGCCCATCGCCGAGCATCCGTTCTCCAGCCGTGCCGCCGACTTCGAGGCGGACCCCGGCACCGTGGTGATGCACTACTACGGCAGCGGCGGCTGGGGAATCCGCTGGAGAAACAACTACTTGCTTGCCGCGCCCTACTTCTCCAACCACAGCGTCCAGCGCCTTCTTGCCTCGATGGCGCTGCCGAACTCGCGGCTCTCTCCCAACGAGAAGGAAGTCCGCGGCGGCCTGGAAGGCACGCCGGTGGCGCAGACCAACATCCTCCTGCTGGGCCACGGACACATCGACCATGTGGCCGATGTTCCTGCCTTTTTCGCTGACGGCCTCATCGCCGGCCAGCCCACCCTCATCGCCGACCGCTCCACCGTCAACGAGCTCGCCCCCGTCGCCGGCCACTTCGGCTGCGTCTCGTCGCTGGAGTTCGGCGGCGAGCAGGAAGCCATGGCCCGCTGCCCGCTCGACGGCATCCGCATCACCCCCATCCAGCACGGCCACGCCCCGCACGCCAACCCGCTGGGCATCGAGGTGGCGGCCTTCGGCGGCTCGGTGAAGGAGCCGCGCACCACCGCTCCCGGCGTCGCCGGCGACTACAAGCTGGGCGGCACCTGGGCGTTCCTCATCGACCTGCTCGACGAGCGCGGCGAGGTCGCCTTCCGCATCCACTACGTCGACTCCGCCGCCTCCCCGCCCAATGGCCTGCTGCCGAAGAGCCGCATGGACGGCCGCGCGGTGGACGTGCACATCGCCTGCGTCCCCGGCTTCGAGCAATCCGAGGACTACCCCGAGACCCTGCTCAGGCACTTCGGCGCCCGCTACGTGATGGCCGGCCACTGGGAGGACTTCTTCCAGCCGCGCGGCGAGCCGCTGCGCCCGCTGCGGATGGTGCTCGACGACCCGGCGCTCGAGCGTTTCGTCGACTCGGTGGAGCGCTCGGTCCCCCGGGCCAGCGCCCTCTCCCCGGTCAACAAGGCCGAAACCGATTGTGCGGCGCCCGGCCGCTGCGGCCCCCACGGCCCGGGCTGGACCCTGCCCATCCCCGGCGAGACCTTCCGGTTCCGCACCGCGGCCGATCGGCCGAAGCTGGCCGAATCCCTGGGCTTTTGAAGGCGGCGGCGCCGCTTTTCTTGCCCCCCGCCTCCCCCACGGTAGAGTTGTGGAGCTTGGTCAAGGACTCCTCCAGCAAGCCGGGCCGGTCGTCGCCCGCCAGCGGCTCTCCCTACGTCCGCTTCGCGGCCATGCTCCGCGTGGACTACCCGGCCGGCCCGCGCAGCACCTTCGCGTACACCGCCCAGCTCTCCGCCGGGGACATGGTGGTGCGCGCCCGCAACCTCCCCGAGGGCGAGACGCTGCACTTCAAGCTCGCCCTGTCCAAGAGCGAGGTCCTGGAGATCGACGCGCTGGTCGGCTCGCTGGAGGGCGACGGCGCCAACGTGATCTTCTGCGCCGGGCAGGACGAGGTCGTCCAGACCCTGCGCGCCTACCTCGAGGACCACAACGTCAAGGAGCTGACCGAGGCCGTCGCCCGCTCCACCCGCTTCCCGGACAAGGCCCTGCAGCTGGCCGGCTGGCTGCGCGAGACCGGCCGCGAGGACGAGGCGCTGGCGCTGCTGCGCCGCTACCTCGACGCCAACCCCAAGCACCTGCGCCTGGCCGAGGCCACCGCCGGGGCGCTGCTCGACGCCTTCCAGCAGGGCCGCTCGACGCCGGACACCCTCGAGGCGCTCGCCGGCATCGTCGCCGGGGCCCGGGAGCTGGGCGAGAGCCCCGAGCTGGAGCGCATCGAGGCCGAGATGGGCGAGGCGCGCCGCGGCCTGGAGAAGCGCCGCGCCGACGACGCCCGCCGCGCCGCCGAGGCCGAGAAGCGCGCCCAGGACGAGAAGGTCGCCAGGCTGCGCGAGAAGCTGCTCGCCGAGGCCGAGGCCGACGCCAAGAAGGCCTTCGAGAAGAGGGCGGTGCAGCTCGAGAAGGACTTCGAGTCCTCGCTCGGCGAGGCCCAGAAGGCCGAGGCCGAGGCGCGCAAGGCCGCCAAGCGCGCCCAGACCGAGCTGGAGACGCTCCAGGCCGAGGCCGCCGAGCGCAAGGCCCAGGCCGACAAGCTCGCGGCCAAGCTCGAGCAGCAGCAGGTCAAGACGACCGAGGAGCGCGCCGCCCGCGAGGCGCTGCGCACCGAGCTGGAGCAGAAGGTCCGCGACGCCGCCGCCGCCGAGGCCGAGGCCCGCCGCGCCGCCAAGAAGTCCTCCACCGAGGCCGACGAGCTGCGCGCCTCGCTCTCCGCCGAGCAGGCCTCCTCCGGCCGCAAGGAGCAGCGCGCCTCCGAGCTGCAGGAGAAGCTCGCCGAGCTGCGCAAGGACCAGGGCGCCCGCGAGAAGGAGCACGAGGCGCGCGTCGCCGCCCTGGCCGTCGCCGAGGCCGAGGCCCGCAAGGAGAGCAAGAAGGCGCTCGCCGAGCTCGAGGCCTCCCGCGGCGCCGGCGAGGGGCAGCGCACCCAGATCGAGAAGCTGCAGCAGAAGGCCGACCAGCTCTCCGCCAAGCTCGCCGACGAGCGCAAGGCCCGCGAGGAGAGCAAGCGCGAGCAGGAGGCGCGCATCGCCGAGCTGCGCGCGAGCGAGGACCAGGCCAAGAAGGAGGCCCAGCGCGCCGGCGCCCGCATCGACGAGGTCTCCGGCCTTTTGAACCAGAGGTCCGGCCAGCTCGAGCAGCTGCAGAAGAAGCTCGAGGCGCACCAGGACCGGCTGGCGGAGGAGAAGAGGTCCGCCGAGGCCGCGCGCAAGAACGAGGAGCAGCGCCTGTCGGCCCTGCGCGCCGAGCTCGACGAGGCCCGCAAGGCCGCCTCGAAGACCGGCGGCGAGCGCGACAAGATGGCCGCGGCGCTGGAGCAGGAGCGCGCCCGGGCCCGCGAGGACCGCGAGAAGCTCGACCGCGACCTGGCCCGCGTCCGCGCCGAGCTGGCCGAGGCCCAGAGCCGCGCCCAGGACGGCGCCAACCGCTTCACCACCCTGCAGGCCGGCGAGGCCGAGGCCCGCGAGTCGATCCGCCGGCTCAAGGCCGAGAAGGAACAGCTCACCAACGCGCTCACCGCCGCCAAGAACGAGACGGAGGCCCAGCGCCAGCGGCTGGAGCGCGAGCGGGCGCGGCTGGTCGAGGAGCGGGCCCAGCTCGAGCAGCGGCAGCGCGAGTACGAGGCCAGGCTCAACGAGGCCCGCGGCAACGACGAGCAGGCCCGCAAGGCCGCCGAGGAGGCCCACGCCCGGCAGATCGCCCAGCTGGAGGCCGGCTTCGCCGCCCGCGTCGAGGAGCTGCGCAAGGCCGAGGCCGAGTCGCGCCGCGCGCTGGAGGAGGTCTGGAGCAAGAAGCTCTCTGCCGCCGAGGCCGACCTCACCGCCCGCGCCGCCGAGGCGCGCGGGCTGGAACAGGCCGCCAAGGGCAAGACCAAGGTGCTGGAGGAGGAGCTGGTCGCCCTGCGCTCCCGCGCCACCAACCTCGCCGCCGAAGCCGAGGCCGACCGCCGCTCGCTCGCGGAGGCCGAGGCCGAGGCGGAGAGCGCCCTGCACGGGCTCGAGGAGCTGCGCGCCCGCTCCCGCGCCTCCGAGCTGGAGCTGACCAGCGCCCGCGACCTGGCGGTGGCCACCCGCGACGAGAGCCTCGCCAAGTTCCGCGCGCTGGAGGAGGAGCGCACCAGCGCCACCCGCGCCGCCGCCGAGAGCCGCGAGGCCTTGGAGAAGCTGCGCTTCGAGGCCGAGGCGCTGCGCGCCAAGACCGCCGAGGTGGCCGCGGAAGCCGCCGATCGCAAGCGCGGCCTGGAGCGGGCCGAGGCGGAGCTTTCGCAGGCGAAGAAGGACCTGGTCGCTGCCCGCTCCGAGACCGAGTCCCGCTCGCGCGAGGCCACCGCGGTCGAGACCGACGCCCGCGAGGAGGCCCGCCGGGCCCGCGCCGAGGCCGAGCGCCTGACCAAGCAGAACTCCGAGATCCTGGGGCAGCTCGAGGAGCGCCGCCGCGCCGCCGCGTTCGCCGAGGAGCGCTTCGCCTCCACCCAGAAGGAGCTGGAGAAGTCCCGCGCCGACGCCGACGCGCGCCGCAAGGAAGCGCAGGCCGCCGAGGCCGATTCCCGCGCCGCCATGACGGGCGCCAAGGAGACCATCGACTCGCAGCGCTCGCTGCTGTCCGACCTGAAGGCGACGGTGGACTCCCGCGTCCAGGCCGCCGAGGCGGATCGCAAGGCGCTGCTGGCCGAGCGCGACGCGGTGGAGCGCGCCCGGACCGAGCTGGAGGGCCGGCTCGCCGAGGCGCAGGCCGCCGAGGCCGAGGCCCGCGCCGCGCTGGAGACCGCGCGCGCCGAGGTCCTGGCGCTGAAGACCTCGCTGGACGGCGAGCGGGCTTCGCTGGAAGTCGCGCAGCAGGCGCTCGACCGCGAGAAGAGGAAGCACCTCGAGGAGCGCGCGGCGTTCGAGTCGCGGCGCGACGAGCTGGAGCGCAAGGCGTCCTCCGCGGCGATCTCGTCGAGCCTCGAGCAGCTCCTGAGCAGCGAGCTCTCCGGCGGAAGAATCACTCCGCAGCCGTTCCCGGCGGTGTCGATGCCCGGACCCGCGCCGCGGATGGCCACTCCCATGCCGCGGATGGCCACCCCCATGCCGAGGACGGCGACCCCGGTACCGCCCCGAGCGCCGGCGCCGGTTTCCCCGCCGGCTCCTTCGCCGGTTCCGGCCCCCGCGCCCTCCCCTGCCTCCGCGGCGTCGTCCCCGTCCCTGCCTGCGCCACCGGACTTGTGGAACCAGCCGCAGCAGGAGCAGGGCGACGCGCTGGCCGAGGCGCTGCAGAGAGCGGCCGAGGACGGGGCGAAGAAGGGCTGAAGGATTGCGCTCCTGGTTGGACCGGGGGCGGAAGGTGGGCTAGTAGAAGCGACTCGGGAGGCAAACCGATGCGAACCCTGCGATTCCCCATCCTCGCCCTGGCGCTCGCCTGTGGGCCGGTCCTTGCGCTGTCGGGCTGCGACGACATGGAGTCGAAGGCCCGGGACTCCAACAAGAAGCACGACGCCGCGCGCGACGAGGTCCGCAAGACGCTCTTGCCGCTGGCCGCCAAGGCCCTGCCGAACATCGTCCCGGTCACCCTGGACATCCGGGTGGACGCCTCGGGCACCATCACCAAGTGCCTGTCGAACCGTGCGGAGCTTCCCGGCTGCTCCGGCCTGACGCTGAAGAACGGCGAGAACTCCTCGTTCACCTTCTCGATGGAAGAGGTGGAAGAGATTCGCAAGCTGGACAAGCCGCTGAAGGAGTCGACGATCGCTCCCAAGGCGCCGGCCGAGCCGAAGCCGGCCGAGTAGCGACACCCCGAGCTCGTCGAGGGGCCAGAGCTCGGTCCGTGTGACTCTGGCCTACTAGCCTGGCAGTTCATCCGGCACCTCGAACGGACCCTCTCGGCCCGCTCGAGGTGACGTTCCAGCCGATCTGCCGCAGCAGGCAGACCCCGAGCTTCGCGAGCCACGGTTCCGGCAGTTGTGAGTCCTCGACGGCTCGGCAGAGCGCGGGGAGGATCTTTGGCGCATGGGTCCGCACCGCTGGATTGAACCCTGGAAGCCGGCGCGGAGGCCGGCCACTACTGCGTTCGTTCGCTCACTCCAAAAAAAGAAGGACAGGCACCAAGGCCTGTCCTTCGTGATTCAAGGCTCGAGCTCAGCGGCTCAGATCCTCATCGGCATGATGACCGCGGTGTAGCTCTTGTCCCCCGCGGGGCGCAGCACGCCGGGGCTCTGCTCGTCGACCATCTCGAACATCACGTCGTCGGTGCCGATGACGCCGAGCACGTCCACCAGGTAGCGAGCGTTGAAGCCCACTTCGACCTTCTTGCCGTTGTAGTCGACGGTGACGTCCTCGTGGGCCTCGCCGAGGTCGGGGTTCTGGCTGGAGATGCGCAGCCGGTTCTCGCTGAGCTCGACGCGGACGGCGTGGCTCTTCTCCTCGGAGAGCAGGCTGATGCGCTTGAAGGTCTCGAGCAGCGCGCTACGCGAGAGCTTGAGCGCCTTCTCGCTCTCCTTGGGGATGACTTCCTTGTAGTCCGGGAACTGGCCGTCGATGAGCCGCATGAACATCGACAGGCCGCTCTTCTTGAACACCGCGCTGGTGTCGCCGAAGCCCAGGAAGCACTCGGCGTCGGGCGCCTCTTCCAGCAGCCGGCGCAGCTCGAGCAGGCCCTTGCGCGGCAGGATGACGCCCTTCTTGAGCTTGAAGTCGCCCTCCATCGGGCGCTCGACCAGGCTCAGGCGGTGGCCGTCGGTGGCCACCACGCGGACCTTCCCCTTCTCGCCGGGCTCGAAGTACAGGCCGTTGAGGATGTAGCGCGTCTCGTCGGTGGAGATGGCGAAGGAGGTCTTCTCGATCATCTCGAGCAGCACCTTGCCCTCGGCCTTCACCAGGTTGCTCTTCTCCTCCTTCGGCAGCGCCGGGTACTCCTCGGCGGGCATGCCCAAGAGCTTGATGTGGGCGCTGCCGCTGAGGATCTCGACGGCGTTGTTGCCGGTGCGCTTGATGGTCACTTTGGCGTCGGGCAGCGACTTGACGATGTCGAAGAGGGTCTTGGAGGCCAGGGTGATGGCGCCTTCCTTGACGACCTCCGCGGGGTGCTCGCTGACCAGGCCGATGTCCAGGTCGAACGCCGTCAGCGAGACGGAGTTCTTCTTCGCCTGGATGAGCACGTTGGCCAGGATGGGGATCGTCGTCTTGCGCTCGGCGATGCCTTGGGCGCGGTGCAGCGCCTTGTTCAGCTCCTCGGCGGCGATGCGGAATTCCATGGGACCCTCTTTCACTGCCCTTCTAGAAGAAAGATCTCTTCTTTAAATAGTAGAAGCAGTAGTGCCTGTGGAGTTGTGGACAAGCGAGCCAAGTGCGCGAAAACCGACAGCGACTTCGACCCCAGCGTTCTGGGCATCCAGGGGAGGTAGGGTGTGTAGCAACCCCTGCGAAAGCTTGTCAACAAACAGGCCCGGCGTCGAGCCACAGCTTCGACCCCGGTTTTCCGGTGCTCCTCCACAACTTGTCCCGAAGCGGATGCAGACACCCGAGGCCGTCCTCGTCTCGGACGCGCCTGTCCTGGTCGGAGACATGACAGTGGGCACCATCGGAAGCTGACCTCGATTTGGACCGGGGGCCGGCCCGCTGCCGTGCAGGGCTCGTCGGCCAGGCAGGCCGGCCAGGCCGTGGCCGAGAGCGTTCCGTGCGGCCAGCCGAGGGCCCACGCACCCAGGAACGAGGACGGGCAGGGCTATGCCCGCGGCGACGCAGAGGATGCTGGTCTGGAGCTCGCGGTCGGTGGCCATGTGCCTCACCCCGAGCTCGTCGAGGGGCCAGGGTTCGGCCTGGGAGAGCGGGGCGATTCGAGAGGGCGCAGGGGCGCGGCGGAGCAAGCCCGAGAGAGAAGCGGAACGGTCCACACGGATTGGATCCTGGCCCCTCGACGAGCTCGGGGCGTCGGGTCAGCGCGCGAGGCGCCCGGTGAGGTCGTCGACCTCTTTCTTCAGCTGCAGGTCGGTCTCGACGTCGGCCTCGACCTTCTCGCACGAGGACATGACCGTGGAGTGGTCGCGGTGGAACTTCTCGCCGATCTCCGGGAAGGAGGCGTTGGTGAGCGTCCGGGCGAGGAACATCGCCACCTGGCGCGCGCGCACGAACTGCTTCTGGCGCCGCGGGCTGCGCAGGTCGGCCTCGGAGAGCTTGTAGTAGCGCGCCACTTCCTTCTGGATCTGCTCGATGTCCAGCGCGCGCGCCGGCGGCAGCACGTTCTTGAGGATGTGCGCCGCCAGCTCCTCGGTCAGCGGGGCGCCGGTCAGCGAGTGGTGCGCGTAGACGCGGTGCAGCGCCATCTGCAGCTCGCGCACGTTCTTCTGGATGATGCGCGCGATGTAGTGGGCGACCGGGTCCGGCAGCTGCACCCCGAGGATGCCCGCCTTCTTCTTGAGGATGGCGACGCGGGTCTCGAAGTCCGGCTCCTGGATGTCGGCGATCAGGCCCGAGGAGAAGCGGCTGCGCAGGCGATCGGCCAGCCCGGGGATCTCCGAGGGGACGGTGTCGCTGGTGATGGCCACCGGCTTGCCGCCCATCTGCAGGGCGTTGAAGGTGAAGAAGAACTCCTCCTGGGTGGCTTCCTTGGTGCCCAGGAACTGGATGTCGTCGATGAGGAGGCAGTCGCACTCCTCGCGGTACTTGCGCCGGAACTCGGGCATCCGGTGGTCGCGCACCGAGACGATGAACTCGTTGGTGAACTCTTCGCTCGACAGGTAGACGATGCGCGCTTCGGGGTTCTTCCGGATGAGCGCGTTGCCGATGGCCTGCAGCAGGTGGGTCTTGCCCAGGCCGGTGCCGCCGTAGATGAAGAGAGGGTTGAACGCGGTCCCGGGGTTGTCGGCCACCGCGCGGCTGCCGGCGTAGGCCAGCTGGTTGGAGGGCGCGGAGACGAAGGTGTCGAAGTTGTACTTCTCGTCCAGGCGCGCGCGCTCCGGCGGGGGCACCGTCTTGATTGGCGCCGGCGGGGGGGCGACGAAGGCGGCGGCGTCGGGGGCTTGGGGCTTGAGGGTGTCGTCCACGAGCCACTCGATGGAGACCGGGTTTCCGAGCTCGGCCTCGAGCGCCAGGACCAGGTCGTCGCGGAAGTGGTCGTCGATGAAGTCGCGGTAGAACTTGTCGGCCACGGCCAGCTGCACGTGCCCGTCGCTCGAGAGGCCTCGGCAATGGACACGGCAGATCAGCCCGCGCACGTACTGGCTGCCCGACAGGCGCGGCGACGCGATGGCCCGCGAAAAGGCGGCCACCACGCGCCCCGGATCGGCGGACGCGACGGCTGGTGAGGCAGACAGCGACGGCGTCACAGCGGGACCACCCCTGAAGGACTGTTTTGGAGGTCTGTTGGTAGCAAACCGGAGAGCGTCACTTCAAGAACAAACTCGGAGGGGCGCGATGCGCCTCGTGTTTCACGCGCGGCGGGCCGATTGTTCCACCGCGGTCGGGCGGCGCAAGTTCGGGGCAGGGCTTGGATCGGCCCTCGATAGTTGATAGTCGATAGGCGTTTTCGCGGCTGCCGGGGAGGTTCCTCCATGACGACAGGGCACATCCCCGCCGCCACGGCGTTCGGCGCCGTCCTCGGGGCGCTCGGCCTCGCCGGCGCCCTCTGCGGCTGCGAGCTGCTGGTGCGCCCCGACGAGGTCCCGCCTCCCGGCCCGGGCGCCGACGACGCCGGCCTCGTCCGTTCCGACGCCGGCTGCGTCCCGACCCGGGAGTGCGTCAAGGGCAGCTGCGGCCTCTTCGACGACGACGGCTGCGGCCAGCCGCTCAACTGCGGCAAGTGCCTGGCGGCGCTGCTCTGCCAGGACCACGTCTGCATCCAGCCGTGCACGCCCGAGACCGACCTCGAGCTGTGCGCCGCGGCGGGCGCCCAATGCGGCTCGCTGGCGGTCGGCGATCGATGTGGCAAGCCGCGCACCCCGGTCTGCGGCGCCGGCGGGAGCTGCCCTTCGGGGACGGTCTGCGGCGGCAACCCGGCCAAGCCCAACGCGTGCGCCTGCAACGCCGCGAGCTGCCAGGGCGCCACCCGCTGCGACGCCGCAACGGGCAGCTGCGTCGCGGGTTGCTCCACCGCCGCCCAGTGCCCCAGCGGAGGCGTGTGCAGCAACGACACCTGCCTCTGCCCCGGCGGAGGCCACGAGTGCTCGGGCGCGTGCGTGCCCAACGACCCCGCGCACTGCGGCACCGGCTGCCTGCAGTGCCCCACCGACGCCCACGGGACGGCGAGCTGCGACGGCACGGCGTGCCGGCTCGCCTGCGAGCCCGGCTACACGAGCTGCAGCTCCACCTGCGTCGCCTGCCCCGCCCACGGCAAGGCCTTCGGCTGCGCCGCCGACGGGACCTGCCTCGCCACCGAGTGCGACTCCGGCTACTCGGTCTGCGACGGCGCCTGCTGCACCTGGCAGATCGACACGGTGGGCACGGCCACTGCGGGGGGGCGGCTCTCCATCGCGGTCGACGCCAACGACGTCTCGCACATCGCCTTCCTGGCCAGCACCAAGGAGATGCGCTGGGCCAAGCGCAACTCCACCGGCAGCTGGACGGTGGAGACCCTGGACACCACCGGGACGATCACCGACGACCAGCTGGTCTCGGTGGGCGTGATGCCCGGCGGCGAGCCCGCGGTGCTCTACCTGGACGGCAAGGGCAACGTGCGCCTCGCCGAGCGCAAGAAGAACGGCACCAGCGGCTGGACCAAGAGCACGGTGTTCACGCCGGTCAGCCCCAGCGCGCCGCTCGCGCCGGCGCTGGTGGTCCAGGGGGACGGCACCCTGCACGCCGTCTTCGCCGAGAGCGGCGGCCCCGGCGACCCGTACGCCGTCCACTACGCCACGCGCACCCTCCTGGGCAGCACCTGGACGCGGGAGACGGTCGACGGGCCGGACTGCATCGGGCTGGCGACGGCCATCGCGCTCGACGCCGCCGGCAAGCCGGCGATCGCCGCGGCGGAGATCGGGGTCGGGGTCGACTACGAGGACGTCGTCTCCTTCTTCTCGAGGGGCGCGGCGGCCTGGGCCCCGGAGCAGGTCGACGCGGGCGCGCTGGGGTACAGCCTCTCGCTGGCCATCGGGGCGAGCGGGGTGCAGCTGGGCTTCGTGCGCGGCACCTTCGACACCCTGGTGCACGCCACGCTGGGCACGCCCTGGAAGCTCGTCGACGCGCTGAAGAACTCCTCCAAGGACGACGCCAGCCTGGTGCTCGACGCACAGGGCAACCCCCACTTCGCCTTCGTGAGCAGCGTGAGCGGGGCGGTGCGCCACGCGTACTTCACCTCCGGCGGCTGGGTCTCGGAGCTGGTGGACTCGAACGGGGCGGGCGTGGCGGCGGCCGTGGACAAGGCCGGACGCTTGCGGATCGTCTACCGCAACACCAACAGCGGGGCGGTCAAGCACGCCTGGGTCGGCAACTAGGGGAGCCTGCCGGCAGGCAATCCTCCCTGGGCTCGGGCGTACTCCAGGCGGCACGAGGAGGCCAAACCCCGCGGTTTTGCGGGGCGGCCCCCCCACCGCCGGACTTCAGCCAGCGGCCTAAGGACGCGTAAATCCTTGACAACTCCGAAGCCGATCGGCTCATATGCGCCGCTTTCGGAGCCTCGGCTCCGTTTACACGCGAGGAGACGCCGTGGCCAAGCGCAAGCCCACCTATCAGCCCAGCAAGATCAAGCGGAACCGCACCCACGGCTTCCGCAAGCGGAACTCCACCGCCGGCGGCCGCGCCGTCCTCAAGCGCCGCCGGACCAAGGGCCGCAAGCGCCTGGTCGTTTCGGCGCCCAAGAAGTAGGAGTCGGCCATCCCCGCTCCCGAGCCCGGCGATCCCAAGGGCGAGACGCTGCCGCGAGCCCACCGGCTGCGGCGGCGCCGGGAGATCAAGCGGGTACAGGACGGCGGCGCGAGATTCGTCTCGGGCGTGCTGGTCTTGATGGTGTCGCCCAGCCCGGAAGGGCGGCGACGCTTGGGCGTGACGGTCAGCAGCCGAGTCGGCAACTCCGTCATCCGCTCGAAGGTGAAGCGGCGGTTCCGAGAGATCTTCCGGCACCGCCGCTCCCTGCTCCCCGACCGCTGCGACGTGGTGATGGTCGCGCGCGCGGGCGCCGACCAGGTGAGCTACCAAGAGCTCGAGAAGCTGTTCGAGGCGGCCGCGCAGAAGGCGCGCCGCAAATTGTCGCCGGCGGGTGCAACCACCACCAGGAAAGAGGGCGGCGATGAAGGCGATGACGCTAGTCGCTAGGGCGGTGCGGCGCGCGCTGCAGCTCTTGCTGCTCGCGCTGGTGGGCGCCTACCGCAAGCTCGTCAGCCCGCTGTTGCCTCCGGCCTGCCGCTTCTACCCCAGCTGCTCGCAGTACGCGCAGCAGGCTCTCTCCAAGCACGGCCCGTTCAAGGGCAGCGTCCTCGCCGCCAAGAGGTTGCTGCGCTGCCACCCGCTCCACGAGGGCGGCATCGATCCGGTCCCCTGACGGGGCAGGAGCAAGACTTCATGCAGAGCGATCAGCAGAAAAACCTGATCATCGCCATCGTGCTCTCCACGGTCCTGATGATCGTCTGGATGGAGTTCTTCGCGCCCAAGCCGGCGCCGGTTCCCCAGGGGGCCGACGCGGGCCTCGCGGTGGCGGCGGCCCCGGCGGGCGACGCGGGTCTCTCCCCCACCCCGACCCCTGCCGTCCCGGGCGGCGCGGCGGCGGCGGCCGAGGCCGCTCCGGCGCCCGGCGCTCCCGCGGCGATCGCGCCGAAGGCGCTGCCGTTCAGCACCAAGACGCACGACTTCGTGTTCAGCAACCGCGGCGGCGGCCTCGAGAAGGCCCTGGTGAAGAACGGCGGCGTCTGGCCGCAGCGCAAGTTCGTCTCCCGCCAGAAGGACGAGAAGGGCGAGCTGGCCCCGGTGGACATGGTCCGCCTGCGCTCCGGCGCCGCCCTCCCCGGCTCCACCGAGCTCAAGGGCGATCTCTCGATGCCCCTCGGGACGATGTTCGAGGCCGAGGCCGGCGCCAACGCGGTGACCTTCCGCGCCCAGACCGCGGAGGCGCAGGTCGAGAAGCGCTTCACCTTCTTCGACGGCAGCTACGAGCTGCGCGTCGAGGTCTCGGTCACCAACAAGGCGGCTGCGCCGAAGAAGACCACCCTCTCCATCGCCTACCCGGCCTGGGTGGACCCCAAGACCCAGCAGACCGGCAGCTTCTTCAGCCCGCCGCCCGAGGTGTCGCAGGCCATGTGCCGGCACGGCAACTCCAACGACGTGCTGGCGCACGAGAAGGAGCAGAAGACCAAGACGCTGGCCGGGCCGGTGCAGTTCGCGGGCTTCGACGAGCGCTACTTCCTGGGCGCCCTCTACCCGCGCTTCACCGAGCCGTCGAGCTGCGTGCTCTTCACCGACCCCGCGGGCGACCGCAACGCGTACCTCGAGGCCGACCTGGGCACGCTGGCGCCCGGCCAGACCGTCAAGCGCGAGTTCGGGCTCTACCTGGGCCCCAAGGAGCTCAAGGAGCTGCAGCGCGTCGACACGCAGAACAAGATCGGCGGGGCGGTCAGCATGCTGGGCCAGGAGCCCAAGTCCGGCGGCCAGCCGCAGGTCGACCCCGAGCTCGCCAAGTCCATCGACTTCGGCTGGTGGGAGGTCATCTGCCGCGTCCTCCTGGAGATCATGAAGGTCTTCCAGAAGGGCGTCGTGAACTGGGGCATCGCCATCATCCTGCTCACCGTGCTGGTGAAGGCCATCCTCTACCCGCTGTCGGTCAAGCAGATGGCGAGCATGGAGTCGATGCGCAAGCTCCAGCCGCAGATCGCCGAGCTGAACAAGAAGTACGAGAACGACAAGGAGAAGCGCAGCCAGGAGCAGATGCGGCTCTACCAGGAGAACAAGGTCAACCCGTTCGGCGGGTGCCTGCCGCTCCTGATCCAGATGCCGGTGTGGATCGCGCTGTACCGCACGCTGCTCAGCTCGTTCGAGCTCTACCGCGAGCCGCTGCTCCCGTTCTGGATCACCGACCTGACCGCCCACGACCCGTTCTACATCCTGCCGCTGGCGATGGGCGTGACGATGTTCATCACGCAGAAGATGCAGCCGGCCATGGGCGACCCGACGCAGGCCAAGGTGATGCTGTACTTCATGCCCATCTTCTTCACCTTCCTCATGATCAGCCTGCCCGCGGGCCTGACGCTGTACATCTTCACCAACAACCTCCTGTCCATCGCGCAGCAGAAGTACCTGCAGCACAAGTTCGCGAAGCAGGACGCGGCGAAGGCGAGCGCGGGGGCGAGCGCGAAAGCGAAGAAGTAAGGGGGCGGGTCATGGCCGACGGCGAGAAGAAGCCCAAGAGGGACCCTCTGTTCTCCGCGGCGGTGCTCAAGCTGTCGTTCCGGCTGGCCAACAACGAGCGGACGCCCGCCTTCAAGTTCGTCTACGACGGCGTGCTGCGCGACCTGAAGGTCGAGGACGAGACGGTCGAGAAGTACCTCCAGGAGCACTACGAGGCGGTGCTCAAGGCGGCGCGCGGCAAGGAGCGCGGGGAGAAGTAGGCCCACCCGCCCGCCGGACGTCGAGACGCTGCTCCCCCCACACCCTGTGAACGCCCGGGCTCTTCGCCGGGTGCGTGTCGGCCGGACGGAGCCGTTGTCGGCTGCCTCCGCGCCTGGGTTGCAGTGATCGGGCGTTCGGCTTTCTCGCCGGCACCGACCCGACCGACTTCCTCACCGAGCGCGAGTCGGCGGCGCTGGCTAGCGAAGAAGCCGGCGGAACAGGTCGCGATGCTGCCCCCGTCCTGGCGCACGACCGAGCCGTCCGCGCCGACCGAGGGCTGTGCATCCGGACCGCGTCCGTGGGGGCGCCAAGGTCCACGGTGTCGCCAGACGTGCCGTCGGCCTTCAGGATCTCGAGGGAATGTCCCCAGGGGAGGACGGCGCTGTACCCAAGGTGGCTTGGCAGCCAGCGAACCTGCGACCTTCGCCGCTGTGCCAGCGAGTCGCGGACCGGGAGCGGCACAGACGAGTCGGGGCGAAAGAGGTATTGGCGGCTCAGTCCGGCCCTGCCGAGTGCGAGTCCACCTTCGAGTAGCGGGACCGGCGCGTCGGTCGAGAGGAGAGAACTCCTCGAGCGCCGAGCCGTCGGGCTGCAGCTTCGCGAAGCCGCTCGACCAGGAACCGAACACGAACCCGCGCTGCAGCGGCGCGAGCGCCGCCACCCGACCGCCCGAGTACCTTCGGGGCGCCCACGGTCGTCACGCCCGACGGCGAGATGAAGGCCAAGCTCCAATGGTTGCCGATGCCTGGGTCGGACGATTGGAGAGCCAGGGCGAGGTTCCCGGCACCATCCACCTCGGCGTCGCCGCGGCGGCTCGAGGGAATCGCTCGCGCTCGAGTGAAAGAGGTCGCGGGTCTCGAAATGCTCCGCAGAGGCGATCGGGTCGGGAAGCAGAGCGCTGCACTTCGCGAGGGACACCGGCGGCGCCGGCTCGTACCTCGGCGCGGGTCGGGTTCCGACGGCCCATCCCGGTAGCGGCGGCCCAAGCAGCCAGGCGTCGTCGTCGCCGTCCTTGCCGGAGTAGTCGATGGTGTCGAGGAAGTTCGAAGAGGCGCTTCGCGTCGCCGCGGCTTGTCGCCCAGCTCAGAGAAATGAGCAGGCCGATGGCGGACCTCATGGAAACACCAACCCGGGTCGCGGCCTCTCGGGCGTCGCGGCCGGGATGAACCTGCTCACTGTGGCGTCCGGGCACCCGCGCGGTCGCGTGTCGAGGCGGCAGCTGTCGAGCGCGCGGTTGCCACAGGAGTCGCGACGGGCGCCGGACCCCGACCCGACCAAGCGACGCGATTCGGTCGTGCAGGCCCGGCACGAGGAGCACGGCCATCCGCCGCAACTCGGGCTGTGCAGGTCCGCGGGCCTTGACTCTCCCCTCCCCTGCGTCGTACTCGCGGCGTGATGGATCACCTCGCGCCCTCCGCCATCGACGACTGCATCGTGGCCTTGGCAACCGGCGCGGCGCCGGCGGGCGTGGCGATCGTCCGGCTGTCCGGAAGGCAGTCGCTCGGCATCGCACGCAGGCTCGCCACGCTCCCGGAGCCGATGCCGGTGCGTCAGGCGCTGCTGACGAAGCTCGAGCATCCGCTGACGCGCCAGCCGCTTGACGAAGCCATCGTCCTCTACTTCCAGGCTCCGGCTTCCTTCACCGGCGAGGATGTCGTGGAGCTTCAGTGCCACGGCGGGATCCGGCACGTGGAGCAGGTGCTGGCCGCGGTTCGCGATGCCGGAGCGCGCGCCGCCGAGCCGGGAGAGTTCTCGCGCCGCGCGGTGGCGCTCGGGCGGCTGTCGCTGGAGCGCGCTGAAGCCCTCCTCGATCTGGTGAACGCCGAGACGGACGCCGCTTTGGCCGCGGCGCGCTCGCAGCTGATGGGCTCGGTCGGCAAGGCCGTGGAGGAGATCGCGGTGGCGGCGCTGGACCTGCGCGCCGAGGTGGAGGCCTCGCTCGATTTCCCGGACGACGCGGGCGAGGTTCCTGAAGGTCTGGCGGAGCGGACGAAGCGGCTGGTGGAGCGTTGCGAGGAGCTGCTGGCGACGCACCGGATCGGGCGGGCGCTGCGCGAGGGCGTGCGGGTGGTGCTGGCCGGCGCCCCCAACGCGGGCAAGTCGAGCCTCTTCAACGCGCTGCTCGGCGAGGCGCGCGCCATCGTGGACGAGGACCCGGGGACCACCCGGGACTCGCTCGAAGCGCGGCTCGACCTGGAAGGCATCCCGTGCACGCTGGTCGATACCGCAGGCCTGCGCGGCGAAGGCGCGGGACGGGTCGAGCAGCGGGGCATGGAGCGGACTCGCTCGGAGATCGAGCGGGCGGCGGTGGGGGTCTGGGTCGTCGACGCGACCGCGCCGGTGTCCGCGGAAGAAGGCGAATGGCTGGTCGTCGCGAACAAGTGCGACGTGACGCCGGGCGCGGCGGACCTCGAAGTGAGCGCGAAGACCGGGGCAGGGCTGGGGAGACTTCGCGAGGCCATCCTGCGGAGGATCCGCGGCGATGGGCCCCTCGACAGGCTCGGGGTGAAGCAGGGAGGCGAGGTGGTCATCACCCACCGGCGGCACGCGGAGCTGCTCTCCTCGGCGAAGGAGGCGTTCGCGCGGGCTGCGGCGAACGTCGGGCGCGAGCCGCTGGAGATCGTGGGCTATGACCTGGCGGAGGGCGCTCGCGCGGTCGAGCAGATCGTCGGACGCGGCGTGGACGACGCCCTCCTGGATACGATCTTCGCCAGGTTCTGCATCGGCAAGTGAGACGAAGAAGCTAGCAACAAGCAAAGAGCATGAATGTCGAAGTATGACGTGATCGTCGTCGGGTTGGGCCACGCGGGCTGCGAGGCGGCGCTGGTCTGCGCGCGCATGGGCCTGAAGGTCCTGGGCGTCACCATGCGCGCGGACCGCATCGCCCTGATGAGCTGCAACCCCGCCATTGGCGGCCCGGGCAAGGGCCAGCTGGTGCGCGAGCTCGACGCGCTCGGCGGCGAGATGGCCAGGGTCGCCGACGCGACCGGCACGCACTTCCGGCGGCTGAACGAGAGCAAGGGTCCGGCGGTCCGCGCGACGCGAGCGCTTTGCGATCGGCGGCGGTACGCGGAGGAGATGGGGAGCCGCATCCGCAGCCAGCCGGGCCTCAAGGTCGTGGAGGCGGAGGCGAAGGAGCTTCTCGCGGAAGGCCGGCGAGTGGTCGGCGTGCGGGCGGGCGGCTCGGAGCATTTCGCCCAGGCCGTGGTGGTGACCGCGGGCACGTTCCTCGCGGGGTTGCTGCACGTGGGTTCGGAGCAGCGCGTCGGCGGGCGCGAGGGCGACGCCGCGGCGGTCGGCCTGTCGGACTCGCTGCGCTCGCTCGGGCTGACCTTGGCGCGCTTCAAGACGGGCACGCCCGCGCGCCTGGATCGCACGAGCATCGACTGGGACCGCACGGTCGCGCAGCCCGGGGACGCAGAGCCGCGGCCGTTCTCCTTCTCGACGCGCGGGGACGCCGAGTTCCCGCGGCTGAAGCAACTGACCTGCGCCATCACGCACACGAACGCGGAGACGCATCGGGTGGTGCGCGAGAACCTGGGGCGCTCAGCCTTGTATGCGGGCGCGATCGTCGGCCGCGGCCCGCGCTACTGCCCGTCGCTCGAGGACAAGGTCGTGCGGTTCGCGCATCGCGAGCGTCATCCGATCTTCCTGGAGCCGGACGGGCTGGACACGGACATCGTTTATCCCGCCGGCGTGTCGACGAGCTTGCCCGCGGACGTGCAGCTCGAGTTCCTGCGAACCATCCGCGGGCTGGAGCGAGTGGAGCTGCTGCTGCCCGGCTACGCCGTCGAGTACGACTACGCGCCGCCGACGCAGCTCGACCCGACCTTGAAGGTGAAGCTCGTGGAGGGGCTCTACCTCGCGGGCCAGGTGAACGGGACCTCGGGCTATGAGGAGGCGGCGGTGCAGGGCTATTGGGCGGGCGCGAACGCCGCCTGCGCGATTCAAGGTCGCGAGCCGTTCCAGCTGCAGCGGAGCGAGGCGCTCACCGCGGTGCTCGTCGACGATCTGGTGACGAAGGGGACCGACGAGCCGTACCGCATCTTCACCTCGCGCGCGGAGCACCGGCTCTTGCTGCGCGAGGAGAACGCGGACCTGAGGCTCGCCAGGAAGGGCGCGGAGCTCGGCGTGGTGGGGACCCGAGAGATGGCGCGGGTCGAAGAGAAGCGAGAGGCGATCGCCGCGGAGCTCGAGCGGCTGGAGCGGAAGGTGGTGAACCCCACGGCGGAGGTCCGGGCGATCTTCGAGGGTAGGGGATGGGTCCCGATTCGCATCCCCACCTCGCTCGCCGGAATCCTGCGGCGGCCCGAGATTCGGCACGCGGACCTGGCTCTGTTCGCGGCGGGCGCCGACGCTCGCCGGCCGGAGCTCCGGCCGGACGCAATCGACGAGGTGGAGACCGAGGTCCGCTACCGGGGGTACATCGAGCGGCAGGAAGACTGGGCGGAGAAGGCGAGGGGACTGGAGGCCGAGAAGATCCCCGCCGACTTCCCGTACGAGGACATCCCCGGCTTCTCGCGCGAGATCCGGGAGCGGCTGCTGGCAGTGCGACCGGCGACCTTGGGGCAGGCTTCGCGGATGCCGGGAATGACCCCGGCCGCGGTCGGGCTCCTGGCCGCCCATGTGGTGAGACGGCGCCGGTGTGGATAAGGTGTGGGGAGAAACTTTCGTTCAGGGTTCCCCTAACACATCAACCACTTGCCGCCGTTTCACGTGGAACGTCCTGTGGAAAAGACCCTGACAGACGCGCTGTTTTCCGGAGCCCAGGCAGTGGGGGTCGAGCTGACTCCGGCCCAGCTGGACCAGCTCGGCCGCTTCCTCGATCAGCTCCTGGTCTGGAACAAGAAGGTCAACCTCACCGCCATCAGCGATCCGCTCCAGGCCGTGGAAGGGCACCTGGTGGACTCCTTGGCGGCCGTCCCGGAGGTTCGGGGCGTTCCGAGCATCCTCGATCTGGGTGCCGGCGGCGGCTTCCCGTCGATCCCCTTGGCGGTGGTGTTGCCGGAGTCCCGCTTCGTGCTCGCGGACGCGGTCGGCAAGAAGGTCGGCTTTCTGAAGGCGGCCATCGCCGGCCTCGGGCTCAAGAACGCCCAGGCCGTCCATGTCCGAGCAGAAGGCGATCCCCAGAAAGAGAAGCTCCCGGTCTGCCGGCTCGCCATCTGCCGCGCGTTCATGCCGTTGCCGGAGTGGCTGAAGCTGGCGCCCGCGTATGTGGAGGAGGGCGGATCGATCGTCGCGATGCTCGGGCCAGAGGCGACGATTCCTTCGCCGCTTCCGGAAGGCTTGAGCCTGGTCTCGGAGCGCAGCTACTCGCTGCCGGCGTCGAAGGCCTCGCGGCGGATCGTGGTGTTCCGGAAGAACGCGGCCGGATAGGCCGATCGATCGACTCGATCCCTCTTGGCGCCGAAAGGCCCGGGGGCAGAAAAGCCCCCGGCTACTGGCGCCAAGTCGGCTGAAGCCGACTGGCCCCCGGCGCGAGGCCTCGGAAACGAACGCCTCCACCGCCTCGGTTCGGGGGCCAGGCAACTGGAAGTGGGCTTCGAGGGGCATTTCTGCGCCCCGGTTTCTCGTTCGCCCGCCCGTTGGCCGGCCTCTGCCGACCACCTCGTCCACCGCCATCATCAAGTCGGTCTCTCTTGGCGCCGAAAGGCCCGGGGGCAGAAAAGCCCCCGGCTACTGGCACCAAGTCGGCTGAAGCCGACTGGCCCCCGGCGCACACCCTCGGAAGGAACGCCTCCACCGCTTAGGTTCGGGGGCCAGCCCACTTCCAGTGGGCTTCGCGAGAGTAGCCGGGGGCTTTTCAGCCCCCGGAACTCGTTCCCCCGCCGATTGTCCGCCCCCGGCATCTCGTCCCCCCGATGATTCCCCGCCCCCGGTTTCGCGTTCGGCCGCCGATTCCCCGCCGTCTGGCCCTCTCCGGCAGTCTCCCGACCCCTTCATCCACCTCCATCCACTGTCAAAAGGTGTTCCACGTGGAACACCCGTGACCACATATGTCACGTCACGACCCTCCATCGCCCGCTTCCGGCCACTGACGCCTGCTTGTCGGTGTCGGGGGTGCGTGGCATACCTGACAACCACTTCACGGGACTCCGCCCGATGGCGGTTGGGAAGAGGGCAGCGGATGGGACGAATCTTCGCGATCTCCAACCAGAAGGGCGGGGTTGGAAAGACCACCACCGCCATCAACCTGGGCGCCAGCCTGGCCTCCGACGAGCGCAAGACGCTGGTCGTGGACATCGATCCGCAGGCCAACGCCGGCAGCGGCCTGGGAATCGACGTCCGCGAGCTCGAGAAGTCGATTTACGACGTGCTCCTGGGCGAGGCCACCTTCGACGAGGTGGTCCTCAAGACCGAGCTCAAGTTCCTGGACGTGCTCCCGGCCGCCCGCGACCTCGCCGGCGCCGAGGTGGAGCTGGTGGGCCTGGAGCGGCGCGAGTTCCGGCTGCGCGAGGCGCTCGCCAAGGCCAAGTCGAAGTACGACTACATCCTCATCGACTGCCCGCCCTCCCTGAGCCTGCTCACCATCAACGCGCTGGTGGCCGCCGACGCGGTGCTCATCCCGCTGCAGACCGAGTACTTCGCGCTCGAGGGCATCAGCGAGCTCTTGAACACGGTCGAGCTGGTCAAGCAGGAGCTCAACCCCAAGCTCGAGCTCGAGGGCATCGTCCTGACGATGTACGACCCGCGCCTCTCCATCGCGCACCAGGTGGCCGAGGAGGCGCGCAACCACTTCGAGGACAAGGTCTTCGACACGGTCATCCCGCGCAACGTGCGGCTCACCGAGTGCCCCAGCTACGGCAAGCCCATCGTCCTCTACGACCTGCGCTCCAAGGGCTGTGAAAGCTACCTGTCGCTGGCGCGCGAGCTCCAACGCCGCCGCCGTCCGTCGCGGAAGAGCGCCTAGTCCTCGCATCGCCGGCCTCGCGCCGGGAAAGTGCCGCCAGGGAGGCGGGTCGTAGCCATGCCCACGCCGGTCGTTCCCAGCAACAACGTTCCGCAGAAGCGCGCCCTGGGCCGGGGCCTGGGCGCGCTCATCCCCGGCACCAACTCCGAGCGCGCCACCAACCGGCCGCAGGTCCTGCAGATCCCCATCGAGGACCTCGACCGCGACGAGAAGCAGCCGCGCCAGCAGTTCGACTCCGCCCGCCTCGAGGAGCTGGCCGCCTCCATCCGGGTCAAGGGCATCTTCCAGCCGATCCTCGTGCGCAAGGAGGCGGGCCGCTACCGCATCATCGCCGGCGAGCGCCGCTGGCGGGCCGCGCAGCTGGCCGGCCTGCGCGAGGTCCCGGCGATCCTGCGCGAGACCAGCGCCAAGGAAGCCTTCGAGATCGCGCTCATCGAGAACCTCCAGCGCGAGGACCTCAACCCCATCGAGGAGGCCGAGGCCTACAAGCGCCTGGTCGACGAGCACGGCCTGACCCAGGAGGTCGTCGCCCAGCGCGTCGGCAAGGACCGCTCCTCCGTCGCCAACGCCCTGCGCCTGCTGCACCTGCCCAAGGAGATCAAGGCGGCGCTGATGGGCGGCGAGCTGAACATGGGCCACGCCCGCGCGCTCCTGGGCCTGGCCGAGGCCGAGGCGATGAAGCGCGCCGCGACCGAGGTGGTGGGCAAGAAGCTCTCGGTGCGCGCCACCGAGCAGCTCGTCCGCAAGGTCAAGGCGGGCAAGCCCCACGGCAACAAGAAGCGCGAGGAGACGGCGCAGGTCCGCTCCCTCGTCGATCAGATCCAGCGCAGCCTCGGCACCAAGGCGCGCATCATCGACCGCGGCGGCAAGGGCCGCCTCGAGCTCGACTTCTTCAACTACGACGACCTCGACCGCATCCTCGCCCGGCTGCTCCCCGAGAAGCGCTAGCCCCCGCCAGGCGCGGAGGGCCGGCCGCTGCGGGCCCGCGCGATCGGGTTGCGCCAGGCTAGTGTCGCAGTTACACTAAGGCCAGGAGGAAACGCCATGGGCCCGCTCTCCGACCTGTACCGCCCGTCGCTCTCGCTGCTCACCGACCTGTACCAGTTGACGATGGCGCACGCGGTCTACAAGTCCGGCGCCTGGAAGGACGAGGCGGTCTTCCACCTCATCTTTCGGCGCCCGCCCTTCGCCTCGGGCTACACGGTGGCGGCGGGCCTCGAGAACGCGCTCGAGTACCTCGCGGGCCTGCGCTTCACCGAGGACGACCGGGCCTACCTGGCGACGCTCGCCGGCGCCGACGGCAAGCCGCTCTTCGACCAGGCCTTCCTCGACGAGCTGGGCCGGCTCGACCTGTCGACCCTCGAGGTCGACGCGGTGCCCGAGGGAACCCTGGTCTTCCCGCAGGAGCCGCTGCTGCGGGTGAAGGGGCCGGTGGCCGCCTGCATGCTGGCCGAGACCCCGCTGCTCAACCTCATCAACTTCCCGACGCTGGTGGCCACCAAGGCCGCCCGGGTGGTGCAGGCCGCCAAGGGCGAGCCGGTGCTGGAGTTCGGGCTGCGCCGCGCCCAGGGCATCGACGGGGCGATGACCGCCAGCCGCGCGGCCTACCTCGGCGGCTGCGCCGCGACCTCCAACGTGCTCGCCGGCAAGGTCTACGGCATCCCGGTCAAGGGCACGCACGCCCACAGCTGGGTCATGCTCTTCGACGAGGAGCGCGAGTCCTTCCAGAAGTACGCGGAGGCGATGCCCAACAACTGCGTCTTCCTGGTCGACACCTACGACACCCTCCAGGGAGTGAAGCACGCCATCGAGGCCGGCCAGTGGCTCAAGGCGCGCGGGCAGAGCCTGCTCGGCGTCCGGCTCGACTCCGGCGACCTCGCCGACCTGTCCATCAGGGCGCGCAAGCTGCTCGACGACGCGGGCTTCCCCGAGGCGCGCATCTACGCCTCCAACGACCTCGACGAGAAGATCATCGAGAGCCTCAAGCAGCAGGGCGCGAAGATCGCGGTCTGGGGCGTGGGCACGCGGCTGGTCACCGCCTACGACGAGCCGGCGCTGGGCGGCGTCTACAAGCTGGCGGCGGTGCGCCGGGCGGGCGAGAAGGACTGGCGCTACCGCGTGAAGGTCTCCGAGCAGCCCGCCAAGACGTCCACTCCGGGGATCCTCCAGGTGCGCCGCTTCGAGACGCCCGAGGGCTTCGTCGCCGACGGCATCTACGATCAGGAGCGCGGCTGGGAGGGAGCGCTCGAGGTCATCAACCCCTTCGACCCGACGCTGCGCTGGCCCATCCCCGAGCACGCGACGGCGCACGACCTGCTGGTGCCGGCGATGCGCGGCGGCAAGATCGTCCTGCAAGGCGAGAGCCTGGAGCAGGCGCGCCAGCGGGTGGGCCAGCAGCTCGAGCGGCTGCCCGCGGGCACCAAGCGGTTCCTGAACGCGCACCTGTACCCGGTGGGCCTGGAGCCCAAGCTGCAGGAGCTGCGCACCAAGATGGTCCTGGAGGCGAGGAAGGTGGCGAAGCCATGAAGCTGATCAAGGTTGCGGCCGCGACGCTCAACACCACCCCGCTCGACTGGGACGGCAACGTGCGCGCCCTGCGCGGGGCCATCGCCGACGCCCGCGCCGCCGGCGTGACCATCCTCTGCGCTCCCGAGCTCTGCCTCTCCGGCTACGGCTGCGAGGACGCCTTCCACATGCGCGGAGTCCAGGAGCGCGCGCTCGAGTCGCTCAAGGCGCTGGCGCCGGAGACCAACGGGCTGGTGGTCTCGGTCGGCCTGCCGCTGATGCACCAGAACGCGCTGGTCAACGCCGCCTGCCTGTTCGTCGACGGCAAGATCGTCGGGTTCGTGCCCAAGCAGCACCTGGCCGGGGACGGCATCCACTACGAGCCGCGCTGGTTCCGGCCCTGGCCCTCGGGCGCCCGCGGCATCGTCGAGCTGGGCGGCGGGCAGCAGGTGCCCATCGGCGACCTGCTGTTCGACATCGGCGGGGTGCGCCTGGGCTTCGAGATCTGCGAGGACGCCTGGGTGGCGCAGCGGCCGGGCGGCGCGCTCTCCAAGAAGGGCCTGGATCTCCTGCTCAACCCGAGCGCCAGCCACTTCGCCTTCGGCAAGCACGCCGTGCGCGAGCGCCTGGTCGCCGAGGGCGCGCGCGCCTTCGCGGTCACCTACCTGTACGCGAACCTCCTCGGCAACGAAGCCGGGCGGGTCATCTACGACGGCGGGGTGCTGGTGGCGCAGAACGGCAAGGTCCTGGCCCGCGGCCCGCGCTTCAGCTTCTCCGACCACGCCATCGCCGCCGCCACCGTGGACATCGACGCCACCCGGACCGTGCAGTCGCGCACCGGCAGCTTCGAGCCCGAGTTCGGCGCCGAGCCCGACGTGCGCGTGCCTTTCCGCTACCCCGACTGCGCCCCGGCGCCCGACGTCGACCTGCCCGACGACCCGTACTCCGTGAAGGAAGAGGAGTTCAGCCGCTCGGTCGCCCTGGCGCTCTTCGACTACCTGCGCAAGAGCCGCTCCGAGGGCTTCGTGGTCTCGCTCTCCGGCGGCTGCGACTCGACCGTCGTGTCCGCCCTCTGCGCGCTGATGGTCGAGCTGGGCTGGGCCCAGCTGGGCCGCGAGGCGTTCCTCGCCAAGCTCAAGCACGTGCGCGGTCTCTCCGAGGCCAAGACGACCAAGGAGGCGATCGGCAAGCTGTTGACCTGCGTCTACCAGTCCACGCGCAACAGCGGCCAGGTCACGCGCGACGCGGCCGCGGGGATCGCCAAGGTCCTGGGCGCCAGGTTCCTCGAGCTGGACGTCGACGCCCAGGTCGCCGGCTACACCGCGATGGTCGAGAAGGCGCTGGGCAAGCCGTTCAGCTGGGAGAAGGACGACGTGACGCTGCAGAACATCCAGGCGCGCTCGCGCTCGCCCTCCGTCTGGATGATCGCCAACGCCAAGAACGCCCTGCTGCTGGCCACCAGCAACCGCTCCGAGGTCGCGGTGGGCTACGCGACGATGGACGGCGACACCAGCGGCGGGCTCTCCCCCATCGCCGGCATCGACAAGGCGGCGCTGCGCATCTACCTGCGCTGGCTGGAGACCGTGGGGCCCAAGGGCCTGGCGCCGATCCCCGCGCTCGCTTCGGTCACCAACCAGGCGCCCACCGCCGAGCTGCGGCCGCGCGAGCAGAACCAGACCGACGAGGCCGACCTGATGCCCTACCACGTGCTCGACCAGGTCGAGCGCGCGGCCATCCGCGACAAGCAGACGCCGCTGGAGTGCTACCGGCGGCTGCACGTGGCGATGCCGGAGATCGAGAAGGGGCAGCTCGCGGCGTGGATCGAGCGGTTCTTCAAGCTGTGGTGCCGCAACCAGTGGAAGCGCGAGCGCTACGCGCCCTCGTTCCACCTGGACGACGAGAGCCTCGACCCGCGCGGCTGGTGCCGCTTCCCCATCCTCACCAGCGGCTTCGAGGCCGAGCTGGCGGACCTGCGAAGAGCGGTCCAGGAGTCGTAAGGGAGTGACCGTCTACTTCTACTCGGCGAGCGGCCCGCTCGGCTGCCGGGGCTGCGGTCCGGACGGGAAGGGCCGCAACCAGCTGGGGAAGATCCTGATGGAGCTGCGCGAAGCTCAGGGCGGAGGCAGCGGCGAGCGCTCGTTGAGGGTGCCCGCGCGCTCCATCTTCCCGCGCAGGGCAGCGAGGCCGGCCTGCGCCTCGGCGGAGCCCGGTTCGAGCGAGAGCGCGGTGGAGAAGCTCCGCTGCGCGGCTTCGAGAGCGCCCGCCAAGGCCTGAACCTGGCCCAGCAGCACCCAGCTCGCGGGGCTCCTGGGATCGAGGACGGTCGCTCGGCGTGCCGCTTCGAGCGCCGGGCCGGCCTGTCCCAGCGAGGCGAAGGCCCGGGCGATGTTGCGAGAACCGGCGGCGCTGCTAAGCGGGACGCGGGGCGCCAGGGCGACGGCCTCCGCGAATCGCTTCTCGGAAACCAGGCAAGCGAGGAGGTTGGTCGCGGCGCGCTCGTCGGATTCGAGGCCTCGCTGGTACCAGGGGATGGCCGCACCGCAGCCCGGACCCTCGGTGTGCAGGGCGAAGGCGTAGTGGAAGGCGGCGCGGGTGTTGTCGGGGTCGCGCTGGAGGGAGGCGAGCGCGACGTGCTCGGTGTCGACCCAGTCGAACGCGCGCAGGAAGGTGCTGGCGCCCAGGGCGAGCGGAATCAGGGCGAGGGCCGGGGCCAGCCGCACCCGCTTCTGGAAGAGACGCTCGAGCAAGAGGGCCAGGGCGAGGCAGATCCCGGCGAGCGCCGTGTAGAAGTACCGGTCGGCGACGAGCCGAGTGCTCGCCACCGCGATGGCGTTGGGCAGCAGGGGCGGCAGTCCGGCCACGGCGGCGGCCAGGGCCGGACGCCTTTTGGCCAGCGCCGCGGCGACCGCGACCACGACCAGCACGGCCACCCCGGCGGCCCGCGCCGATTGGAAGGGGACGAAGAGGTCGGCGCTGCCGGGGACGAGGAAGAGCTCCAGCAGGCGCGCCCCGCTGGCGCCGATGGCCCCGAGCGGATCGCTGCGCAGGGCGCCTACCGGCAAGGGTCCGGTGAGGGCGGCGCGAAGGCCGAGATAGGAGAGGCTGCCGGCCAGGGCGATGCCGGAGGACAGCCACGGCTTGCGGGAGGTGCCCCAACCCAGCAGCAGCAGCGACCCGGGGGCGAGGAGGAACGCCTCCTTGCCGAACGGCGAGATCGCTGCGAGGACGCCGGCCAAGACACTGCGGCCGGAGAGGAAGGCCGCCCAACTGCCCAGCAGCAGCAGGCTGGGGACCAGCTCGGTGAGGGAGCTGATCCAGAAGAAGCACTCGCTGGCGGCCGGGTGGAGCCCGAAGGTCGCGGCCGCCAGCCACGCCGCCTCCGGACGCGCGCCGAGGGCCCGCGCCGAGCGCGCTAGCAGCGTCACCGCCACCAGGTGCAGGAGCAACCGGGCGAGTCGGTGAAAGAGCGGTGTCGGCAAAGCGGCGTGCACCAGGTAGTTCACGATGTTCGAGGCCGGCCGCCAGATGCTGCCCTGCACGCCGAACACGGTGTCGTGGAAGTTGAAGGCCGTCGGGCCCCAGACGCGGTCGTCCCAGACCCAGGTGCCGCGCAGGGACGGTGCCGCGCTCACCACGATCGAGGCGAGCACGAGCGCCGCGATCACGGCCTCGCGACGACCGGCTAGCGTGCTCGGGGTCCCAGGGACCGCAGCGGGCGACGAGGCGTCCACCCGGGCACTGTAGACCAACCCCCGCCCCCTTACCCCTCCCATCTGCCCGGCGCCCACGATCTGCCTCGATCGACGGGCGGCAGTTCTAGCGGTGCAGCGCTCGACTGACCGGGGAGGGGCGATACCGCTTGCTCGCCGCGGGATCCGAGGAGCGCAGGCCTCGGGCAGTCGAGAGACTCGCCCGGAGCTCCGAGGAGGTCGCGGCAAGTAGACGGTGTCGCCCCTCCCCGGCTGATCGAGAGGCGAGCCTGGCAAAGCGAATCAGGTCGAGCGAGGCAGAGCCGCAGAAACCGAAGCGAATGGGAGGGGACGGGGGAGGGGGTTTGTACCCGCAATTGACTTCGTGTGTGGCAGACACCATAATAGTGTCAGTCAAACACGAAGCAGCCGGGAGGCCGCGTTGTTTCCAGCCTTCGTCATCGCCGGAGGGACGGTCGCCGGGCGCCACCACGCGCTCTCGGGGCGCAACGACCAGGACGCGTTCGCCTGGAGGCAGGACGAGCGGGGGCTGGTGGCGGTGGTCTGCGACGGCTGCTCGAGCGGGGCGCACAGCGAAGCCGGCGCGGCCATCGGCTGCCAGCTGGTGGCCCAGGCGATGGCCGAGCAGCTCGGCGTGCAGAGCCTTCTGGAAGCCACCGAGCGAGCGCAAGCCAAGGTGCTCGATGCGCTGAAGCGCCTCGCCGGGGCGATGAGCGGCGCCGCGCCCGGGACCGAAGCCTTCACCCGGGTCGTCGCCGAGCACTTCCTCTTCACGGTGGTCGGCGTCGCGGTCGGTCCATCCCGCTCCCGGGCCTTCACGCTGGGCGACGGGCTCCTGGCCGTCAACGGGAGCGCGCGGAACCTGGGGCCCTTCCCGGGAAACGCGCCGCCCTACCTGGGCTACGCGCTCTGCGGCCCGGGCGCGCCGCGGGTGGCGTTCGACCTTCGTCCGCTGCCTCCTCCCGAGGAGCTGGCCTCGGTCGTCCTCGCCACCGACGGGGCCGCGGATCTCGACCTGCAGCCCTTCCTCGAGGACCCGCGCGTGTTGGCGAACCCGGACATGGTGCGCCGGCTCCTCTGGATGCAGGGCCGGGCGAAGACCCTCGAGGACGACGCGACTCTGGTCGTGCTCCGGAGGGCGCCGTGAACGCGGTCTTCCTGGGCGGCAAGAGGATCGCGCTCAAGCCGGCGATGGCGCTGGGCAAGGGCGGCGAGGCGGACGTCTTCGACCTCGGGCGCGGGCGGGCCCTGAAGGTCTTCAAGGCGCCGGACCATCCCGACTACCAGGGCCTGCCGCACGAGCAAGCCACCGCCCAGGCACGGCTGGCCGAGCACCAGCGCAAGCTGCGCGACTTCCCCCTCGGCCTGCCGGCGCACGTGGTGGTCCCCGAGGAGCTGGCCACCGACGCCGCCGGCACGACCGTCCTCGGCTACGCGATGCGCAAGGTCGCCGGGGCGGAGGCGCTCTTCCGCCTGGCCGACCCGACCTTCCGCCGCGCGGGCTACCCGGCCTCCGACGTCGTCGCCCTCTTTCAGGAGCTGCACCGCACCGTCGCCGCGCTCCACCGGGCCGGCGTCGTCATCGGCGACTTCAACGACCGCAACGTGCTGGTCGTCGCCGCGGAGGCCTTCCTCATCGACGCCGACAGCTTCCAGTTCGGCCCCTACCGCTGCTCCGTCTTCACCGACCGCTTCGTCGATCCGCTGCTCTGCGACGGTGGTGGGGTGGGCGGCCTGCAGCAGGTCCGGCCGTACGCGATCGAGTCCGACTGGTACGCCTTCGCCGTGCTGCTGATGCAGTCGCTGCTCTTCGTCGGGCCCTACGGCGGCATCTACAAGCCCAGGAGCGCCAGCGACCGGATTCCCCAGGCGGCGCGGCCGCTTCGGCGGGTCACGGTCTTCCATCCGGAGGTCGTCTACCCCAAGCCCGCGGCCTGCCTGGCCAGCCTCCCCGACGCGTTGCTGGACCAACTCCACCGCGTCTTCGAGCAGGACCAGCGCGGCGAGTTCCCGGTCGAGCTCCTGGGCCGGCTCCAGTTCTCCCGCTGCCCCAAGTGCCAGCTCGAGCACGCGCGGCTGGCCTGCCCGGCCTGCAGCCCGACCGCGGCGCAGGGGCTGCGCACCACGGTCGCCGTCCGGGTGCACGGCGAAGTCACCTGCAAGCGGCTCTTCGAGACGCACGGCCTCTTGCTCGAGGCCTCGGTCGAGGACGGCCAGGTCCGCTGGCTTTGCCACGAGGACGGCGCATTCCGCCGCGAGGACGGGTCCGTCGCGCTGCGCGGCCCGCTGGATCCGCGGCTGCGCTTCGCGATTCGAGGAAAGGACACGCTGGTCGGCAGGGCAGGGGAGCTGGTGACGCTCTCGCCCGACCAGGCGCCCGAGAAGCTCGCTGCCGAAAGCTTCGCGAGCGACGGCAAGCGCCGGTTCTGGATCCAGGACAGGCGGCTGATGCGCGAGACGCTGGTCGGCGCGCTGGCCATCCCGGAATCGGTCGGCGAGGTCCTGGCCGGCCAGACCCGGTTCTGGATCGCCAGCACCCCGGGCGCAGTCGAGGGGTTCGGATTCGGCTTCTACCGCGCCGGGACGCTCTCGGTCGCCTTCGCCTTCGACGCGGCCAGGGGCGGCCTCAACGATCAGCTGAAGCTGCCGCCGCTGCCCGGCCAACTGCTGGGCGCCACCTGCGCCCTCGACGACAAGCGCGCCTGGCTGCGGCTCGCGCTGCAGACTGGCGGCCGGACGCGCCACCTGTGCCTCGTCTACTCGCGAAGCGGGAACCTCGAGGCGAGCGCCGAAGCCGACGCCGGCGACGGGAGCTGGCTGGGGACCCTCGGAGGCGCGTGCGCGGTCGGCGGGATGCTGCTGGTGGCGACCGACGCCGGAATCGCGCGGGTCGAGATCCTTAGCGGCGGCGGCCTCGCCAAGACCCGGGACTTCCCCGACACCGAGCCCTTCGTCAGCTCGCAGAGCCGGCTGCTCATCGGCCGCGAGGGGCTGGTCGTCGTCAACCCGCAGGACCTCGCCGTGCTGCAGATGCCGTGAACGCAGGAACGCCGTCGTGAAGGAGAGAGCCATGAACGCCCACCAGCCGCTGCCGCTGCCCCGCTTCTTCGACCCCAGGAACGCCGAGCGCATCGGCTACTCGCCGGACTCGCAGCGCCTCTTCGCCGAGGCCGCCGATTGGCGCCGCGCCCACCGGATCCTCCCCGCGGCGACGGACAAGAAGAACGTCCACCTGCTGCTCATCGATGTGCAGAAGGACTTCTGCTTCCCCGAGGGCTCGCTCTACGTCGGCGGGCGCAGCGGCCAGGGAGCCATCGGGGACAGCAAGCGCATCGCCGAGTTCCTGTACGCCAACCTCGACCTGCTCACCAACGTCACCACCACCCTCGACACCCACTTCGCATACCAGATCTTCTTCCCCAGCTTCTGGGTCGACGGCTCGGACCAGCCGCTGGGGCCGTACCGCGAGATCACCACCGAGCACCTCGAGAAAGGCGAGGTGAAGCCCAACCCGGCGGTCGCCGCGTGGCTGTGCGGCGGCAACTACCCGTGGCTGCTCAAGCAGGTGCGCCACTACTGCGCGGAGTTGGAGAAGGCCGGCAAGTACAAGCTCTACCTCTGGCCGCCGCACTGCCTGCTCGGCTCCGACGGCCACGCGCTGGTGGGCGTGGTGCAGGAGGCGCGGCTCTTCCACAGCTTCGTGCGCGGCGCCCAGAGCTGGGTGGAGGTCAAGGGCGGCAACGCGCTGACCGAGAACTACTCGGTGCTGCGGCCCGAGGTGCTCACCCGCTTCGACGGCGCCCCGCTCGCCCAGCGCAACGCGGCGTTCCTGAAGACCCTGCTCGGCTCGGACGCGGTGGTCATCGCCGGGCAGGCCGCCAGCCACTGCGTGAAGAGCAGCATCGACGACCTGCTCGACGAGATCGTGGCGCAGGACGCCACGCTCGCGCGCAAGGTCTACGTCCTGAAGGACTGCATGTCGGCGGTGGCGGTGCCCGACGGCAAGGGCGGGTTCGCCGCGGACTTCACCCCCCAGGCCGAGGCCGCGCTGGACCGCTTCGCCAAGGCCGGGATGCACGTGGTGAACAGCACGGACCCGGTGGAGACCTGGCCGGACTTCCGGTGAGGCCACGGACCGGGCGGTGGACGCGGTGGACGGAGCCGCAAGCGTCAGCGCGCGGAGGACACCAGCCCCGGGCAGTGAAGGCCCCGAAGCGAGCACCCGCATTCCCCAACAAATCCAAGGAGGTAAGCCATGAACTCGAAGCCCAACGGAAACGGGAAGTCCGGACCGAACGTGAACGACCTCTTCCAGGCGGCCCACGCCGAAGGCGTCCTCTCGCCCGAATCGCTGCAGACGCTGACCTCGGTGGACCTGGGCGCGCAAATCCAGGCCGGCCTGGGCATCTGCGTGGACGACGTGAAGGCCAGCGAGGTGCTGCTGGTGACGATGATGCCCGACGACTCCGGGTCCATCCGGTTCTCGGGCAACGCCAAGGTGGTGTGCGACGGCCACAACCTGGTGCTCGAGGCGCTGCAGTCCTCCAAGCAGCGCGACTGCGTCCTGGCTCACACCCGCTACCTCAACGGCAGCGTCCTTTACCCGTACCGGCCGCTCGACCAGGCCATCGGCATGAGCAGCAAGAACTTCGACCCGAACCAGGGCACTCCGCTCTACGACCAGACGGTGGTCCTCTTGGGCTCGGTCCTGGCCAAGACGCAGGAGTTCTCCTCCAACGGAGTCGCGGCGCGCTCGGTCACGCTCGTCATCACCGACGGCAGCGACCAGCACTCGACCCAGCACACCGCCAGGGACGTCGCCAAGATCGTCCGGGACATGCAGCGGGCCGAGTGCCACATCGTGGCGGCCATGGGAATCGACGACGGCGCCACCGATTTCCGCAAGGTCTTCAAGGAGATGGGCGTCGAGGACCGGTGGATCCTGACCCCGGGAGCCTCGGCCAGCGAGATCCGCAAGGCCTTCCAGGTCTTCTCGCAGTCGGCCATCCGGGCGAGCCAGGCGGCGACCTTCGCCCAGGCGGCGCTCGGCGGCTTCACCCACTGACTGGGTCCTCGAGGTCCGCGGTCACCGGGCCTCCAGGACCTCCCGCACCTTCGCCGCCAGCTCCCCCAGCGTGTACGGCTTGGCCAGGAAGCTCACGCCCTCGTCCAGCACTCCGCGGTCGGCGATGACGTTTGCGGTGTAGCCGGACATGAACAGGCAGCGCAGGCCGGGGATGGCGGCGCAGAGCGTGTCCGCGAGCTGGCGGCCGTTCATCTTCGGCATGACCACGTCGGTGAGCAGCAGGTCCACCCGCGCGTTCTTCCTGGCGATCTCCAGCGCCTCCTCCGGGTCGGAGGTCGCCAGCACGCGGTAGCCTAGAGAGGTCAGATACCGCTCCAGCAGCCGCAGGCTCGACTCCTCGTCCTCGACCACGAGCACGGTCTCCTGGCCGCCCTGGGCGCCGACCTCCGGCACCGCGATCGGCGGGGCGGCCCCGGTGGCCCGCGGCAGGTAGATGCGGAACGTCGAGCCGCGCCCCGCCTCGCTGACCACCTCGACGAAGCCCCCGTTCTGCTTCACGATTCCGTCCACCATCGACAGGCCCAGCCCGGTGCCCCTCCCGACTTCCTTGGTGGTGTAGAAGGGGTCGAACAGCCGCGACATCCTCTCCGGCTCGATGCCGCAGCCGTCGTCGCTGACCGAGAGCAGCACGTAGTCGCCGGCGACCGACCCCGGGTGCCGCGCACAGAAGCCCCGGTCCAGCGCCAGGTTCGCGGTCTCGATGGTGATCTGGCCGACCCCAGAGATGGCGTCGCGGGCGTTGGTGGTGAGGTTGGTGACGAGCTGGTCGAGCTGGGCCGGGTCGATCTCCAGGTTCCACAGCGCCTGAGCCGGCCGCCACACGAGCTCGATGTCCTCGCCGATGAGCCGGCGGATGAGCCGCAGCTGCGAGGACACCGCCGCGTTGACGTCGAGGATCCTGGGGGCGATGGTCTGCTTGCGCGCGAACGCCAGCAGCTGCCGGGTGAGGTCGGCGGAGCGCTTGGCGGCCCGCGAGATCTCCTCCAGGTCCTCGCGCACCGGGCTGGCCGGCCCGAGCTGCCCGAGCGCCAGCTCGGCGTGGCCCAGGATGATGCCCAGCATGTTGTTGAAGTCGTGGGCGACGCCCCCCGCCAGCCGCCCCACCGACTCGATTTTCTGCGACTGCCGCAGCTGCTCCTCCAGCTGCTTGCGCGCGCTGATGTCCACGAAGGTCACCACCGCCCCCACCACCTTGCCGTCCTTGACCTGCGGGTGCGACCAGTACTCCGCCGGGAAGCCCGTCCCGTCGGCCCGGAACAGCACCTCGTCCTCCACGTGCGAGCCCTGGCCGCGCCGGAAGGCCTGGACGGTGCGGCACTCCTCCGCCGGGAACGGGGTCCCGTCGGGGCGGCTGTGGTGGATCTGCCGGTGCATGTCCCGGCCGATGAGGTCGGCGGCGCTCGAATAGCCCAGCATCTTCAGGCAGGTGCTGTTGCAGAACGTGCAGCGGCCCTCGAGGTCGATGCCGTAGATGGCCTCGCCGGTCGAGTCGAGCAGCAGCCGCAGCTTCTCCTCGCTGGAGACCAGCGCGGTCACGTCCTGCACCAGGCCGAGCAGGCCGTGGACGTTGCCGGCGGCGTCGCGCAGCGGAACCCGGGTGCACTCGGCGACGAAGGTCGTCCCGTCCCGCCGGCGCACCTCCTCGACGCTCTGGCGGCGCAGCGTCCCCGAGGCCATCACCGCCTCGTCGTCGTCGCCCTCGCGCTTCGCCCAGGCGCGCGGCCAGGGGAGCTCGCCGTCGGCGCGGCCGGCGACCGCCTCGGGCCCGGGCAGCCCCACCGAGCGCGCGAACGCGTCGTTGCAGCCCAGGTACAACCCGTCGCGCCGGCGCCAGTAGACCAGCTCCGGGATGGCGTCGAGGATCTCGCGCAGCATGGTGTGCCGCGCCCCGATGTGGTCGAGGGCCTGCTGCTTGAGCGCGTGCGCCGAGCTCAGGCCGGCCACCATGTCGGCGAGCTTGGTGTAGAAGCGCATGGCGGTGCGCACCCGCTCGCGCGACCAGCGCGGGGCGCGGTCGAGCGCGGCGCGGAACTGCGGCCAGTCGAACCCGTGGCGCTGGGCGAGGCCCTCGAAGAAGGCGTAGTCGGGCACCTCGTCCTCGTAGAAGAACTGGCCGAGGAAGATGTTGGCGAGGTGGGTGCCCAGCACGTAGACCGGCGTGCCCAGGTCCCACATGCCGTTCTGGCAGCGGTGCTCGCGGACCTCGCCGGGCTGCAGGTCGCGGGTGAGGAAGAGGTCGCTCTCCTGGCAGTGGCGGCAGGTCTCGGGGTGGGCGCGGAAGAACCGGACGCAGACGTCCTGCCAGCCCGCGGCGACCAGCACCTTGCCGTCCAGGTCGATGAGCCCGATGCCGAGGCGGGTCAGCGCGTAGAAGTCGTCGATGAGCGACTGCACCTGCTCGGCGGGGATGAGGCGCTCGGCGACCAGCCGGGGGGCGACGAGCTTCCCGTCAGCCATCGCGCGCGCTCCCCTTGTCCCCCCAAAGGCAGCCGTCCCCGGCCGTCCACGACTCGACGGCGGAATGCGGGGAGCGGGACAAAGCGTACACCAGCCCCCGACGGGAGGCGCGGCGCCCCCCCAGCCAGGGGCGGGGCGGCAGGCGTATGCTGGACCTCGTCCAACCCGAGCCGGGGGTGCGTGATGGCTGGGCCGCAGAGCTGTCCGACCTGTCACCGAGCGCTGCCGGTCGGCGCGTTCATGTGCCCGCACTGCGAGCTGGTGGTCGACGGCGCGCAGGTCGAGCGCGACCCGCTGCCCCCGCGCGAGCCGTCGCTGGTGTTCTCGCTCTTGGCGCCGGCCGACTCCAAGCTCGAGAAGGCGCCCGGCCCGCCGCCCCCGCCGCCGGGAGCGATGCAGGGAGACGAAGAAGAGGAAGAAGAGGGCGTCGAGGTGGAGGAGCGGCCCACCGCGGCCTTCAGCTCGCTGCCGAACCCGCTCGGGCGACCGACCGTCATCGGCAAGCTCGACCCGAAGCGCTACACGCTGACGACCTTCGAGGCCTACGTGGTCTCGCTCGTCGACGGCGTCGCCGACGTCGAGACGCTGGGCAAGGCGGTGGGGCTGAAGACGGTGGAGATCCAGTCGGTGCTGCACTCGCTGGAGCGGCGCGCGGTCCTGGTGATCAACCCGCCGCCGGCCGCGCCCGAGCCGGTGAGGACCACCGTGCCGGGAGTCGACATCGGAGTGGACCGGGCCTCGGTGCGCACCAAGCCGTTCCGCGCCGCGGCCCCCGCCGGGATGGGCGCCAAGGCGTCGCTGCAGGAGGCCATCGAGCTGGAGCGCAAGGGCGACTTCCGCGGGGCGATCAAGGTGCTGGCCAGGGCCATCGAGCTCACCGACCAGCCCGCGCCGCTCTACAACCGCCTGGCGCTGGTGGTGATCAAGGAGCGCCGCGACTTCGCGGTCGCGGAGAACCTGCTCAAGAAGGCCGTGCAGCTCGACCCCAAGCGCGAGATCTACCTCAAGAACCTGGCGTTCGCCTCCAGGCTGGCGAAGGCGAAGAAGCCGCAGGTCTGAGCGCCGGCTAGGCCACGAAGTCCATGCAGTGCCGCTCGGAGCGCACCGCCGAGATCTTCGGCATGAGGGCGGCGTGGGTCGGGTGGCTCTGGTAGGCGTCGAGCGCGGCCTTGTCGTCGAACTCGGCGTAGAGGACCACGTCGCAGGTCGCCTCGAGCCCCGGCGTCGCCACCGCCACCTCGAAGATGCCCATGCCGGGCACCAGGCCGTGGCAGGTGTCGAGCCACGCCTTCACCTTGGCGGCGTTGGTCGCCTTGTCAGCGCCCTCGGCGCTTTCCTTGAGCTTCCACATCACGATGTGGCGGATCATTTGGAGCCTTCCTTGGCGCCCGCGATGTTCGCACTCCGACCAGGAGGAGCCCGCTGGGTTGGAGAAGTTCGTCCAGTGACTTCGGCTGCTTCGGCTACTCGTCCATCCGCTTGATCTGCACGTCGGCGGGCGGCTCGATCTTGAAGGCGTCGTTGGTGAGGCCGGTGTTGGTCTTCTGGTTGGAGAAGGTCATCCGGTTCTCGCTGCCGTCGGGGTCGACCACGATGCTCTCCTTGACCGCGAAAGTCTTGGGGTCGAGCAAGAAAAAGACCTTCTGGAAGCGCGGGTCGACGAGCTTGGGGGTCAGCTCCAGCGCGATGCCGCCGGTGAAGTCCTTGCGGTCGGCCTTGGTGATGCGGAATTCGCGGTCGAGCTTGCCCTGGCCCCACAGGAAGGTGACCGACGCGGAGAGCCGGTCCGCGGACATGCGCGAGACGATGAGCTGCTTGGCTTCCTTGTCGTAGGCGAAGACCTTCTCCGCGGCGACGACGAAGACCTTCTCGCCGGGCTTGAGGTAGTCCCAGCGCATCGAGGGGCCGTCCTTCTTGAACTTCATCTTGCCGGCGGCCTCGGTGGTGCGGGCGAAGGTCTTGTACTTGTAGACCTGCTTGAAGTCGGCCTGGAAATCCTTGGTGTCCTCGTAGAACTTCTGCATCGAGTCCACCGCCTTGCGGACCTCGGGGTCCATCGGCGTCTTGTCCGCGACCACCACCGGCTCGGCCGCCTTGGGGTCGGCCGGCTTGGGCTCGGCCGGCTTGGGCTCGGCCTTGGTCTCGGGCTTGGCGGGCTCGGCCTTGGCTGCGGGGGCACCGGGCTCGGACTTGGCGGCAGCGGAAGCGGCTGGGGCCGGCTCGGGCTTGGCCGCGGGGGCCTTGGGCTCCGCCTTGGCGATGGGCGCAGCAGGCTCGGCCTTCTTCGCGGGAGCGGCGGCGGCGCAGGCTGCGGCCGGGAAGGCAAGCAAGCCGACCAGGCAGGCGATGGCGAGCGGGTTCATGCGAGGCTCCTCGAGGGGCGTGGGTTACGCCTTGGACGACCCATCATCCTGATTCTTCTGACTCTTCTGCTGGCGCTTCTGGAAGATGCGGTGGCGCTGCTTGACCGCCAGGGCGAAGAACCGCTCCCGCATCGCCTGCTGTTCCGCCTCGGGAAGGTCGCCGGTCTTGCCCAGCTTTTCCAGGCGCTTGAAGACCAGGTGCGACAGGCAGATGGCGGTGGCCACCGAGATGTTGAAGCTCTGCGAGAAGCCGAGCATGGGGATCTTGAAGCGCACGTCGCAGCGCGAGAGCATCTCCGGGCTGACGCCGACCTTCTCGGTCCCGAAGATCAAGGCCACCGGGCGGTCGACCGGGAGGTCGAACAGCGAGATGGCGTCATCGGAAAGGTGAGTGGCGGCGAGCAGATAGCCCCGCTGCTTGAGCAGGCTCAGGCAGCGCTCCGGCTCCCGGTAGAGCGACAGGTCGAGCCACTTCTCGGCGCCCTGGGTGATCTTCGGGTTCGGGTGGAAGGCGTAATTGCGAGTGATCGCGTGGACTTCCTGGATCCCGAACGCCTCGCAGCTTCGCAGCACCGCGGCGACGTTGTGCGGGTCCTCCAGGTCCTCGAGCACCACCGCCAGCGAGCGCGTGCGCAGGGCGACGACTTCCTCGATCCGCCGGCGGCGCTCGTCCAGGAGCATGTCCTGGAACTGGTTGGTGGGGGAGGGGGCCGACATGAGGGCGGGCAGGGTAGCACGAGGCGCCGGCGCCGGGCCCGCGTCTCGCGGGGTCCACTGTCAGTCGAGGCGCGCTTCACTGAAATCGTGTAGCCTCCCGGCCTTCGCTCGCCCGGTCAGCCGGTGGACCGGTTGCCAATCAAGGGGCAGTCCATGCTGGTCGCGCCCCAGCTCGTCCTCGCTTCGCTCGTGGGCGTCGTCCAGGTCTCGGGCCTGGGGACCTGCCCGTCGCCGGAGGACGTCGCGCAGCGGCTCGGCATCTTGCGGCCCGCCGAGACCCGCGCCGCCTACCGCGCCTGGGTGGACTCGACCGGGCCCGAGGTCGTGGTCGAGCTGCGGGATGCCGCCGGAGCCATCATCTCGCGCAAGGACTTCAAGCCGGGCAGCTCCTGCGCCGACCTCGCGCAAGCCTGCGCCGTCTTCCTGCAAGCCTGGGCCGAGCAGATCCGCTCCGCCGAGCCGCCGGGCCCGGAGCTTCCCGCGCAAGTCCAGCCGACCCCGCAGGCGCCGCCGCCAGAACCACCGACCTCCGGGCTGTCCTGGGAGCTTGGAGCTGCCGCGACCTTGGCCAGCCAGCCGCTCTCGGGCGGGGGGCTGATCGACGTGAGCGTCGGCTCGCGGACCAGCGCCTTGGCAATCGGCCTCTCGGTCGGGTTCAACGCCAGCGCTTCCGTTCCACTCGGAGCCGGCACCGTGAGCTACACGCCGCTGGCGGCTCGGCTGGGCCCGCGCCTGAAAGTGGCCCTGGGGCCGGTGGTGCTCGAGCCCGGCCTGGCGCTCGTCGGAGGCGTCTACCTGCTCGAAGGCCAAGGCTTCGCGGTGGACCAGAGCGCTCACGGAGCCCGGGCGGGAATCGGGCTCGACCTGCGAGTGGCGCTTCCACTCGGCCCGGTGAAGCTGTGGGTCGCAGGGCTCGGGACGGGCTGGCTGGAGCGGACGCGAATCGGCCTGCGCGGCAGCGCCGAGACGACCGACCTGCCCGTCCTGGAGCTGTCAGGTGCGCTCGGGCTTTCCTTTGCTCCGTAAGGATTTGCGGGGTCGAGGATCGAACCCCCGATGCTCCCTGTGATCACCTCCGGTACACACGCGCTGGCCCAGAGCGGCGAGCTGGCCGCCAACGACCCGGCGGAGGTGTACCGGGCGTGGGCGCCGACGGTGGGACGCTGGGCGCACCAACTCGGCGGACCGGGTGCGGACACCGAGGACGTGGTCCACGAGGTTTTCCTCAAGGTCTACCAGCACTTGCCCAGGTTTCGCGGGGAGTCCCAGCTCTCCACCTGGCTCTTTCGCATCACCGCCAACGAGGTGGCGCACCGGCGTCGGCGCGCCCGGCTGAGGCGCTGGATCTTTGGCGGTCAAGAACGGCACCCGCAGGCGCTCGAGGTGGCCTCGCGGGAGGCCAGCCCGCTCGAAGCCCTGCAGCGAGACCAGGAGATCGGAGCGCTCTACCGCGCACTCGACCGCCTCCGGGAGCGGGACCGCGCCGTGCTGATCCTCTTCGAGATCGAGGGGCTGCGCGGCGAGGAGATCGCCCAGTTGATGGGCGCCCGGGTGGGCACGGTGTGGACCTGGCTTCACCGCGCCCGCGCGAAGCTGCTCGTGCAACTCGAGAAGGGAGCCCGCTGATGTCCCTGGATTCAAAGCGCTTTTCCGAGTTGGCCGACGATGGCTCCGCCGAAGCCCGAGCGGGACGGATGCTGCGAGGCGCTCGCGAGGCGCTGCGCGGACCGACCGCTCAAGAGTTGAGCCAGGTGCAACGGGAGATCGAAGGTGAGCTCGCGGTGCCCACGCGCTGGGCTCGGCTCGCTCCGGTCTTCGGCCTCGTCCTCCTGGTCGCTGCCTCCGCGGCGGCTACCTCCTTCGGCGTCTACGGGCTGCCGACTCTGCGCGAAGAGCCCTTGGTCGTTCCTCCGCAGGTGCCCGAAGCCCTACCTTCCGAAGCTGCGCGTCGGCTGCCGCCTCTGCCCGAGCCGCTTCCTGAAAAAGTCGAGGCGCCTCCGGCAGTTGCAGCCACTCCCACCGCCGCTCCCAGGGTTGCCCTGGGCAAGCCCGCCTCGGTCGAGCCCAGAGTAGAGGAGCCCAAGCCAGCCGAGCCGGATCCCTTCGTGGGAATTGCGCCGCCACCTCTTGCGCTCCCCAGCGAGTCCGCGCTCGGGGCGGAGTCTCGAGTGCTGGCCGGGGCGCTGCACCAGCTTCGCGACCAGAAGGACCCGGCGGCGGCGCTTTCGACCCTCGACGAGCTGCGCGCCCAACATCCGACGGGTGCGCTGCTGGAGGAGGCCTCGGCCGCTCGGATAGAGGCGCTGGTGGCTCTGCGTCGCGGCGACGACGCGCTGCGCGAGCTCGGCCAGCTCACACCGAAGCTGCCCCGCGGGAGCGTCCGGCGCGCGCAGCTTCTGCTGCTGCAGGGAGAGCTGCTCTCGGGAGGGGGGCGCTTCGGCGAGGCGCTTCCGCTCTTCGACGAACTGGTCGCCGGGGGCGGCGCCACGCTCGAGCGGGCCCTCTTTGGACGGGCCACCGCGCGCAGCCGGGTGGGCGACCTCGCCGGGTGCCGGGCCGACCTGCTGCGGTATCTCGAGCTGTTTCCGCAAGGTGCGTTCGCCGCACGAGCGCGCGCCGAGCTGAGCCGCTGAACTTCGACTGCAAGGTTTTCCCGCCTCGAGGCTCGAAGGCACAAGGGATTCGGGAGGAATCGATGCGATCCGCGCTTGTGGTCTTCTGCTTGTCGCTGGCGGCCTGCCAGACGGCCACGAAGTACGTGGGCACCGTTACAGCGGACGCTGCCCTGGCGGACAGTGGCCCGGATGCGGGTCCATCTGATGTCTGCCCCGTGGGCTGGCTCATGGACAGGAGTGGCGCCTGCGTGGATCGCGCCTGCAACTCCGACGGCTGGTGCTGGGAGGACCCGCTGCCGCTTGGTGGAGAGTTCAGGGTCATCCACGGGTCCGACCCGACGAACGTCTGGGCAGTCAGCTACTCGGTGGTGCTCCAGTTCGACGGAACCAATTGGATATTCCACGAAGAGGCTCGTGAACCGACAGCGGTGTGGGCGTTCTCAAAGAGCGATGTCTGGGTCGGCACCAACACCGGCGTGCGTCATTGGAACGGGCAGACCTGGGACCGGAACGATCTGTCGCCCCGATGGATCGTGGCGCTCTGGGGCGCTGCCCCGAACGACCTGTGGGCCGTTGCGTGGGGCGGAGGCCCGGGAGATGGAAAGGTTGAGTTCAGGCACTGGAACGGTCAGGCGTGGACGGCGATGGAGCAGCCGAGCCTGGCAGGGCTGCAGAACCTGAGATTCCGGATGACGGGGACGTCCACCTCAGACGTCTGGGTCCTTGCGAGCGACCCTTCGTCCACTTTGCCTACCGATCCCGGAAGGTCGTTTGCTCTCCACTGGGACGGATCCGCTTGGACCAACCGGTCCTTAGGGCTCGACCAAGGGAGCATGTGGGCAGACTCGCTCGCCATCTCGTCCAGCGAGGTCTGGGTCGCTGGTCGGCGCTTCTCGTCGTCGTGGGAGACCATTCCCAGCCTGTTCCGCTGGGATGGCGCTGCCTGGAGCGACGTCGCAGCTCCGCAAGAAGCCCACGCTCTCGCGTGGATTTCCCAAAGCGCAGGAAACCTCGTTCTCACTGACGAGAAAGGCATGCAGTACCGACTCCTCGGCGATCTCTGGGAGCCGATGGGCGTCCTCGGGGTCGAGTCTGCGATTTGGTCAGCGGGGCGATGGCCCCGCGACGAGCCGGAATGGGTGGCGGCCGGAAGCCTCTTGCGCCGCGCCAACGGTGCCTGGGTTCGCTACCTCCCCAAGCCATCGGTCTTTGGAGAGTCGTGGACGTGGCCCGACGCTCCCGGAAGCGTCTGGGGCCTTGGAAAGGAGATTTGGCTCGCTTACCTCAATCAACCCGAAATCCACCATTTCGATGGACAAGGCTGGTCGGAGGCGCTCGACGTAGGCGACCACCACTCGGCGGAGGTCGCTGGTGCCAGTGCGTCCGAGGTGTGGGCGCTGGCCATGCCGAGCGGAACGGGCAGGAACGACCTCTGGGGATTCAACGAAGCCGGTTGGTCGATCGCGCTGGAGAACGAATGCTCTGGCTACCTGCCGCTCTGCGTCCGTGGCCTGGTCGCGACAGGGCCCGGCCAATTGTGGGCCGTGGTCGCGGGCCTCAGTGGCGGCCTCGTACGCCGGGAGTCGCCGAGCATCGACTATCCCCAGGGGCGCTGGGTGCGCAGCACCGGGGCTGAGAGCTACACAGACCTCCAGGGAACCTACCCAGGCAACGTCTGGGCGACGAGCGGTGACGCGTCGGCGCTGTGGAACGGGACCGACTGGGTGCCGGTCGCGATGCCCTTCGTCGGGAAGCTCCCCCGATTCTCGAGGGGGCCTTCGACCCAGTCGCTGGTCTACGAAGGCAGCTATGGCACCAACGTCTACCGATGGGACGGGAACCAGTGGCTCAAAGAGCCCATCACCGTGGCTGGGAACAGGACCTGGGGGGCGTTCTCCTCGGGCAAGCAGCACTGGATCTGCCAGGACACTCATACGGTGCAGCACTTCGATGGCCAGTCATGGTCGAGCACCACGACTCCAGGGTATTGCGATGCGCTGTGGGGAACTACGGACGGCATGCTGAGGGCGATTGGCGTCGACGGTATCCTCCGCCGCCAGTACCCGACGAGCCCGTGACGAGCCAGGTTGCCAAAGGCGCTTCCGGCCCCATCCTCTACCCGGCCTATCCCCGCGCGACTCCCCAGGAAACTTAGGCTAGGCTGCCGCCGACAATGGGGCCGAGAGATCAGGCCTGGCCGGAACCGGGAGTGTCGCCGTGGAAAACAGCAATTCTTCCAACGGCTTCGATGGCGTGACTGCGCTCGACGCCAACGAGGTCAAGGCGCTGTTCGCCGCTCTTCGCGCCAAGCCCGGCACCCTGGCGACCCTCAAGCAGACCTTCGAGCGGCTCAAGGATCGGCTCACGCCGTCCGGCCGCGCGGCCTACCAGCGCGAGCTCTCCAAGCTGCTCCAGGTGGCGACCGACCTTCCGCAGAGCGTGCCGGAGCTGCTCGACGGCGAGTACGGCCTGGTCATCCGCGGCGACGCCGAAGCGCTGGGGACGGTGTGCTGCCAGGACGGGACCTACAAGCTCGTCATCCCGTTCGACCCGGCGATCACGCTGACGGTCGACGTCGACGGCACCATCGAGTCGCAGAACCCGGCGGCCAAGGGCGAGCTGCGCGTCACCGATGGCTACCTCTTCCTGAACCTTGAATTGGCTTGGGAATCCGGTGGCAAGCGCGTCTACCAGTGCCTCTCGGGCATTGGGGACGTCCGGGGCGGGCGGGCTTAGAAACCACCCCCCGACCCCCTCCAGCGGAGCTGGAGGGGGAGCCGCTCGTTGCCTTTGCTGACGCGGTAGGAGCTAGAGGCGCCGCGGCGTCGGTGCTCGTGATGCGCGTACCGCGCTGGCTGCGTGCGTCAGGGCGCTCCGCAGGAAAGAGAAACGAGCGGAGGCGAGCCCCGCTCCAGTCCTGTCCCGAGCTTGTCGAGGGGTCCGCCTGAGCGTTGCTCGGGCTGGCGGGGCCAGCCCCGCCTCGGACGCGTAGGTGCCGTGAGCTCCTACCGGCAGAGGAACGAGCAGAGGCGAGCTCCCCTCCAGCTCCGCTGGAGGGGCGGGGGGGCGGTTTTGGTGGGAGCTAGCACCGCCACGTCGTTGCTCGAGATGCGCGCACCGCGCTGGCTGCTTGCGTCAGGGCGCCAAGAGCACCGCAGGAAAGTGGAACGAGCACTCCAGCTCCGCTTGAGCATTGCCCAGGCTGGCGGGGCCAGCCCCACCTCGGACGCGTAGGTGCCGTAAGCTCCTACCGGCAGAGGAACGAGCAGAGGCGAGCCCCCCTCCAGCTCCGCTGGAGGGGCGGGGGGGCGGTTTGCTAGTTCCGCAACTCGCTAAGATCAAAGAACAAATCCACGTCCTCTTCGCAGATGACGCAGGCGCAGCGCACGACGCGCATCCCGGGCCGCGAGCCTTCGCCGATGCGGTCCAGCAGCCCGCCGCAGGGGCAGCGCCACATCGCGATGGCGTCGTCGATCTCGTTGAACGAGGCGATCTTCACCGGGTGCTCGGCGCTGTAGCCCGGCCGCGTCGCGGCCTCCCGGGCGTGCCGGCGCTTCTCGCCGCGCTTCTTCCACGCGCGCGCCGCGAGGGCGCCCACCGCCACCAGCACCGCCAGCCCGATGAGCAGGCCCGCCATGGTCAGTCGCTCTCCGGGACTTCCCAGATGCGCACGCCTTCGCCGCGGTAGGTCTCGGGCAGCGCCAGCGGTCCGGACAGGCAGTCGTTGCCCTGGAAGCCGGTCACCACGTACTTCACGCCGATGTCCCGCAGCGCCTTGCGACCCTCGGCCCGCCCCAGGGCACAGTCGCGCGAGCCTTGCTGGTACAGCCCGCGCAGCCCGGGCTCCTTGAGGTCCGCGCCGGAGGTCAGGGCCGCCGTCGGGACGATCTCCCGAGGCTGGCCCGGTCCCGCCCACTCGAACTTCACTCCGGCGTCCCCGCCCAGCTGATCGAAGACGAGCTTGAGCGGGTGCATCCCTGCCGAGAGCTTGGCTGTGCCGCTGCGCTCCTGCATGGGATGGGCGCCGCCGTTCTCGACCACGCGCTTGCCGTCGAGATCCAGCGTCGAGCCGTCGTCGCTGGTCAGATAGAAGGTCCAGTCGCCCTCGCGCGGGACCGCGACCGCGCCGGTCCACTCGATGCGGTAGGCGTCCGCCCGCATCTTCGGATCCGGCGGTCCACCGTTCGGCCAGCTGAAGTCGATGCGGGCGTCGGTGCGCTCGAGCACCGGCTGCACCCGGAAGGTCCCCGGGTGGCGCAGCGCCTGGACGATGGGCAGGCCCCAGTACCACTTCTCCAGCCGGTCGGGGATGCGCGTCAGGTTGCCGCCGGTCATCGGCTTCTGGTGCACCGTGGCGTGCCACATCATCCGGTAGTCGTCGGAGATGTCCAAGACGGCGAATTTCTTCGGGTCTTTGGCCCACTCCAGCATCGGCTTGGGAGCCGCGGCCTCGGTCTCGATGAAGCGGCGGGGCAGGTACTCGACCATCCCCAGGGCGAACGGGAAGAGGACGATGGCGAAGCGCAGGGTGGGGCCGGCGGCCAGCACCTCGCGCAGCTTCGCCAGGCCGAGCGCGGCGCAGACGATGAGGCCCAGGTACATCACGTAGCCGATGCGCACCGGCACGCCCATGAACTCGAGCTGGGGCATCACCTTCTCGAGCCAGGCGTAGGGCAGGCTGACGTCGCGGACGGCGCCGTCGACGTGGAGCTTGGGGCCGAGCGCCATCAGCGCGCCCACCAGCCCCACGAAGAGCCAGGCGCGGGCGCGCCCGCCGCCGACGAAGCTGGCCACCAGCGCTCCGAACAGGATCGCGTAGCCGGCGTAGAGCGCGGTCTCCGCGGCGTTGCCGGTCCAGCGGAAGGCGTGGCCGCCCCAGAAATGCCCCCAGCCCTGCGCGAGGTTGGGGAAGAAGAAGGCGTAGACATCGCCGGAGAAGCGCACGGCATCGTGGGCGCCGGAGATGGGCTCCTGGGCCTTGGCGGCCAGGATGGCGATCAGCAGCGGCCCGGCGAGGACGAGGTAGGTCACCGCCAGGGCGATTGCCTGGCCCAAGAACGCCTTGGAGAAGAAGGTCTTGCGCAGCCGGAGGGCGGCATCGACGAACAGCACCGCGGTGCCGATGACGGCGTAGAGCAGGTGGTACCAGCTGGCGAGCGAGGCGAGCGCCAGGAAGAGCCCGCCGAGCAGCGCGTCGCGGACCGTCGTCGCCCTCTGGCCGGACGGGCCGACCGCCCGGCCCTCGAGCATGCGGACCAGATAGAGGAAGTAGAGCGGCAGCCAGCCCATGGAGACCAGGTGCTGGTGCCCCTGGACGTGGGCCAGGTGGTACGGCGTGGCGGTGAAGAGGATGCCCGCGGCCACGGCGACCAGGCGATCGCCGGTCAGCTCCTTGACCAGCCGATACATGCCGTACGCCGTCAGCCAGAAGGCGAAGAGCACGCCGGCGTTGTAGACGCCGAAGGGCGGCAGCACGTGCCACAGCGGCACGGTGAGGACGGCGGTGGGGATGTCGAAGGTCTCGAAGACCAGCGTCGAGCCCTGCGGATAGAAGACGCGGTCGGTGAAGAACGGGCTGGTGAAGCCGGTGAGCGCGTCGTGCATCCAGCGCCAGGACCAGAGCGTCTGGAACGGATCGCCGGGGTCGCCGCCGAGCCGGGAGGTGAAGTGCGCCGTCATCGGCCAGGTGAGCGCGACGGCGGCGACCAGGAACGCCGCGGCTGCGGCCCACTCGGCCCCTCGGCGAGCGCGGGGCGTCGGAGCGGAGCGCTGGCGGGGATCGTCGTTCATGCGAGGAAGGCCGAACCGTGGGCGTGGGCCGAATCATCCGCCCGGCCGGCCCACTATCGACTATCGACCATCAACTATCGACTGCTGCCTCAGGCCCCCATCGCCTTGAGCCAGTGGTGCCGCGGCGCCTTCACCGGGTCCTTGGCCAGGGCGATGGACAGGTCCGCCATCTTGCCCACCGCCCAGGCGAACTTCTCCTCGCCCAGGCTGGAGACGTCGAGGTCGGGGGCCGAGTTCATGAAGTCGATGGCGTAGGCGTGGCCGTCCTCGCGGATGGCCCACTCCACGGTGTTCATGTCGTAGCCCAGCGCGTGGCAGAGGGCCTTGGAGTCCTCGATGAGCTTCCTCTCCAGCTCCGGCTTGAGCGCGGGCATCGTCTCGCCGGCCTTGGTGTAGCGCTCGAAGTGCGACAGGCGCGGGTCCCACAGCGCCGGCAGCACCTGCTCCTTGCCGATGACGATGCAGCGCACGTACTGCACCCAGCGGATCTCCTCCTGGGCGATGAGCGTCTGCGTGCCGGACTTGTCGTAGACCGCGAGCATCTCCTGCAGCGAGTGCACCCGGCTCACGCCGCGCCAGCCGCCGCCCCAGTGGGGCTTCATGTAGAGCGGATACCCGAGGTCGCGGCCGACGCCCTCCCAGTCGATGGGGTAGACGAGGTTGCGCAGGCTCTCGGTGGTGACGTCGGCGCCGTAGGAGTGCTGCGGCAGGACGTAGGTCTTGGGGACCCTCAGGCCCAGCTGGCTGGCGAGCACGACGTTGAAGAACTTGTCGTCGGCGATGCGCCAGAACGGGTTGTTGATGACGCGGGTCCCGGCCAGCACCGCCTGCTTGAGCACCGGCTGGTAGCAGGTGACGTCGTGCGAGATGCGGTCGATCAGCACGTCGTAGCGCAGCGGCCGGTCGGAGCGCTGCGCGTCGATCTTGGCGTAGCAGGCGGAGACGTCGGTGTTGCGCTTGCCGACCTCGGCGATGAGGGCGTCGGGGAACGAGCGCTCGCGCCCGACGAGGAGACCGACCAGGTGCGCCATATCCGCTCCTTCATCCCCCGGTGCTTGCCGAGGGGCCAGTTCCGACCCCCGAGTTCGTCGAGGGGCCAGTTCCGACACCCCGAGCTTGTCGAGGGGCCAGAGTTGAGTCCAGTCCAGCTACCAGACGACGCCGATGCCCAGCGAGAGCGACCACAGCAGATCCGAGGCGCCGTTGGCCTTGTAGGTGTCCGTAGGCAGCGTCTTGAACGAGAGGGCGTAGCGCTCCAGGGCGAAGCCCAGGCGAATCTCCAGCGGGGAGAGGATGCGGTAGCCGGCGGAGGCGTTGACGCCCAGGCCCCAGACCGAGCCCTCGGGGAAGTAGCTGGCGCTGATGACCTCGCCGGCGGCGAAGACCGGCAGGTAGTTGATGCCCAGGCCCAGCCGCAGCTTGTCGTCGAGCAGCGGCGCGTCGAGGCCGGCGCCCAGCTTCAGGCCCAGGTAGGCGACCTCGGGCAGGCCGTCGAGGGTGGTGCTGGTCTTCGACGGCGACAGGGAGAACGAGGCGTAGTTGAAGCCCACCGCCGGGTAGACCGCGATGCCGCCGGAGGTCAGCGGGATGCGGAACTTGAGCGCGCCGTTCAAGCGCATGATCTGGCTGGGGAAATCGATGCTGCCCGCCACTGCCTTCAGGCCCAGCGTGAAGGCCACATCGGCCTCCAGACCGAGCCCCTGCAGCCAGCCGTCGACTACGCGGGCGAGCGGGTAGACGTCCAGGTGGATGTGCGGGGCGGCGATGGGGAAGCCCTTGTACTCGTGCAGGTTCGCGGTCGAGAGGTTGTCGTAGGCGAAGCCGCGGGACATCAGGTCCATGTTGACCGACGCGAAGATCGTCGGGAGCGTGCCGGCGCCGTCGGAGGAGCTGGTGGTCGAGGTCGACGCGCTGGCGGCGGGCTCGTCGCTCGTCTCCACGGCCTTGGCCGGCTTGGCCTCCGCCTTGGCCCAGTCGTCGCCGCCTTCCTTCTTGGGCTCGGCGGCGCTGGCGGTGCTGCTGGAGCTGCCGCTGCTGGAGCTCGAGCTCGAGCTCGAGCTGCTGGCGCTGGTGGCCGACGACGAGGAGCTGTCCGGGGGCGGCGCGGTCCTGGCGGGCTCGGCCTTGGGCTCGGGCGGCGCAGGCGGCGGGGCCTTGGCGCCCACCGACTTGACGACCTGCTCGGTGACCTTGGCGAGGTTCTCGGGGGTGAGCTTGCCGGCGGCGAGCGGCCAGGTCTTCTTCCAGGCCTGCTTGCCGTTGGTGCCCACCAGCCAGACCTCGAGGTTGGTCACCTTCTTGCCCTTGACCACCTTGCCGTTGAGGATCGCCGGCTTCTTCTTGGCCTTCTTGTTCTTCGGCGCCGGCACGCACTGGACGTCGTCGCAGACCGCCCGGCTCACCTGCTTCTGGACCGCCAGGGCGCCAGGGCCGGCGAAGGCGTTGACGGTGAGCTCGCCGGCGATCGCGGGGACCGCGACGAGGGTCACGACCAGAGCGCCGAGGAG
>DASXVQ010000020.1:0-131380 GCA_036504155.1 Myxococcales bacterium
AGATAGTCAGCAAGTGGCGCAAGCGGTTCTTCGAGGAGCGGATTGCAGGCCTTGAGGAGCGGCCGAGGCGGGGTACCGCAAAGGCGAAGCGGCGCCCGGGGCGGCGGAAGCCCAGCAACCACGGTTAACGGCTATGCCCCCAACCCCCTCCAGCGGAGCTGGCGGGGGGGGCTCGGCTCTGCTCGACTCGCCTCCCCGCGGAGCTACTGGAACCACGAGCGTCGACGCTTGATTGAAGGCTGGCAAGTGCACGGACGTGGCGTTGCCAACAGCTCCTACCGGGTCGCCGAAGGCAACCCACGGCCCCCCCGCCCGCTCCGCGGGAGGGGGTTGGGGGGAGGGAGGTTTTACCTGACCGCCTCGAACACCAGGAAGTACTGCTCGGGCAGGAACGGGTGGTCCTGCACCAGCGCGTACCCTGCCTTCACCAGCTCCTCTGAGACCTTTTCCGGCGCGAGCTTGTGCTCCGGGCCCATCTTGGAGTCCGGCCTGAAGTCGATGACGGCCAGGCGGCCGCCCTTGGCGAAGACGGGGGCCAGCCGGCGGAAGTAGGTCACCCGGTCGTCGAGGTGGTGGTACGTGTCGACGAGCAGCACCAGGTCCACCGGCCCGGCAATCTTCGGGTCCTCCGGCGTGCCCAGCACCGCCTCGAGGTTCCCGAGCGCCTCGTCCTTCGCCCGCTTCCTAAGGTACTCGACCATCGACGGCTCGACGTCGACGCCCCAGACCTTCGCCGCGGGCAGCGCCCGCGCCAGGCGCACCGGGAAGTAGCCCGTCGCCGCGCCGATGTCCGCGATCCGCGCGTCGGCCTTGAGCGCGAGCGCGGCGATGACCTCGTCCGGCCGCTGCCACTGGTCCCGGAGCGGGTCCTCGAACCTCGGCGCCCACTCCTCGGCGCGCTCGAAGCGGTGGCGCGCCGCCGCCCCGCCCCCGCCGCGGTGGCCCGCGCCCGAGTGCGCCGAGGGGGCGCAGCCGCCGAGGGCCGTGCCGAGGAGGACCGCCAGGACCAGCCGCGTGATCGGGAATCGTCGCATGGCCCCATGGGTGTCGCAGGTCTGCGTCCGTGACAAGGCCCATGAGCGAAGCGCCCGACCCCCGGGTAAGGGATGGGCGCTCGCGGGCTTCGGCGAAATGGTCGGGCGCTACTGCAGCGACTTGGCCTTCTTGGCGGCCTCGTCGGCCTTGCGGCGCATCTCCTCGGCGACCTTCTGGATCTGCACGCGGCGGCCGAGCAGCTCGTCGAGCCCCTCGTCCTCGCTGTACGGCGCGACCGAGGTGCGGCGCTCCGGCGGGGCCTTGGTGACGTCGATGCGGGGCGCGGCGACCGCGGAGGCGCCGTCCTGGCGGCCCGGGGTGCTCCCGCCGCCGATGGGCGTGCCGCCGGCGCCGGGGGTCCAGCCGCCCTCGCCATTGGTGGTGTCGGCCATCGCGGGCGGCGTGGTGCGGCCGTCGCTGGGGTTGCCGTTGTAGCCGCTGGTGGCCTCGAAGGGCGACGAGACGCTGGGGGTCGCCTCGTTGCTCGTCTTGGCGTTGCCCTGCGTGGGGCTGGTCTTGGAGTCGTCGAGCTGGGCCGCGCCGGTGGCCCCGGAGCGGGTGACGCTGAAGCGGCGATCGTGCTCGTCGAACAGCGAGTCCTCGCTCATGAACTCGTTCATGCGCCGCTCGAGGTCGCGCTCGGCCTTCAGCTCCTCGATGCGCTTGCTGAGCGCCTGCTCCTCGCGGCGCAGCTTGTCCTCGGCGTCCAGCAGCGCGTCGGCGCGCTCGAGCAGCTCCTCGGGGTCGTCGGTGGGGCGGTCGGAGACGCGCGGGACCATCGTCGAAGGCATCGCGCGGCGCAGCGAGTCGCGCTCGGCGCGCAGGGCCTTGAGCTGGCCCACCAGGCCCGAGCGCTCCTCGCGGGTCTTGGCGGCGTCCCAGCGGGCGCGCAGGCGGGCGAGCTCGGAATCCAGCTCGTTGACCATCATGGCCTGGCCGCCGCGCAGCACCTCCTCGGCCTCGTTCTCGAGCTTGAGCGCGTCGGTCATCTGGCTGGAGATGGCCTGGGACTTCTTGAGCAGGTCGTCGAGCTCGGCGTTGCCGAAGAGCTTGCCGGACTTGGCGGCTTTGAGCTCCTCGATCTGCCGGGCGACCAGGTCGAGCGACTTCTGCAGCTCCAGGCGCTGCCCGCGCACGCTGGCCACCTTGCCGTCCGCCTGGGCCACTTCGGCCCGGAGCTGCGGCAGCGGAGCGGCCTGGGCAGGGCTGGCCAGCATCAGGACGGCGGCGGCGATGGCGAGGAGGCGAGTCATGGCACCGACAGGCTTGAGCAAGGCGCGTGCCCGCCCCGGGGAGGCTGGCCGGCGCGAAGCGGAGCGGCAAGCGAGCGGATTCACTGGGCTTCCGCCGGCGCGCCCGGTGTGGGGCCGCGTCCCCCCGGGGCGGCTTTTCAGAAATCTGATGGCCAGGCCCATGGAAAAGGCTCGCTCGTTCAATGCGCTTCGGGCTCGGGGGGCGGCGACTTCTCGCCCGGCTTGAGCAGCCCGTACTTCTCGAGCTTGTAGTACAGGGCGCTGGTCTTGACCGAGAGCAGCTCGGCGGTGCGGGTCTTGACGCCCTTGGCCTGCTCGTAGGCGCGCACGATGAAGTCGCGCTCGATCTGCTCCAGGTAGACCGGCAGGTTGACGGGCAGCGCTCCGGTGGCCGGCGGGGCCTTGCCCACGAAGTTGGGCAGGTCGGCGGTGCCCAGGATCTCGCCCTCGCCGAAGACCAGGGCCTGCTCGATGGCGTTCTCCAGCTCGCGGACGTTGCCCGGCCAGGCGTAGCGCTCCAGCGCCCGCTGCGCGTCCTCGGCGATGCCCTTGACCTTGCGGTTGACGCGCGGCGCGTGCTTGGAGACGAACCAGTTGGCCAGCTCGACGACGTCGCCGGGCCGCTCGCGCAGCGGCGGGATGTGCAGGGGCACGATGTGCAGCCGGTAGTAGAGGTCCTCGCGGAAGGCGCCCTTCTCCACCTCGGCCTTCAGGTCGCGGTTGGTGGCGCTGACCACGCGCACGTCGACGTGGATCGTCTCCTCGCCGCCGACGCGCTGGAACTCCTTCTGCTGCAGCACGCGCAACAGCTTGGTCTGGATGGACGGGGAGATCTCGCCGATCTCGTCGAGGAAGAGCGTGCCGCCGTCGGCCAGCTCGAAGCGGCCGAGCTTCTTCTTGATGGCGCCGGTGAAGGCGCCCCTCTCGTGGCCGAAGAGCTCGCTCTCCAGGAGCGTCTCGGCGAGCGCGGCGCAGTGGACCACGACGAACGGCCCGGACTTGCGGGGGGACAGGTCGTGGACGGCGCGGGCGACGAGCTCCTTGCCGGTGCCCGACTCGCCGGTGATGAGCACGGTGGTGTCGGTGGCGGCGACCTTGCGGACCGCGCCGAGGGTCTTCTGCAGCACCTCGGACTTGCCGACGATGGCCTCGAAGCCCTTGCCGAAGCCGGCGTCGGACTCGAGCGCCTCGGTGCGCGCGCGCAGGCGGTGCACGTCCCTCTTGGCGCAGGAGAACTCCAGGCCCTTCTCGACCTGGGCCCGCAGCACGTTGGGCGCGAAGGGCTTCTGGATGAAGTTGAAGGCGCCGGCGCGCATCGCGTCCACGGCGGTCTCGATGGTGCCGAAGGCGGTGACGACCATGATCACGGCTTCGGGGTCCGTCTCGCGGACGCGCTTGATGACCTCCATGCCGTCGACCGGCGCCATCTTGAGGTCGGTGATCACGAAGTCGAAGCGCTTCTTCTGGAAGGCGGCGATGCCCTCCGCGCCGCCCGAGCAGATCGCGACCTCGTGACCCATGGTCTTGATCGCGATCGCCATCCCCTCGCGCATCGTCTCGTTGTCGTCGATGACCAGGACGTTCGCCATGCGCGGCAGCATACAGCCCTCCCCCCGGCCCCCTCCAGCGGAGCTGGAGGGGGAGCCGTTGGCTGCCTTCGGCGGGCCGGTAGGAGCTGCTGGCCACGCGACGTCCGTGCTTGGTTCGCGATGAGTCGAGCACGCAGGCGGCGGGGCCAGGGGCTCCGCTCGAGCAGAGGCGAGCGCCCGCCCCGGCTTGGCTGGAGCGGGTCGGGGGGTGGCTCGACTCGTCCGACCCTCGGACGATTGGACTGTCGAGGCTCCAGGTGCGCGGGCCTGCTGGACGGCCAGAGGCAAAGCTTCTCGCCCGATTTTGCTGAGGATTATTCGGGCCCGCGCCTGCGCACGGAACCTGCAACCCCGGGAGCGACTCTGGATGGCTGGTGGAAATCGAGGCTGACCATGAAGACGGCCCTGGCGACGATGATGCTGGTTGGGCTTCTGGCTCCCGCGAGCGCCCGCGCCGCCTTCATCGATTGCGACATCCTCTCGGGCCAGCCGATCGCCTGCCAGAACGGGTTCGAGGGCACTGCGGTGGTCGAGGATCGCGGCATCTACCGCGAGTGCACCTTCCGCGACGGCCGCGCCACCGAGTGCGGCAAGGCCTTCGACGGCCGCGCGCTGGTGAACCACGAGGGCATCTTCCAGATGTGCGACGTGGCCGAAGGCAAGGTCTACCGCTGCGTCGCGTGGGCGCAGGGTCGCGCTCCGCAGTGGAAGGCCGAGCCGAACCAGGAGAAGCCGAACCTGTCGAAGCCCGCGAAGCTCGCCAGCAAGGGCACCCTCGCTCCGGCTGCCACCAAGCCCGCGAAGATCGCCAAGATCGCGAAGAAGCCGGCGGCGAAGAAGACCACGACCGCCAACCGCGGGAGCGGCCGCAAGGCGAACCCGACGTAGTCCGTCACAGGGTCCCGGAGGCGATGCGCAGCTGGCCGGCCTCGCGGACCAGCACGAGCCGCGTCGACCCCAGGCTCGTCTCCTCGAGCACCTCGGACCTCTCGCGCTCCACCCGCACGATCCAGCGCTTGGGCTGAGCCTTGGCCGGCCCGGCCGAGAGCCGCTCCCTCATCGCCGCCAGCGCCGCGTCACGGCCGCCCGCCCTCGGGTCGTCCCAGGCCTTCGCCACCAGGCGCTCCAGCGCTGCCGGGTCGCGCGCTTCCTCGGCGGCGCGGCGCTCGAGGAGCAGCGCTGCGACCTGCTGGAGCGCAGGCAGCAGCGCGTCCTTGGGAAGCCACCGGCCGTCCAGGCGCACGAAGGGCACCCGCTCCAGACCGATGTAGCTGACCTGGGTCGTGCCGGCGTACGTGCCCTCGGCGTCCACCTGGCCCACGGCCGTGAACCCCTGCCCCTCTTGCTTGACCAGGACGTGGTCGAAGCTGACCTGGGAGAGGACGAGGTCGCCGCCCCCGGGGATCGAGAAGCGTGGCGCGGCCGTGCGCTGCGCCTGGATGTACTGGGCGATCTCGCCTTCGGGCCCGACGAGCTGCGCGCACCCGCCGCAGCCGGACAGGGCGAGCAGGAGCGCAGCGCTCGGAGGGACCAGGGAAGCGGGCAGTCGAAGGAACACGGGCGGTAGGGCCGGCTGGAGGAGAGCTACCGCCCACAGCCTACAGCCTGCTCCATCACGCCAGCGACTTGAGCATGTCCTCGACTTCGGACTTGAGCTTGTTGTCCGGGAAGTCCTTGATGAACTTCTCGAGCGCGGTGCGCGCGGCGTCCTTGTCGTTGAGCTTGAGGTAGGCCTTGGCGAGCTTCATCAGCGCCTTGGGGGCCAGGTCGCTCTGCGGGTAGTCCTCGATGAGCTTGTTGAGCCGGTTGACGGCCGCGGGGTAGCGGTCGTGGCCCATGTAGAACTCGGCGATCGCCATCTCGTGCTCCGCCAGGCGGCCGAGGACCTCGGAGAGCAGCTTCTTGGCCTCCGCGACGTGCTCGGAGCTCGGGTAGAGCTTGAGGAACTCCTCGAAGGCGCCGCGCGCGTCCTTGACCGAGGTCTGATCCTTCTCGGTCGCGGGCGGGAAGAGGAAGAAGTCGGACGGGATGTCCTTGTAGTAGCTGAAGGCGATGCGGAACTGCGCGTAGTCGGCCTTCGGGTTGTTGGGGTGCAGCTTGAGGAAGTTGCGGTACCCGTCGATGGCCTCGAGGTACTTCTCGCGGTCGAAGTTGGTGTCGGCGATGGCCAGGTCCGCCTGCGCCGCCTGCGCCGAGTACGGGAACTTGTAGCGGACGTGGTCGAAGAACTTGAGCGCGTCCAGGTGGCGCCCGTCCTTGAGCGCCTCCATGCCCGCCTCGTAGTTGCCCTTGGCGTCGTTCTTGTAGCTGACCTCGCCCGCGGCCTCGAAGGTCGCGCAGCCAGCGGAGCCCAGCGCCAAAACGATCAGGATTGTCGATAGGTTGCGAATCATCGGCGGCAAGTTACTCCCCTCCCAGTGGAGGGTCAAACCCCGGTTTGGGCTTCGCTCATTCCTCGTCTAGGCGCAGCACGTCCCGGATCGTCTCCTCGGAGAAGCCACGGGCGGCCAGCCACCGCGCCGCCTTGTAACGCTCGGCACGAGGCGCGTCCGGGGCCAGCGCCGGCTTTCGCTGCTCGAGCGCCTGGAGGGCGAGCTCGCGATCGCTCGCGCCGCCCTTGGCCGACTCGACGGCCGTCTCGGCCCTCTCCTCTTCGATCCCGGCGGCCTGGAGCTTGTGGACGGCCAGCTGGGGACCCTTGCGCTCGGCCTGGACCATCTTCTCGGCTCGCGAGTCGGCGAGCGCCTCGTCGTCCAGGTAGCGCAGCTCCTTGAGCCGGGCGATCGCCTGGTCGATCTCGTCGGAGGCGAAGCCCTTGGCCTCGAGCTTCTTGCGCAGCTCCACCTCGCTCCGGGCGTGGTGCCCGAGCAGCTTGAGCGCGTAGTCCTGCGCCGAAGACATCGCTAGGGGGCGGGCGGGGCGTCGTTGCTCGGCGGGGCGGCCGGGGTGGCGGGCGCGGGCTCATCGGCAGCGCGGTACACGTCGGCCAGGGCGATGGTGGTGACGTTGCCCGCCCAGAACATGGTGAAGACGACGCCGACGATGCAGGCGATGGTGCCCAGACCGGCGGCTATCCCGGCGAGGACGGCGATGCCGGTGAAGAGCGCGCAGTTGTTGAAGTTGGCCTTGATGAAGTCGATGAGCGCCCCGAACTCGAAGGCCGAGCCGAACTTCTCCGTCTTGTAGTAGCGGGCGACGGCCAGGGGGATGATGCCGGCGAAGACGATCTGCCCGAGGCTGGCCACCAGCTGGCCGACCAGCGGGATGACCGCGATGATCATGATGGCCAGGTAGTAGCAGAAGTAGATGCCGAAGATGGGCAGGCCGGCCGACAGGTCGTTGCCGAAGTCGATCTCCGGCATCTGCGCGTTCGGGTCCTCCATCAGCATCTTGTAGTAGCGCTTCTGGTAGCCCATGTAGACGAACGCGCCGACGAGGGGGATGAGCAGGAACAGGCCGCCCATCAGGATCTTCTTGGTCCAGTTCGGATCCTGGAACACGTGCTTGAAGGGGCGTTCGAACGAGATCTGGGCGGCCATGAATCCTCCGTGGGTTTGGGGTCGTATCCCACAGATTCCGCGGGCGAGTCCAGTCGGGGCCGGTGTAGCTTGACCCTCGATGAAGCCCGCCCCGAACGAGATTCCCGTCGAGCGCCTCCTGCCGCACCGTCCTCCGATGTTGGTGCTCGAGCGCCTGGCCGCCTGGTCGCCCGAGGCCTCGACGTCGAACCTGCGTCTGCGCGAGGGAGGGCTCTGCTTCGAGGCGGGCCGCTTCCGCCCGCTGTGGTGCGTGGAGCTGATGGCGCAGGCCGTGGCCGCCAGCGTGGCCTACGGAGCGGCCATCGCCGATGAGCCGCGCGAGGCGGCCGGCTTCGTGGTGGGCATCGAGGACCTGCGCTTCGGCGCGCTCGAGGCGCTGGTCGCTGGAGCCGAACTCACCATCGAGTCGCGGCTGGACGTGGACGTGCCTCCCGCCGCAGAGCTGACCGCGCGGATCCTGGCCGGACCGACGGAGGTCGCGGCGGCGCGGCTGCGGATGCTCATCGGCGGCGCGAGGGCCCAGCCGCTGCGCCCCGACGCACCGCGCCTCGAAGGCTTCCAGGGCAGCTCGTTCGAGGTCGGCGCCGGCCTGGTGAAGATCGTCCTGGGCGCCGGGCACCCGTGGCTCGACGGCCACTTCCCCGGAGCGCCGGTGCTCCCCGCCGTCGGGCAGCTGCGCTTCGTGGAGCACGCCGCCTCGCTGCTGACCGGCAAGGCGTGCGAGCTGGAGTCGGTCGAGCGAGCCCGCTTCCAGGAGCCCATCGTCCCGGGAGACGCGCTGGAGCTCTCGCTGGACACCCGCGCTCTGCCGCGAATCGACTGGACGTTCCGGCGCGGCGGACGGCGCGTGGCGAGCGGCGGCGGCTGGCTGCGCGGTTAGGGCACCTGGAGCCGCGCGATGACGACGGTCTCCCAGGGCGGCAGGTTGCTGTCCATGTAGCCGCCCTCGATGACCGTCACCTCGTACGTCCCGGGGTACAGCTGCACCGTGAACTGCCAGGCCTCTGCGCCTTCGCAGGCGAAGCCCGTCGTCGCGTCGAACCTCGAGTCCGTCAGGTGGTGGAAGCGGATCGACCCGCCGTACTGGCAGTAGCTCGCCACCGGCGTCGCCCCGTTCACCGTCACCCTGCCCGTCACAGGTGCTGCGGCGGCACCGTCACGTCGAGCACCACGTCGCTCAGGCTGCCGCCGCTGCAGACGCCCTGAGCGTCGCAGGTGAAGCCCGGAGGGCAGCTCTGCAGGCACTGGGCACCGCAGACGTTCGGCGTCCCCGCGCCGCCGCAAGTCTGGAACCCGGAGCAGGCGCCGCACGGGCTGGTGTTCCCGCAGCCGTCGTCGACGTTGCCGCAGTTCTTGCCCAGCGCCTGGCAGGTCTTCGGAACGCACGCGCCGACCCCGCAGACGTTCACCGTGCCGCTGCCGCCGCAGACCTTGGGGCTCTCACAGGTGCCGCAGTTCTTGGTGTTGCCGCAGCCGTCCAGGACGTCGCCGCAGTCCTTGCCCAGCTGCTGGCAGGTCTTCGGCGCGCAGGTCTGGACCGCACAGACGCCGGGAACTCCGCCGCCACCGCAGGTCTCGCCGTCCGGGCAGGAGCCGCAGTTGAGGACCTTTCCGCAGCCGTCGCTCAGGCTCCCGCAGTTCCGGTTCTCCTGCTCGCAGGTCTTCGCAGTGCAGGTGCCGGTGCCGCACGAGTTGGGCTGGTTCTGGGCGCCGCAGGTCTTCTCGGCAGAGCAGGTGCCACACTCGATCGTCCCGCCGCAGCCGTCGTCGGCCTGGCCGCAATCGAAGCCCTTCTGCTTGCAGGTCTTGGCGGTGCAGCTGGGCGTGGTGCACTGCCTCGAGGAGCAGAGCTGCTCCGCGCCACACGCCGTGCACGCGCCGCCGCCGGTGCCGCAGGCCTGGCCGCTGGTGCCTTCCTGGCAGAGGTTGCCCGCGCAGCAGCCCTGGCAGTTGGCCGGGCCGCAGGTCTGGGTGGGCGGGGGCTGCTGGCCGCAGGCCGCCAACAGCAAGGCCGCGGCCGAGAAGGCGAGAAGGTTCGAGCGCATGGCGCGCTCCGAGCGAGAGAAGGGCGCAACTGTACAGGTGGAGGTTCCGCGGGAAACGACCCAGGTGGGACAGCGCGCAGGGACGAGCGGAGACTCAGCTCCCCGCGGCAGGCAGCGCCTTGAGCCCCGGCAGCGGAATCGTGCTGACCACGGCGTAGATCTCGGCGAACAGGTCGCGCTCGCGCGTGCCGCACTCGTGGACGATCTGCGCGGCTTCCTTGAACGCCGCGGGGGCGGCCTGGCCGCTCTTGATGATCTTGGCGCTCCTGGCCGCGAACTCGCGCCAGCGGTCGCCGATGCCGGTGAGCTTCTCGGAGAAGCCCTGGAACTCGGGGCGGCCGAGGATCGGCCCGGCTTCCTGCAGGAACGCGGCGCCCAGGTAGCGGAAGCCGGCCCCGCCGGTGCCGATCTCCTCCTGCATGCGCACCACCGTCGCCAGGTTCACCAGCGCGTCCTTCGGGCTCTTGGCGTAGCGGCGCGGCCACTGCTCCATCCGCTGCGCGAGGTAGCGGATGGCCCTCCACCCGAAGTACGGGAAGGGGATGGTCGACATGTGGTGGCTGATCTCCTGCGCCCCCAGGAGCACCGCCCGCGCCAGCACCTCGGGGCTCGGCTTGGGCGCCGCGAGGACGTAGTACATCCGCCCCCTGGGCGCGAAGGCTCCCTTGGCGAACCGCGCGTGCCGCAGCGAGGCCTCGCTGCAGACCACCGGCGCGTCGAGCACCGGGTCGCTCACGTTCCAGCCCTCGCTCGTGCGGCCGTAGACGAGGATGTTGTGCAGGTTGAACGGGAAGCGGAAGCGCCGCGGCATGTACTCGAGCCAGTAGATGCTCGACTGCAGCCCCACGAGCTTGCCCTGGTCGACGAGCGTGGCCAGGGCGGTCATGCCCTGCTCCTCGTCGCCGAACTGCCGCATCTCGTAGGCGACCCCCAGGCGCTTGCAGGCCTTCTTGAAGATGGTCGCCGGCAGGCTGCGGAAGGTCAGCGACGGCAGGCCCCACAGCCTGTCCCAGGGCGCCTGGACGAAGAACAGGCCGCTGCCGATGCCGAAGACCAGCGCCTCGCTCACCGGGAGCCCGGCGTGGGCGAGCAGCACCGAGGTGACGCCCGTCTCGCAGTGCGCCGCGAGGCGGTGCTGGAAGGCGCCCTCGGCCATCAGAGCAGGCTCTCCGGCTTCTCCGGCAGCGCTCCGAGCTCGTCCACCGGCATCTGCAGGCTGTCGGCGTAGCGCCGCGCCAGCTTCGGCGACAGGTGGCGGAAGCCGAACGGCGTCAGGTGCCAGCGCGTGCGCAGGCTCCACACCCCCGCGTACGAGGCGAGCAGCGCCGGGGTGAGCATCTTGCGGGCGAGGTGGTAGGCGAGCGGGCTCTGCTGGCCGGCCTGCACCGCCGCGAACGCCGCCTGGATGGCGCGGTCCTGCTCCTCGAGCGCGGCGGCGGTGGCGGTGGTCTCGGCGCTCCAGCCCGGGCTGGCCACGATGCGGTACTGGCCCTTCTCGTCGAGCGCGTAGGTGCCGCGGTTGAAGTCCTCCAAGAACCCCTTGTCGGCGGGCACCTCGCTGGTCTTCATCCGCACACCGTCAAGAGCATGTAGGAGACCGAGAAGCGGCCGCTCTCGGGCACGAAGCACAGGAGCTTGTCGCCCCCGCGGAGCCGGCCGGAGGCGAGCAGCTCGTCGAGGATGATGAAGATCGACGCGGCGCCGGTGTTGCCCTTCTGCGCGAGGTTGGTGAAGACCCGGTCCTCGCCGATGGCGAAGCCCAGCTCGGCGAGCCGGCTGCGCATCTCGGTGGCGAAGTAGTACGAGGAGAAGTGCGGCAGCATCCAGCCGACGCTCTTGGGGTCCAGCCCGTGCCGCGCGACGGAGCGCGAGAGCCCCTCGCGCATCAGCCGCCCGATGTTCTTGTTCAAGAGCCGCGCGTCCTGCCCCATGTTGAAGAAGCCGCGCCGCTGCAGCTCGTGGCCGTCTTCGATCTCCTTCCAGCCGGTGAGCCGCCCGTCCTCCTCCTTGACGGCGCCGTGGTACATGCAGGTCTCGATCTCGCCGGCGAACGAGACGTAGTCGATCCACTCGATCCGCAGCGGGGGCGTCCCGGCGCGCTGCACCGGCTCGGGCTCGAGGAGGATGGCCCCGGCGCCGTCGGAGAGCATCCAGCGCAGGAAGTCGTGCTCGAAGGCCAGGTGCGGGTGGGTGGCGAGCTTCTTGAGCTTCTCCTCCAGCTCCGGCTGGAAGTGGCTGGCGCGCATCAGCGAGCTGGTCAGCTCGCTGCCGGCCACCACCGCGTTGGGCGACTCGCCGCTGGCGACCGCCATGGCCGCGTACTTGAGCGCCGCCATCGAGGCGCAGCACACGCCGGCGCAGGTGATCACCTCGCAGGGCGGGGCCTGCAGCTCCCCGTGGACCATCGCCCCGTGCGCGGGCATCAGCTGGTCGGGGGTGGCGGTGCCGCAGGCGAGCAGCGCCAGGTCCTTGGCGAGGCTGAAGCCCGCCCTCTTCGACAGGAGGCGCACCGCCTCGGCGGTCATCTGCGCGTTGCTGTGCGTGGCCCTCCCGGTGGCGGGGTCGATGGCGTAGTGGCGGCTCTTGATCCCGTTGGCCTTCAGGACGTGCGTCCGGGCGACGGAGGGCCGCTCGCCGACCTGGCCGAGCACCTTCTCGATGTCCGCGTTGGCGACCGGTGCGTTGGGCAGGAACGCCGCGGCCGCATTGATGTACGCCTTCACCGAATCGCTCCTCCGGACGGCTGCGACAACTCTTCGATGCGCTGGCGGTACCACTTCGAGCCGGAAAGATTCAAGACCTCGCCCGCCAGGGCGATGGGGAGGGCCAGCGGCAGCGAGCTGACCAGCCAGCAGAACCACACCAGGCCGAGCGGGTATTTGAGCGGCTGCGGAGCGGCCTTGATGAGCCTGGCCCACAGCCGGAACAGGGCCTTGGCGCCCATCTCCGGCAGGAGGTAGCGGCGGCGGACCTCGATGGCCTCCAGGCCGCCCCTGCCGCCGAACACCGAGCCCGAGATCGGCCCCGCCTTCAGCGCCTCGAGGAGCTTCTGGCCCGGCCCGCGCAGCTCGGCGATCTCCCGGTCCGAGACCCCGGCGGGCGGGAACGGGCTGCCTTCCTTGCGTCCGGCGATGAGCCAGCGGGGCGTGGTGTAGAAGCTCGCCCAGTCGGGCCCCTGGTCGACGCGGCCGACGTGGTCGACGAGCCTGCCGCCGCGCGCGGCCACCAGCTTCTTCAGCTCGCCCCACCCGCGCTGCCACATGTTGCGCGTGGCGCTGAGCACGACCACCGGCGCGTCCTTCAGGACCTCCGCCTGCGGGCTCTTCAGGAACGCCACCACCGGCGGCGCGGGAGAGAGGTACCAGACGGTCAGCCCGAGGACGATCAGGTCGTACTTCTTCGCCGGGTCGATGGCGGGCGGCTGGACGGGCGGCGGCTCGCCGAGGACCGACTGCGGGAAGACGGAGAGGAAGCCGCGCATGCCCCAGGGGAAGGGATAGGGCGTCTCGGGCCGCAGTTCGACGAGATCGACCTGGACCTCTTCGGAGGCCTCGCGCAGCGGCGCCGTGAAGCTCTCCATGCACCGCTTCAACTGGCCGGTCTGGCTGTAAAAGACCGCGAGGACGCGCTTCACCGGGCCACCTCACCCGCGCCGCGCGAGAAGCGCGTCACGCCCACGAACCCGTCGCAGGTCACGCTGACCGACTCGAACACCGCCGGGCCGTCCTTTCGGTCGAGGAAGACGCACAGCTGCCCCGCGTGCTCGGTGGGCCAGGCGCCGCGGGACGGCGCGCGCACGGCCTGCGGGACGGCCTGCAGGAGCTCGGCGGCGCCCGGTTCGAGCCGCGCGCCGATCGACAAGGTGCCAGGGCCCCGGGGGCCCGCCTGCCGCAGCGCCTCGGCCGGGGAGGCGTCGCCCACGAAGACGTGCTCGAGCACGGCCCGGGAGTCCGGCCCGCGCCGCTCGAGCAGCAGCCAGCCCGAGCCCTCGCTGAAGGCGACCTGCACGGCGTCCGGCAGCTTCATCCGCTCGCGCTGCGCCGCGTCGTCGCCGAAGTAGACGTCGGCGCCGCCGACGAGCACGAAGTCCGCGTCGCCGGCCCACAGGAGGTCGCGCGCGGTCGCGAGCGCGCACTCGAAGCTGACGTCGTCCTGGGAGAGGGCGATGACCGGCCCGGTGAGCTGGAAGGCCTCGGCGACGTAGAAGGCCCCGGAGTTGCCGATGGCGTTGGCGAACTGGATGGGGCTGGGGAACAGGTCGGTGGGGCCTCCGAGCGTCGCCTCGCAGAAGCCGGCCATGTCGATGGAGTTGCCGATGCCGGTGCCGAAGACGACGGCCGTCCGGTCCGGCGGCAGCTTCAGGCCCGAGCTCTTGACCGCGCTGGCGGCGCCGCACAGGGCGAGCTTGATGAACCGGCCGATCTTGCGGAAGCGCTTGCCCACCAGCGGGCTGGAGATGGGCTCGAGGTCCTCGGGCAGGCGGGCGTTGGCCTCGGGGAGCACCGAGCCCCAGGCGCGCACGCCGATGGCCGGCAGGGTCGGGGCCGTCATGACCTCGCCCCCCGGTCGGCCACGACGTAGGAGACCGCGGTGCCGCCGAAGCCGAAGGCGTTGAAGAGGTATGCGCCGGGCCTGCCGCCGGTCGACAGCGGCGCCGTCAGCGGGGCGAGGGACACCTCCTCGGTCGGGGAGGCGAAGCCGGCGCTGGCGGGCAGGAAGCCCTCTTCCAGGCACCACATCGACAGCACCTGCTCCATCGCCGCGGAGGAGCCCACCGTGTGGCCGATGAAGCCCTTCCAGGACAGGAACGGGGGCGGGGCGCCGTCGAAGGCGGCCACCATCCCGCGCAGCTCGGACAGGTCGTTGGTGGGCGTGCCGGTGCCGTGCGCCTTGACCGCGACCAGCTCCCGGGGCGCGACGCGCGAGCGCTCCAGCGCCTGGCGCATCACCGCCGCCGCGGTCTTGCCGCCGCTCGAGCCCGCCGCGATGTGGCTGGGGTCGTGGGCGATGGCGCCGTCGAGGAGCTCGAAGCGGGACCTCGGCGTCTCGCCCGCGGGCTCGAGGACCATCGCCACGCCGGCCTCGCCGAAGTTGAGACCGTCGCGGTCCTTGTCGAAGGGCCGGCAGGCCTTCTCGGAGTAGAGCTGCAGCAGGCGGAAGCCCTCGATGGAGTTCTTCATCACCAGGTCCACGCCGAAAACCAGCGCGCGCGGGACCCGGCCGAGCCGCAGCGCGCGCAGCGCCATCATCAGCGCCACGCCGGTGGAGGTGCAGGCGGTGGTGAAGGTGCACAGCGGGCCCCGGGAGCCGAAGCGGCGCGCGACGTGGCTGGCGATGGGGCCCGGCCCGCCGGAGAGGAACTCGGACTTCCACGGGAGCCCGGCGCGGATCTTGGCGATGGCCGGCAGCTCCTCGATCGGGGTCTGGCCGGTGGTGGTGCCGACGAAGACGCCGGTCTCGGCGCGCTCGGCGGCGGTGAGCGGGCAGCTGGCCTCGAGCTGCTCGAGCACCCGGTCGCTGAGCTTGTAGATGCCCATCGGGTCGTCGCAGTAGCGATCCACCCAGCCGGCGATGACCCCTGGCCCGGCGACCAGGCTCTCGGGCACGGAAGCCGTCAGGCCGGTGCGCCCGGACTGGGCCGCCGCCACCTGCGTCTTCCGGTCGGCCCCCAGGCAGCTGATGCCGGTGAAGCCTCGAATCTCGACTCGCAAAAAGACCTGCCTTGGCCACCGACCCGACGATTACCCGGGGAAGCGCTGCGCCAGCGCGTCCCCACCCTCTTTCGCGATGTAGTCGGCCAGTGTGGCGATGGACTGGAAGTAGTCGCGCGCCGAGCTCATGTTCTTCATCTTGACCTTGTACTCGCGCTCGATCGCGATGGCGATCTCGATGGCGTCGAGGCTGGTCAGGTCGAGCGGCCCGTCCGGGGCGAAGAGCACCGCGTCGTCCGCGACGTCGTCCGGGTCGACGCCCTTGACGTCGCAGACCTTGATGACGAGGCCCTTCAGGTGCTTGCGCAGTGCTGCCACGTCCATGGTTTCTGGTCCGCCCGATCTCGCTTTGGCCCGGTCCCGCGGGCTCGAAAGTGTCGCGCAGAATACACGGGCGGCCGCACGCGGCTCAAGGATTCAACGGGGGATCCGCCCCGGCGCAGGCGGCGCTCGGCGCAGGGGGCGAGCCGGACTTCCCCGCGTTGACACCGCGAGGGTCGCCCGCCTAGATCTACGCCCCGCCCGGGCCGCCGTTGCTCCCGGGCGAAATCCTCAGAGCGGCCGGCGTACGGCTGGCGCAGCTGGCAGCCGGGTTGCCGTTCGAGCTCTCGGCGGGGCGGAGTCGACCGTGCGTGTGGGCGTGACTGGCGACGGTGCTGTCTGCGCCCTGGGCGCCACGGTGGCCCAGTGCCTGGCCGGCCTCTACCAGGGCCGCGTGCAGGCGCCCGGCCCCTGGGCCCCGTCGCAGGCCCTCGAGAGCCCGTCGCCGGTGTTCGAGGTGGTGGCCGATCTCGTCGACGTGCGCGCCCGCGACGGCCGCCCTCTCTCCCGGACCTCGCAGCTGGCGCTGCTGGCCCTGCGCGAGGCGTTGGCGACCGCGGGGGCCGGCGGAGCACGGCCGCCCTCGCCCGAGCGCGTCGGCGTCATCGTGGGGACCACGGTGGGCTGCACCTTCAACGACGAGCCCTTCTATCGCGCCTTCCGGGCCGGCCAGGCCCCGGGGCTCGAGGCGGTCGAGCGCTACGTCGCCAACGATCTCGCCGAGGTGCTGGCCGAGGAGCTCGGCGCGCGCGGCCCCCGGGCCACGGTCACCAACGCCTGCGCCTCGGGCACCGACGCCATCGGGCTCGGAGCCCGGTGGATCGCCTCGGGCCGGTGCGACCGGGTGATCGCCGGGGGCGCCGATGCGCTGGCGCTCTTCCCCTACCTGGGCTTCAGGGCGATGAACATGGCGCCGGTGCGGCCCCGGCCGTTCGACCTGTCGCGCCAGGGGCTCAACCTGGGCGAGGGCGCCGGGGTGGTCGTGCTCGAGAGCGAGGCGGCGGCGCGCGCCCGGGGAGCCCGCTGCCTGGGCTTCGTCGCCGGCTACGGCAGCGGCGCGGACGCCTTCCACCCGACCCGGCCGCACCCCGAAGGCCGGGGCCTGCGCGCGGCGCTGGCCGCCGCCCTGGCCGACGCCGCGCTCGCCCCGGAGGCCATCGGCTTCGTCAACGCCCACGGCACCGGGACCCTCGAGAACGACCGCGTGGAAGGCTGCGCGCTCGCCGCGCTCCTTCCACACCGCCCCCCCATCGTTGCGACCAAGGGCATGACCGGGCACACCCTGGGGGCGGCGGGGGCGCTGGAGGCGATCTTCACCCTGCGCAACCTCCTCGACGGCCAGCTCCCCGCCAGCGCCGGCTTCCAGACCCCGGACCCCGCCTGCGCCATCATCCCCACGGTGCGCCTGACGCCGACCGAGGCTCGCGCCGCGCTCTCCGACTCGCTGGCCTTCGGCGGCGCGAACGCGGCGCTGGTGCTGCTCCGGGGGGACCCGGCATGAGGCGCGCGGCCATCGTCGGCATGAGCCAGGTGAGCGCGGCCGGGGCGGGCCTCGATGCGCTGCGCGGCGCTCTGGCCGGCGCGCGGGCCGAGCCGGAGTGGGTCGCCTGCGGGGCCGACCCCGCCGACCGGGTGCCCGTGCTTCGCGCGCACGCCCGCGGGCTGGAGAAGCTCACCGACCCGCGCGGGCTGCGGCGGCTCGATCCGTTCGCCCAGCGCGTGCTCCACGCCTCGCTGCTGGCGCTGCGCGGCTGTCCGGGCGAGCCGGTGCCCCCGTCGCGGGTGGGGGTGCTGGTCGCGACGGGGCGCGGGCCCCTGGTGACGACCTTCACCTTCCTCGACGAGACGATGGACCAGCGCGACGGCGTGGCCTTCCCCATCACCTTCGCCAACTCGGTGAACGGCGCCGCGGCGGCCGCGGTCTCGGCGACGCTGGGCCTGCAGGGTCCGATGCTCACCGTGACCGCCGCGTTCTCCCCTTTCTCCGAGGCGCTCGACCTCGCTCTCGACTGGCTGGACCACGGCGACGCCGACCGGGTGCTGCTCGCCACCGGCGACGAGTTCCACCCGGTGCTCGGCTACGCGCTGCGGCGGCGCGGCGGCTGTTCGCCCGACGGGCGGATCCGGGCGCTCGACCTGGCGCAGTGCTCGCGCGTGCCCGGGGAGACCTTCGCCGCGTTCGTGCTGGACCGCGCCGACCGGGCCGCGACCCGCCTGGCCACCCTGTCCGGTCCGGTGCGCTTCCGGGGCGCGCTCCCCGCGCCCGATGCCGAGGACTCGCCGCTGCTCCTCGCGGCGGCGGGGGATTCGGCCGAGGGCGCGGCCTATCGCACGGCGCTCGGAGGCAGGCCCGCGGGCGCCCACGGTGCGCTCTGGGGCTGGAGCCCCACCGCCGATGCGCTGCAAGTGGTCGCGGCGGCCGTCAGCTTGACCGACGGATGGCTGCCCCCAACTCCAGACGCGCAGGCGTGCTCGGCGGGAATCGAACCGCTCCCGGCGCGGCAGCTCGCGTGGGCGAGCGGGGTGCGCTGCGCCGCGGCCGCTCCCGACGGCGCCGGCGTCGTGGTGGAACTGGGGCGCTGAGCGCGGGGACGCAGGGCCCTCCTCCCCCGCCCGGGCCAAACGCTGAAATTCCCGGATAGTTCGGCGCCGATCACGCCCCGTCTGGGCGCATCGCGGCATCCACCAGGGCGCGCAGCTCGTCGGCGCGGTCGTCGGTGAGGCCCAGCTCCTCCGACAGCCCGGTCAGGAGTTCGTCCTGGTCGCTGGGGTCGTCGGCCTCGGCGAACAGGGAGGCGACCGCGACACACAGCTTGAAGGTCTGCTCGGCGAACGGCCGCGAGCCCTGGAGGGCCTCGCCGACCCACTTCAGGCGGATGTCGAGCCCCTCGTCCTCCAGGTTCCCGGCCAGCGACTCGACCAGCTCGTCGGCCCGCTCGGAGTCGAGCTCGCCCATCACCGCGCCCACGATGCGGCGGAAGGAAGGCGCCTCGTCCTCGTCCTGCCCGGAGGCCACCAGGAACATCGCCTCCAGCGCGGCCACGACTCGCTCGGCCTCGGCCGTCCCGGGTTGCAGGACGTCGTCGGCCTCGTTGAGGGTCCTGGTGGCGCGCGCGAAAGCGGCCAGCTCGCGGGCCTCTCGCGCCTGAGCGGCGAACCGCTCGAACCTCTCCATCTCGATCATGGCTTCCCCCGCTCCATCGGATTCGAAGTCAGGGGCTCAGTGCTACCGCCAGTGCGCGCAGGCGATCCACGAGGCACGTCGGGCCCCCGGGCGCGGTGTCGGCCTCACGACAGGCAGTGTTGGCGGGCACCCGGGCCTGGTGCGGCCAGCAGGCACCAGGGCCCGGGAGCGCTCGGCACGCTCCAGGGCCCGGGAGTCTGGCGGGTTGCCTGGAGCGTGATTGCGCAGGCGGGTCCGCCTGCCGCCGCTGCTAGAACCGCTCGATCTCGAAGCCGGGGTCGTTCGGGTCCGGGGTCGCGGTCGCCGGCTGGGCAGCCGGACGAGGAGCAGCCGGAGCCGCCGGGCGCGGGGCCGCGGGCATGGAGGGATTGCTGGGCGAGCGGCCGACGACCGGGACACCCTGCGGCGCCAGCGGGGCGGGCATCGGGGCGCGGGGAGCGCCGGGGGCGCCGGGCATCGGGGCGCCCTGGGGCGGCTTCTTCTCGAAGTCGTCCCACTTGGAATCCGAGGTGGCCGAGATGCCGGAGGCGCGCAGCGCGAAGTCGTCGGGGTTGGTGGCCTGCCGCAGGGCCTCTTCGTAGGTGATGATGTGGTTGCCCAGAAGCATCATCAGCGACTGGTCGAAGGTCTGCATCCCGTACGACTGGTGGCCCTGGCTGATGGCGTCCGCCAGCTCCTTGGTGCGGTCCTTGTCCTCGATGAGCTCGCGCACGCGGGCGGTGTTGATGAGGACCTCCACGGCCGGCACGCGGCCCTTGCCGTCGGCCTTGGGCACCAGGCGCTGGCTGATGACGGACTTGAGCACCGAGCCCAGCTGCAGGCGGACCTGCTTCTGCTGGTAGGGCGGGAAGGCCGAGATGATGCGGTTGATGGTCTCGGTGGCGTCCAGGGTGTGCAGGGTGGAGAAGACGAGGTGGCCGGTCTCGGCGGCGGTCAGCGCCGTCTCGATGGTCTCCAGGTCTCGCATTTCGCCGACGAGGATGACGTCGGGGTCCTGGCGCAGGGCGCTTCGCAGCGCCTGGCCGAAGGCGAGGGTGTCGACGCCCACCTCGCGCTGGTTGACGATCGAGCGCTTGTCCCGAATCAGGAACTCGATCGGGTCCTCGATGGTCATGATGTGGCAGGTGTCGCTGCCGTTGATGTGGTCGATCATCGACGCCAGCGTCGTGGACTTGCCGGAGCCGGTGGTCCCGGTGACCAGCACCATGCCGCGCTCGGACAGGCAGATCTTCTCGAGCACCTTGGGCAGCATCAGCTGCTCCATGCTCATGATCTTGAAGGGGATGACGCGCAGGACGATGCCGATGGTGCCGCGCTGCTGGAAGACGTTCACGCGGAAGCGGCCGAGGCCGGGCACGCCGTAGGCGAGGTCGATCTCGTTGGTCTGCTTGAACTTCTCCTTCTGGTAGTCGTTCATGATGCCGAACGACATCCGGGCGATCTCCTCGGGCGGCAGGCGGCGCGCGTCCTTGAGCGGCACCAGGGTCCCGTCCACGCGGAACATCGGCGGCAGGCCGGCCTTGAGGTGGATGTCGGAAGCCCCACCCCTCAGCGCGATCTGCAGGATCTCATTGAGCTCCATGTCTTCTCCGGTCGAACGGGCCCGCTGCGGGATGCGTGGTGCGCGAGGAATGATAACAAGAAAACGGGGCGGCTTGCCGCCGCCCCGCCGGTCCGTCACGGACTCCAGGTCCCGGGCCCCAACTCCGCGCAATTGCTGGACTCTCCAGCCATCCGGCGGGTGCCCCGGGACTCGCGGCCCGGCGCCGCTCGCGCGCTAGGGCTTGGTCTTGAAGCTCACCCTGCGCTCCTGCGAGGCGGTGAAGGAGCCGCTGTGGAAAGCCTTGTCGACCGTCCCGCTGCGCTTGCGCGAGAGGGTGATGGTGACGTCGCAGGTGTCGGCGACCTTGTCGTCGGCGTCGCTCGGGGTCCGCTTCTTCAGGGTGTTGGCGTCGATGGTGTAGCTGGTGGCGGAGGCGCCCGGAGTGGCCGTGACTCCAGCGATGCACTCGCCCGAGACCACGAGCGACATCGGGTCGGCGCTGGGGTCGGAGGTCCAGCTGACGAGGATGGTTTCCAGGCGCGAGAACTCGTTCTTGGCGAGCGTCCCCAGCGTGAAGGGCATGGGCAGGCGGGCGGAGGAGCTGGGCGCGCCGGAGTCCAGCGTGCGGGTGAGCTTGACGCCGAACTCGGTGTCCGCGGCGTCCTTGTTGAAGGCGGCGCTGTAGCTCACCATGCCGAACAGGCTCGTCTCGCCCATGCTCTTCGTCTCGGCGCCCTGGCTGGCGATGAACTTGTCGTCGGCCGTCAGCTGCAGGAACGTCAGCAGGGTGCCCGGCTCGCGCAGCGTGGCGTTGACGGTCGTGGCGCCGTTGCCCGTGGCGATCGCCGTCAGGTCCGCCGTCATCTCAGAGGTCGGGTACTCGCTGGCGCTCTTGGTGCTGCAGGCGATCAGCGCGATCCCCACCATCATCAGCTTCACCTTGGTCATTGCTCAACCCCTTCCTGGTTCGTGGTCTTCGGTTCCGGCAGGTCGCAGGCCCGCCTCGCGTTTGGCCCAGTCCCATACCCTGAAGCAAGCGGCAGACCGAGCGCAAGCCCCCGGACTTCCTGGGCAACCGGATGGCGAACCCCCACGCGGGGTGGGAGACCGCGACAGCGATGCCAGGGGCGGCGGGAAGGCCGGGGAAGGCTAGCCGGCGGGCGAGACGTCGGGCTTGTCGTCCCCGGCGGCGTCGCGGGCCTTGCGGCGCTTCTCGAAGATCCACACCAGGACCACGCCCAGCTCGAAGCAGACGATCATCGGCACCGCCATCAGCGCCAGGTTCACCGCGTCGCTGGTGGGGGTGATGACCGCCGCGACGAACACGCAGAGCACGATGGCGTGGCGCTGGTACTTGGCCACGAAGCGGAACTTGAGCAGGCCGAGCATCGCCAGCAGCGCCATGACCAGCGGCAGCTCGAAGATGGCCCCGAAGGCCAGCTCCAGCATCAGCACCAGCGAGAGCTGCTCCTTCATCGACAGCATCGGGCGCGTCCACTCCTCGGCCCCGAGCTTGGCGTCCGCCGCCGCCAGGTGCCGGTGCGCCTGCCAGACCTGCTTGACCGCCTCGCCCTCGCCGCCGAACGAGGCCGCCAGGGACTCCGCCGACTCCTCGAGCTTCGCCGCCGCCTGGTACTCCGCGCCGTTCGCCAAGAGCGCGTCGGCCTCCTGGTGCTGCCCGATGGAGCGCGTCACCGCCTTGCGCCGCTCGAAGTCCAGCTCGTGCGCCACGGTCCCGTCGATGAGCCGGCCCAGCCGCGTCGAGCGGTCGGTCAGCTCCACGTGGCTTTTGGTGAGGACCGGCGGCGGATCGATCTTCCCGTCGCCGCCCGAGCCCAGCGCCACCACCGCCGCCCGGGCCAGGTCGGCGCCGCGGCTGGGGTCGCCGGCGAAGAGCATGCGCGCCGCGTCGTCGGCCACCGACTTGGCCTTGACGATCCGCTCGCGCACCGGCCCCGCCTCGCCCGGCGTGAGCAGGAAGTTGAACATCGACGGCAGGATGGCGAAGTAGCAGAACAGCGCGCCGGCCAGGAAGAACCCGGTGCCGAAGACCACGAACGGCGCGATGGCCTTGCGCTCGTCCTTGAGCAGCCCCGGGGCCACGAACTTCCACAGCTGGTAGAGCGCGACCGGCATCGCCATGAACAGGCCGGCGTACATGCCGACCTTGAGCAGGACGTTGAGCTCCTCGATTCCCGAGGTGTAGACGAGCGAGCGGCTCTCCTCGGGCAGCGCGTCGAGCACCGGGCGCATCAGCAAGTTGAACAGCTCGCGCGCCCAGACGAGCGAGACCCCGCCCAGCACCATCACCGCGATGGTGATCCGCCACAGCCGCGTGCGCAGCTCGGACAGGTGCTCGAAGAGGGTGAGCTTGGCGTCTTCCAAGGAGTCAGCTCTTGGGCTCGGGCGTCGCCGGCGGCAGCGCCGCGGCATCGGTGGGGGCGGCGGGCGCGGGCGGAGCGGCGAGCTCCTTCTCCAGCTGCTGGGCCTTGTCCTCGGGCGTCGCGGAAGCCGTCGCCGTCGCGGAGGCCGCCGCCTTCTCGGCCTCGGCCTGGGCGTAGACGTCGGGCAGCCTGCCCGGGGCGGACGCGGGAGGAAGCTCGGCGCCACCGGAGGTCACGATGCCCTGCGCCTTCGAGGGCGTCGGCACCGCGGGGGCCTTGGGCAGCTCGGCCATCGGGTCCTGGTCCATCCGGTAGAACTCGGACTCCACCGTGGTGCGGATGTCGCCGGTGGCGCGCTTGAAGTCCCGCACCGCCTTGCCCAAAGAGCGCGCCAGCTCCGGGAGCTTGGACGGCCCCAGGAGCAGCAGCGCCAGGACGAGTACGATGGCCAGCTCGGTGCCCGACATACCGAACATGCGTGACTCCGGCCGCCACACGGGCGGCATGGCCTCTTATCGCGTTGGCAGGGCCTCAATGCAACCTTGGCGGCACCAACCCTCGCTCGCCTGGCCCATTCCCGGCGGCGCGCCCCCCGCCCCGGCGAAGCACGGCCACCGCCTTGCCCGCCGCTCGGCGGCTGGGCTACTCCTGCTGCATGCCCACGACCAAGAAGAAGCCCGCTGCCAGCGACAAGCCGTTCGCCCAGAAGGTGCACCTCGAGCCGGACACCGAGGTCGCGGTGCTCAACGGCCCTCCCGAGGCCGCCAGCCTCGTCGGCGAGCTGCCGGCGCGCTGCACGGTGACGACCAAGCTGCCCGCCAAGCCGCAGTTCGTCCTGCTCTTCGTCCTCGACTCCGGGGAGCTGGGAAAGCAGCTGCCCAAGGTCGCCAAGAAGCTCGGCGAGGACTCGGTCCTCTGGATCGCCTACCCGAAGGGCGGCTCGGGCCTCGAGACCGATCTCAACCGCGACGTCCTCGTCAAGCTGGTCAAGAAGAGCGGCCTGCAGGCCGTCTCCAACGTCGCGCTCGACGAGACCTGGTCGGCGCTGCGCTTCGAGCGCGCCTGATTTCGCTCCGGTCCGGCGACTAGAGCGGATCGAGCTTCACGCGCGTCCGGGCGTCGTGCTGGAGGTCGACCTCGACCTTCTTGTCCTTGTAGCCGGGCGCGCGGACCAGCAGCTGGAGGGTCCCCGGCGCGAAGCCGCTGAAGGTCGCCGGGGCGCGCTTGTTCTCGTCCATCCCCACCACCTGCACGAAGGCGTGCTCGGGCACCGTCTCCACCAGCAGCACCAGCGACCTCTTCACCGGCGTTTCCCCGACCGGACGGGCCACGACCATCGGAGGCGGCGGCGCCGAAGGCGGAGGCGAGCTGGGGGGCGGCGGATCCCGCTTGGGCTCGGGCGGCGGAGGCGTCGGCTTGGGCGGCTCCGGCGGCGGAAGCTTCGGCGCCGGGTTGAGCGGCGCGTGGACCTGGAAGTCGGACTCGCCGTCGACGTCGAGGACGTCCTCGCGGGTGACGTACCCGTCCATCGACACCTTGAGGGTGTGCGAGCCGCGGAGGACCTTGGGGATGGTGACCGGCGCCTGCCCGTGACTGACGCCGTCGAGCTGCACGTTGGCGCCCGAAGGGTCCGTGGTGACCTTGATCTCCGAGGCAAAGGCCGTGGCGCTCACCCCGAACGCCAGGATTGTGGCCAGCAGGGCCCGCGAGAGCTTGTCGTTCATCCGTTCCATCCCCTGGTCCATCGGCGGTAAGTGGCCGGAGATTAGACGGTGGCAAGTCGCGGGCAGTCAATTCAAGGCTGCAGGCCTTTTCTACCCGGCCGCGATGGGCGCCCGCTCGCAGCCATCCAGGCTCTCGGCCAGGAGTTTTCGCGCGGCTCCGCCCTCGGCGAGCTTGGCCAGCACCTTCTCCCGGGTCGCGCCGATGGCGCTGAGCGCGGATTCTCTGCCCGCGGCCCGGGTGAGCTTCCCGGCGCGCAGCAGGACGTGCAGGAACAAGAGGTGGGACTGCACGACGTCGGTGACGTTGTAGGCGTGCACCTCTTCCAGCCGGCCCTCGCCGAGCATCCTCTCGACGCCCTCGCCGTTGACGCCCGGCTTGCCCGGCAGGCCGTGGAACTTGCACAGCTCGTCGAAGGTCCCGGCGCCCCACGCCCAGTTCACCAGCTCCTTCTGCAGGTCGACGTGCTGCTCGCCGTACTTGTAGCGGGGGTTCTCGGCGCGGCCGATGCGGTCGAAGTGCTCGGGCGCGCTCACCCGGCAGCGCGAGGCCCACAGCTCCATCAGCGGCAGGTCGAAGCCCTGGCTGTTGAAGCCCACGTAGACGCGGCCGGCCACGTTCTTGAAGAAGCGGTCGACGAACTGGTCCATGGGCAGCTCGCCCGCGCGCCAGCAGCGCCAGTCGGTGGTCAGCACCGGGCCGTCGGGCGCCTCGCCCTTGCGCTCCGCCAGCAGGAGGGCCGCCGCCACCGGCTCGTGGAAGGGCAGCTTCTGGAAGTCGCCGCTGCCTTCGCCTCGCCGGCGCTCGAGCAGGCGCTGGCGGATCTGGTCGTCGGTCGCCGAGGCGTCCTTGGGCAGCACCTCGCGCGCCAGCGCCAGGTGGCAGCGGGTTTCCAGGTCGAGCACTGCGTACTTGGAGTCACCGTTCACGCAGCCATCCTAGCAGCCGGTAGCGACACTCGACCGCCGAGCTTAGTATCCCCGCCCCCTTCGCCGAAGAGCGGGGCCTGCCCCAGGAGGTGGTCGTGGAACAGATCAAGATCAAGGGCCTCTCGATGGTCCACCTGCGCCGGTTCCTCGTGGAGCGCTTCGGGGAAGACGGGCTCGCGCGCGTGCTCGCCGCGCTCCCTCCCGACCAGGCCCGCCTCCTGCGCTCGCCGGCCGCCAGCGAGTGGTACCCGCTGCGCGACCACGCGCTCATCGAGGCCAAGGTGATGGACGTGCTCTACGGGGGCGATCTGTCCAAGGCCAAGGAGTTCGCCCGCTTCGACGCCGCCTTGCAGATCGGCGGCATCTTCAAGTTCTTCCTGCGCGTGCTCGACCCCGGCTTCCTCATCAAGAAGTCGGCCTCGCTCTGGAGCCAGAGCTTCAGCGGAGGCCGCTGCGAGGTCGAGACCACCGGCCCCCACTCCTGCAGGATGAAGCTGTCGGGCTACGACCAGGTGCACGAGGTCATGTGCTCCGACTGGCAGGGCACGCTGCAGGGCATGCTGGAGGTGTGCGGCGTCAAGGAGTCGGTCGTCACTCACCCGGAGTGCCGCTTCCACGGCCAGCCGCACTGCCTCTACGAGGTCAGCTGGAAGAAGTAGGCCGGGCTGGCGGTCCTAGACCGCTTCGGGGCCGCGCTCGCCGGTGCGGATGCGCACCACCTCGTCCACCGGCGTCACGAAGATCTTCCCGTCGCCGATCTTGCCGGTCTTCGCGGTGCGCTCGATGGCTTCCACCACCGCGTGGACCATCTCGTCGTGCACCACGACCACCACCATCACCTTGGGCAGGAAGTCGACGACGTACTCCGCGCCCCGGTACAGCTCGGTGTGGCCCTTCTGCCGCCCGAAGCCCTTGACCTCCACCGCCGTCAGGCCCCGGATGCCGACCTCGCCGAGCGCCTCCATCACCTCGTCCAGCTTGAACGGTTTGATGATCGCTTCGACTTTCTTCACGATGCCCCTCCCCCGGTTGGTCTGGCCGCCAGCCCCCGCAACTTTCGGCGACGCCGGGAGCGGGGAAAGGGGCCCCGGTTGGGTGGAGATTCGCGGGCCTGGCCCCGTCCCAATCCTTTGAAACTTCTAGGAAACTCAGGGGATTCACGGCCGTGGCAGCGCGGCCGCGAGACGGTGCCAGACTGGGGCCCCTCGGCAACCCGAGCGCCGCCATGTCATCAAGATCTCCTGCCGTTTTTCGGAGGGAGCCATGCACCGTCTTCTGATCGTCCTTGCCGCCCTGCTTCCGCTTTCGGCCTCCGCTGCCGCTGCCGAGAAGCCCAAGACCGAGCTGACCTGGTACGGCCAGTCCGCGTTCATCGTGAAGACGCCCAAGGGCAAGCTGCTCGCCATCGACCCTTGGCTCTCCAATCCGGTCGCCAAGGACAAGGACGCCGCCAAGAAGATCGAGAAGCTCGACTACATCCTCGTCACCCACGCCCACTCGGACCACGTCGGCGACGCGGTGGCGCTCGGGCAGAAGACGCACGCCAAGCTGGTCTCGGTGTTCGAGCTTTCGAACCTGCTCGCCGGCGCCGGCTATCCCAAGGACGCGGCGACCATGGCCACCGGCGGCAACATGGGCGGCACCTTCAAGCTGGACGACGAGATCAGCGTGACCCTCGTCCCGGCCCTGCACAGCTCGTCGTTCCAGAAGGCCCCGGACGCCGAGGCGGTCTACGCCGGGAACCCGGTGGGCTTCGTCATCCAGATCAAGGATGGGCCGACGCTGTACCACACGGGCGACACCGACGTGACCGGCGACATGAAGCTCCTGGGCGAGCGCTTCAAGATCGACGTGATGCTGGCCTGCATCGGCGGGCACTTCACGATGGATCCCAAGGGCGCCGCCACCGCCGCCACCCTGGTCAAGCCCAAGCAGATCGTCCCGATGCACTTCGGCACCTTCCCGCTGCTGGCCGGCACTCCGGCGGAGCTGAAGGCGGCGCTCAAGGACGCGGGGGCGAAGGCCACGATGGTCGAGATGCAGGTCGGGGAGACGAAGGCGTTCTGAGCATTCCTGGCGCGACTCGGGCCGCGGCGGCGAGGGTGATGGCCGACCGACGCGACCGCCCCGGCGCGGAGGCCGGCAACTACTGACGCGCTAAGATGCCGCCCGTGCGCGCCTCCCTGCTGACCAAGCTCATCGCCGCCTACCTCGCGCCGACGCTGGCGCTCTTGGTGCTCGCGCCGTTCGTGGGCTATCGCGTGGCCCGGCGCGGCCTGGAGGACGAGGTTGGCGCGCGGCTGGTCTCCGCGGCCTCGGCGGCGGCCACCACGCTCAACGCCGACAACCTGGCGGCGCTGAGCCCCGACGACGAGAACACCCGCGTCTACAAGAGCGCCCTGGGCAAGCTCGACTCGCTGCGCACCGCCACGCGCGTCGAGCGCCTCTACGCGTTCGACCCTCGCCGGCGGATGCTGGTCGGCACGGGCGACGCGCTGCCCATCGGCTCCCCCATCCCCTCGCTCGAGCGCGACCGCCTGGAGATCGAGCGCGCGCTCGCGGGCCAGGGCACGCCCTCCTCGGTCACCTTCAAGGGCCTGGACGGGCGCACCTACAAGTCGGGCTACGCGCCGGTCCTCGACAAGGACGGCAAGGTCGTGGCCGCCGTGGGCGCCGACGCTCCGGCCGAGTTCTTCGACGCCATCTCCGCGGTCGGCGCCTCGATGGCCGCGGTCGCGCTGCTCTGCGGCCTGGTCGGCCTGGCGCTCTTCTTCCTCATCGGGCGCCAGTGGCTGCTCAAGCCCATCTTCTCCCTGCGCGACTCGGCGGAGCGCATCGGCCAGGGCGACCTCGCCTCTCCCGTGCCGCCGGTGGGCAAGGACGAGATCGAGACGCTCTCCAAGGGCATGGAGCAGATGCGCGCCCGCCTGTTCGACCGCGAGCGCGAGATGCAGGTGATGCTGGCCGGCATCGCCCACGAGGTGCGCAACCCGCTGGGCGGCATCGAGCTGTTCGCGGGGCTCTTGGCCGAGGAGCTGGAGGCAGACGCGGGCAAGCTCTCCCACATCAAGCGGGTGCAGAAGGAGCTCGGGTACCTCAAGCGCGTGGTCGAGGACTTCCTCGGCTACGCCCGCGACCCGAAGCTCGCGGTCGAGCCGGTCGAGCTGCAGCCCTTCCTCGGCGACCTGCTGGAGCTGGTGCGCCCGGACGCCGACGCCAAGAGGGTGACGCTGGCGCTGCAGGCCGAGCCCATCACCCTGCAGGCCGACGGCGGGACGCTGCGCCGGGCCCTGCTCAACCTGCTGCGCAACGCGGTTCAGGCCTCGCCCGAGGGCGGCCAGGTGCGGATGGGCGCGGCGCGCTCGGCGGGCGGCCGGGTGCTGCTCTCGGTGGAGGACCAGGGCCCGGGGGTCCCGGAGGCGCAGCGCGGCTCTCTCTTCAAGCCGTTCCACACCACCAAGGAGAAGGGCCTGGGGCTGGGGCTGGCCTTCGTCCGCCGCATCGCCGAGGCCCACGGCGGCGACGCCCGGCTGGATGCCTCGGCGGCCGGGGCGCGCTTCGTCCTGGACCTTCCCGACGCGAAGTTCGCCCCGCCGGGAAAAGTAGGATAGATTCGCGGCGCTTACTCAGGTGGTTCGGGTCGCAATCATCTCTTCGCGGGACGCTTCATGGACGAGTTCGTCAGGGAGCTGCTCACCCTCGGGCGCAGCTACTTCCAGCGCAAGCAGTACCCACGCGCCGAGAAGTACCTGTCGCAGGTGGTGGAGCACAACCAGAGCTTCGCCGACGTGTACAACATGCTCGGCGTCATCTACCACGACGGGGGCCAGTTCGCCCGGGCCCAGAAGGCCTTCGAGGCGGCGCTGAAGATCAATCCGGCCTACACCGAGGCCGCGCTCAACCTGGCGATCATCTACAACGACATGGGGCGCTACCAGGAGGCCAAGGAGGTCTACCAGAGCGCCCTCAAGCGCGGGCAGACCGCTCCCGGCGAGCTGGACCGCTTCGTCAAGGGCAAGATCGCCAACATGTACGCCGACATCGGCGACGTGTTCGTCTCCAGCGGCCGGTACCCCGAGGCCATCGAAGAGTTCAAGCGCGCCCTGGCCCTGTGCCCCACCTTCCAGGACCTGCGGGTCAAGCTGGGCGCCGCCTACCGCGACATGGGCGACAAGACCACCGCGCTGGTCGAGTTCGAGCAGGCCGTCAAGGACGCGCCGCAGTACCTGCCGGCGCGGGTCCAGTACGGCGTGGCGCTCTACAGCGCCGGGCGGACTCCCGAGGCCATCGCGCAGTGGGAGGACGTGCTCTCGCGCAACCCCGGCAACAAGACCGCGGAGATGTACCTGTCGCTCGTGCGCGAGTCGACGAAGAAGCCCTGAGTTTGTCAGTCGGATAGGCGGCGGTAGGATTCGAATTCGGACCGCAATTTCGCCAGCGAGGTCGGCCGGATGTACGCGCTGAAGTTCATCTCGGGCAAGTACCAGGGCGGCGTCTTCCCCCTCAAGCCCAACAAGCAGGTCGTCATCGGGCGCTCGTCCGACCTCGACATGGTGCTCGTCGAGGACATGGTCAGCCGCAAGCACGCGAAGATCACCTGCCAGGACGGCAAGGTGCTCATCGAGGACCTGGGCTCGACCAACGGCACCTTCGTCAACGGCGAGAAGATCCTGCGGGCGGCACGCCTGAAGGAAGGCGACCGCATCCTCATCGGGACCTCCATCCTCAAGCTGGTGGCGGAGACGGCCAGCTCGCCGGTGGACGACCAGCAGGTCAAGCAGAACCTCGAGGCGGCCGCGGCCGCGGCGGCCAGCCGCCAGACCCGCTCGTCGTCGTCGATGACCGGCAAGATCGAGGAAGTGCCCCTGCCCGACCTGCTGCAGCTGTTCGGCACGTCCAAGAAGAACGGCGTGCTCTTCATCAAGCAGAAGAGCCACTCCGCCAAGATCTACATGCGGCAGGGCAAGATCTACTACTGCTGCATCGACGAGAACCACGACCTGGGCCCGCAGAAGAGCTTCTACCGGCTGGTTCGCTGGGAGGAGGGCGACTTCGAGCTGCAGCCGCCCGATCCCCAGGACTTCATGGTCGAGATGGAGGACCCCACCGACCACCTGCTGCTCGAGGGCCTGCGCCAGCTGGACGAGCTGCGCCGCATCGAGAAGGACCTGCCCAAGGGCGACGCCGCGCTGGAGCTGCCCGTGCCGCTGACGGTGCCGCTGCGCGACCTGTCGCCCGACCAGCTCGACATGCTGCAGCTCATCTACAACGAGGGCTCGCTCTCGACCGTGCTCGACAAGTCCACCGGCAGCGACCTCGAGGCGGCCACCTCGGTCGTCGAGCTGGTCAAGAAGGGGTACGTCAAGGCGAAGTAGCCCCTCACCCCCGGCCCCTCTCCTTCGCGTTCCGCTCGGGAGAGGGGGGGCCTCGTCTTCCGTGTCCCTTCGACTCCCTCTTCGGGGCTTCGGCTGCCCCAGCTACGACCTTTCTGAAAGATCCTGACGGCGTGGGCCGAAGAGGCCGTGCGCGCTCGTCCAGCGTGGGCGTCGGGACCAGGCCCCCCCTCTCCACGAGCCAGAGCACACTCTGCGTCTATCGACGAGGAGAGGGGCCGGGGGTGAGGGGAAGCACCAGGACGAACCTCGCGCCCTTGCCCGGCGGCGACGGCTCGAGACGCACCTCGCCGCGGTGCGCCTCGGCGATGCGCTTGACCACCGCCAGCCCCAGCCCCGTGCCGGCGGCCTTGGTGGTGAAGAACGGCTCGAAGATGCGCTCGGCGAGCTCGGGCGGCACGCCGGGCCCGGTGTCCTCCACCTCGATGTGCACGCGGACGCCGCCGTCGGCGGCGGTGTGCGCGTGGACGCCGATGGTCACCGCCCCGCCGCGGGGCATCGCCTGCACCGCGTTGATCACCAGGTTGAGCACCGCCTGGCGCACCATCCGCGCGTCGACCGGCGCCTTGGGCAGCGGCGCGAGCGACTGCAGCGACAGCTGCACCCCGGCGGCGGCGGCCACCGCGCGCGCCGAGTCGACCACCGACTCCAGCACCGCGCCCAGCGGCTCGGGCTGCAGCGTCGGCTCGCTGGGCCGCGCGAAGTCGAGCAGGTCGCCGACGATGCGGTTGAGGCGGTCGGCTTCCTCGCCGACGATGTCCAGCAGCATCTTCGCGTCGCCCTGCGGCTTGAGCACCCGCGAGAGCGAGCGCAGCGAGTTGAAGATGACCCCCAGCGGGTTGCGCACCTCGTGGGCCACCACCGCCGACAGCTCGCCCAGGGCCGCCAGCCGCTCGCGCTTGACCAGCTCCGCCTGGGCCGTGGCCAGCTTCTCGTAGCTCGCCTTCAGGTCCTCGTAGAGGCGCGCGTTGGCCACCGCCACGGCGATCTGCCCGGCGACCGCCCGGGCCCGCTCCGCCTGGGCGTCGGTCCACTCCCGGGGCCGGTCGTCGGTGAGCACCACCGCGCCGATGGCCTGCTCGCGCACCGTCAGCGGCAGGGCGAGCAGGCTGCGCACGCCGAAGCGCGCGGCCAGCTCGTGGTGGAGGGCCGAGGCCGGCAGCTGGTCGACGCGCACCGGGCGGGCCTGCAGCATCGCCTCGACCACCGAGCCGCCCTCGGCGACGGGCAGGCGGATCTCGCCGATGGCGGGGGCGCTCTGGGGGACCGAGGTGGCCGCCCCCACCAGGAACCGGCGGGCGGGGTCGAGCAGCAGGATGGTGCAGTGGCCCGCCTCGGCGATGCGCGCCAGGCTCACCGCCGAGGCCTCGAGGATCTGCCCCAGGTCGAGCGAGGCGGTGACCACCCGGCCGACCTCCACGAAGAGCCGGAAGTCCTCCAGCCGGCGCCGCTCGTCCTCGAAGGCGCGCACCTGCTCCAGCGCCGAGCCCACCTGGGCCGCCAGCGCCTCCAGCAGCTGCTCCTCCTCGGGGCCGAAGCGCGACGCGCCGCGGCGGGCCGCCACCAGCACGCCCTGGGGCCGGTCGTTGGAGATGAGCGGCGCCATGGCCGCGAACCCCTGCGACTCGATGAACTGCGTGCGCCGCTCCAGCACTGCCCGGCCCGGCGCGTTGCTGCGGTCCAGGGGCAGCGAGCGGACCTTCTCCGGCTGGTGCGGCATCTGCCCGCGCAGGCCGGCCAGCACCAGCCGGTCGCCCTCGATGACGTAGATGGCGGCCCCGTCGACCGAGAGCGCCCCCAGCGCGTGCTGCAGCACCCGGTCGACCAGGGTGGCGAGGTCCAGGGCGCCCTTGCCCATCTGGCTGACGTCGAAGAGCACCTCGAGCAGCTTGAGCCGCCGGCCGGCGTCGGCGAAGAGGCGGGCGTTCTCGAGCTGGACGGCCATCTGGCTGGCCAGGAACTCGGCGCTGCGCACCTCGTCGTCGCAGTACGGGCGGCTCGAGCGGCCCAGCGCGAGGCCGCCGGCCAGGCGCCCCTTGATGTGCATCGGCAGCGTGACCACGTAGCGCGCCCCGGCCCCGACCAGGAACTCCCCGCCCGGCCCCGGCAGGTCGCGCTGGACGTCCAGGCGCTGCGTCTCGAGGCCGTGGAAGGCGCGGGCGTCCTCGGCGCTGGCCAGCGCGTAGCGCGAGAAGTGCTCGCCGATGGCGCGGCCGCGCTCGTTGGTGGCGGCCAGCTCGAGGGCGTGGCCCTTGGGGTCGAGCAGGTAGACCGCGACCGCCTCGGAGCAGAGCGAGTCCTCGGCCACCTTCACCAGCCGGTCGAGGACGCCCTGGAGGCTGGTCTCGGCGCCTGCGGCGGCCACCTGCTGCGCCGCCGCCAGCTCGCGGTTGCGCTGCTCGAGCCGGGAGAGCGTCCCGGCGATCTCCAGGGCCGTGCTGACCTTGGAGGAGAACAGGCCCAGCGCCGCGGCGTCGGCCGCCGTGAACTCTCCCGACCCCACGCCCAGGTAGCCCCACAGCGCCCCGTCGACCACCAGCGGGCAGATCATGCAGCTGGAGAATCCGTGGGCCGCCAACGCCTGCGCCAGCGTGGCCTCGTCCACGCCGGGGCGCAGCGAGCGCGCCAGGTTCATCAGGTAGGGGATGGCGTCGTCGCGGTAGACCACCTTGCGCTCGCGCTCCGCCTCGGCGAACAGGGGCAGGCTGGCGGTGTCGAAGGAGGCGCCGGAGAGCGACCGGCCCAGCGACTGGTCGAGCTGGGGGCCGAACTCGCCGGCGACCGCCACGTGCTCGTACACGGTCCGCTCGCCCTGGCGGCGGCCGACCGCCACGTGCAGGCCCAGCGCGTTCAGGCCCGCCGAGGCCGTGCGCAGCACCTGGTCGACGGTGCGGCAGCGCTGGATCTCCAGGCCCAGCTCCGAGAGGCGGGCGAGCATCGAGCGGTCGCGGACCTCGGTGCTGACGTCGCGCAGGGTGACCAGCAGCTCGCGCTCGCCGACGACCCTCGGCTCGACGTCCACGCGCAGGCGCAGGCCGTCCGGGCGCTTGACCTCGACCTCGTAGCGGGCCGGGACCCCGCTCTCGCCGCGCTTTCGGGCCTTGAAGCGCTCGCGCGCCGCCTCGCGCCCCTCGGGGATGATCGCCTCGAAGGCGTCGCGGCCCAGGACGTCCGCCTTGTCGCGGCCGGACATCCGCACGAACTCGCGGTTGGCGTAGTCGATGCGCTCGTCGGTCGCGTGGAAGATGGCGACGGGGAGCTCGTCGAGGATGCGCAGCGCGTCGATGTCGAAGGGGGAGGCCGTGGGGTCCTCGATCAGGGCAACGATGGCCGGGAAGCCTACCAGCCCTCTTGGGGCGGCGCACCCGAGACCCGAAGAGTTCTGCGGGGTTGCCTGGGCGCCCCTGGCCTGAGAGCCTCGGGCGGCCATGCCTTCCACCACCGCTCCCTCGTTCGTCTTCGATGCCCACTGCGACGTGGTCCAGGCCGTCTGCGACCGCGGCGTCGACCTCGGCCGAAGGCAGCGCGCCACGCACTTCGATCTTCCGCGCGCCCGGGCGGGCGGCGTGGGAGCGCAGATCTTCGCGATGTTCGCCGACCCGGCGCGCTACCGGGGAGAGGCGGCGTGGCGCCGCACGCTCGAGATGCTCGAGGCGCTGGAGCGCGCCGCCGAGAAGCATCCCCGGCGCCTCTCCATCGCTCGGACTGCGCGCGAGATCCGGGAGGACCGGGCGCAGGGCCGCCTCAGCGGGCTTCTGGGACTCGAAGGGGCGCACGGGCTGGGCAGCGGCGATCCCAAGAAGGTGCGTGTGCGGCTCGAACGGCTCTTCGACCACGGCCTGCGCTGCTTGGGGCTGACCTGGAACAACTCGAACGCGCTCGCGGGCGCGGCGGTCGACGGCGGAGCCGGGCTGACCCGGCTCGGGCGGGAGGTGGTGCGCGAGTGCCAGCGGCGCGGCGTCCTCGTCGACCTCTCGCACGCCAGCGACCAGACCGCGCGCGACGTGCTGCGCCGCGCGCAGGGCCCGGTGTTCGCCTCGCACTCCAACGCGCGCGCCCTCTGCGACGTCCGGCGCAACCTCCCCGACGAGCTCCTCGAGGAGATCGGCCGGCAGGGCGGGATGGTCTGCGCCAACTTCTACCCGGGCTTCCTCGACGCGCAGGCCTTCGCCGCCATCATGGCGGGCCAGGCCGCCTTTGCGGACCGCTTCGAGGAGCTGGAGCGGAGGCTCGCTCGCGACCCGGCAGCCCGGATGGCGGCGGAGCGGAAGCTGGCGCGCGTGGCGATGCGCGCGGTCCCCGAGATCCCGCTCGCGCGCGTCGCCGAGCACGTCGATTATCTCCTGCGCACGGTGGGGACCCGCTCGGTCGGGCTGGGCGCGGACTTCGACGGGATGCTGCTGACGCCCACCGGGCTGGAGGACGCTTCCTGCTATCCGCGGCTCGCCCGGGCGCTGCAGCGGCGGAACATCCCCGCTGAGCTGGTGCGCGGCGTGTTGGGCGAGAATCTGCTGAAGCTGGTCGAGCGGGCCGAGGCGAGCGCGCGATGAAGGACCTGTTCCTGCTTGATCCCTCGGTGGTCTTCCTCAACCACGGCTCGTTCGGCGCCTGCCCCGTCTCCGTCCTGGAGGAGCAGTGGCGCTGGCAGCGCGAGATGGAGCGCAACCCGGTCGAGTTCCTGGGCCGGCGCTCGGCGCAGCTTCTGGAGAAGGCCCGGACTGCGCTGGCGCGGCTGCTGGGGGCGAGCGCCGACGAGCTGGTCTTCCTCTCCAACACCACCCATGGCGTCAACGCCGTGGCGCGCTCGGTGCCGCTCTCCGAGGGCGACGAGGTCCTCACCACCGATCACGAGTACGGCGCCTGCGACGCGACCTGGGAAGCCGCGTGCCGGCGCGCGGGCGCGCGCTACGTCCGGGCCTCCATCCCGCTGCCGTTCGTGGCGAGCGAGTTCGCCGACCGCGTCCTCGAGAAGGTGACGCCGCGAACCCGGGTCGTCTACCTGAGCCACCTCACCTCGACCACCGCGCTCACCTTCCCCGTCGCCGAAGTCTGCCGGCGGGCGCGCCAGGCGGGGATCCTCACGGTGATCGACGGCGCGCACGTCCCCGGCCACCTGCCGCTCGACCTGGCGGCGGTCGGGGCGGACTTCTACACCGGCAACCTCCACAAGTGGCTGTGCGCCCCCAAGGGAGCGGCCTTCCTGTGGGCGAGGCCCGAGCGCCACGCGATGCTCGAGCCGCTGGTCGTCAGCTGGGGCAGCTGCGCCGAGGTCGCGGGGCACACCGGCTTCGACGCCTACACCGGGACGACGACGCTGGAGCGCCGGCTGCAGTGGCAAGGCACGCGCGACCTGTCGGCGTTCCTCTCGGTCCCCGCGGCCATCGAGTTCCAGCGCGCGCACGGGTGGGACGGCGTCCGCGCGAGGTGCCACGACCTGGCGGTGAAGGTCCGCGAGCGCGTCCGCGGGCTCACCGGCCTCGGGCACGTCTGCGCCGAGACGGACTTCGCCCAGATGGTCGCCCTGCCCTTCCCCAAGACCGATCCCGCGGCGCTCAAGGAGGAGCTCTGGCGCCGGCGGATCGAGATCCCGGTCACGACGCACGGCGACCACGTGTTCGTGCGCCTGTCGGTCCAGGGCTACAACAGCGACGAGGACGTCGACAGGCTGGTTGCTGCGCTCGAGGAGATCCTTGCGGCCAGATGAAGCCACACCCGAAGCCTGGGCTGAATCGAGCCCGTCGAAATAGCGGGTACTGCAGTACCCGGTAAGTCGATAGCGGGTAGCGCGGTACCCATTATCGCAGCGGGCCCGCGCCGACCCTGGCCTGCCCCCTCGGCGCGGTTTCGACTCCTGCAATCCCTCTCCCTATGAGCCAGCCGGGAAGATAGCCGGAGGCCCGGAGTCGGCTACCATCGTCGCCAGGACCGAAGACACGACGACAGGGGAGGTCGAGATGAATCGCTGGACGAAGCTCTCGGTGTTCTTGCTCGCGCTGGTGCTGCTGGCCGCTTGTGGCACTTCCTCCTCCGGCGCCGACGCCGCAACGGCCGCTGGCCTGGACGCCGCGGCCACCGCGGGCACGGACGCCTCGACCACGCCGGGCGCAGACGGTGGCCTCGGGCCGCCGCTCGACTTCACCATCACCGTGGCCGCGACCTGCCCGTTCACCGCCTGCGGCGGCGCGCTGCTGGGGACTTGGGACTACACGGCGCTGTGCATCAGCGAAGCGGAGATCCTCGACCCGCTGAAGGTGGCCTGCTCCACCGCGACGATCGTGAACGCCACCGGCCACGGCAAGGGCCGCGTGACCTTCACCGCCACCCACGTCACCCGGGACATCGACTGGACGGGCACCGCCACCGTCAACTTCCCGGCGGCCTGCACCTTGGGCAGCTGCGCCAACGCCCAGGCGGCGCTGCGGCAGGTCTCCGGCTTCGAGACCACGACCTGCACGGGCGCCGGCGACTGCGCCTGCACCGCGCCCCTCACCGGCAAGATCAAGAGCATCGACGCCTACACGACCACGGCCACGCAGGTGAAGGTCGTCGGCGGCCACGACTACGCCTACTGCATCACCGGCACGACGATGGCCTACGACGACGTGACGACTCCCAGCGGAGAGCTGGGCGTGGCGACGATGGAGAAGCAGTAGGGCGCCGACCCAAAGTGGCCTCGCCTCCTGCCGCGGGGCCGGACGTATCATCCAAGGGCCGCCCGCCCCGGAGACCCCATGCGCCCACTGCCGCGCCGTGTGCTGGCCCTCGTCCTGCTGGTGTCGGGCTGCATGGTCGAGCCCGTCGACTTCACCGGGAAGACCTGCAGCGCCGCCGCCGACTGCCCGGACGGCCTGCAGTGCAACGGCGCGAGCCACCAGTGCGTGCCGCCGTCAGGGCTCGACGCATCCCTGGCCCGCCTCGATGCGGGGCTCGACGCCGCGCTGCCCCCGGACGCCGGCGAGCTGATGGAACTAGACGCCGACGTCGAGCCGCCGGACGCCCAGAAGCCGGGCCGCGACGCGGGGACCCCGACCGCGGACACCGGAGCCGACCCCGACGGCGGGACGATCCCGAACGCCGACGGCGCACTCCCGTCCGACACCGGCGCGGTCCGCGTCGACGCGAGCACGGTCGGGTCCGATTCCGGCTTGGCGCCCGCCGATGCCGGCGCGCCCCGCCCCGACGCCTCGGTGCCGGCCGACGCCGGCGGCTGCGGGCTCGCGGCGCGCGCCCCACTCCTGCAGCGGGTGGGCCCGGCCGCGGTGACGGCGGGCTCGCCCGAGGTGTCGCTCAGCCTGGGCGGAGCCAACTTCGACCCCTGCTCGAAGGTGCTGGTCGGCGGCGCGCCCGTCGCCGCGACGTGGCTCGGCCCGACCGAGATGTCCGCGCGCGTCCCGGCGGCGATGCTGGTGGACCCGGGCGTCCTCCCGGTCCAGGTCGTCAGCACGGGCCTGCTCGGCGACCTCGCCTCCAACCCCAACGCCGTCTTGCTCGCGTCCAAGACCCTGAGCGGCAACCCGGCCCCGATCGGCGCGGTGGTGCTCGACACCGGCGCGCTCGCCGTCGCCAACTACGGCACCAAGACACTCATGACCTTCGACGGCGAGACGCTAGCGGGGCCGAACTCGACGTTCGCCACCAGCAACCAGCCGGAGACGCTGGTCTATGGCGCCGGCAAGCTGTGGTACGCCAACAACAAGTCGCTGATGGTCGTGACCGACCCGCTCGGGACCCCGACGACCACCACCCTCAACCTCTCCTACGACTTCGTCGACCTCGACGTCGACGACGACTTCGGCACCCTGCTCGTCGCCGAGGCGAACAGCCGCTACCAGACGGTGGACCTGGTGACCCAGGCGGCGACGGCCGCGGTCCAGGTGACGGGAACCTGGCTCATGGGGTTCCAGGCGGCGGGGCTCGACATGTCGCGGGGGCTGGCCGTCTTCCCGTCGCAGGTATCGACGTTCGTGGTGCCGGTCGGGGACGCCACGGCCAGCTACACGGCCAGCAACACCTCCGGCTATGGCCTGGCGATCGACCGGGGCGCCGGCGTGGCCTACGTGGGCGGCGCGACCTCGATCCGGCGCGTCGCGCTGTCGCCGGGCTCGACCCTGGCGAACGTCGCCGTGCCGCTGCCGATGCGGGTGCTGCGCCACAACCCGCTCTCGCGCCGCATCGTGGCCACGCCTTCCGGGGAGACCGACCTGTCGTACTCGGTAGGGCTGATCGACGCCGAGGCGGGCACCCTGGCCGGCTATCTCGGCGCGGGCGCGCAGCGCGGGTGCGGGCCGAACAACAGCTACCGGGTGGAGGGGCTCGCCGTCGACCCGCTGCACAACCGCGCCTACGCGACCGCCAGCTGCGACGACACCATCGAGGCCTACAACCTCAACGTGCTCCTGGTGGTGCTGCCGGCCCCGACCATCGCCACGTTCTCGCCTGCCTCGCGCGCCGCGCCGAGCCCGTCCTTCACCCTGAAGGTCACCGGCACCGGCTTCCACCCGACCGCCAAGGTGACCTACGGCGCGCAGGTGCCGACCAACCTCAGCATCACGCCGACGGAGATCACCTTCACCGCGCCCGCGTCCACCTGTGGCGGCTCCAAGAACGTCGTGGTCGCCAACACCGACCCGGGCCGAGGGACCGCGACCAAGGCCTTCTCGGTGACCATGGGCACTCCGACCGCGCTGACCACCAGCTTCTCCGGCGGCTGCACCTCCGGGTTGTGCACGAGCGGCACGATCACCGTGAACGGACTGGGCTTCACCTCGGGCTGCTCGGTCATCCACGCCGGCACCGACACGGCGACCGGCACCGGCTCGGCCTCCGCCATCACGGGCACGGTCACGCTGTGCGCCGGGGCGGTGGGCTCGGCGACCGACTGCGGCCTGCAGTCCCTGGACGTCTACGTGACGAACCCGGGCGGCGGGACCAGCAACACCCTCAAGCTGGCGTACTGAGCGGCGCGGCTCTGGGATGACGCCCGCGAGGAAGAGGAGCGTTGCGGCCGTCGCCGTGGCGGCGTCGCTGCTGGCGGCGGCGACGGCCTTCCTGCTGTGGCGGAGCGCGACGGCTCCGACGCCCACAGGAGACTCCGAGCCGCCGGGGCTTCGAGTCGGCCAGCGAGCCGGGTTACCCGCCTCGTCCCCTTCCACGGGCTCGGCGAGCATCTCCGGGCACGTTCGCGGGCCCTCGGCCTTCGCCGCCGGCGCGGTGGTGACCGCGGTCGAAGACCCGTTGCTCTCCATCGGGGACGAGCCCTGCGACTGCGTCCCGGGCTGCGAGTCCAAGCTGGTCGAATGCGGCTGCGAGACCGCGCTGGAGCAACTGACGCAGCTTCTGCAGCAAGACGAGAGGACCCAGCCTCGGCGGTTCGAGACCCGCTCCGGGGCCGACGGCACCTTCGCGCTTTCGGGACTGCCCGACGGGCGGTACTCGATCTGGGCGCGCCTTGGCCGAGGCGTCGCCGCGGTGGGCGGCGTGGCTGCCGGGGCCGAGGAGATCGTCCTCGCGCTCGAGCCGGCGGTCACCTGGCGCGGGCGCGCGGTCGACCGCCACAAGGAGGGAATCGCCGGGGCGGTCGTGGTCGCAACGAAGGGCTCGCTGCTCGTTCGGATGCTGAGCGGTCCGGACGGAGCGTTGGTGCTGCAGGACGTGCCGGACGGCTCCTGGGAGGTGGTCGCGACCTCTCCCGGGCTGCTGGCCGCCCATGCGAGCGTCCTCGGTGGCCGCTACGGCGGGACGGAGATCGAGCTGCCACCGCCGTCGACGCTGCGCGGCCGCGTCGTCCGGGCCGGTGAACCCGTTGCGGGAGCCGAGGTGCATCTCCAGCGCGGGCATTTCCAGCGCGCCGCGACGACCGACACCCGAGGCGACTTCTCCTTCGTGCGGCTCCGCCCAGAGGAACTGGAACTCTCGACAATCCTCGGTCCCGAGTGCGCGAGAGCCACTGCCACGCCCGAGCCGGTCGGCAAGCCCGGACCACCTGTGACTCTCTCGCTCGGCGCATGCCGACCGGTATCCGGCACGGTGAAGGGTTCCGGGGGCGAGCCACTGGCAGCCCGCGTGACCCTGCGCAGGAACTCCGAGTCCGCGGGCAGCTCGGTCCAGACCGGTCCCGACGGCTCCTTCCGCTTCTTCGATGTTTCCCCCGCGCTCGACTGGCTCGAGGTCCGCAGCCCCGGCTACGAATTCTTGGAGAGGGACTGGTCGCCTCGGGAGACCGGCCCGCTGTCGATCGTCCTGCGGCGGGCCGTCGCCGTGCGCGGAGTCGTCCGCGACCTCCAGAGTTCAAGGCCGCTCCCAGCGGCCACCGTTCGCGTCGTGGATCCTCGGAGGGGCGACCGCTGGCTCGAAAGCACCGAGACCAAGGCCGACGGCTCGTTCTCCGTCGAGGGGATCCCGGCGGGCGAGTTCGTCCTCGAGGTCGAGCGCGACGGCTTCCTGGACGACAAGCGCTTGGTGAAGGTCCCGGACGAAGGCCTCGAGGTCCTCCTCGATCCTGGCGCTACCGCCGAGGGCCGGGTCGTCGGACCGGACGGTTCGCCGTGCGTCGGCGCGCGAGTGGACCTCCTGCACTCGCCGAAGGATTGGCGTACGGACCTCGAAGGTCGCTTCCGCATACCCGGACTCGCCCGCGGACAGCATGTCTTCGAGATCGACCCACCGGACGACCTCGCCGCCGTCCCCGTGATCCGCGAGTTCGTCGTCGCGGGCGAGCGGCTCATCCACTTCGACATGCGGCTCGAAGCCTCCGCGACGCTCAAGGGCCTGGTGCTCGGCGCGAACGACGCGCCCGTCCGCGGAGCGAGGCTCATGGCCCAGACCGCGGGGTGCTCGGAGGGCGCCATGACGGACGAGGGCGGTCACTTCGAGATGCGGCACCTGCGCGAGGGCCGGTACCAGGTGATGGTGGAGGCCGAGGACTACCGGAGCTTGCTGGCCCCCGCACACACCGGCGAGCAGGCAGTGTTCCGGCTCGTCCCCGATCAGAAGCCGCTCACGGTCCGCGGCCGCGTCGTGGGCCCCGATGGTTTGCCCATCGCTGCCTTCGAGGTCGACGGTGACGACCGCGGCGCGCCGGACGGACGCTTCGAGGTGACCCGGAGGCCGGAGGACGAGGACTCCCTCACCGTGGCTTCCGATGGCTTCGCGCCTCTCTCCCGAACATTCGTCGGCAAGGCGGGCGAAGTCGTGGACCTCGGCGACCTCGCGCTCTCCCGTGGGATCACGGTGTCCGGCACGGTCGTCGAGGCCGGCAGCCTGCAGCCGGTGGCCGACGCACTCTTCGAGGTCGGCAGCGAGGAGGAGCTGCGGGAGATGCTCGAGAGCGCCGAACACCCCAACCGCAATACCCGGAGTCGGTTTGCCCGGCAGCCACACACCTCGACCGATGGCCGGTTCCGGGTCGAACACGTGGCTCCGAGCGCCACCCACCTCTTCGTGTTCGAGTGGAATCACCTGCCCGCGCTGCTCTCCCTGCCCGCCGAGCGGGAGGCTATCCAAGTCGCGTTGCGACGTGGCGGCGAGGTCCGCGCGACGGTGGAGGATTCCGAGCCCGGAGCTTTCCCTGAGATCGTTGGCTGGGTCCGGACTGCCAATCCGATACTGGTCCCGCAGCACGACGGTCCCGCCTATGAGGCGCCGCGCCTCGCTCGCGTGGATTCCACCGGCTCCTTCCGCGTCGCCGGCCTGACCGCCGGCCGCTACAAGGTCTCGGCGACCCGCCCCGGCGACAGCGCGGCGGTCTACTCCGAGACCGAGGTCGACGTGGCTGCCGACGGGACGGCCTCTGCCGTCGTCAGCCGCAAGCAGGGCCTGGACGTCATGCTGCGCGTCTTCGATCCCGACGGCTCGGTCCAGGACTACCCGGCCGCGCTCCTCGCGCCGGGCGAGGTCCCGCTGCCGAAGTCCAAGGCGGAGCTCGAGCGAATCAGCGATGCCGCCGAGGTCGCCACCCGCCTGCGCGAGGGCATGGGCTTCGCGGCCGTTTCCCCGGGCCGCTACACGCTCTTCGTCACGTCCTGGAGCGGCGACACCACCTCGGTCTACCGCCGCGCGCTCGACGTCTCGCAGGACCGACAGCTCGTCGAGGTGCGCCTCGCTCCCGGGCTCCCGTCGTTCCCGAACCCGCCCTGACGCCCGTCAGTGGCTGCCGATGATCTCGCCGAACGAGCCGACCGGCGCCGCCTGCTGCGAGCCGTAGTGGAAGATGCGGCCGTCCGCGGCGATCCACGCCTCGTCGTAGCGGCGGTCCTGGGAGGTGATGCGCAACAGCGCGTGCCCGTCGCGGAACGCCCAGAGGCGGCCGTCCGGATAGAAGTGGTCGATGAGCGCGCCGTTCCGGGTGCGGACGTGCCACTGGTCCTCGGGCTTGTCCCAGCTGTTGTCGATGATGAAGTCGATGATCTGGAAGCGGTTGCCCGCCGGCGTCGTGCCCAGCGTCCCTTCGAGCCCCGAGTCGTTGGGAACCCCGAAGAGCATCACGTCGGGCACGCGCCGGGCCTTCTCGCGCAGGCTGTCGCGGAAGGCGAGCTCGTGGTGCAGCGAGATCATCGTGTCGCGCAGCAGCCCGAAGGCGTCGCAGGGCAGGTTCTCGGTGCGGCGGAACAGGTAGGAGCACAGCTGGTCGGCGCCCGCGGAGTAGCCCGCGGTGAGCATCCCGCGCGCCTGCCGCTCGTGGAGCACCTTGGCGAACTTGCCGGCGTCCCCGGCGAAGCGGGCGCCCAGGTCGGTGAAGCGGGCCATGCCGTTGGCGCTGCCGCCGCCGCCCAGCACCACCACCTCGGACTCCCAGAGGAGCTTCCAGAAGAGGTCGACGTCGCCCTGCTTGAGGCCGCTCGAGTAGTAGAATGGCGAGGCCTCGAGGCCCTGGCCGCGGAACTGCTCGAAGTACCAGCGGAAGCTCTCCCAGGACTCGACCTGGCGCACCATCTCGTCGCCGTTCTGCGCGGTCTCGGCCATGGCCACGAACAGGATGCGGCGGTTCCCGGCGAGGGCCCGGCGAACGATGTGATCGTGGTGGAGGCGGTGGCAGCGCTGGTGCGAGCTGTAGACGAGGACGGTGGGGTTCATGGGGGCGGCACTTGGCCAGACTGCCCGGGCCGCGTCAACCCCCGTCCCGTAAGGACTTCCGAACAGCCCTGTCGGTCGGCCTTCGCCCCTGGCGGCGATCCCCGCGGAACTCTTCCGGTTCCTTGGCGGCACACCGGTTGCTCATCGGTCAGCCAGGAGGTGCACCTTGCGTATCCTGGCCATCAACGGCAGCCACCGTGGGCATCGCGGACACACGGGCTTCCTCATCGACCGGGTCTTCGCCGGCGCGCGCGAGGCGGGCGCCGAATGCGAGGAAGTCACGCTGGCGCAGCTTCGGGTGCAGCGCTGCCTGGCTTGCGACCGCTGCCAGAAGCGCGAGCCGCGTTTCGAGTGCGTCCTCGACGACAAGGACGACGTGCGCGCCGTCTTTCGCAAGCTGGCCGCCGCCGACCTCGTCGTCTGGGCCACGCCGGTGTACGTCTTCGGCATCTCCTCGCTCCTGCGCACCTTCCTCGAGCGCTTCTACTGCACGGGCGACGCGAACCGCTTCCGCGCCACCAAGGCGGGGCTCTTCTTCCACGAGGTGGACCCGGCCGTCTGCAGCAAGCCCTTCGTCTCGCTCATCTGCTGCGACAACATCGAGGAGGACGCGGTGCGCAACGCGCGCGACTTCTTTCCGGTGTTCTCGCGCTTCCTCGATGCGCCGCAGGTCGGCGAGCTGGTCCGCAACGGCGGGATGGTGTGCCGCCACGGCGCCCCGGGCGATCGCGCCGCCGCCGTCGCCGCGAGCTACGCCGCCTTCGAGCAGGCCGGCCGCGAGCTGGCGACTGACGGGCGCCTGACCCGAGCCACGATGCGACGCGCCCGTCAGGAGGTGATCCCGATCCCGCTCTTCGGGCTGTTCAAGCGTCTGCGGCTGGTCGGCTTGAAGAGACGGCTCGCGCAGCGGGCACAGGCGATGAGGGGCTAGCCGAAGACCCGAGTCCGGCGCCGGTTCCCGAGACCGAGGTCCGGCCCCGCGCCAGGCCCGCGCCCGGCCCAGTCTCAGGGCTACTTCCCGCTCAGGAGCCGCTGCAGCGTCGTCACCAGGGTCTTCATGTCGAAGGGCTTCGCGAGGATGCCCGAGAAGCCGTACTGCGCCGGGCTCGCCAGCACGGGGTCGCTGCTGTAGCCGCTGGAGACCACCGCCTTGAGCCGGGGCTCGAGCTCGAGCATCCGGGCCAGCGCCTCGCGGCCGCCGAGCCCGCCGGGGACGGTCAGGTCGAGGATGACCGCGGCGAAGGGTTCGCCCGCCTGAATCCCCTCGCGGTGGAGGCGGACCGCCTCCTCGCCGTCGACGCTCAGCACCGGGGAGTAGCCCGTCAGGCGCAGCATCTCGCCCATCATCTCGCGGATGTTCGGCTCGTCGTCCATCACCAGCAGCCGGCCCGCGCCGGTGGGCACCGGCTTGGCGGGGGAGGGCAGCGCCGCCGGTCCCGAGGCCGCGGGCAACAGCAGCCGGAAGGTGGTCCCGCGACCGACTTCCGACTCGACCTCGAGGAGGCCGCCGTGCTTCTTGACCACCGAGTAGCAGACGGCGAGGCCCAGCCCGCTGCCGCGCGCCTTGGTGCTGAAGAAGGGATCGAAGATGCGCCCCTGGATCTCGCGCGGGATGCCCTCGCCCTCGTCGGCCACGGTGAGCTCGAGGTAGCGGCCCGGCCGCAGCCCGGCGCCCAGCGGCCCGGCGGGACGGCCCTCGCCCGGCTCCGGCAGCGCCACGTTGTGGGCGGCGATGCGCACCGTCCCGCCGCGGGGCATGGCCTCGCGGGCGTTGAGCACCAGGTTGTGCAGGACCTGGATGAGCTGGCCCTCGTCGGCATCGGCCTGCCACAGGTCGGCCGGGCAGCTCACCTCGCAGCGCACCGTCGAGCCGCGCAGCGGGAAGCCCGAGGCCTCGCGCACCACCGGGGCCAGCTCGAAGCACTTGCGCACCGGGGCGCCGCCCGAGGTGAAGGTCAGCAGCTGCCGGGTCAGCTCCTGGGCGCGCAGGGTCGCCTTCTCGGCCCCGTCGATCCAGAGGTGGGCCGGCCTGCCGGCCTCGGCCTCGTGGCGGATGAGCGAGATGCTGCCCAGGATGGCGGTGAGGAGGTTGTTGAAGTCGTGGGCGATGCCGGCGGCGAGCACCCCCACCGACTCGAGCTTGGCGATCTTCAGCAGCTCCGCGCCCACCCGCCGCTGCTCGGTGACGTCGCGGAAGACCAGGACCACGCCGCGGGTCTGCCCGGCCGCGTCGCGGATGGGGGCGGCGCTGTCGGCCACGGCGCGCTTGCTGCCGTCGCGGGCCACCAGCTGGGTGTGGTTGGCCAGGCCCACCACCTTGCCCGACGAGAGCACCTGCGCGACGGGGTTGGGGCGCGGCGCTCCGTCCTCCTCGCCGATCACCACGAAGATCTCGTCGAGCGGCCGGCCGCGGGCCTCCTCGCTCTTCCAGCCGGTGAGCGCCTCGGCCACCGGGTTGGCCAGCACCACCCGCGCCGCCAGGTCGGTGGTGATGACGCCGTCGCCGATGCTGTGCAGGGTGACCGCGAGCAGCTCCTTCTCGCGCAGGACCTCGGCCTCGGCCTCGCGGCGCACCTCGATCTCCCGGCCCAGGCTCTCGTTGGCGCGGCCGAGCTCCCCGGCCTTGTGCTCGATCTCGTCGCGGGTGGTGCGCAGCAGCCCCAGCATCTCGCGGAACTTGGCGTACAGGTGCCCCACCTCGTCCCTGCGCTTGTGCTTGGGCTCGGGCCCCAGGTCCAGGTTCTCCCAGCTGACCTTCTCCACCGTCTCGGCCAGCCGCACCAGGGGGCGGATGGTGAGGTAGTGCATCAGGAAGCCGACGCCGATGGAGAGCAGCAGGACGACGAGCACCGTGCTCAGGAACTGCGCCACCACCAGGCGCGTGCCGGCCCGGATCGCCTCCTGGATAGACAGCGCCGGCGCGACCACGTCCGCGACCGGGAGCACGAGCCCCACGCTCCAGCCGGTGCTGTGCACCGGGGCGTAGGCGACGAACAGCTCACGGCTGCCGAGCCTGAGCTCCTCGCTGCCCTTTCCCCCGGCCCGCATCCGCGACACCAGCTCGCGCTGCTGCGGGTGGGGGCTCTGGTCGAGCGCGATGCGCGAGAGCGCGGCGATCTGCTCGGCGGTCCAGCGCCGCTCCGGCTGGGCGCGCTGGCTCTCGGCCATCGCCTGGCGCTGGGCGTCGTCCCAGAGCAGGTCCTTGAGCCCCTCCTCGGGCATCGCCAGCGGCTTTCCCTCCGCGGTGACGAGGAAGGCGTAGCCCTGCGACCCGGGGCGCAGGGCCAGCACCTTGCCCGTGATGGTGTGCAGCAGGATGTCCATGCCCACCGTGCCCAGGAAGCGGTCGCCCTGGTAGAGCGGCGCGGCGCAGCTGGTCATCCACGCGCCCTTGAACGCGTCGAGGTAGGGCTCGAGCCAGCGCACCTGCCGGCTCGGGTCGTTGTGCGGGTCGAGCAGGCGCACGTAGTCCTCGGTGGTCTCGTCTAGGTCGAGGATCTCCGGGCGGCTGCGCACGAGCTCGCGGTAGTCGTAGGGCGGGTAGACGTTGGTCGCCCGCTGCGCGGTGACGACCCAGACCAGGTCGACGCCGGCGTCCTTGTGGGCCTCGCCGGCGTGGGCGAGCAGCGGGGTCAGGCGCATCACCTGGTGCACCGCCTCCGCGACCTCCTTGGCCAGCGCCGGGTCCTTGGCGATCCGCTCGACGACCGGGCGCGGCACCCACGGGCAGCCCCCGCTCTTGCGCTCGAAGTCGGCGTAGGCGCCGACCGACGGGTCCACGTAGCCGTAGCCGGGCAGGCCCGAGCGCTGCTTGCCCGGGTAGAGGTCGGGCACGGTGGAGCGGTCGAAGCGCTCGGGGTGCGCGGCGATGTACTGGAAGGAGGCCTGCAGGGTCTCGGTCTTCTGCCGGTACTTCTGGAGCAGGTGGTCGATCTCCGAGGCCATGTTCTCGGCGGCGTCGACCAGGTGCTCCTTCTCGGTGACCTTGAGCGTCTCGACGGCCCGGTTCGTGGCCTGCTCGTCGATCTGCTTCATGGCCTGGTAGGCCATCGCGCCCAGCGCCAGCACGGGCAGGACGAAGGCCACGACCAGGACCAGGAGGATCTTGTAGATCAGGCGCATTTCAGTCCCGCCGGGCGGGCACGAGCCGGGCGAGCACGGCTTCGAGGGCCCTCTGTTCGGGACAGCCGGCGGCGAGGATGAAGCTCTGCCGCTCGCCGGTGCGTTCCAGGGTGACCGCGCCGGACATCATCACCCGGTCCTGAATGTGGGAGCCCTTGGCCTCCAGGGCCGCGTCGAGCGCCCGGGTGAGGTCGGAGAGATCCTGCGGGGAGAGGGTCTTCTCGAAGGGGTCTCCGCCGCTGTAGGTGCCGCTCGAGCTCGCCTCGGGGGTGACCGGCGAATAGCGGAGCCGGTCGCCTTCGAGCGCGTACACGTTGCCGCTCCCGTCCGCATACCTGGCGGAGGAGCGGCCCGTGTTCCCCGGTGCGTCTGCCGGCGGCTTGGTCACGTCGCTCCTGGGCGCCGCGCCGCTGGCGCACCCGGCGAGGGCCGCGGCGACGAGAAGGGCCGGCAGCAGCAGCCCGAGTGCCCTCGCCACCGTCCACGCCCTGCGTGCCATTCGCTCTCCCTGCGCCGGCGAAGCATAGCACTGGGGGCCCTTCGCGAGCCGGCGCTACAATCGCTCCATGCGCCTCCTCGTGCCGCTCGCCGCCGCCGTGTTGCTCGCCGCCGCCTGCGGCTCGGACGTGGTCCAGGGGCCGTGGGACGGGCTCGACGCCTCCTCGGCCGCCCCCGACGACGCCGGGTCTCCGGCGCCGGATGCAGCGGCCACTGCGGCGGGGGCCGACGCCGCGGGCGTGGCCACCGATGCCGGGCTGGCCCGTTCCGACGCCGGATCCAGCCGCGACGCCGCTCACTCCGGGCCCGACGCGGCCAGCCCCGGGCCCGACGCCGCCAGCGTAGAGCCGTGGTCCTTCGTGGTGATGGGCGACAACCAGTTCGCCACCGCGAGCTGCACCTCGGGCGTGAACGAGCGCCTGGCGATCCCCAAGGCCATCGTCGCCGCCAACCCGACCCTGGTCGTCCACGTGGGCGACCTGATGGACCACGGCTACGAGGCGGGCGCGTACGACAAGTTCAAGTCCTGCGACGCGGACCTGCTCGCCAAGGCGCCCTTCTTCCCGGTGGCCGGCAACCACGACCTGGGCAGCGGCGCCGCGGTGGCCTTCCGCAGCTACCTCGAGGAGGCGCTGCTCGTCACCGGCCCCAAGGTGTACGGCGAGGCGAAGTGGGCCCAGGACTTCGAGGTCTCCTACGGCGACGACCCGACCGCCTACTCGACCAACCCCAGCGCCCCCGCCAACCGGCCCGATCTCCCCAGCGGCTTCTCCTTCAAGACCTTCCACGCCTTCCGGTTCAGGAACGCCTACTTCGTCGGCCTGGAGTCGGGCACGCAGTGGTGGACCAACACCCCCAAGTCCTGGATCACCAAGCACCTGGCGGCCGCTCGCGCCGACCCGTCCATCGAGCACGTCTTCGTCTGGCTGCACCACCCGCTCTACTCGAGCACCATGCCCGACGACGACTCGACCCAGGACTCGCTCGTCTTCGTGCGCAACGCCTATGACGCCATCTTCCGGCAGTACGGGGTCACCGCCGTCTTCTCGGGCCACGTCCACCTCTACGACCGCTTCTACGTCCCCGACGACGGCCACGCGACCCGCACCGCCAGCCCTCCGACGAGCTACCCGCGCACCCGGGACGCCATCCACCACGTCACCGTCGGCGGCGCCGGCGGGCCGCTGCCCAGCTCCTGCAACCCGATCCCCGGCGAGCGCCAGGAGACGAGCAACGCCTTCCAGCAGAAGCGCGCCTGCGGCTACCACTTCCTGAAGGTCAGCGTCGAGGGCGGCAAGCTCACCTTCGACGCCACCCAGGTCCAGGGCAGCTCCACCAGCTACACGACGACCGCCTGGGACCACTTCACGGTGGAGTAGCGGGGCGCGAGCGCGAGCCTGGCACCGGCCCCCGTCCCCTACTTCGCCGGCTTGCAGTGCTTGCCGACGAACTCCATCACCGTGTCGAACACCGCGTCCCGCTCGCAGTCCTGTCCCATCTCGTGGCCGGACTTGAAGAACCAGTGGATTTCGCGGTGCTCGCTGCCGACGTCGCGGTAGATGAGGTTGGCCGCCAGCGGCTTGACGACCTGGTCCCGCTTCGAGTGCACCACGCAGATCGGCACCTTGACCTGGGGCAGCCGCCGCTCGGTCTCGCGGGCGTAGGCGAGCAGCTCCCCGAACGCCGCGGTCATGAACTTGGGGTAGTTCTGGCTGGTGTGCTTCAGGCTCTGGTCGCGGAACGCCTCGGGGGAAGGCCAGCTCTTGACGAACCGCGACAGCGCCGGCGCCACCGGGGCCAGCGGGTCCTGGAAGCGCAGCGCCGCGGCCAGGGTCACCACGCCCGCGATCTTGTCGGGGTGCCGCATGGCCAGGTTGAGCGCCACCAGCCCGCCCATCGACAGGCCGACCACCACCACCTTGTCCACGGACTTGGCCAGCTCGAGCAGCGCAGCCTCGGCGTCGTCGTACCAGTCCTGCGCCCGCACCCCGGCCAGGTCCTGGTAGCGCGTGCCGTGGCCGCGCATCACGGGGATCTTGTAGGCGAGGCCCGCCGCCTCCAACCTCGGCGCCAGGCCATCCACGGTGCGCACGCTGGAGGTGAACCCGTGCAGGAGCAGCACCCCCACCTTCTCGTAGCGCGGCAGCGGCGGGACCGGGACCTTCACCGGCACGAAGCCCTTCTCGTGGTCCACCAGCTTCGAGATGGCGAGCATCAGCTCGTGCGTCAGCTGCTTCACCACCTCCGCAGTCGGCTCGGTGCCGTGCAGGTGGGTGTAGTGGATGGGCTCGCCGTAGCGCACGATCACCGGCACCGGCTTGGGCGCCTCCAGAAGCTCCAGCCGCGGGTAGACCTCGGGCGGGAACGACTTGCCCGTGCCCGTCACCCCCACCGGGACGATGGGCACGCCTGCGGCGATGGCCATGCGCACCGCGCCGGTGTGCCCGCGCAAGAGGCCGGTGTCGGGCTCCACCTCGTGGCGCATGATCGTCTCCTCGCCGGGGATGGTGCCCTCCGGGAAGATGACCAACGCCTTGCCTTCCTTGAGGGAGTCGACGGCGTACTTCATTCCCTGCGTGTCGCCGCCGCGGGAGATGAACGGCGAGTCCGACAGCGCGATGAGATGGCGCAGCACCGGCCAGGTCTTGAACTCGCCCTTGGCCAGGAACCGCACCCTGCGCGGGCAGGTCGCCCCGATGACCTGCACGTCGTTCCAGCTCTGGTGGTTCGAGGCGAAGATTGCGCCGCCCTGCTGCGGAACGAATTGCGTCCCCTCCGCGCGCAGATCGTTCTGCTTCTCGTACATCTGGCGCAGGACCTTGCCCGCCACCTTGTAGAAGCCATCGACCACGGGCTCGAGCTGGCCGGTGGCCTTGGCGACGTTCAGCGCGGTGCCCAGAGCGAAATCGACCGGCTTGAGGGCTGCAAAGGCGATGGCTTCGCGATCCATATTCGGCACCCCATGGCGTTTTGACGCAACGCGGCATGGTGGCGCCGGGAATTGCGGACTGTCAATTGGTCCACTTGGGGTGTGCCGAGCCGGTGCCAGACACGCGCCTCCAGCCTGAGCCGGTACCAGACACGCATCCAGCCTGAGCCGGTGCTAGACACGCGCCCAGCCTGAGCCGGTGCCAGACACGCACCCTGCCTGAGCCGGTGCCAGCCACGTCGCCTCCAGCTTGAGCCAGTGCCAGACACGCGCCTCCAGCCTGAGCCGGTGCCAGACACGCGCCCCAGCCCACCCGCTAGGCCGGCGCCACCCCAGGCGGCTTGGCCTCGCCCGCCGAGTCACGATCGAGCTGCCCGCTCCAGAGGTAGTCGCGCGTGAGTTTCACAATCACGCCGTTGAGCGCGAGCAGCGAGACGAGGTTCGGAACGGCCATCAGGCCGTTGGCGATGTCGGCGAAGGTCCAGACCGCCTTGAGCGACGCCACCGAGCCCACCATCACCGCCGCGACCCAGAGGATCCGGTACGGCAGGACGACGCGCTCGCCGAAGAGGTACTCCGCCGCCTTCTCGCCGTAGTAGGACCAGCCGAGGATGGTGGAGAAGACGAAGGTGAGCAGGCCCACGGTGAGCACGACGGATCCGACGTAGGGGATGCCGGCGAAGGCGGCCTTGGTCAGCGCCGTGCCGGTGAGCGCCTTGCCGTCGACCCCCGCCGTCTGCCACGCGCCCGAAGCCACCACGACGATCCCGGTCATCAGGCACACCACCACCGTGTCCCAGAACGTCCCGGTCGAGGAGACGAGCGCCTGGCGCACCGGGTTCCGGGTCTGGGCGGCGGCGGCGACGATGGGCGCGCTGCCCAGGCCGGACTCGTTGGAGAACAGGCCGCGCGCCACGCCGTACTGGATGGCCTGGCGCATGCCGGCGCCGGCGAAGCCGCCGATCGCGGCCTGGCCGTCGAAGGCGCTGGTGACGATCAGCGCGATGGCCCCGGGGACGGCGTGCCAGTTCATCGCCAGCAGGATCAGGCAGCCCAGGACGTAGAAGCCGGCCATGAAGGGCACCAGCCCCTCGCAGACCCTGGCGATGGACTTGATGCCCCCCAGGATGACCACCGCGGTCACCACGGTCATCACTCCACCGGTGATCCAAGGCGAGATGGAGAAGGTCTCCTCGACCAACACGGAGATGGAGTTCGCCTGCACCATGCAGCCGATGCCGAAGGCCGCCACCGCGGTGAACGCCGCGAAGACCACGCCCAGCCACTTCATCTTCAGGCCGCGCTCGAGCGCGTACATCGGCCCGCCCGACATCTGGCCCTTGGCGTTGGTGACGCGGTACTCCACCGCCAGCACCGCCTCGGCGTACTTGGTGGCGATGCCGAACACGCCGGTCAGCCACATCCACAGCACCGCGCCCGGCCCGCCCGCGGCGACCGCGGTGGCCACGCCCACGATGTTGCCGGTGCCGATGGTCGCGGCCAGCGCGGTGACCAGCGCCCCGAACTGGCTGACGTCGCCCTGCCCCTCCGACTCGCGGCGCACCGACAGCTTGATGGCCGTCCAGAGGTGACGCTGGATGAAGCGCAGCCGGAAGGTCAGGAACAGGTGCGTCCCGCACAAGAGCACCAGCAGCGGGACGCCCCAGACCCATCCACTGACGGTGTCCAGCAGGGACTCGAGAGCGGCCATGGGCTCCTCGGCGGGCGCAGGGTGTGGGGAAGGAAGGCGCCGAGGGTACACGATCCGCCGTGGAGGCGAAGCAATGCCGTCGGGCGCCGGACCCGAGCCCGGCGCCGGCCCCGAGCCCCGGAAAGCCCTGGAACATCGGCCGGTTGGAAACCCCCGCCCTCCTCCGGGACCGCCAAACCCTCGCTGGGAAGCCCCCCGCCCAGGGGCCCGTGACGGATCGCTCGCCTGGCTGGCAATGCAATGAACGATCGGCACGTGGCCGCAACTACAGGAGGTACGCATGCGCACCAACTGGATGACGAGACTCGCTTCGCTCTGCCTGGTGGCCCTGGCTCTCTCCGGCTGCCCCAACGAGGCCGCGGCGCCCGGCGGGGCGGACGGCAACGGCGCGTTCGCCGGCGACGGCTCGGTCGCCGCGGCCGACGGCTCGATCCCGGCGCAGGCCTACGACGCCGGAGTTTGCGGCAACCCCGGCCAGCCCTGCTGTCCCGGCTCGGCCTGCACCAACGGAACCTGTCAGGCCGGCTCCTGCGTCGCCCCCGCCTGCGGCGGCCTCGGCGAGCAGTGCTGCGCCGGGGGCACCTCCTGCACCGCGGCGGGCACGGTCTGCTCCGCGGGCAACACCTGCGCGGCCTGCGGCGCGGCCGGCCAGCCCTGCTGCGGGGGCGCCTCCTGCTCCGCCTCCGGGGCCACCTGCCGCGGCGGGCTGTGCATCCTCTGCGGCGGCCTGGGCGACGCCTGCTGCGCCGGCTCCACCTGCGCCAGCGCCGACGCCGTCTGCCGCAACAACGTCTGCGCCTCCTGCGGCGGCGGCGGCGAGTTCTGCTGCGCGATGAACGCCTGCGCCTCCGGCGGCTGCTGCGTCGGCGGCTCGTGCACCAACGCCGGGGCCGGCTGCTCGGTGGGCGGCACCTGCGCCGGGGGCAGCTGCGGCACCTGCGGCGGCGCCGGCGAGGCCTGCTGCGCCGGCAGCCAGTGCACCGCCACCGGCGTCAACTGCCGCAACGGCACCTGCGCGGTCTGCGGCGGCGCCGGCCAGCCCTGCTGCGCCAACGACGCCTGCGGCGGCGGCACCACCTGCCGCAACGGCACCTGCGCCACCTGCGGCGAGGTCGGCTCGCCCTGCTGCGCCGGCGACGCCTGCGGCTCGGGCTGCTGCGACTCGGCGGGGACGCGCCTGTGCATCGCCGCCGGCGCCAGCTGCGACGCCGGCGACCTGTGCCTGGCGAGCGGCGCCTGCGCCGGCTGCGGCGGCGACGGCCAGCCCTGCTGCCCGGGCGACGGCTGCAACGCCGGCTGCTGCGACGCCACCAACCCCGCGGACAAGGTCTGCCGCGGCGTGGGGCGCCCCTGCGGCGCCACCAGCGTCTGCACCGCGGCCAACACCTGCTCGGCCTGCGGCGCGGTGGGCGGCGCCTGCTGCCCCAACGGCGCCTGCGGGGCCGACGCCCGCTGCACCAACGGCACCTGCCAGGCCTGCGGCGGCGCCGGCGAGCCGTGCTGCGCCAACGCGGCCTGCGCCAGCGGCAACCGCTGCGCCAACGGGACCTGCCAGGCCTGCGGCGCGGCCGGCCAGCCCTGCTGCGCGGGCGACGCCTGCACCGGCGCCGACACCGTCTGCCAGAACGGCTCCTGCCGCAACTGCGGCGCCGCGGGAGAGCCCTGCTGCGCCGGCAACGCCTGCACCGCCGCCGACTCGCGCTGCAACGCCGCCACCCGCCAGTGCGAGGCCTGCGGCGGCTCGGGCCAGCCCTGCTGTGCGAACGGCTCCTGCGCCGGCGGCGGCTGCTGCATCGCCTCGGCGGGCGGCGGCACCTGCACCTCCTCCGGCGTCGCCTGCCCGGCGGCCGCCGGCGGCGGGACCTGCGCCGCGGGCAGCTGCGGCACCTGCGGCGCCGCCGGGCAGAGCTGCTGCGGCGCGCCGGCGACCCTGTGCACCGCCCCGTCCACGGCCTGCGCCGGCGGCACCTGCGCCACCTGCGGCGGTCCCGGCCAGCCCTGCTGCGCGGGCAACGCCTGCGCCTCCGGCTGCTGCAGCGCGGGCCAGTGCGTCGCCAGCGGCGCCTCGTGCTCGGCGACCGAGGTCTGCGGCGCCAGCGGCCAGTGCGCCGGCTGCGGCGGCCCCTACGCCCCGCCCTGCCCCTCCGGCGGCTGCGCGGCCGGGGCCTGCCTCGACGGCCCGACCTGCGTGCCCGCCGGCGAGTCGGGCGCCGCCTCCGGCCAGGTGTGCGTCGCCGGCGCCTTCCAGGCCTGCGGCAGCGCCGGCCGGCCCTGCTGCGCCAACACCACCTGCGGCGCCGGCGAGTGCTGCTCCGGGCAGCTGTGCGTCGCCGCGGGCTCGGCCTGCACCGCCGGGCTGGGCACCTGCGGCGGCAACGGCTGCACCGCCAACGGCGACACCTGCGGCGGGGCCAACCAGCCCTGCTGCAACGGCGGCGCCCGGGCCAACGACTTCTGCACCGCCTCCGGGCTGGTGTGCGCCGGCGACTGCCGCGCCTGCGGCGGCGCGGGCGAGCGCTGCTGCGAGGGCAACTGGTGCGCGGGCGGCGGCTGCTGCGCCAGCGACCGCTGCGTCGCGAGCGGCGGCGGCTGCGGCGCCGGCTCCGGCACCTGCCAGTCCGGCAGCTGCCTCACCGCGCTCGGGCCCTGCGGCGGCCTGGACCAGGTGCAGTGCGTGACCGGCTGCACCGCGCCCTACACCACCGCCAGCGGCGGGCGCTGCCTCGCCTGCGGCGGCAAGGGCGAGCGCTGCTGCCCGTCGGACCAGAACGACTACTGCGGCGCGGGCTTCGTCTGCGACGGCACCAACTGCGCCGACTGCGGCGGGCCGGGCCAGCCGTGCTGCCTGGGAGCGTCCTGCGCCAGCGGCACCTGCAACAACGGCCAGTGCCCCTGAGCTGAGGCGGTAGGCCAGGGCTCGCGCTCCCTGCGGGCAGGGTTTTGAAAACCTGCACCGCAGGGAGGCGAGGTCCTACAGAGCGTAGAGGTAGGCGACCAGGTCGGCCTTCTCGGCGGCGGCGAGCTTGAGCCCGAGCACGAGGTTGAAGAACTCCACGGTGTCGTCGAGGGTGAGCAGCCGGTCGTCGTGCAGGTAGGGCGGGCTCTCCTTGATGCCGCGCAGCGGGAAGGTCTTGATCTTCCCGTCCGCCACCGCCATCCGCCCGGAGACGAGGACCGGCTCGAAGAAGCGCTCGGTCTTCAGGTCGTGCATGAAGTTGTCGCTGAGGATGGGCCCGGGGTGGCAGGCGGCGCAGCGGCCCTTGCCCGCGAAGACGGCCTCCCCGCGCAGCTCGGCCTCGCTGGCCTTGGCCGGGTCCAGCCGTCCGAAGACGTCCAGCTTGGGCGCGGGCGGGAAGTCGAGCAGCTCCTGGAACTCGGCCATGGCGTGCACCTCGCTGCCGCGCTCCAGGATGTGCACGCCCTTCTTCTGGGCCACCACCGGGTCCCCGTCGAAGTAGGCCGCGCGCTGCTCGAACTCGGTGAAGTCCTCCACCGTGCGCAGCGCCCGCTGCGAGCCGAACAGCCGCTGCTGGTTGACCCCGCGCAGGCTCGGCGTCTCGATGCGCCGGCGGAAGGGCTGCGGACGGATGTCGCCGACGAGGTGGGTGGCGCCGTTGGTGTGGCCGTTGGCGTGGCAGTCGAAGCAGGCCACGCCCTGGCTCGGCCGGGCGCTGCGCCGGTCGGCGGTGAGGTTGAACTGCTGCTGCGGGAACTGCGAGACCAGCAGGCGCAGGCCGTCGAGCTGCTTGGGGTTCAAGAGGCCGTTGAAGAGCCGGTAGAAGTTCTGGGAGGTGACCAGCTCCCCCTGCGAGACGTCGCCCAGGTCCGGCCGGGTGGTCAGGAAGATCGCCGCCGGGAACTCGGGCAGCAGGTGGTCGGGCAGGTCGAAGGAGACGTCGAAGCGCTCGAGGTCGCGGCCCTCCTGGCGCTTGACCTCCTTGATCTGCGGGTCCGGGAAGACCATCCCGCCCTCCTCGTGGAGCGGGTGCGGCAGCGGCAGGAAGCCCTTGGGGTACAGGCCGCGCTTGCGGATCTCCTCCGGGCTCAGCGCCGCGAGCTGATCCCAGCTCGTGCCGGCGGGCAGCTTCACGCGCACGCCGGCCTGCACCGGCTTGCCGCGGCTCATCGTCACGCCCTTGGCCGGGCGGTCCGCGAGGTCGTAGCGGTCGGCGAGCAGGGCCTTCTGCTTCTGCATCACCTGGGGCTTCGCCGCGCTGGCCTTCTTGAAGAGCACCTCGATGTCCGGGTCCTGGGCGACCGGGGCGTAGCTGGTGGCCCCGCGCCTGGGGACGGGCAGCTCCGCGGGCGAGCGGGTCGGGCCCTGCGTGGGCGCCTTGTCGGCGGCCAGCGCTGCGGCGGCGAGGGCGAGGACGGGGACGGCGCACAGCAGCGCCAGGCGCCGGGGCTGGGTTCTCATGGGGCTCCCTGCTGCCGAGTCGGGTCGATGCCGGGGCGCTCGGCCGCCTTCAGCGCGGCGCAGTAGGCCGGCGAAGGCGGGGCGCTTCAACGGCGGCCGCGGGAGGATTCGCGGCGCAGTCCGCCTGAGGACGCCGTGGCCTGACCAACACCGCCGGGGCGTCGCGGCCAGCCCGCCGCAGGGCAGCGCCGGGGCTGCCTGACGCGGCTATCGAGCGTCGCGCCCGGGGTCTATCTCCACCAGTTCCTGGCCCTGCACGCGCAGCCGGTGCGGGCTGCCCACCGGGTAGCGCAGGAACTCCTCGGGCGTGGCGCAGACGTGCGGGAAGCTCCGGTCGCCGTCCTTGCCCGGCGCCACGAAGTCCACCCGGTAGCAGGCCTCCCGGGCGCTGCGCTCCGTCTCGCCCTCCTCCAGGCGGACCCCGGCGTTGATCTCCTCGTCGGCGGGCCAGCGCAGGTCGGTGGTGGCGGCGCCCGCGGCCTTCACCACGCGGTTCGGCTTCCACTCCCACGCCTTCCAGCTGAAGTACTCGGCGTAGCGCGGCTCGCTGCGGTACCTGGGCACCTGCCGCGACTTGCGCACGTCCTTGTACTTGGTGACCTGCCGGGTCTTCCTCTTGTCGCAGTACTTGGTCTTGCAGCTCCTGCTGCCGCCGCTGCAGGTGGTCTTGCAGGTCGCGAAGCCGTTCTTGTTGGGCGTGCACTTCTCGCTGCAGCTCTTGCTGCTCGTGGTGCAGGTCTCGCCGCAGGACTCGCGCTCGGTGTAGGTCTCGGTCTTGGTCCCGTCCTGCTCCTTCACCGTGTAGTGCTCGGTCTCGTAGTGGTCGACGACCTGCTCGCGGTGGTGCTCGCGCGGGCCCAGCGACTTGACGCCGTTGGCCTGCGGCGGCCTGGCCTCCGCGAAGCCCTCGTGCCCCACCACCTGCCAGCGGTCCACCTTCACCCGCTGCTCCCAGGCCACCGAGGCGACCCTGGCCTCGAGGATCTCCGGCTTGCCGAGGTGCCAGATGCAGGCGCCGCAGCCGCCGCAGCTGAGCACCATGCAGGCGAAGGCGATCGCCATCTGCCTGGGCGTGGCCTTGGGGCGCGGCGGTGCAGCCGCGGGGGCTGAAGCGGCCCGTGCCGCCGGGTCTGGGACCGCCGCCGCGGGCTCGTCGAGCGCGTCGAGCGAGGTGCCTTCCTTCTTGGAGGCGCCGCAGCTCTTGCAGGCGCCGTCGTCGCTGCGCTGGTCGCTGCCGCAGAAGCCGCAGCGCCAGTGGGCCCCCGCGGTGGCCAGGGCCAAGAGCGCCGGGTCGGTCACGGTCGGCGCCGCCGCCGTGTCGTCCGGCATGAACCACTCTTCGCTGCCGTCCTTCGGGTTCTTGCACGACGGGCAGACCGAGTGGCGCCCGAGGTTCCGGGCGCCGCAGGAGGTGCACTTCCACAGCATCTCGATCTGCCGCTCGCTCATGGAAGGTGGCCCCCGCCGGTCGGTCGATGCGCCTCGAACGTGGCGCCGACGTGGCTCCGCCGGCGACCCGAGGTGGATCGCCGGCGGAGACCTACGACTTGGAACGAACCTGGGACTTGGACTCGATCACGGCCCCGGCGGCGGGATGGTGCCGACCACGCCGTCGACGAGGTCCATCATGCCCAGCATATCCGCGTCGGACATCTTGGCGCCTTCGGCCAGCCACTCGGCGCCGCCCTGCTTCTTGAGCGGGCCCCAGAACACGTCGAACTTCTTGTCGACGAGGTCCTTCTTCGTCGCGGCCACCAGGTCCTTCACGTCCTGCGGGACCTTGGTGCTGTACGGGCCGATGTCGACGATGCCGGAGCCGAGGTCGCCCCACCACGACTGCGACTTCCAGGTGCCCTTCTGCACCGCCTCGATGCGATCCTTGTAGTAGACCTCCCAGTGCCAGATGGGCGTGGTCAGGACGGTGTCCGGCGCCACCGGAACCATGTCGGCGTTGTACCCGATGGCGTACTTGCCGGCGGCCCGCGCCTTCTCCACCGTCGCGGTGCTGTCCTGGTGCTGCGCCAGCACGTCGCAGCCGGCGTCGAGAAGCTTCTGCGCGGCCGCGCCCTCGAGGCCCGGCTCGTACCAGGTCGAGGTCCACTCCACCTGCACCGTGGCGGTCGGGTTCACCTTGCGAACGCCGAGGGTGAAGGCGTTCATCATGCGGATGACCTCGGGGATCGGGAAGGCCGCGACGTAGCCGATCTTGCCGTTGGTGGTCATCTTGCCGGCCACCAGGCCCGACAGGTAGCGCGCCTGGTACATGCGGCCGAAGTAGTTCGACATGTTCTCGGCGGTCTTGTAGCCGGAGCAGTGCTCGAACTTGACGTCCTTGTGCTTGTTGGCCGCCTCGAGCGTCGCGTCCATGTAGCCGAAGCTGGTGGTGAAGATGAGCTGGTTGCCGTCGGCGACGAGCTGGTCGAGGACCGGCACCGCGTCCGGGCCTTCCGGCACGTTGTCCTTGTAGATCATCTCCACGTTGGTCAGCTCCGCCATGGCCTTCTTGCGCCCCTGGTCGTGCGCGTAGGTCCAGCCGATGTCGCCGGGCGTGGTGATGTACACGAAGGCGACCTTCAGCAGCGGCACGCCGGTGTCCGGATCCCCCGCGGCTCCGGGGGGGCAGCCGGTGCCCAACCCGACGGCCGCGACGGCCAGGGCCGCTGCCGCCACCAGCCACCTCTTGCGATTCTTGAACATGGTCTCCCCTTTCGACTGCGCCACTGCTTCCCCGTGAGGCTTCCTCGGTCGCTTCCCCGTGAAACGACCGTCCCTACCGGACGATGCTGCTTGCCGAAACTCGCCAGAAGCCGACCTGCCGCAAGGTCACGTCCCCGTTGGCGTCGAAGTCGATGGCCCCCGAGGCGCCGTCGTAGTCGACGTCCTCGCCGGCCGCGACCCGCTCCAGGCCCGCGCCCAGCTCGTCCCAGCGCACCTTGGCGCCCGGGGGCGAGGCCACCTCGAACAGCGCCGCGCGGATCTGGTCGCCGCTCGGCTCGGCCCCGGCGAGCTTGGTCGCGCGCTCGATGGCCAGCGCCATCAGCGCCATGGCGTCGTAGTAGAAGTACGCCGACTGGGCCGGCGGGCCGCCCACGGCGTCGGCGTAGGCCTTGGCGAACGAGCCGTCGGCGTCGCCCGAGAGCGCGCTGACCCCCACCGCGCCCTCCAGCGCCCCCGCGGGCACGCCCCGGACGAAGACCTCGGTCATCAGCGTCGGCGCCAGGTAGAGGCGGGCGTTTCCGCCCAGCAGCTTCCAGTCGCTCACCAGCCGCGCCCCGGTCAGCGGGTCGGCCACGATGAGCAGGGCCTGGGGCTTGTAGGGGAGCACCTCGTTGAGGACGGCGCGGTAGTCGCGCTCGCCCGGCTGCACGGTCACCGGCGCCGCCAGGTGGCCGGGGGACTTGAGCGTGCCGCCCAGGCCGCGGTAGGCGATGACGGCGGAGCTGACGAAGGCCGTCCCGAAGTCGTTGGGCACGAAGAGGAAGCTCGCCGTCTCCATGCCGTCCGCGTGCATGCGCTCCGCCAGCGCGGTGGCGGTCACCTGCGTCGACGGGCAGGTGCGGAAGAAGTAGCCGCCGTCGTCGATGGTGGTGAAGCGCGGCGAGGTGATGCCGCCGGAGATCTCGACCAGCTTCTTCTCCCGGGCCAGCTCCACCATCGTCGTGGCGACGTCCTCCTCCTCGGGTCCGATGATCCCCTTCACGTCGTAGTCGGCCAGCAGCTTCTTGGCCGCCTCGACGCCGGTCGCCGCGTTGGAGCGCGTGTCCTTGATCGCCAGGGTGATGGGCTTGCCCGCCACCCCGCCGGCGAGGTTGATCCGCTCGGCGGCCATCAGCACCGCCGACTCCGCGTGGCCGCCCGAGTCGGCCAGGGTCCCGGTGCGCGGCAGCAAGAGCCCGATGGACAGCCCTTCCTCCTTCGGCGCCGGGCAGGCAGCCAGGAGCACCAGCAGCAACGCGAGCGGCGGGTCCGTCCGGCGCATCTTCTAGAGCCCCTGGGTGAGGGTGAACAGGAAGGTCGGCGCCTGGCTGGGCACGTCGACGCCGTTGAAGCCCGGCTCGCTCCAGCGCTGGTTGATGGGGTTGGTGACGCGGGCGCTGATGCTGGTGTTGCGCTCCCCCAGCAGCTTCTTGTCGGGCAGCGACAGGGCGACGGCCGTGTAGAGGTACCCCGGCAGCGTGTAGCTCTCGTCGAGCAGCATGACGTTGGACTGCGAGGCCTCGCGCTCGCCGACGTAGGAGATCTCGGGCGAGAGCTTGATTCCCCACAGCGGCAGGGTCCAGTCGACGATGAGGTGCGCCTGGAACTGCGGGTAGAGCGGCTGCTTGCTCTGCGGGCTGCCGGTCACGATGACGGTGGCGTTCTGCTGCTGCGACATCAGGCGCGAGGCGCCGAGGCCCAGCCGCGCCGAGAGCGAGGAGAGGAACTGGTAGCGCGCCTCGATCTCCGCGCCGGCGTACCACTCGTCGAGCAGGTTCTGCGCCGAGAGGTACAGCCCGCGCTGCACGTAGGCGACGCGGCCGGAGACGTAGCTCGCGAAGAGGTCGGCGCTGATCTCGCCGCCCTTGCCGATCCGGTAGGAGCCGGCGAGTTCGACGGTGTGCGCCGTCTGCACGCCCAGCTTCTCGTTGCCGCGGATGTCGAAGGGCTGCATGGGCTGGGTGTAGAGCTGCTCGGCGCTGGGCGCCTTGTAGCTCGAGCCGTAGAGCAGCTTGAGGCTGTAGGAGCCGTCCTCGGGGGCGTAGACGCCGGCCAGGCGCGGGCTGAGGTGGCTGCCGTAGACGTTGTGGTAGTCCAGCCGCGCGCCGCCGGTCAGCCCCAGGCCCGGGGTGATCTGCCAGAGGGCCTGCAGGAACGCGCCGGCGTTGAAGAACGTCTTGCTCTTCCCCGACTGGTCGCCCGGGATGACCGTCCCCGCCGAGCGCAGCACCGACCCGTCGTAGGCCAGCACGTCCTCGGTGAGCAGCGTGTCGTAGGCCTGGAGCTGGTGCTGCTCGTGTTGGAAGTCGGCTCCGACGGACAGCGAGAGCGGGTCGACGATCTGCCACTGCGCCTCGAGCGCCACCTCGGCGCCCTCGGTGCGCACCCGGCGCAGGAGCACGCTGCCCGGCTGCCCCAGGTCGATGCGCTCGCGGGCCGACGGCGCCGAATCGAAGTACGAGCCGGTCAGCCGCAGCTTGACCTTCTCGAACTCGCGGTCCCACGCCAGCCGGTAGGTCTGGTTGAGCAGGGCGATGCGCGTGCCGTGGGTGAGCGGCGCGTAGTCCTGGAACTCGCCGCCGGTCTCCAGGTTCTGCAGGGAGGCCAGCGCCGAGACCCGCCCCAGGCCCGAGTCGGCCTTGCCGTAGGCCGCCTTGGCGAAGACGCTCTTGGGGCGCGACACGTCGCCGCGGCTGTTGTCGGGGTTCTCCAGACCGCGCGCGAGCAGGGGGCTGGAGCGCGGCAGCGCCAGGTTCGAGCGGTCGAGGACCAGGGCGTTGGCCGCCACCAGCACCTCGCCCTTCTCGCTGGCCGCCGACATCATCAGGCCGCCGCCGCCGGCCAGCCGGTCGTTGACGTTGCCCAGGGTCCCGGAAAGGCGCACGCCCTCCGCCGCCGCGCCCGACTTGGTGATGATGTTGATGACGCCCAGGAAGGCGTTGGCGCCGTAGAGCGCCGAGCCGGGGCCGCGGATGACCTCGATGCGCTCGACGGCCTGCAGCGGGATGAGCTCCTCGCCGAAGAAGTTGCCGGTGCTGGGGTGGAAGTTGATGGGCTGCCCGTCGATCATCAGCTTGAGGATGGACCCGCTGGCCCGCGCGCCGCCGTTGATGCCGCGGATGCCGACGTTGTGGGTGGACAGGTCGTAGACGTCGTAGAAGCCGGGGACGGTGCGCAGCGCGTCGGCCAGGCTGGTGTAGCCGCGCGCCTGCAGCTCCTCGCCCCTGATGACGGTGACCACCGCCGGCACCTGGGTGACGCGCTGGGCGATCTTGGTGCCGGAGATCACGAGCTGGTCGAGCTGGGTCTCGAACTCGAAGATCGACTCGGCCAGGGTCGAGGGCTCCTCGGCGGCCGGCACCGCGGCGGGCGTCGGGGCCGGAGTCGCCGGCTCCACCGCGGGCGTCGTCGCCGGGTCGGCGGCGGGAGCGGGTTCGGCGGGCTTGGCGGCGGGAGCGGGCTGCAGCGCCGGCGCCTTCTCGCCCTCGGGCGCGGGCTCGGCCGCCGAAGCGGAGGTCGCGCCGAGGAGAGCCCAGGTCAGCAGAACGGCGAAGGAAGACTTCAACACGGCCCCCAATCCAAGTCCCCCCAGGCAGGCAGGCGTGTTTCGGCTGCGAGTCGGAGTGGAGCGTACAGCGGGTCCTACTTTAGGACAAAAATGCAGCCAGGGCGAAAAGTTATGGCCCTGCGGTTCCCTCTGGCCGGTCGGATGTCCACTAGAGAATCCATTGGAGAATCCATCGCTCGCGTCGGTTGGGTGCCATCTCTGGTTCATAGAGTTCGCGAGCCTCGACCCGTCGAGGCGTCGGTTGGAGTTCAGCGGACGATCTCGCTCGCCTTCACGGACCAGAAGCCCACTTTCTTCAGGCTCACGTCCCCGTTGGCGTCGAAGTCGATGGGGCCCGAGGCGCCCTCGTAGTCGATGTCCTCTCCTGCGCGGACCTTCTCGAGGCCCTTGCCCAGCTCGTCCCAGCCGATCCGCACGCCCGGAGGCGAGGCGACCTCGAAGAGCGCGGCGCGGATCTGGTCGCCGTTCGGCTCGGCGCCGGCGAGCGTCCAGGCGCGCTCGATGGCCAGGGCCATCACCGCCATGGCGTCGTAGTAGTAGAAGGCCGACTGCGCCGGGGCCCCGCCCATCGAGTCGGAGTACCTGGCGGTGAAGCTGCCGTCGAAGTCCCCGGAGATTCCGCTGACGCCGGTGGCGCCCTCCAGCGCCCCGGCCGGGACCCCGTTGACGAAGACCTCGGTCATCAGCATCGGCGCCAGGTAGATGCGGCCCGTGCCCCCGAGCAGCTTCCAGTCGTTGATCAGGCGCACCCCGGTGATCGGGTCGGTCGCCAGGAGCAGCGATTCGGGCTTGAGCGCGAGGATGCCCTTGAGCGTGTCGCGGTAGTCGCGTTGCCCCTCCTGCACCGAGACCGGTCCGGCCACGCCCACCGAATACAGCGCGCCGCCGACTTCGCGGTAGGCGACCGACGCGTAGCTGGCGAAGAGCGTCCCCAGCTCGTTGGGGACGTAGAGCACGCTGCACGAGTGCACGCCGTCCTCGGAGATGCGCCGGGCGAGCGCGGTGGCCGTCACCGCCGTGGAAGGGCAGGTGCGGAAGAAGTAGCCTCCGTCGTCGATGGTGGTGAAGCGGGGCGAGGTGATGCCCCCGGAGATCTGGACCAGCTTCTTCTGCCGGGCCAGCTCCACCAGCTTCTCCGCGACGTCCTCCTCCTCCGGCCCGATGATGCCCTTGACCTCGTACTCCTCCAGCAGCTTCTTGGCCGCCTCGATGCCGCTCTTGGGGTCCGAGCGCGTGTCCTTGACCACCAGGGTGATCGGCTTGCCGCCGAGCCCTCCGGCCAGGTTGACCTTCTCCGCCGCCAGCAGCGCCGCGGCCTCGGCGTGACCGCCCGAGTCGGCCAGCGCGCCGGTCCGGGGAAGGAGCAGCCCGATTTGCAGCCCCTCGTCGACCTTCTCGGAGCAGGCAGGGGCGGCGCAGAGCGGCACCAGCAGCCAGGCGAGCGAGAGCGCAATCCGGTTCATGTTCGTTCGCTGGAAGGTCTGGAACGGCCCGGAGTCACCCGAAGCCGTTCGAAGGTTCGTTCTGGAGGTCGCAGTCCGGTCCGCCGACGCCCTAGGTGCGCGAAAAGCCGGCACTTCGTTGGTCCTCGAAGCCTTGGACGCGGTCGATGCAGTCCGACAGCCAGGTCGAAACATTCGGCTTCGGACGGAAACGAACGTACGACCTATTTCACCTTGAGGCAATGTCGGGAGGCGGCCCAAGCAGGACCGAACGGGCCCGCGGCCGTCCCTACTCGAAGACCTTGGCGGCGCCGTCGCGGGTGACCTTCACGTTGAGCATGCCGGCGCTCTTGGCGTTGACGTAGACCTGCCCGTCGGGCGCCTCGGGCGCGGCCGCGCCGCCCGCGAGGAGGCGCTTGCCCGCCTCGGCGGCCCGCCTCCCGCTCTCGGCGTAGCCCGCCTCGATGGCGAGCACCGCGCCGGTCTTCGCCATGCCTTCGGTGAAGCCGATGAGGCTGACCGCGGAGGCCATGGTGGTGGGGACGAGGACCTTGAAGGTGTCGACGCCGACCACCGTCGAGTCGGGGACCAGCCACAGGGCGTCGATCTTCGTGACCAGCGAGCGCGCGGCGTCGATGACCTGGCTGCGGTTGGTGACTTCGACCTTGGTGAAGGTCAGCCCGGCGGCCTTGGCGGCGGCCTCGCACTCGGCGGCCAGCGCCTTGGTGCGGGCGGGGTCGAAGATGAAGCCGATGCGCGCCGCCGCCGGCAGGAAGTTCTTGATGAGCTTCACCTGCCGGCTCGGGGGCACCAGCATCGGGATGGTCGCGGCGGGCTTGACGGCCCCCAGCTCGCTCTCCGCGGCCAACGTCACCAGCACGGGCACGCCGGGGTTGGCGGCGAGCACCGCCTTGGCGGCGTCGGGGCCGATGGCGAGCACCAGGCCCGCGCCGGCGATGCCCGCCTTCACGTCCACGCCGGGGGTGGCCATGGAGACCAGCTTGCTGGCCGGAATCTCGTTCGTGAAGGCCTGCTCGACCGCCTTGTAGGGCGCGATGTCCGAGCTGCGGACCACCGCCACCTCGACCGCCCAAACGCCCGAGGGAGCCAAAACCAGCACAGCCAGCAGCAGCGCCTTCACTGCTGCAAACCCCCGGGATCCCCGGAGATTGCCCGTGGACCCCGCGGGGGGCTGGCCGGAATGGCTGTCGCGGTGAGGCAGGGGCATCGGCAGGGGCCTGCGGTCGAAGGTGGGACGATTATCACCAGTTCAGGGGACGCGAGACAAGCGAGAGTTCATGGTCGCCTCTTCCGGCCCTTTTCACCCTGCGTCTCCAAACTCCTACCCCGAGACCCACCTCCCGCCTCGCCTCTCGGGGGGCTCGGACGGGTCCGAATCCCGGATGCAAGGTCCGAGATTTGGCTCTCGCTCGGGCAATCGCGCTCGCCGGGTCGGCGCTCCCACGAAGGAGTGGACGGTCGGCCCCTACTCCTTCTTCAGCATCCGGCCCAGGCTCCCGGGCAGCTCGTCGCGCACCAGCCGCACCAGGCTGTCGACCTCGAGGTCCTGCAGCTTGAGCCGCGCGGCCAGGCCTTCGCGCACCTGCGCCTCGATGGCCTCCCGGGCGCGGGCGACCCAGCGCGCCGCGGTGGAGCGGTGCGTCCGGTAGATGCGCGCCAGCTGGTCGATGGACATGCCCTCCAGGGCGTTGAGCCGCAGCGCCGTCCGCTCGCGCACCGGGAGCGCGGCGACCGCCTCCTCCAGCGCCGCGCGGAAGGCCGCCCGGCACTCGGCGCGGGCCCGCTTGAGGTCGGGCGCGGTGCCGTCGGCGAGGACGGCGTCGGCCAGCTCGTCGAGCGCCGCCCGCGGGTGCTCGCGGCGCTTGAGGTGGCCGTACTCCTGGGCGGCGACCGCCCGCAGCCAGCCCTTGAGGCTCCCCCGCCCCGAGAAGTGCACCAGCCGCGAGCGACGCCCGGCGCCGGGCGCGAACAGCTCGATGCGCACGCGCTGCCCGACCTCGCTCACCTCGTCGCGGGTGGCCCCGAGCCGCCCCAGGGCGACCGCCACCTCGGGCAGCAGCCTGCGCTCGAACGCCTCGAGCGCGGTCCGCTCACCGGCCAGGCAGGCCTGGGCCAGGACGTAGCCCTCGACGTCCCCGGGGCCGCCGGGCTCCAGCGTGGACTCGCTCAGCACCTTCTCGAGCCAACGCTCGGCCATCGGGACGGCAGGCCAGGCTTCGCGCGCCCGCTGCGCCATCGCGGCGATGTCCGAGGCCAGGGGCGCACGCGCCATGCCGGGTAGCAGACAGGGAACGACCTGCTTCGTCAATCCGCGCGCAGCGCCCCCGCGGCCCGGCCGGAGCCCGCCTCCGGCGCCCCTTCCGCCACCGCGTCGCCGGCCTCGGCCCGCTCGGGCACCCGGTAGAAGAATGCGCCGTACAGCCCGCCGACGCCGGCGGTGGCGCTGAGGATGTTCATCCCCGGCCGCAGGCGCCGCTCCTGCGCCAGGGTCCACAGCGCCATGGGGACGGTGGCCCCGGAGACGTTGCCGTAGCGCGCCTGGGCGCCGAGGTAGACCCGGTCCGACTCGATCTCGAGCTGCCGCGCCAGCTCCAGGGCGATGGCGTTGCCGGTCTGGTGGGGCACGAAGAGGTCGACCTCGGCCCGCGAGACCCCGACCGCCGCCAGGGTCTCCTCGCAGGCCCGGCCCATGTCGCGCAGGGCGCGCTCCTTGACCGCCTTGGCGTCCATGAACAGCTCCCAGTCCGCGCTCACCCCCAGCAGGTCCAGGAACGCCGGGTCCTGGCGGTTGACCACGTGCAGGAGCCCCTCGGCCCGGCCGCTGCGGCCGCGGGCGAGCACCACGCAGGCCGCGCCGTCGCCGAAGGTGGCGAAGGGGACGAGGTTGGGCTCGCGGCGCAGGAAGCGCGACATCGTCTCGGCGTGCGCGACCAGCACGTGGCGCATCGCCGGGTCGGACCGCAGCAGCTGCCGGCCCAGCTGCAGCCCGAGGTTGAAGCCGCCGCAGCCGGCGTGCAGCGGGACGGCCATGGCCTGGCTGGCGTCCCCGGTCAGGCGCCGCTTGGCCAGGGTGAGCGCGTCGGGGGCCTGCACCGGGCCGGAGACGGTGCTCATGACCCAGGCGTCGACCCGCACCGCCTCGACGCCGGCGTCGGCCAGGGCCCGCGCCATCGCCTCGGCCGCCAGGTCCACCGTGGTGGTCTTCGGGCGCTGGGTGGCGTCGGGCGGGAAGGGCGCCACGTGGTAGCGCTCGCAGAAGCCCATCTTGCGCTCGATGAAGTAGCGCGCCGGCGTCATCCCCGGGTCCAGGCAGCGCAGCGCCTGGTAGTCCTCGCTGGCCTCGATGCGCTCCGTCGCCAACCCGCGCAGCCCGCTCAGCTGGGCGTTGGTCACCTTGTGGGCCGGCACCGCACCGCCAAAACCGGCGAACACCACGCTGTCCGTCATGGTCGACCTCCCCGACACGGGTTTGCCTCAGCTCGCCTCTGGCTCCGCCCCGGCCGGCAACGCCGGCGCGCCCGGCCGCCCCCCGCCGGCCTCGCCCAGCAGCGGCAGGACCCGGCGCAGCAGCTCGGAGAGCTGCTCGAGCGTGAAGGGCTTCTTGATGAAGGAGCTCGCCCCGAGCTGGAGCGCCTCGCGGATCTTCCCTTCCTGGTCCTCGGTGGTGGAGACCGTGACGTGCGTCCCCCACTCCGGGCGCCTCTTGAGCTCCGCCAGGAATTGCAGCCCGTCCATCCGCGGCATGTTCAGGTCGAGGATGATCAGGTCGACCGGCCCCTGCTCGTCGAGCCGACGCAAGCCCTCCAGCCCGTCTCGGGCCTCGAGGAGCGTGCAGCCCGCCACCTTCTTGAGGGCCGTGCGGTAGATCTGGTGGACGAAGCCCGCGTCGTCGATCGCGAGGACCTTCATGGTGAGCCTCCGCTGCCGCTGCCACTGCCGCTGCCTTGCCTGCGCCGTGCTGCCCGGGACTTCTCTTCAGGGCTCGGGGACGCCCGGCTCGGGCACCGGCCCGAGCTTCACGTCGCCCCAGCGGACGACCATCGCCCCGGCGCTGGAGACGCTGCCGATGGCGTAGAGGAGCACCCGGTCGCCGCGGCGGATCTTCCCGGCGCTGGCGGCGTGGAAGAGGTTGGCGGGCATCAGCACCGGGCCGATGTTGGCGTAGGCCGGGTGCAGGTCGATGGTCTGCGACTTGTCGAAGCCCAGCACCCGCGCGGCGAAGTCGGCGTACCAGGCGGTGGGGGTGGTCACGACCAGGAAGTCGATCTCCTTGCGGGTCAGGCCGGCGGCCTTGAGCGCCCCGTCGGTGCAGCGGCGCAGGTAGGGCTCGGCCGTGTCGCGCAGCGCCGCGCCGCCCTTCTTGTTCGTGCGCAGCCGGAAGGGCTTGCCGTCGTTGGGCTCGGGGGCGATCGCCACGTAGAGCGCGTCGATGGTGTCGGCGGTGTGCACGCTGTGGGCGCCGAGGATCCCCTGGCCCGGCTCGCACGGCCCGAGCAGGAAGGCCACCGCGCCGTCGCCCGAGCTCCAGGAGAGCGTGTCGGCGAGGTCCATGTTGCGCGAGTAGGTGCAGGAGACCACCACCAGCACCCGCCGGTACTCGCCCGAGCGCACGAAGGCCGCCGCGGTCTGCAGCCCGAGCAGGGCGCTGGCGCAGTTGGATTCCAGGTTGAAGGCCGCGCCGCGCAGGCCCAGCTCGCGCGCCAGGTACACCGCGTCGCCGCAGCCGATGGGCGTGGGCAGCAGCGCCGAGACCAGCGCCAGGTCCACGTCCGAGGCCGTCATCTTCGCCGCCGCCAGCGCCGCCCGCGCCGCCTGCGCGCCCAGCGTCACCGAGCTCTCCCCCGGCCCCAGCACCCGCCGCGCCACCGTCCCGCGGAACGGGTCGTTGAGGTAGGGCGCCATGGCCTCCGCGAAGATCCGCCCGGGGGCGTCCGCCGGCGGCGGCTGCCACAGCTTGGCGAGCGAGCGCGAGGCCTCGTTGGCGACCAGGTCCGGCTGCTGGCGCTTGAACCACTCGGTGGTGCGCTCGTAGCGCGGGAAGGCCACCGCCATCGCCAGGATGTCCGCCCCGGCCAGGTTCGTCGTCGTCGTCGTCGTCTTGTTCGCCGTCGTCATCGTCGTCATCGTCGTCGCTCCTTCGCCCCTCAGGCCTTCTTGCCCGAGGCGCCCTGCAAGATGAGGTTCTGGATGCGCTTCATCCACGGCCCGGGGATCGCCCGGTCGACCTGCACGTCCACCACGAAGGGCCCGCGCGCGGCCATGGCCAGCGCCAGCGCCGGCTCCACCTCGGCCTCGCGCTCCACCCGCAGGCCGTCGGCGCCCATCGCCCGCGCCACCGCCACGAAGTCCACCGGCGGGAAGTCGGTCTCGCAGGGGGTGAAGCCCTGCGCGGCCATGCCCTGGGCCACCATCCCGTAGCGGCCGTCGTTGAGCACCACCCACACCGCCGGGGCCCGGTACTGCGCCGCCGCGGAGAGCTCGCAGTTCATCAGCATCGCCCCGTCGCCCACCAGCGCCACCGCCTTGCCCGGGCGCGCCAGCGCCGCGCCCACCACCCCGGTGACCGCCTGGCCCATCGCCCCGAAGGCCAGGTTCACCCGGAAGCGGTGCGGCTCCTGGAAGCGCAGGGCATGGATGGCCCAGGCGAAGGCGTTGCCCGACTCGGCCAGCACCACCGCGTCGCTGCCCTCCACCACCACCTTCTGCATCGCCTCCAGCAGCACGTCGGGGCGCACCGGGCCGTCCGGGCGCGGCTCGCGCGCCATCCGCGGCTCCTGCAGGCGCAGCGTCCGCGAGGCGCGGCCCGCCGCCCGCGCCGGCAGGCGCGGCAGCAGGGCGCGCAGGAACTTGGCGACGTCGGCCTGGACCGCCAGGGTGCGCACCGTCTGGAAGGCCGCGCCGGGGACGTCGGGGTCGAGGTCGACGTGGACGAAGCCCTGGGGCGGCGCCAGCGACTCCTGCCAGAAGCAGGTGCTCTCGGTCAGCCGCGTCCCCAGGACGAGGATGCGCGCGGGCTTGCTGCGCGCGAGCGCCGCGTCGACGCCGTGGCCGCCCAGGCCGGTGACGCCGATGAACTGCGGGTGGCCCTCGGGGAAGATGCCCTTCGCCCGCGGCGTGCACATCACCGGCGCGCCGGTCTTCTCCGCCAGCGCCCGCACCTCGGCGGAGGCGTGGCGCGCCCCGAAGCCGACCCAGATCGCGAACGGACCTTCGCTCAGGAGCCGGGCGATGCGCCCCGCGTCCTCGGGAGAGATGCCGGGCGCGGTGAAGCCGTCGACCAGCGCCGGCAGCGGTCCGGGCGCGGGCGCGGTCTGCACGCCGATGGGCAGGCTGACGTGGGCGACGAAGCGCCCCGGCCGCGCCAGGCCCGAGGCCAGCCGGAAGGCCACCTGCGGCAGCTCCGCCGGGGACTCGACCATCACCGCGTAGTCGAACAGCGGCCCCGCGGTGAAGAGCCCCGAGTAGGGCATGGTCTGGGCGCTCGTCTCCTGCGCCGGCCCGCGACCGCGCAGCGCGGTCGCCGTGGCCCCGGAGATCAGCACCACCTTCGCGCCGTCCCAGCGGCCGGACATCATGCCGGTGAGCGCGTTGGTCAGCCCGGGGCCGCTGGTGCACACCGCCAGCGTCGGCCGCCCGCCGGCGAAGTAGGCCTCCACCGCCGCGAAGGCCGCCCCGCTCTCGTGGCGCAGGTGGTGGACCTTCAGGCGGCTCTTGCCCAGCGCGTCGAAGAAGGGGGCGATGGCCCCGCCGATGACCCCGAAGGCGCGCTCGACGCCCAGGTCGGCCAGCAGGCCGATCAGCGCGTCGGAGATGCTCTGCTGGCGGGGCACGGCCCGCGGGGTGCTGCGCGGCAGGGACGCGGCGACGGTGGTGCGCATCGGTCAGGCCTCCTCGGGTTGCGCCGGCGCCCCCGGCGTGCAAGCGGCGCCCCCCACGGCGATGGACTGCGTCAGGAACGCGGGGATCTCGTGCAGCGGCAGCACGGCGCGGGCCGCCCCCAGCTCCACCGCCGCGCGCGGCATGCCCCAGACGGCGCTGGTCGACTCGTCCTGGGCCACCGTCAGCCCCCCGCGCCGGGCGATGGCGAGCAGCCCCCGCGCGCCGTCGGCGCCCATCCCGGTGAGCAGGACGCCCCAGGCGCGCGCCCCCGCCGACGCCGCCGCGGTCTCGAAGAGCGTGTCGGCGGAGGGCACGTGCGGCGAGCCCGGGCGCGGCAGGCGCGGCTGCAGCACGAGCGGCGAGCCGGGCGCGCGGCGCGTGAGCGCGAAGTCCCGCCCGCCGTGCGGCAGGTAGACGCACCCGGGCACCAGCTCCTGGCGGGTGGCCGGGGAGAGCACCTTGAGCGGGCAGACCTGGCCCAGCCGGGAGGCCAGCGCCTCGACGAAGCCGTCGGCGATGTGCTGCACCAGCGCCACCGGCGCCGGGAAGGAGGCCGGCAGCCGCGCCAGCAGGGCGAGCAGCGCCAGCGGCCCGCCGGTGGAGGCCGCCATCACCACCACCTCGGGGGCCGGGTAGCTGCGGCTGGGCAGGAGCATCGGCAGGCCCGAGGCGTGCCGGCGGACCGCCGCGGCGCGGATGCGCGAGGCCAGCTGCGTCCCCAGCTCATGGACCTGCATCAGCGGGACGGAGGCCTTGTCGATGAGGTCGAAGGCCCCCGCCTCCAGCGCCTCCAGCCCCAGCTGCGCCCCGCGCTGCGCCGCGGCGCTGACCACCACCACCGCCACGCCCGGGAGCTCGCGCCGCAGCCGCTTGAGACAGGAGAGCCCGTCGAGCACCGGCATCCCCAGGTCGAGCAGGACCACGTTCGGCTTGAGCGCCTGGCAGCGCGCCAGGGCCTCCTCGCCGTCGCCCGCCTCGCCCACCACCTCGATGCCCTCCTCGTCGGCGAGCACGCGGGCGAAGGCCTTGCGCACGAAGAGCGAGTCGTCAACGAGCAGCACGCGGATGGGGGCGGCGGGGATCATGGCGCCCCCCGCTCGGCGAACCAGACCAGCTCGTTGCTGGTGCGCCGCGAGGATTGCAGCGGCAGGGCGCCGCCGGCCTCGGCGTGGCCGAGCACCAGCGCCCCGCCGGGGGCGAGCAGCCCCTGCAGCGCCGCGCTGGCCCGCTCGATGGACTCGGCGTCGAAGTAGATGAGGACGTTGCGGCAGACGACGAGGTCGAAGAGGCCCAGCCCCTCGAGCGTCGAGGCGGCGACGAGGTTGGCGCGCTCGAAGCGGACGCACGAGCGCAGCCCGGCGCGGGCCAGGAGGCGCTCGCCGTCGAGGCGGAAGTGGCGCTCGGGCCAGTCGGGGACGCCGTCGCCGGCGCGCCGCAGCGACGACAGCGGGTAGGCGCCGGCCTGCGCCGCCGCCACCGCCGCGGGGCTGACGTCCACCCCGACCACCGCGAAGGGCCGACCCTCCAGGCCGGGCAGCTCGTCGAAGAGGGTCATGGCGAGGCTGTAGGCCTCCTCGCCGGTGGCGCAGCCGGCGCAGAGCACCCGCAGCGGCTCCTGCAGGCCGCGGCGCCGCGCCAGCGCCGGGGCGAGCTCCCGCGCCACCTTCCGCAGCTGGGCGCCGTCGCGGAAGAAGGAGGTCTGCTTGACGGTGAGCGCGTCGGCCGCCGCGGCCAGCAGCGGCGAGCTCTCGCGGGCGAGCCACAGCCGCCGCACGAACTCGTCGGCCGGCCGCTTCCAGCCGGCGCGCTCCAGGGTGGAGCCCAGCCGCCGCGAGAGGAGCGCCTCGTCGCGCTTCAAGGTGAGGCCGAGGCGCGCGCGCACCGCCGCCGCGAACTCGCGGAGCGTCGCCTGGCCCGCCGCCTCCTCCCTACCGGCCTGGCTAGGCATTCGCCGCTCCGCCGGCGGCCGAGGGCCGCTCGATGCGCACCAGGGCGGCCTCGATCGCCTCCTGGAACAGCTCCTGGCCGTGCAGGTCGCGCAGGGCGGCGACGGCGCGCCGATCGCCGATCTCCCCCAGGGCCCAGATGGCCGCGAAGGCCGCCCAGGGGTCGCCCTCCAGCGCGCCCAGCAGCATCGGCACCGCCTCGGGATCTTTCTGGACGCCCAGGGCCTCGAAGGCGGTCTGGCGCAGCTCGCGGTCGGGGTGGGCCGCCGCCCGGCGCAGGGCGGCGCGGGCCTCGGGGGCGTCGACGCGCCCGAGCACCTGCAGGCAGAAGCGGACCTCGTCGCGCTGGCCGCTCTGCGAGCCGGCGAGGACCGCGGGCAGGGCCCTCGGCCCCGCGCGCACCAGCGCGTCCATGGCGCCGGAGCGGCGGGCCAGGCTCGAGCCCTGGGCCACCAGCAGCACCAGCCGGCGCGGATCGAGCTGGGCCGCGGCCACCGAGGCGGCGCGGGCGCGCACCACCAGCGACTCGTCGCCCAGGGCCTCCTCCAGTATCGCTGTCGGCTCCTGGCCGGCGGCGACGCGGTCCAGCCGCGCCAGCTTCGCCCGGAGCGGGTCCTCTCGAGCGGGGGCGGTCATGCGCGCGCCTCCCCGCGCCCGAAGGAGGTCTGCTGCTGCAGGTCCCCCACCCGCTGCGCCAGGGAGCGCATCTCGCCGGAGACGCGCTGCACCGCGTCCTGGTTCTCGCGGGCGATGGCGCTGATGTTCTCGGCGGCCTTGACCACCTGGTCGCCGCCGGCGCGGACCTGGACGGTGGCGTCGGCGACCTGGCGGGTGCGCCCGGAGATGCGCTCGAGGGCCTGCACCACCTCCGCGGCTCCGCTGGCCAGCGTGGCGGCGTTGCCGGTCAGGGTGCGCGACAGGGCGCGCTGCCGCTCGGTCTCGCCGCCCAGCTCGCCCGCGGAGCGGCTCTGGGCGGCCACCGCCGAGCTGACCCGGGTGACCAGCTCGCTGACGCGGCGGATGGACTCGACCACCCGGCGCACCCGGGCGCCGGCCTCGGAGAGCAGCGCCGCGCCCTGCCCGGTCTGGTCGGCGTTGCGTCGGGCGAGGTCCACCGCCTTCTCGGTCTCGCGGCGGATGCCCCCCACCAGCGCCGAGACCTCCTTGGCGGCGGTGAGCGAGCGCTCGGCCAGCTTGCGGATCTCGTCGGCCACCACGGCGAAGCCGCGGCCGCTCTCCCCGGCCCGCGCGGCCTCGATGGCGGCGTTGAGGGCGAGCAGGTTGGTCTGGTCGGCGATCTCCGCCAGCAGCTCGACGATCCCGCTGATCTCCCGCGAGCGCTGGTCGAGGACCTCGAAGGCCTGGCTGGCCTGGCGGCTGGCCTCGCCGATGGACTCGATCTGCCGGATGGACTGGTCCAGCGCGGCCCCGCCCCCCGCGGCCTCGGCGTCGACCTGGCGCGCGGCCTGCTCGGCAGCGGACAGGTCGCCGGCGCTCTGCTGGGCGAGCTGGGCGACGGTGCCGGCGGCCCCGGCGCTGCGGTCGATGGCCCCGTGCAGGTCGGCGGCGGCGGCGGAGACCTCGGCGGCGGCCTGGCCGATGAGCTTGGCGTTGGTGGCCGCCGAGCTCGAGTCGGTGGCCAGGTCCATGGCGTTGCGGCTGACCACCTGGATCTGCGCGGCGATCTCCTCCATCGCCGACGAGGTCTCCTCGGTGGCGGCGCTCTGCTGGCTCACCCCTTCCGCCATCTGGGTCGCCGCCGACATCACCGAGGTGGCCGTCTGGGCGGCGCCCTCGGCGTGGGAGCGCAGGCGCGTCAGGAGCGCCGAGAGCCGCTCGCGCATGGTGTTGAAGCTCGCCGCCAGCACCTGCAGCTCCTCGTCCGCCGGCAGCTCGACCTTGGCGCCCAGGTCGCCGTCGCTAATCTGGCGCACCGCCTCGGTCAGCCGGGTGAGCGGCCCGACGATGGAGCGGGAGATGGCCACGCTCGCCCCGATGGCCATGGCGACCACCAGCGCCAAGAGCAGCGAGACCACCGCGAAGGTCGTGGTCTTGATGGGCTGCATCTCGCGCTGGTTGGTCTCGTAGGCCTTCCAGTCGGCCTCGGCCAGCCGGCGCGAGCGCTCCGCGTCCTCGGCCAGCGCCGGCGCGTCCTCGGCCGCCGCCGGGCTCGAGGCCAGGCGCCGCAGCGTCTGGGCGAGCTGGGCGCCCTCCCCCGCGGCGCCCAGCTCGTCCAGGCGGGCCGCGGCCGCGCCGAGCTGCGCCTTCCAGTCGGCGGGGCGCGAGGCCGGCGGGGCGAGCAGCAGGGCGTGGGCGGCCCCGGCGACCCGGGCGTGCTCCACCAGCGCCACGCTCCTGGCCGAGCTCTCGTCGACCGCGCGGATGGAGAAGACCATCACCGCGAAGTAGAGCGGCAGGAAGAGCAGGTTCGAGGTGAACCCGATCCACAGGCGCTTCTTGACCGAGATCTTCACGGGGCTGCCTCCTCCTCGGCTTTGGACACGACCAGCAGCGCCTCGACGTCGAGCAGCAGGGCCATCGCCGGCTCGAGGCGCACTACCCCCACCACGTGGCGGCTCATGCGCGAGACCACCTCCGGCGGCGGGGGCTGCACCGCCGAGCGGGGCACCCGCGCCACCTGGCACGCCGCGTCGACCAGCAGCCCCAGCAGGCGCCGGCGGCCCTCGACGACGAGGATCCGCGAGGCCGGCGTGAGGGTGGCGGGCGCCAGGCCCAGGCGCGTGCGGACCTCCAGGACCGGGAGCAGCGCCCCGCGCAGGCTCTTGAGCCCGCGCACGTGCCGGGGGGCCTGGGGCACGCGGGTGAGCCCGTCGGCCCGGACGATCTCGCGGACCCGCTCGATGGGCAGGGCGTGCAGCTCGTCGTCGAGGCGGAAGGTGACCAGCTGCACGAACGACTCGGGCCGGTGCGCCGGCTCGGCGGCAGGCAGGCCCACCGTCTCCACGTAGCGCGCCAGCGCCCCGGGCTCGGCGGCGGCCGGCTTCTCCGCCCCGCCCGCCCCGCCCACTGCGTCCACGCCGTCCACGCGGTCCATCCGGTCCATCACGTCGGCGGCGAGGCCGAAGGGCGGCAGCGCTTGGGAGGAGGAAGAGGCGGGGCTCATGGTCCGGCCCTCCTCGCGGCCGAGGAGACCAGCACGTCGGGATCGAGCCGGTAGACCACCCGGCCGTCGTCGAGCAGCGCCGCGGCGGTCACGGCCTCCCCGGCCCCCAGCTCGGGGTCGAGCGGCTGGAACACGAAGTCCTCCTGCCCCAGGACCGCGTCGACGCGCAGCGCGGCGCGGGCGCCGGCCTTGAGCACCAGGGCGTAGTCCCCGCGGCGCGCGCCGACGCCGAGCAGGCCCGCGGTGTCGACCAGGGGCAGGAGCGCCCCGCGGTGCTCCAGCGCCTCGCCGCGCCCCAGCCAGCGCACCTGGCCCTCCCCGGCGCGCGAGGCCTCGAGGATGCTGGCCACCGGGACGGCGTACACCTCGTCCGCGAGGCCGCAGAGCAGGGCGCGCTCGATGGCCACCGAACGCGGCACGCGCAGCACGAAGCGGGACCCGGCGCCCGGCGCACTCGCCACCTGCAGGGTCCCGCCCAGGCGGAACACCCCCTGGCGCACCACGTCCAGGCCCACGCCGCGGCCGGCCGAGGAGCTGAGGTCGGCGGTGGAGAGCCCGGCCTCGAAGATGAGGTCCTCGGGAGGCCGCGCCGGGTCCAGGCCGCGCTCGCGGGCGCGGCGGGCGATGGCCTCGCGGTCCAGCCCGGCGCCGTCGTCGGCGACCGAGAGCTCCAGCACCGAGCCGTGCAGCGCCGCCGAGAGCGTGACCACGCCCGCGGCGCCCTTGCCGGCGGCGCGGCGGGCCTCGGCGGGCTCGATGCCGTGGGCCACCGCGTTGCGCACCAGGTGCATCAGCGGCGCCGAGAGCCGCTCCAGCACCTGCCGGTCGGCCCGCACCTGCGCCCCCTGGACCTCCAGGCGGACCTGCTTGCCGCGCCGCGCGGACTCGTCGCGCACCAGGCGGCGGTAGCGCTCGAGCAGCGGGCCGGCGGGGACCAGCCGCAGCTCCAGCAGCGACTGGTGCAGGGCCTCCAGCGACACCGCCAGCCGCTCGGCGCAGCCGCGCAGGGTCTGCAGGGAGGGCTCGCGCGCCTGCAGCGTCCGCTGCAGCGCGCTGCGCTGCACGAAGAGCTCGCCGGCCAGGGCCAGCAGGGCGTCGAGCTTCTGCGGAGGAACCCGGCTCTCGCCGGCGAGCGCGTCGGGCGCGTCGGGCGCGTCGGGCGCGTCGGGCTCGGCGGCGTCGGGCCCGACCGGGGCGCCGGGCAGGCCCAGGCGGTCCAAGCTCTCGGGCGCCTGGTCCGGGGCACGGCCGTCGGCGATGGCCTGCACCTCGGCGCGCAGCGCGGGCACCGCCGCCAGCAGCTCCGCGAGCTCGGCCGGGCCGGGCCGCCCCGCGAGCTCCTCGAGCCGGTGCAGCGCCTGCTGCAGGCCCGCGGCGCCCACCAGGCCGGCGTTGCCCTTGAGGGTGTGCAGGAGCCGCCGGACCGCCGCCCCCTCCTGCGCCTGGGCTCCGCCCCGCTCCTCGGAGACGAGCAGGAGGTGCTCGAGCTCGTCGAGCAGCTCGAGCGCTTCGCGAGCGAAGTCGATGGCCAGCGCCTCGAAACCCACTGCGGCTCCTCGCTTGGGACCTTCGGGCCCCGGCGGCCCGAAATGTCGGGCAGCGGACGGTAGCGAGGAGGGAGCGGGTGCCGGAATACCGTGAACGGCGTACCACGAACGAAGTACGAACCCGGGGAGCGCCCACCTGCACCGGCAGTGCGGTCCTCGCGCGAGAGCGGCGCCCTCCACTGAATATCGGTCTCACACCGTATGGAGAGTGCGGGCGGGCCGGTGTTATGTTTCGGACCTTTCCACAGGGCGGGGGTAGGGGTTGGCCGTCGATGAGCGCTTGGGAGCGCGCCCGGAATGCAGCCCGAAACCTGGACTCCGGGGTCCTGTGGCGCCAGCGCCTGGCAGAGGCGATCTACCTGACCGGCGAAGCGGCGGTGGTGGGGGTCTTCACCTGCCCGCCCGGCCAGTACCTGAGCGCGTGCGCCGCGACCGTCCCCGAGCACTTCGCCCCCACCACGCGCAGCGCCTTCCTCGACGAGCTGCTGCCGCGGATCGAGAAGGGAGGGGTCGGGGCCCAGCTGAGCAAGGACGTCGGCCGCCAGGCCTACGCCCCGCTCACCCCGGCCGAGGAGGAGCTGCGCCCGCAGCTGGCCTCCAAGGTGCGCACGGACGTGCTGCAGCCGGCGGGGGCGGGCGGCCTGCTCAACGTCTTCCTCTTCGACGCCAAGGAGCAGGTGGTGGGGTGGATCTCGGTGGGCACCCGGCTCGCCTCCGCCGAGGCCCTGCGGGTCGTCGGGCCCGAGCTGAGCGAGGTGGCGCGCCTGGCCTCGCAGACCATCAGCGCCGCCCTGGACCTGGCCAGCGCCTGCGGCGCCTCGCTCCTGGAGCCGCCCAAGGTCTCGCTGGCTGACCTCTCGCAGCGCGAGCGCGAGATAGCCCAGCTCGTCGCCCGCGGCTTCAGCGACCTCAACATCGCCGAGCAGCTGGGCATCTCCGAGCACACCGTGGGGGTCCACCTCCGGCGCGTCTACACCAAGCTCAAGGTGCACTCGCGGGTCGAGCTTCTCCTGTACTGCGGCGCCTGGGCGCTGTGCCCCACCCGCGCGCCCGAGGACGCCGGGTAGGCGCCCGCCCCACAACACGTTCGTAGTATCGAAAAGGCGACACTGGGCTGCGTATCGTGCCGCCTGCATGGCGGTCGCCTTCCCGTGGCGTCGCTCACGAGCTCCGGCCGAGCCCCAGGCCCTCCCCGGCTTGGCGGCCGCCATGCCTTTCTTAATCTGCGCACAGGAGGATCCCGTCGTTCGCTTCGCCGAAGGGTCGGCGGGGCGGTGAACCACAGCAACCGCGCCCACGCCGGGCGCCTGGAAAGGAACAACGTCATGCGTCGTGCACTGCGCCTCGCCTCGTTCGTCCTGCTGCTGTCCGTCCCCGCCCTCGCCTTCGCCGACCCGCCCCAGCAGCCCGGCGAGAAGAACGGCTACCGCTGCCCGTCCGGCCTGGAGAAGCGCACCCCGGCGCAGGTCTGGGCCGACCGCATCGAGGCCATGAAGGTGGGCGACCTCGACCGCGTGATGTGCGACTACGCCAAGGACGCGGTGGTCCTCACCCCCGGCGGCATCGCGCGCGGCAAGGACCAGATCCGCTTCGGGCTGCAGATGATGTTCCAGCTCTTGGGCGGCGTGCTGCCCACCGTCACCACGCTGCAGACCGCCGACGACGTGGTCTTCGTCACCTTCACCGTGGACACGCCGATCGTCTCCATCGTCGACGGCGCGGACACCTACGTCATCAAGCACGGGCTCATCGTCTCCCACACCGCGCACGACCCGCTGATCTTCAAGGGTCCCCCGCCCGCCCCGGCCGCCGCGTCCGCGGAAGCGGCGCCGGCCGAGGATGCCGCGCCCGCCGAGGCCGTGGCGGCCCGGTAGCAGCCAGCGACGGATCCTGCCCCCGGGCCACGGCCCGGGGGCCGGCCGGTCCAGCGCGCTTGGCCCAGTGGCCGGGGACCGTCCGCCCCCGGCGCCCTCAGCGGCCCCTCTCCACCGCCGCGGCCAGCTCGGCCTTCCACGCCACCGGATAGCCGAGCTTCTCCAGATCCTCCAGCGCCTGCCGGGCGACGTCGCGGGCCCGCGCCCGATCCGCCAGGGCCCGGGACAGCGCCCAGCGCCCCTCGGCCCGGCGGGCGGCGAAGGTGCCGATCTTCTCGTGGGCGGCCACCGCCTTCTCCAGCTGGAGCGCCGCCTCGCCCGCCCGACCGGAGGCCAGGAGCGCCCCGCCCAGGGACAGCCGGGCCAGGCCCATCCGCTCGGAGTCCTCGGGGACCTTCCCCGCCAACGTGCCCACCGACGCCTCGGCGTGCGCGAGGGCTTCCTTCGCCCGGCCGGCGGCCAGCAGTCCGCGGGCCAGGTGGGCGCGCCCCACCGCTTCGTCCACCGGGTTGACCCCGGGCGTTCCGACCTGCAGCCGGTGCGCCTCTTCCAGGTGGGCGACGCCGGCCGCGGCCTCTCCCAGCGTCACCTCGGCCGTCCCCAGCTGGCGGAGGATCGCGTAGCGCCGCGGATAGGACTCCGGGGCGTTGCCGAGCGCGCGCCTCAGGGTGGCCGCGGCGCGGTCCGGGCGGTCCATCCCCAGCTCGGCCATGCCCTGCAGCACCCGGGCCCAGAGCGCGTCGGGGTGACCCTTGCCCAGCGTGGCCTCGAGGTCCCCTCCCAGGCCGTCCAGGATCTTCGCGGCCTCGGCCGGGTCGCCCTTCTTGAGCCGCACGCCGGCCAGCGCGCTGAGCACCTCCGAGCGGGCCGGGTGGCCCTGGGGGAACGCGTCGCCGCCGACCTCCAGCGCCCGGCGCGCCACGGCCTCGCCCTGGTCCAGCCTGCCCCGCGAGACCTCGACCGCCGACAGCCCGGCCAGCGCCCGCGCGAGGCCGACCGTGCCGCGGGCGCCCAGCCGCTCCCAGGTGGCGGCCGCGTTCTGCATCGCCGCGGCCGCCGCGTCGTAGTCGCCGCGGACGAAGACCACCTGCGAGCGGGCGAAGTCCAGCTCCGCCGCCATCTCCGCCGGCGAGCCGATGCGCGAGAGCGCGCCCCCGGCGGCGGCCAGCGACGCCTCGCCCTCCGCCGGCCTGCGCAGCGCCTCGCCGACCACCCGGCCGAGCAGGACGAGCGCCTGCACGCGCACGCGGTCGACCCCGGCGGCGTCGGCCTCCGCGGCCGCGCGGCGCAGCGTGGCCTCGGCCGGCTCGAGCGCGCCGGAGAGGTGCTCGGCGCTGCCGCGCAAGAGCAGCGCCTCGGCGAGCAGCGGGCGGATTCCCGTGGCCGCGGCGGCGTCCCCCAGCTCGGCGGCGAGCGCGCGGCCCTTCCCCCAGGCGCCGGTCTCGAGCAGCGCGCGGGCTTGCGAGAGCCCCTCGAGGATCCGCTCGGCTTCCTTGCCGGCCGTCTCGTCGGTCAAGCGGGGCGGCGCGGCGCCGGCGAGCAGCGGGTCGGCGCAGGACTCCGGCGTCAGCAGCGACCGCACGGCCTGCGCCGCGTTGTCGACGAAGGCGGCGTCGGCGCGGCGGGCCAGGGCGGCGAGCGCGCCGGCATCGAGCAGCGAGCGCTTCAGGCACGCCTCGCGGGCGGGGGCCGGCCCCTCGGGTCGCCCGGCGTGGGCGTCGAGGCAGGCGTCGCGGAAGGCCTGGACGCTCCGGGCGCTCCACGCCGAGAGCGCCCGGTCGAAGTCGGCGAAGGCCGGCTCGGCGTAGCTGCGGCCGCTGCCCAGGAACGCGGCGCGGGCCTCGGCGCGGGCCCCGTCGTCCCAGGCCAGCCGCGAGGGCGGGTCGGCGCAGGGATCGACGCGGCCCTGGAAGGAGGCCAGCCCGGTCGCCGCCGCCGCCACCACCGCCGCGGTCGCCAGCGGCCAGGCCCACTTCGTCGCCCGCGGCGGCGCCAGCTCCTGGAGCAGCTCGTCCATCGTCGCGAAGCGCTGCTCGGGCCTGGGCGACAGGCCCTTCACCAGGGCGCGGCGGATTCGCGCCGGGACGCCGCGGGGCAGCGAGCCGGCCATCCGGCCCTGGCGGATGGCCTCGACCCCTTCGGGCGCGCTGGGGAACGGGCGCTCGCCGGCGAGCGCCTCCCAGGCCGAGACGCAGTAGGCGAAGACGTCGGCGCGGGCGTCGGCCTGGCCGTCGTACTGCTCGGGCGGCATGTAGCCGGGCGTGCCGCAGGCGCGGGTCGACGTCTGGGCGTCGGGCGAGGCCGGCGCGGCGCCGGCGGTCGCGCTGGGGGCGGAGACGGGGTTGCCGAAGCGCGCCAGGCCGAAGTCGGCGACGCGCGGGCGGCCGTCGAGGCCGAGCAGCACGTTGTGCGGCTTGAAGTCGCGGTGCACGAGCCCGGCGCGGTGCGCGGCGGCCAGCCCTTCGCCGGCGGCGCGCAGCACCGAGAGGATCTGCCGCGGCGTGCGCTTCTCGGCCTTGAGCCAGCGGCCCAGCGAGCCGCCTTCGACGTGCTCCATGGCGACGAAGGCGCAGCTGCCTTCGCGGCCGACGTCGTAGACCACGACGACGTTGGGGTGTTCCAGGCGCGCCGCCGCGCGGGCTTCGGAGAGGAGCGCCGCCAGCTCCTCCTCGGAGGCGTCCTGCTGGTCGAGGACCTTGATGGCGACGCGGCGGTCGAGCTCGGGGTCGTAGGCGCGCAGCACCAGGCCCATGCCGCCGCGGCCCAGCTTGTCGAGCAGGATGTAGCGGCCCAGCCGTGCGCCGCGCTGCAGGCCGGTGGGCTCGGCTTGGTCTTGGCTCTTCTCTTCGGCCGCCACCGCCGCCATCGCCAGGCGGTGCCGGCACTCGGGGCAGCCGTCGAGGTGCTGCTCGACCTCGAGCAGGGCCGGCTCCTCGAGGATGCCCTGCGCGAAGTCGGAGAGCAGGTTGGGATCGGGGCAGGGCATGGGCGGCGGGATGGGCTCTCGGAGGACGAGGACGGGATTGTAGACCGCGCCGGCCTGCAATCTGGCTGGAACGATTCGCATCCCTGCCTCCCTCACGCGCTGCTGGGCTTCTATTGAGGCAGGACGGGCCGAGACCGAGCTCGGAACGCTCGGGGACGCTTCGCGGACGGGTGCACGGCGCGCACGCGAGCTGACACGAAGGCCATGCCGATCCCCCGCCTGCCCTTGACCTGTGCTCTCCCTTTTTCTCGCTCGCCAGCCGTCTGACAGGTCTTTCTGGCGTTAAGTAACTTAACGCCAGAAAGACCTGGCACGCGATGGCTGGCCGGCTGGGCGCACTACCACCATGCCCGCCGGGTCACGCGCCCTGCTGGCCGCCGTCCTCGCTGGACGCACCTGCCTGACGTCTCTTTCCTTATGAGCCAGCCGTCCGGCGCCGCGAGAAGGCCACGAGGGCGAGCAGTGCCGCTGCAAACGGAACCATGATCCCGGTCCCGCTGGTGCAGCCGCCGCAACCGCCCTGCACCTCGGCGCCCGGGGACTTCCCGGCATCTCCACCCGGGACTGGCACGCCGGCATCCGGGCCCGTCACCGGCGAGTCCTCGCGGACGACCACGATCGACGCCGAGGCGCTGGTGCCGCACTGCCCGGCCACCTGGAGGTCGAACGCGTTCTCCCCCACCTGCAGCGGCAGCCCGGCGACGACCTGCACCGTGTCCCCTTCCTTGTCGCCCTCGGTGGGCACCACCACCTCGCCGTTGATCTTCGTCTCCACCGGAGCGATGCCGCTGGTGCGCCAAGTGAGGGTGACCGTGGGCTCGGAGACGTGCGCCTTGCCGTCCTCGCCCACCGCCGGGCTCACCAGCTCGATCGACGGAGCGGCGTCGATGCCTTCCAGCAGCGTCGTCTCCACGGTCTCTCGCGCGGTGGCGTTGACGACCACGCTGTCGAGGGCGGTGAGGTGCCCGCTGGCCATGAGCTTGAGGAAGTAGCTGCCCTCCGCGGCGTCCAGACAGTAGCGGCCGTCGGCGCCGGTGGTGGCGGTGGCGAGCGGCAGGCCGCAGGCGTCGTCGACCGGCAGGAGCGCGGCCGAGGCGCCGGCGAGCGGTCCCGCAGAGTTGGAGGCGATGCCGCACAGTCCGGTCTTGAAGTTGACGCTGACCGACTGCGTGTCGCTGCCGGCCGTGTTGGTGGCCTTGACCTCGAGCACGGTCTTGCCCACCGGCACGGTCACCTCGACCGAGAAGCTGGCGTTGGCGACCGGGCCCTTGAAGACCTTCCCCGCCGCCGTGACCTGCACCTCGGCGACGCCGCCGGCGTTCTCGAGGGTGCCGGTCACGTCGAACGTCGAGTCGTCGAGCCAGGCGTCGTTCTCGGGGGAGACCAGGTGCAGCTTCGGCGCGGTCTGCGTCGCGGTCTTGGAGAGCCCCACCGACGCCCAGATCTCCGTGTTGGCGGTGACGGTCGCCGAGGAGGTGTTGTCGTTGTAGCCGGCGAGCCGCGCCTTGACCGTGTGCGGCCCAGGGGTGGTGTTGAACACGAAGTAGGCGTCGGTGGCGCGGACGGCCTTGAACGCGCCGCCGTCGAGCGAGACCTCGGCGGAGGTCAGCCGCTTGGTCTTGTCCGCCGGGTTGGCGGGGTTGGCCTCGTAGACCGCGCCCTTGAGATCGCCGGTCACCACCGCCGGGTACAGGCCGACGGCCACCGTCGCGGTCCCGCCGGCGGTCACGGCCTTGCTCGCCTTGCCGTCCTGATAGCCCGCCGCCTTGACCACGATGCCGTAGGTGCCAACCGGCAGCGTGAGGCTGAAGGCGCCGGAGGCGTTGGTGGTCGCGCTCTTGCCGCCGGCGGTGACGGTGGCGCCGGAGACGTACGCGGTCGTCGTCGGCGCCTTGTAGACGGTGCCCTTGAGCGTGCCGGTGGTGGGCGGCGGGGCGGCCTTGGCGCGGCTGTAGACGAAGCAGGCCACGGCCTTCACGTTGGCGAACCCGTTGGAGTAGCCCGGCCAGTCGTAGAAGACGCGCTTGCCGTAGTAGTTCATGTACCCGCGGTTCTTGTCGCCGTACGGGTCGTTGAGCACCATCGTGTGCTGCGCGGTCGCGTAGCCGATGATGACCTTGTAGTGCCCCGACGTGGTGATGCTGGTGAGGATGACGAAGGGCTGCTTCTTGTCGACCTCGGCCTTCAGCTCGGTCCAGGTCGGCGACCAGTCCACCGTCGAGTCCAGCCCGTGGTAGCGCAGGAACTCGGCCATGTGGCCCTTGGTGTCGTAGCCGCTGGGCTGGCGGACGTAGCCGTAGGCGCCGTAGCCGACGCCGCTGGCGGTGTCGGCGGCGATGTCGAAGGTGCGGCCCTTGGTGTAGACCTTGGAGACGTAGTTGCCCCAGTGGCTGGTGTGCTTCGAGGGCGACGAGCAGGTCGTGTCCCAGTTCGCCAGGATGCCGCGGAAGGCGACGGTGATCATCGCGGAGGTCGGGCCGCAGGCCCACTGGCCGTTGAAGTTGTCGGGCGTGTCGTAGACCTGGTGGATGTAGGGGACCCCGGCGATCTCCACCGTCGCGAGAGCGCGGGCGATTCCGGGAAGGCTGGCCCCGGCCTTGGCCCCCGAGTCGTCCAGCGTGCGCCAGCGCACCACGTCGAGGGCCCTGGCCGCGCCCAGCGTCCTCGCCGCGGACAGCGGGGCGACGACCAGCGTGCCCGCCTCGCCCTGCCCCGTGCGCCACGCCAGCTCCGTCCCGTCCGGCGAGAGGACCGGCGAGGTCTCGCGCACGCCGGGAGCCGCGGCCAGCGCCTTCGAGCCGCTGCCGTCGTAGCGAACGGTGAGGAGGTCGGCCTCCGCCGGCACGCCGTCGGCGTCGGGGATGGGGCTGGACTCGAAGAGCACGGTCTCGCCGTCGGGCATCCAGCGCGCGCTCGCCGCGCGGGGCAGCACATGGGCCCGGCGGGCGGCGAGGTCGAACACGTGGAGATCCCCCGAGGCCTCGCTCAGGAGCAGGCGGGTCCCGTCCCGGTTCCACTGGGGATCGTAGAGCGAGCCGCGGGCGCTCACCTGCACGCGCAGCCCGGAGGCCAGCTCGAGGATCCACAGGCCGCGGTCGCCGGCCCAGGCCAGGTACCGGCCGTCCGGGGAGAGCGAGACCAGGTTGACGTACTCGCCCAGCGACCAGCGGCCGATCGGCGTCCCGTCCGCGGCGAGGACCACCGCGGCGTCCTCGACGGTGAACGCGACGCGCCCGTCGGAGGCGAAGGCCGGGACGCCGGCGCGCTGGACCGGGGCGGCCAGGCGCTGGTAGCTGCCGGTCGCGAAGTCGTAGAGGACCGGGACCTGCAGCGGGTACTCGACGCCGTCGACGGGCACGAAGAGCTTGAACGCGAGCTTCTTCCCGTCCGGCGACCAGCGCACGCGGTAGCCGGAGCCCAGGTCCTCGGTGAGCGAGACCACCTCGCCGGTGGCGCGCTCCCAGACGTGGAGGCCGGCGCCGCCGTCCTCGCTCAGCGCGATGCGCGCGCCGTCGGGCGACCACGCCAGCGCTTCGAGACCGGGGCGCAGCGCCGGCGGGATCTCGTCCGCACCCCCTGCGCGCGCGGCGAGCGGGGCGAGCACCAGCAGGCCAACGACGGCGGCGACGGCAGAGCGGAGCGTCATGACGGCCTCTTCGGCTGGAGGAGATCCCGGGAAGGCCGCGGTGAGCGCCAAGTCGCGCCCCATGCCGGCGCTTCGCTGGCGACCCATATATGGATGCGGGCCGGTCTCCGAATTCTCAGTCCCTTCAGGCACTTGGTTTCGCACCGCCCGGATGCCTGGGAGATTTGGGCCTGATCTCAGGCGGTTGCAGACGGCTCTCTGCAGCCCTTCGCGCCCGGGGTTCGCCTGCATCGCGGCGGCCTCCCGCTGCGGCAGGCGCGTGGCGTCCGCCGGTCCCGGAACTCCTCGAGGAGGAGGCGGTCCTCCCACGGAGCGCACGCCGAAAAAGTAGATGCCGGAGCCGAGGGTCTCGCCCTCCGACTCCGGCATCGCTGCCCGCGGTCAGCCTGGACCGATCAGGCCGCGCTGATCCGCCCGTCGACGACGCGCCCGCTGTCCGCCTTGCGCGCGCGCTTGGCCGCCAGCTGGGCGACGACCTCGGGCTTCTTCTCGACGACCACGTCGTGCAGCACGAGCAGGTCGATGCCGGTGCCCAGGAAGCAGCGCAGCGCGTCGGCCGGCGTGTTGACGATGGGCTCGCCCTTGACGTTGAAGCTGGTGTTGAGGACCACCGGCACGCCGGTGAGCTTCTCGAACGCCGCGATCAGCGCGTGGTACTTGGGGTTGTCGGTCTTGCTCACCGTCTGGATGCGCGCGCTGCCGTCCACGTGGGTGACCGCGGGGATCTTGGCGCGCTTGTCCTCGCGCACCGGCATGACGAAGAGCATGTACGGGCTCTCGCTCAGGCCGGTGCAGTCGAACCACTCGTTGGCCTTCTCGGCCAGGCAGGACGGGGCGAAGGGGCGGAAGCCCTCGCGCATCTTCACCGCGTGGTTGACGACGTCCTTCATCTCGTCGCGGCGCGGGTCGGCGACGATGCTGCGGTTGCCCAGCGCCCGGGGGCCCCACTCCATGGCGCCCTGGTACCAGCCCACCACCTTGCCGTCGGCGATCTGCTGGGCGGCGAAGGCCACCACGTCGTCGGGCCGGTGGACCTTGATGTCGGAGTCGAACTGCTTGACCGCGGCCTCGACGTCGGCGTCGGTGTAGCCCGGGCCCAGGTAGCGCGGGACCTTGGTGGTCACCTTGGTGCGCGGCTGGTTCAGGACGTTGTGGTAGCCGTAGAGCGCCGCGCCCAGCGCCGTGCCCGAGTCGTGCGCCGCCGGCTGGATCCACACGTTCTCGAACAGGCCGCTGCGGGCGATCTTGCCGTTCATGGTGCTGTTGAGCGCCACGCCGCCGGCCATGACCAGGTTCTTCTCGCCGGTGCGCTTCTGCAGCGCGGTGAGCGTGTGCAGCACCGCGTCCTCCAGCGCCACCTGCAGCGCCGCGGCGATGTCCATGTGCCGCTGGAGCACCGGCTCGGTGGACACGCGGGCGGGGCCGAGCATCTTCAGGAGCTTGTTCGGGTAGCCCTTGCCGGGCGGCAGCGCGGCGTCGCGGAAGGCCAGGTACGAGAGCAGGGCGGGGTCGACGATGGTGGTGCCGTCGGCCTTCTTCTCGATGATGGACTGGAAGAACGGCAGGTAGTCGCCCGGGCGCCCGTAGGGGGCGAGCCCCATGATCTTGTACTCGTCGTGGTGGGCGAAGCCCAGGTACTTGGTGATGAAGGCGTACATGTAGCCCAGGCTGTTGGGCGCGAAGGTCTCGTAGATCACGTCGAGATCGGTGCCCTTGGCCACCGCGCCCATCGCCGAGCTGGCCTCGCCCTGGGCGTCGATGGTCAGGCAGAGCGCGCGGTCGAGCGGCGAGTCGTAGAAGGCGCTGGCCACGTGGGCGGTGTGGTGCTTGACCGGGGCGAACTGGCCGGGGCGCAGCTTCACCCCCATGGCCTTCTCGAAGATCTTCCGCGGGCGGTCGTTGTCGTAGCCGGCGACCTTGTTGAACTGCCGCATGGCGTGGACGGCGGTGGTCAGCGCGACCTTCCCGAGGACCCCGAAGTGGTCGAAGTTGTGCGTGATCATCTGCGCGTCGAACCAGAGCGGGTACACCTCGTAGTAGGTGACCAGGTCCAGCTCGGCCGCGCTCTTGAGCCCCGCCTGCTTCAGGCAGAACTCCATCGCCAGCCGGGGGAACTTGCCGCTGTGCTTCTCGCGCGAGAAGCGCTCCTCCTCGCAGGCCGCGACGACCTCGCCGTCGACGACGATGGCTGCGGCGGAGTCGTGGCTCGAGTCGAAGTGGGACGGGTAGCCGTCCAGCCCGCCGTTGTAGCCGAGGACCTTCATGGTCGCCTCTCCTGGTATTCGGGTTGCGTCTGGGTCTGGGCCTGCCGGGCGCCGGCGCCGAGCCGGCTCCGGAGGAAGTCGAGGGGATGGGGCCGCGTCACCGGCCGCTCCGGGTCGATGCCGGGGCCGTCGTCGGCGACGAACGGACCCTGGTAGCGAATCTCTGCGTGCACCTCAAGACCTCCCCAGGGCGACGACGTGTCTCGCGGTGCGCGCAACTGGCCCGCGCACCCCATCTTTCTTTGGCCGGAAAGAACTCGGTCGCTTCGCTTCGGTCGCGTCGTGCGTCGAGGGCGCAAAAGGCCTTGAAAAACCGTCCGCGGCCCTGCCCCACATCCCTCCGGGCTGGCAGCCCGAAGGCGCATTTGAGTACCCTACTGGCCGCTCAGTGCCAAGGAGTTTTGCCATCGCCGCGGTCGTGTGAATCCGCACACCCGGCGAGGGACGGGGCCCGTCCTGCGAGGCCCCGTGCGAACGGCCGATCGGCGCGTCGCGCGGGCTTCGCCGGAGAGCGGTTCGACACGCACCGTCCGTCTGCACGCGTGCCCCCTCGCCTTCCGTGCCGGCTGCTTGACGCCCTGCCGAGCCGCGCGGCAAGCTTCGCCCATGACGCGATTGGGGATTTCGTCCGGGGAGCGCCGTCCGTCGTCCACCCTTTCCGCCCGGCTCGCCGCGCTGCCGCTGGCGCTGGGAGCGCTGGCCGGGTGCGCCGGGCCGGCGCGCTACTTCGTCGGCGACCCGCAGGCGGCGCCGCACCTCTACTGGAACCCCGACCAGGGCCGCCGTCCCGACCTGCCGCTGGAGGACCAGTTCAGCGTCGTGGCGCCGTCGGTGGTGCAGGTGCTCGACGTCTCGCCGGCGACGGCCTGGCGTCCCCTGGGCGATCTCAAGGTGGAGAGCACGACCGCGGCCGACGCGCTCTCGATCCTCAAGGACCTCGCCGGCCGCTTCGGCGCCGACGGCCTGTTGCGGCTGGCCGCGGGCGCCGGCTCGCAGCGCACCACCCGCTCGCCCGAGTCCTTCAGCCGCTACGGCGCCAACTTCGAGCTGCCGGCGAGCGAGCTGATCGAGGCCAGCTACGGCGTCGCCGGCACCGCCCTGCGCCGCGCCAGCCCCGGCTCCGAGGCCTACCTGGGCGTCGGCTGCTCGGGCTACCTGCCCACCGGCGCCCGCGAGGCCGACGCGGCCTCCGGCCTGCTGGTCCCCTACGTCTCCGCCTCCGCCAACCCGGCCGCCGCGGCGGGCATGAGCCGGGGCGACTTCGTGCTCGCCTGGCACGTGGAGGGCTCCGAGGAGGTCCTCTCCGCGGACTGCGGCGGGCTCAACGAGGCCCTGCAGGCCGCCGGCCCCGGCAAGACCATCGCCTTCACGCTGTGGAAGCCGGAGGCGGCCGCCCGGGAGATGCTGGTCCGCGTGCCGCACCCGCGCATCATGGGCGCCGACATCAACCCCAACGAGTCCGACCAGCTGCGCGTGGACCGCGTCCTCTCCGGCAGCCCGGCCGCGGCCGCCGGCCTGCACGTCGGCGACATCGTGCTCAGCGTCAACGGCAAGCCGGTGGCGGACATCGACCAGACCGTGCGCGCCATCCGCAGCGGGCCGCCGCGCCAGCGCATCGAGGTGCTGCGCGAGGGCAAGGCCCTGGGCATCGAGGTGCAGACCGCGCCCCTGACCAGCGTCAGCGCCCGCGACGTCCCCCGGGTCGGCGTGCTGGTGCAGTGGGTGTACTCGGTGGGCGTGGCCGCCGAGGACGAGCTGCGCCCCGGCGACGTGCTGCTCGACTACGCCACCACCCGCGACTTCGTCTCCGCGCTCAAGGCCCAGGGCGACGACCTGCGGGCGCGCATCCGCCGCGAGGGCACCCCGCGCGAGGTGAACGTCACGCTCGAGGCCATCCCCGACTCGCGCTACCGGCTGGGGGCGGCGCTGTTCGACCGCAGCGGCGCCCAGCCCGTGCCGGCGTCGCTGGCCTCCCCGGCCGCCGAGTCGCCGCGCGGCTGCGCCCGCGACATCGAGTGCAAGGGCGAGCGGATCTGCGTGAAGGGCGAGTGCACCGACCCGAAGAAGTAGCGGCTGCGCCAGCGCGCGCGCCGCCGCTCGGGCGCCCGGAGTCCGGAAAGACCGATGCGCCGGTTCGCGAGAGCCGGCGCATCGCTCTTCTTGAAGTCACCTTCGCGGCCCCGGCCCCGGCACGGGGCTGGCCGGCGGTCCGGCTCGGCTCAGGGCGGCTCGCAGACGTAGTAGGGGGACCCGCCGCCGTGCTTGGCGCAGGCGAGCCCGGTGGCGCAGGGGTCGCTCCCGCCGGTCGTGCACAGGTCGAGGCACATCAGCAGGGTGCCGGTCTGCGCGATGTCCCGGCACCGCGAGCCCGCGGGGCAGGTGCCGGTGGGGTCGGCCAGGCTGCAGCCGGACTGCGCGCAGTAGCCCGCGGCGGGCCAGCCCTCGGCCGGGCCCAGGCAGGTGTCCGAGTCGCAGGCCGAGGCGTTGGCGCAGGGTTGACCGATGACGGCGCCAGGGCCGGTGTCGCCGGGGTCCGAGGCGTCGAGCCCGGGCGCCGCGGCGTCGGGCGGCGTGCCGACGTCGGGCTGGCCGCCGCCGTCCCAGACGGTCCCAGTGTCCGGCGCCGCCCCGGCGTCAGGCGCCGGACCGGCGTCGACGGGCTCGGCCGCGTCGGCCGGCGACCCTGCGTCGGGCTCGACGGCGCCGGTGTCCGGCACCGGGCCCGTATCGGGCAGCGGGCCGGTGTCGGGGACGCCCACGTCTTCGAGGCTGCTCGCGTCCGGGGGCGCTGCCGGGCCGGTGTCGAGGTCGGAGATCCCGGCGTCGTCGCCGTGGGGCACCAGGCCCACCGGGTCGTCACAGGCGGCGATGATCGCAGCCAGCAGAGCGATGGCCTTCCAGGTGCGCATCGGGGCCTCCCAGCAATCGGGTGATGGGCGATTGTAGCCCAGCCCCGGCAGGAGGCCTCGCAACCGGCCGAGGGCGCTCGGGCCGGGCCGGGCCGCCGGGCGAGGACGCGCCCGCCCTCTCCCCGGGCCGGCATTGCTGCGGCGCACAACTGGCTTGACGCGAGCGCAAAATGTTGTATCTATAGGCCCGCCTGTTGCGGCGCACCAATGCGCCGCTCGAACTCACACAGCGAGGATTCCATGGAACTCAAGGGTGCAGTGGCCGTCGTCACCGGGGGCGCCAGCGGTATCGGCGAGTCCGTCGCCAAGTCGATGGCGCTCAAGGGCGTCAAGGTCGTCATCGGCGACATGGACGCCAAGAACCTCGACCGCGTCTCCAGCGAGATCACCGCGGCCGGCGGCCAGGTGGCCAGCGCGAAGTGCAACGTGACGAACGAGGAGGACGTCGCCGCGCTGATGGACCTCGCCATCGAGAAGTTCGGCGCGCTCAACATCGCCGTCTCCTGCGCCGGGATCATCAAGGACGGCATGATGATCAACACCGACAAGGAGACCGGGAAGGTCAAGCGCGCGATGACCACCGACCAGTTCAAGGCGGTCATCGACGTCAACCTGGTCGGCTCGTTCATCACGATGCGCGAGGCGGCCATCCGCATGGTGAACAACGGCTACAAGGGCCTGCTCGTCCCCATCTCCTCGGTGAACAAGGTCGGCCAGACCGGCCAGCTCAACTACTCGTCGACCAAGGCCGCCATCGCGCTGTGGCCGAAGATCATCGTCGGCGAGTTCCAGATGAAGGGCATCCAGAACGTCCGCTGCGTCGCCATCGCCCCCGGCTACGTGGGCACCCCGATGGTCAAGGGCATGAACCAGGACGCGCTCGCCGGCATCCTCAAGGGCGTGCACATCAGCCGCCTCATCGAGCCCAGCGAGATCGCCGACATCATCATGTTCGCGGCGCAGAACGAGGCCGTGGACGCCACCTGCCTGGAGATCACCGGCGGCCTCATCAGCAACGGCCTGGCCAAGTAGTCCAGTCCCCTTCACTCCTTTCGGTGCGCCGGCCTCGGCCGGCGCGCCCCCAACCTTTCGAGGACCGCCATGAGCCGAGTGAGCATCGTCGGTGCGTACAACACCAAGTTCGGGTCGCTGATCGACATCAAGGACATGATCAGCTTCAAGAAGAAGATCGATAAGGCCTCGTTCTACGACCTCCTCGTCGAGGCCGGCCGCGGCGCCATCGCCGACTCGGGCCTGGCCGCCAAGGACATCGACGCCGTGTGGATCGGCGCGTGCTCGCCCGGCCGCTTCGTGAACCAGGAGCACGTGGCGCCGCTGGCCACCGCCATCGACCCCGCGCTGCACTTCAAGCCGATGACCCGCACCGAGTGCGCCTGCGCCTCGTCGTCGGTCGCCATCTACGACGCGCTCTACGCCGTCGAGTCCGGCCGCTTCAAGAACGTGCTCGTCATCGGCGTGGAGAAGATGAACCTCGTCGACACCCCGTCGATGACCCAGACGCTGGCGACCTGCTCCTACTGGCCCGAGGAGGGCGGCAAGGGCGCCTCCTTCCCCGCCCTGTTCGCCGAGCTGGCCAAGGCCTACATCGACCACTACAAGCTCAGCGAGAGCGAGTGGCGCGCCCAGTCCGCCCACGTCGCGGCGCTGATGTACAGGAACGGCTCGAAGAACCCGCTGGCGCACGTGCAGAACGGCCCGCAGACCGCCGCCGAGATCATGGCGCTGCCCGACTCGGGCAAGGGCTCGAACATGCTCATCGCCGCGCCGCTGCGCCTGCACGACTGCTCGCTGGTGACCGACGGCGCCGCCGCGGTGGTGCTCACCACCACCGAGAGCGCCAAGGCCAACAAGAAGAAGGTCGTGGAGATCGCCGGCATCGGCCACTCCGAGGAGTACATGCCGCTCTCCAAGCGCCCGAACAAGCACGTGCTCGAGGCCGGCAAGGACGCCGTCGGCAAGGCCTTCAAGGAGGCCGGCATCACCTCCAAGGACATCGACATCGCCGAGGTCCACGACTGCTTCACCATCAACCAGATCCTCACCACCGAGGCGCTCGGCCTCTCCGCCGACGGCAAGGCGGGCCTGGACTACGTGGCCGGCCGCTTCACCGCCGACGACGCCCAGGTGTGCATCAACCTCTCCGGCGGCCTGAAGTCGAAGGGCCACCCGGTCGGCGCCACCGGCGCCTCGATGCACGCCCTGGTCTACAAGCAGCTGATGGAGGAGCCCATCGGCCTGGCCCCGACGAAGAAGACCCCGAAGGTCGGCGTGACCTTCAACGTCGGCGGCTCGGGCGTCAGCAACTGCGTCAGCGTGCTGCGCCGCGTGAAGTAGTAGGGGAGCAGGCCCTCTGGGGAGAGGGATGAGACGCGGGGCCAGGGGCGACCTTGGCCCCGCGTCTTTTTGCGTGCGGCCCTCCGTGCGCGCCTCCGCCGCCGGCCGGTCTCCTGCGGCTGCGACCGCAAGGTCGGCGGCGACGGACGGCTAGCGGACCGGTCCGCTCACCACCCCAGGGCCGCCTTGGCCGCCGCGTAGCTTCCGGCGTTGGGGATTCCCGCCTTGGTGACCTGCGCCGCGGCGTCCTTGCCGGCCCCGAGCGCCTCCGAGAAGTAGACGACGTAGGAGTTGCCGGTCGCCTCCGAGGTGAAGTCGCAGGAGTCGAACGAGTAGGTCGACCGCAGCGGGTTGAAGGCGCCGGAGAGGAAGGCATCGGTGAGCAGGCCGGCGTCCTTGAACTGCCACAAGAGGCAGTTGCCCTTGGCGTGGTACTCGGTGACAGCTCGGCAGCCCAGCGCCCAGTCGCAGGTGCCGTCGGCGTCGTTGTCGGGGCAGAAGTCGCCGTCCGGCACGTAGCCCAGGTGGTTGCCCATCGCGTCGGCGAGCCCCTCGTTGAGGCAGGTCGGGGTAAGGGCGAAGGACTGCGCGGTGGAGACGAAGTGCTCGTGCGCGTACTCGTGGGAGAACTCCCAGTCGATGAGCCTGGCCGCTCCGCCCATCGCCGCCAACCAGTCGGGGTTGCCGTAGTTGATGCCCACGACGCCGTTGCCGTAGGAGATGTTGCCCTCGTAGCCCAGCGGGATGGCGATCTCGGTGGGCATCAGGAACGCGGTGAACGGGAGGACCGGCTTGCCCACGATCGCCGACTCTCGCGCGGCGATCTCCTCCAGCCCGGCGTGCAGCTCCGCGTGCGCCGCCTGCAGGTCGAACGGCTCGTAGCGGTAGAGGAACGACTGCCCACCCGCGCCCCTCAGCCCGGTCCCGACGAACCGCAGCTCGGTCTTGGCGCCCCAGTTCACCGGCACTGCGTAGTGCATGAGCGTGACGTTCGGCGCCGCGGAGCTCAGCAGCATCGTGTCCGTGCCGCTGGCCATCACGAAGAGCCACTGCAGATAGCCCGGCCCGGAGACCACCGAGGTCGAGTAGCCCTGTTCCGGGCTGACCATGACGCCGATGCTCGTGAAGCCCTCTCCGTTGATCGTCCAGCGCACCTGCGACTCCCGGCTCGGGGTGCAGGCCGGGTCGCCGTCGGGGCAGACCTTGGCCTCGATCGGCGTCCAGCCTCCGTCGCACCAGCTCGCTCCGGGCGGCAGCTCGAGGCCGACGGTCTCGAAGGCGCCGCCGGAGTCCGCGCCCGGGCCCGCGCCGGCGTCCACCCCGGCGTCGGCGGCGATCGGGCCGGCTCCGGAGTCGGCGCTCGCGTCCGGTCCGGACGGCGGCGTTCCCGAGTCGACCGCGGCATCGGCTGCCGGTGCCGAGGCATCCCGAGCCGTGGAGGCATCCCGAGCCGCCGAGGCATCCGCAGCCAGCTGCGCCGGACCGCCGTCGGGCTCCTGCGGCGCGGGCGAGCAGGCCAGCGCAAGGAGGCAAACAGGGAGGAGGCTTCGCAACGCGGCGACCGATCGGCTCATGGGGCGTGAATAACGCCTTTCGGGCGCTCGCTCTATCGAATCCCCCGCGCATTCGTTGTTCCCCCGGGCCGCGAACGGGCATCATGGGACCCCCTTCCGTGCCCCTGGAGACGCCCTTGGCTTCGCTCGAGCTGGAATGCCCCGACACGGGCCACGCAGAGATCGACGAACAGCACCGCGCGCTGCGCCACCAACTCCTCGAGCTGGTGGGCGCGGTCAACTCCGGGAAGCTCGAAGCCGTCCGGCACCGACTGGACACGGTGGTGGAGCAGGTCGCCGCCCACTTCGCGTTCGAGGAGCGGCTGATGCAGGAGACCGCCTTCCCCAACTACGCGCGGCACAAGGAGGCGCACGACACCTTCGTGGCCGACGCGCAGAAGTTCGCCAAGGAGCTGGCCGCCAAGGGGATCACCCCGAACTTCCGGCGGTGGGCGGTGGGCCGGCTGCTGGAGTGGTTCCGCTTCCACATCGTGGCCAACGACGTGGAGTTCGCCCGGCACCTGCTGCGGCACCGCTGAGCGGCGCCCTTCTTCGGCAGCGCCAGGGAGCCGAGGCGCGAGCGAGCACGGGGCGCCTCGTTCGGGCTGCCGCAGCAGACGCGGCGAGGACGAGCGTCCCGGCCGCCAGGATGGCCAGCCTCGACGTGCTCGCGCGCAACCTCTGCATGGGGACGAGGACTGCCGTACCCTGGGGCCGCCACTCTCGAGGGGAGCCTCTCCATGAAGCCGTCGACGGCGGGCGTCATCATCCTCCTGGTCGTCGCCACCGGTGCCGCGCTCGAGTACGGGCCGGCCACCTGGCCAAAGCCCCGGACGCTGCTCGGCCTGGCAGACGACTCGGTGCCCGTCGCCGCGGCCATCGGCAGGGCCTTGCACTCGCGGTCCGGGGCCGTCGGGGAGGTGGAGGTGGTCGGTGCCGAGGTGCGGCTGCTGGCCGGCAGGCTCCGGCTCGAGGTCTCGGACGAACGGGAGCCGGGCGACGCGAAGGACGTCGCACACTTCCACGTCCTCGCGGCCGCCGACGGGGTGCCCTCGGGTCGGCTGGACGTGTGTTCCATGGGGTGGGGGGCCACCGCGGAGCTGCGCTTCGAGGACCTGGCCGAAGCGTTCGCCGGGGTGGCCTTCCCGCCGCTGCTGTCGCGGATCAAGGGCGAGCCGCTGCTCGAGGCCCGGCCGTTCTGGGGCGACGAGCCATGGGCGGTGAACGGCTTCCGCGGATACGTCGGCCCGGTCGTCGCGCGCGGCGGCGCCATCGACGTCGCCTCGTTCGAGGACTCGGACTTCTTCTCCGAGATCCCCGGCTTGCCGGACGACGGCCGCCTGCACCTGGTGAAGGCGGTGCTGCTCTCCAAGGGCGGCTTCTGGGAGCGCACGATCGAGCTCGACGGCCGGGCCACCGCCGTCGCCGCAGCGCGCTGGTCCAGAGTCCCCGCGACGCCGGCGGTGGCCATGGCCGTCCGGTTCGCCGTCTACGACCAGCGCGACAAGCCGCCCGCGGCCGAGGCGCGCCAGACCGCGCTCCAGCGGCTGGAGGCGCGCGAGCCCTGGCTCTTCCCGGCCGACGCGTGCCCCGTCGACGTCATGCCCACCGTTCTCGCCGAGCACTCCTACTCGCCGCTCGCCTGCCGAAACGGCCGCCTGCTCGACTGCCTGACAGCCTGCGAGAAGGGCAGCGCCTCATACTGCTACAGCGCGGCGCTCGACCTGCAGTCCCCCGGAAGCCCCAAGCCGGGCCCCGAGGCGCTCTTCCTGAGGGCCTGCCGGCTCGGCTTCGCCTCGGGCTGCACCAACGCCGCCGCCGGGAGGCTGCTCGTCCACGAGGACGCGTGTGCCCTGCGCACGTTCGAGAAGATCTGCGAGCGCGCCGGAGACCCCTGGGCCTGCACGATGTTCGGCGGCGCGCTGGCCAAGGGCGATGGCGTCGCGAAGGACCCCGCGCGCGCCCGCGAAGTCCTGGCCAAGTCCTGCAGCCACGGCGCCGACGATCCGGCGTGCCAGGGCGCCGAGCAGATCCTTCGCTCGCTCGACGGGACGCCGTGACGGGCCGGTCCACCCGGCCCTCGACCTATCCGCGGCGCCGCCTGGTCCCCGCGAGCGCCAGCAGCGCGAGGGCCGCCAGCCCGACGACCGGACCGTTCGTGCCGCACCCGCAGCCGCCCAGGTCGTAGATCGCCACGTCGGAGGACCCTGCGTCGCGGCCACCGTCCCGAGAGGCCATCGCCGCATCGGGCTCCACCACCGCGCCATCGCCGACGCCCGCGTCCTCCTCGATCGCCGCGGCGTCTTCGGGCTCGCCGGCGTCGAGGCCCGGCTCGGCCCCGTCCGGCGCCTCGCCGGAGTCGATCTTTGGTGCGGCGGCGTCGGGAGGCGGGGCTGCGGCGTCAGCCGGGGTCTGCAGGTCGGCATCCGGAGGCTCGCCGGCGTCGCGCCCGGGCTCGGCCGCGTCCTCGCCGGCGGCGGCGGCGTCCTCGCCCGGCGCGTCGGCGTCCGGGGGCGGCGTGCTCGCGTCGGGCGGAGGGATGACCACGACGAAGTCCAGAGCGTTCGAGGTCCCGCCGTTGATGGACGGGCAGGCCCCGTAGTTGCTGCCGTTGGCGCAGTTGATCCCGAAGGCGGGCGCCGAAGGATTCTTCACCGTGACCGCCACGGTGCCCGCGGCGGTCATCTGCGCCGCCGGGATCACCGCGGTCAGCCGAGAGGTCGTGTCGAAGGTGGTGACCAGCGCCGCAGCGCCGAAGTAGACGACCGACTGGTGCGTGAAGGAGCCGTCGGGAGAATCCACGGTGAGGACGAGGTCCGGTCCGCCCCAGTCGCAGCCGGTCGGGGAGAGGGAGGAGAGCGCCGGCACCGGCTCGCCGAAGTTCACGTCGACGTAGTTGCCGTTGGTGACCTGGCAGGCGCTCGAGTCGACCCCGCAACCGGCGCTGATGTTCCAGGAGGCGTTCTGACTCGACCAGGTGATCTGGATGTTGGCGTCGGTCCGAACGGCGCTGATGTTCACCTTCCCGGAGACGTTGTTGTAGCTGTACGCAGTGCCCTGGCCGACGGTGCCGGTGGCGTTGCCGTTGGTCCAGTCGGCGCGGCCGTTGGCGCAGTTGGCGTCCGAACCCGGTGAGCCGTAGGCGTGCAAGGCGAAGCCGTTGGCGCCAGCCGAGCTCGCCCAGAGCAGGCCAGCGGCACCGGCGACGAATCCAATCAGCGCGTTCCGGGCAGCCCCCATGCCGTTAGTGTCGCGCGGCGCCTGCGCCCTCGCAATTCGGCGACCCCCGAGTCCGGTCCGGAGCCGGCAGTGGTGAACTCCCGACCTCCGCGGTGAGGACCTGACGCAGGCCAGCTCCTCCTGGCCGGCCGGACCCACGTAGATCGTTGCGAGCGATCGCCTGATCCACGTCGCGAGATCGGTGAAAGCCCTCGGCTTCGCCCGAGGAATCCCCCACTTCCGAGCCTCGGCTCCCCCGTGTGACACGGCGCGTTGGCACGTCTTGCATCGTCGTCCACTCGAAGCTGCATGCCACCGCGGTGAGCGATCGCCGCAAGGAGGTCGACGATGGATGCCCCAGCCCAAGCCCTGCCCCGACCGCTCTCGCTGACGCTGAATGCACCGCCCGAGATACTCGACGCCGGCCCCGTGCCGGCGAGCGTGCCCGCGACGACGACGACGACGACGGCCGCCGACGTCCGGCGCGGCGTCGTCACGCTCCTGCAGGCGGTGGGAGGGACCGCGATCTTCGGGTTCGCGCTGAGGACCGCGGCCGAGCACGCCATCCCCGGCCTGGGCCACCTGGCCTGGGCCGCTTCGTACGCGGGTGCCCTGCTGCTCGCCTGGGCCGTCTGCCTGCCGGCGCTCTACGTCTTCTGGGCGAGCCACCAGGAAGGCCTGGGGGCCAAGGAGTGCGTCGGCGCGGCGCTCGATGCCTTCGGCTCCTCCGGCGCGGCGCTGGCCTCGACCGCGCCCATCCTCTGGTTCTTCTCGGTGACCGCGCCGCACTCGCGCATCCTCTCGCCGCTCGCGCTCGCCTTCGCGGCGCTGGCGCTGGCCGCCGGCGGCGCCGTCTTCGGCACGCGCCTGCGCGGGCTCGGAGGGCGGCTGGGGTTCGTGGCCCAGTGGGCCTTCGCCGCGCTCGTCGCCGTCAGCTTCGTTCAGTTCGCCTACCTCACCGGCATCCGCTGGTTCTGAAGAAGGAGACCGCCATGGACGCGCTGACCTCGCAGGCCCCGAAGGCCCCCGGACTGCTCCAGACCGCGGAGCTCTTGCTGCGCACCCCGGACAAACTGCTCGACCAGGTCCACGAAGGAGGCGCCGCCACGCGCGAGCTGCCGGCGCGGCTCATCCTGCTCTCGGCGATCGGCTTCGGCGCCTACGGCTTCATCGTCGGGCTGGCGCGCTCGCCGCTGCAGGGCCTGCTCGCCGCGCCCAAGCTGGTCTTCGTCGCGCTCGGCTCGCTCGTCATCTGCCTGCCGGCGCTGCACGTCTACGGGCGGCTCCTGGGCAGCAAGGCACGCCTCGACGAGGCCGTCGGCGAGGCGCTGACCGCCATCGCCACCGCGGGGATGACCCTGCTCGCGCTCTGCCCGGTGCTGCTGGTCTTCACGCGCATCATCGCGCCCACCCTGGGCGTGTACCTGTACACGATCCTCGGAGCGGCGGCGCTGCTCGCCTTCGCCTGCCTGCGCGGCATCTTCGTGCTCTTCCGGGCCATGCGCCGCGGCGACCGGCCGGCCTTCCACCTGCTCGCGTGGACGGCCCTCTTCGGCCTGGTCGGCCTGCAGTGCGCCTGGCTGGTGCGGCCCTTCATCGGCGCGCCGTCGGCGACGCCGCAGGCCCTGGTGCTCACCCGGCCGCTGGAGCGCACCGCCTTCGACGCCCTGCAGCGCACCGCCTCCAGCGCGATCGAGACCGCCCTCTCGGATCGCGTCGCCCCTCGCTAGACCGAAGGAGGACGCCGTGGCCATCGCGACCCTCGTGCTCTACCTGGCGGCCGGACTGCTCGTCGCCTTCGCCCTGGCGCGCAAGGCGCCGGCCACCGTCCCGGCCTTCGCGCTGCGCGCGATCCTCTGGCCGGTCTTCGTGCCCCTCTTCGCCCCGGAGGCGCCGCCGCCGTCGGCGCCCGGGGACGAGGGCCGCATCCGCGCGGCCGAGGCGAGCCTCGCCGACTCCCTCCGGGCGCTGGGCGGCGTGCTCGGCGACGGGCTGACGCTCGAGATGCGCCGCGTGGAGGCGCTGGGCAAGGCGCTGCGGTCGGCGGCGGCGCGCAAGGTCGAGCTCGACGGCCTGCTGGCGATGCCCGAGCACGACCTCGCCAAGCTGGTGGCCGAGCACGAGCGGCTGGTGGCGGCGCACGACGGGTCGGCGGTCGCGGAGATCCTGGCGCAGCGCATCGAGCACGTGCGCAGGCTGCAGGCGCTGCGCAACCAGACGCAGGCGGAGTTCGACCGCGCGGTGGCAAGGGCCGGCGAGCTGGCGACGCGGCTGACGCTCTTGCGCTACGACACCGGCGCGGGGTCCGGGGCGGCGGTCACCGCGCAGCAGCTGGCGTCTTCCATCGACGAGCTGTGCTCGGTGCTGGGCGAGGTGCGGGCGGCGTGACCGCGTGAACCGCCTGGTCTTGCCAACTGGTAGGATGATTAGTAGGATACTTGGTATGAGCCACGGTCGGAGAACCAAGGTTAGCGTGTCCCTCTCGTCCGAAGTAGTCGGCCGCGTCGACGAGCGCGCGAGGCGGACCCATTCGACTCGCAGTGCCGTCATGGAGGAGTGGCTTCAGGCGGGTGAGCGGCTGGCCGCTGAGGGAGCGCTCGCGGCGGAGGTGGAGTCGTACTACCGCAGCATGACCCCGGAGGAGCGTGCGGAATCCGATGCGATCGCCGCTGCCTCCTCCCGTGCCGCCCGGGCTTTGGACATCGACGAGGAACCGGTCAAGGTGAAGCCGAGGAGACGCAAGTGACCGCCTTTCTCCGCGGCTTCGTCTACTGGGCGCACATGGACAAGCGCAGGCCGGTCATCGTGGTCTCCCACGACGCTCGGAACAAGTTCGGAAATGACGTGGTGATCGTGCCCTGCACCACCAACATGAGGCCGCTCGGCTGGCACATTGTTCTGGCGAAGGGTGAAGGCGGGCTTCCCTGGCCGAGCATCGCCAAGTGCGAGCAACTCACCACGGTGAGGAAGGCCGACCTCGAACAAGTGGCCCTGGGGCCGAGGCTATCGACTGAGCGCATACGGGAGATCGAGCGGGCGATTCTGTCGGCGCTGGCGATCACCGCCGCATAGCCTCCGCGGGCCCTCGAAGCAGGAAGCAGGCGCGGAGGCCTGCCACTACTGCTCCCCGTGCAGGTACATGAACGCCTTCTCCGGCGTCACCGGCAGCGACGGCACCGGCCGGTCCTTGCGCACGCTGCGCAGCGCATCCACCACCGCGAAGTACGCCCCGAGCCCGTGCACGAACGGAGGCTCGCCCACCGCCTTGGAGTTGAGCACCGCGAAGGGGTTGCTCGAGTCCGGCAGCAGCGTGAGCTCGAAGTGCTTCGGCACGAACTTGATGTCCGGCACCTTGTAGGCGTTCACGCCGGTGAGCACCCTGCCGTCCGGCGCGTAGCGGATCTGCTCCAGCGTCGCCCAGCCGATGCCCTGGACCACCGCGCCTTCGACCTGCCCGCGGTCCACCTCCTCGCTGATCGCCTGGCCGACGTCGTGCACCACGTCGATGGCCTCGAGGGTGTACGTGCCGCGCACCACGTCGAGCAGCACCTCGGTCAGCGAGGTCCCGTAGGCGTAGTACGCGAACGGCCGGCCGCGCTCGGTCGCCAGGTCGTAGTGCAGGTCCGGCGTGGCGTAGAAGGCGTGCTCCGAGAGGTCGACCCGCGCCCACTGCGCCGCGGCCACCAGCTTCTCCCAGGAGAGATCCACCTTCTCGCCGCCGACGGAGAGCACCTCGTCGCGGATGGAGATCTCCTTGGCATCCGGCGCCTTGAGGTGTTGCGCGGCGAAGGACTGCAGCCGCGCGTAGATCCGCTCGCAGGCGAGCTGGGTCGCCATGCCGTTGAGGTCCGCGCCGGTGCTCGCCGAGGTCGGCGAGGCGTTGGGGATGCGCGAGGTGTTGGTGCTCTCCACCCGCACCTTGTCCGGGTGGATGCCCAGCGTCCTCGCCGCGACGAGCTGGATCTTGGTGTTGACCCCCTGCCCCATCTCCACGGCGCCGGTGCTCACGGAGACGCTGCCGTCGACGTAGAGGTTCACCAGCGCGCTCGCCTGGTTGAGCGCGGTCTGCGCGAAGGAGATGCCGAAGCAGACGGGAACCACGCCCAGCCCGCGCTTGGTCTCGGCGTGCGTCCGGTTGTACTCGGCCACCGCCGCCTGCCGCTTCGCGAGATCGATCTTATTGTCCAGCGTCTCCCAGCACCGGATCGCGTTCACCCGCTCCAGCTTCATGCCGTACGGCAGGCTGTCGCCGTCGCGCAGCAGGTTGCGGCGCTTGAGCTCGACCGCCGGCATCCCGAGGGTCTCCGCCGCCTGCGTCAGCGCCGACTCGATGGCGAACGTTCCCTGGGGCACGCCGAAGCCGCGGAAGGCGTTGTTGGGCGGGATGTTGGTCCGGCAGCTCAGGCCGGTGATGCGGATGTTGGGGATGCGGTACGAGCCCGAGGCGTGCAGGAAGCTGCGCCCGAGCACCGCGGTGGAGATGTCCGCGCAGGCGCCGGCGTGCTGGTAGAGCGTGACCTCGTACGCCTGGACGCGGCCCTCCTCGTCGAGGCCGAGCCGGTAGTCGTACTCGTAGGCGTGCCGCTTGCCGGTGGTGGCGATGTCCTCGTTGCGCTCCAGGACCAGCTTCACCGGCTTCTTGAGCAGGAACGCCGCCATCGCGGGCGCGACGATCCACACCGCGGTCGACTCCTTGCCGCCGAAGCCGCCGCCCAGCCGCCGGATGTCGAGCTCCACCTTGTGCATCGGCAGCCCGAGCACCTCGGCGACGTGGTGGTGGAACGCGCCGGGCGCCTGGGCGCTGGCGCAGACCTTGATGGTTTCGTGCTCGCCGGGCAGGGCCAGCGCGCGCTGCGTCTCGAAGTAGAAGTGCTCCTGCGGCCCGCTCGAGAGCTTGCCCTGCACCAGGTGCTTGCAGCGGGCGAAGGCGCCGTCGGGGTCGCCGTTGACCAGCACGCGCTTCTGGCCGTGGAGCATCCCCTTCGCCGCGGCCTCGCGCGGGTCGAGCATCGGCTCGAGCTTCTCGAGATCCGCCTCGATCAGCTTCAGCGCCCGCCGCGCCAGCCGCGGCGACGTCGCCACCACCAGCGCGATCGGCTGGCCGATGTACTCGACGGCGTCGACGGCGAGCAGCGGCTGGTCCTTGAAGATGTGCCCCACCTGGTTGAGTCCCGGCACGTCCCGGTGCGTGTAGACCGCGACGACGCCCTCCGCCGCTCTCGCCTTCTCGACGTCCAGCTTGCGGATGCGGCCCTTGGCCACGGACGAGGTGAACAGCGCCGCGTGCAGGCAGCCCGGAGGAGTGGGGATGTCGTCGACGAACTGCGAGGTCCCGCGCACGTGCATCTTCATGTCGTCGTTTCTCATCGGGACACCTCGGCCAGGGCTGCGGCGGAGAAGTGCGCGCGGACGAGCTGGCCCAGGAGCGCCTTCTTGTAGGCCGCGGATCCGCGGACGTCGTCGATGGGCCTGGCCGCCTCCATCGCCGCGCGCGAGACGGCTTCGGCGGTCGCCGGGTCGCTCTCCTTCTTGCCGTGGAAGGCCTCCAGCCCGGCGACGAGGAACGGGACCGGGCCGACGCCGCCGGCGGAGACCTTCAGGTCGGAGATCGTGCCGTCCTCGGCGGTGGTCACGCGCACCGCCGAGTTCACTGCGGCGATGTCCAGCGTGGTGCGGTTGGAGACCTTCTCGAAGTGGTAGCGGGCGTTCTTGGGCAGGAGCGGGACGACGATCTCCTTCACCAGCTCGCCGCAGGCCAGGTCGGTCTTCTTGTAGCCCAGGAAGAACTTCGAGAGCGGCACCTCGCGGGTCTGGCCCTCGGCCTGGAGGACGAGCCGCGCGTCGAGCGCGAGCAGGATGATCGTCGCGTCGCCGATGGGCGAGGCGTTGACCACGTTGCCGGTGAGCGTCGCCTTGTTGCGCAGGAGGGTCGAGGAGTGCAGCAGGAAGTCCTTCTCGAGCTGCGGGAAGTGCTTCTTCACCGCCTTGCTGCGCCGGAAGTCCTCGATGGTCGTCGCGCCGCCGATGCGCAGCACCTCGCCGTCGACGCGGACGTAGTCCAGGTCCTTGCGGCGCGAGAGGAAGCACAGCTCGCCCTCGAGCAGCGCCTCGGGCCTCTGCACGAACAGGTCGGTCCCGCCCGCCACCAGCACCGCGTCCTTGCCGGCCCTGGCGGAGGCCTTGCGCAGCTTGCCCAGCTCGGCCGGCATCTCGCCGAACCACGCGGGCACGACGCCCGCCGCCACCATCGCCGGCAGCCGCGGCGCCGCGGCCGACGGGGAGAGCTTCTCGCAGAGCGCGCGGGCCGCGTTGCGGATGGCGACGTAGCCGGTGCAGCGGCAGAGGTTGCCGTCCAGCGCGTCGAGCGCCTCGTCGTAGGAGAGCGTGGGGCTCGCCAGGCAGAAGCCGGTGAGCGAGAGCACGATGCCCGGGGTGCAGAAGCCGCACTGCGAGGCGCTGTGGTCGACGATCAGCTGCTGCACCAGCGTCAGCGCCTTGCCGCCCAGCCCCTCGACGGTGACGACGTGGCAGCCGTCGACGTCGCCCAGCGGCAGCAGGCACGAGGCGCAGGCCTTGTAGGCGACCGAGCCATCGCGCGCGCGCTTGCCCACCAGCACGGTGCAGGCGCCGCACTCGCCCTCGCGGCAGGCTTCCTTGGTGCCCGAGAGGCACGAGACGTCGCGGATGAACTCCAGCAAGACCATGCCCGGGCGCTCGTCGGTCCGGACCACGCGTTGATTGAGGATGAAGCTCAGCAAGGCCACGGCTCCTTCCCGCGAGAGCCCGGGAGCCGAGGAGAACCGGTCCGGGGACGCGGCACAGGGAGGATACAACGCCCTTCCGGGCGCGGGGCCACTCCCATCGAGGTGCGCCCCTGGGCAGGACCTCCGCGCCTTGCCGGGAAGGCAGCGCGGCGAAGTCGAGACTTCGGCAGGCGAGGAGAGGCCGGGGGCTACTTCCCCGGCCGCTGATAGGGCACGTTCACCCGCCCGGGCGGCGGCTTGCTCTTGGTCTTGTCGTCGGGCTTGTCCTTGCCCTTGTCCTTGCCCTTTCCCTTACCGTCGCCCTTGGGGATTCGCTTGGCGATCACCGCCCCCAGCCCGACCAGCAGCAGCAGCACCCCGCCGCCCGCGGCCGCCATGGTGCGCTTGCGGTAGCGCTTCATCAGCGGCACCTCCTTGGCCTTCTTCGGGCTCCGGGCGTCGACGAACTTCGGGTCGGGGCAGGTGTAGCCGAAGGTCTTGGCGAAGGTCCTCTTCAGGAACGGGCCGTTCTTCTGGTAGGTCCGGAAGAGGCTGCGGAAGCGCGCCGGGTCGGTGTTGCGCACATAGCGGGCCGCGTGGCACATGGCGGCGGCGTAGGCCTGGCTGCGCGGCGGCAGGAGCTTGGCCGCCTGCTCGGCGAGATCCGCGGCGGTCGACCGGTAGTGGTAGCGCAGCGCGTTGGGGGGCTTGCTCTCGGCGACGCGCTTGGCCTCGGCCTCCGGCAGCTTCTGCTGCGGGGCGCCGGCGGGCTTGTCCAAGAACTTCTCCACATCGTAGGCCGCGGCGACATAAACCCAGTCCGGGCCGAGCTCGGTGCCGAAGAGGTCCAGGCCGTCTTGCCGGACGATCCTCGAGGCGTCGAAGAGGGCCTGCGCCTTGTCCACCCCGGTGTTGCCGCTCGCGCGGTCCATCACCTTGAGGTAGTCGCCCGCCGCCTTCATGACCCGGGGGCTCTCGAAGAGCGCCCGGGCGTCGTCGCGCCCGGCGCGCATCATCCGCCGCGCGAGCAGCGCCTTGAGCGCCGCGTCCAGGCTCTTGGGCGCGAACGCCGCACCCGGGAAGGACTCGCCCTCCTTCACCGGCGTCGTCCGGCAGGCCTGCCCCGACCCGCGGCGCCGGTCGACGAGCTCCTTGAGCTCGTCGATGGTGAGCACGCGCTCGGCGAGGTAGGCGATGTCGGGCCAGGAGCAGCTGTCGATCGCGCACTTCATGGCCGCGGCCTGGTCGCCCCGGGCGAGGGCGAGGATGGTCAGCTCGGACTCGATGCGCTCGCGGGGCATCCACTTGGCGCCCTGCCAGTCCTCGCCCGGCGGGAAGGCCCGGCTGGCCTCCTCCAGCAGCGCCTCGGCGGCGACCTTGTCGCCCTTGCGCACGGCGAGCTTGGCCTGCACCCAGAGCGCCAGCGGGGTCTTCTCCTTGGCGGCGAACTGCTCGGCCATCTCGAACTTGCCCGCCCGCCAGGCGGCCGCCGCGAGCCGGTCCGCCCCGGTGACGGCGGGCAGCGCGGCGAGGGTGGCGTAGACACCGTCCGGCGCCTCGGTCCCGCGCGTCCACAGCCAGGTGGTGAGCAGGCCCTGCACCAGCGGGTCGCCCACGGCCTTCTTGAGCCGGGCCTCGTCCTTGGCCAGCGCCCGGGCGACGGCGAGCAGCGAGTTGATGCCGCTCCTGCTGCCGAAGCCCGCCTGCACCGCGTAGAGCTTGACGGCCGCGGCGTCCTTGCCGGCCTCGAGCAGCGCCTTCGCCTCCTCGCCGTAGCTCGCCACCGCCAGGCCGAGGGGATCGTCGTCGCCCTTCTTGACCATCTCGCGCACCGCCAGCAGCCGCTCCGCGGACTTCTTCTTGTTTCCGACGCGAGCCAGGGTGTAGGCGGCCATCGGCCCGAAGCGCTTCCGCTCGGTCTCCGGCAGGTCGAGGATCTGCTGGAAGGCCTGCTCGATCTCCTTGGGCTTGCCGGCGGCCTTGAGGACGCGCACGCCCTCCCGGTACATCGACCGCTCCTGCTCGCCGCCCCCGTCGCGGGCGTCGGTCGGCTCGGCCGAGGCGTCGACGGCCTTGAACGGCTCGCTGGGCTTGGGCAGGAGGCTCAGGATCTCCTGGGAGAAGATCCCGTCGGGCAGCTCGGCGAGGGTCGCGTCCCGGAGCGAGAGGGCCTCGACCGGGAAGGACGGCCCGCACGCGCGCGCGGCGCGGGGAGCGGCGGCGAGGGCGAGCGCCCCCACCAGCAGGGCGAGGCTAGTGCGGATCAGCAAGGCGAAGCTCCTTCCCGCGGGCGAATCCGACCACCACGGATTCGCCGGCGCGGACCAGGTCCGGCGCGGGACAGACGAGAGACGGGCCACGACCGCGGCAGCCGCGGACGCCTTCCACGAAGTCGACGGAGCCGGCGAGGGCGATCGTCTGCGGCCCGCGCGCGTCCACCGTCCCGACATTGGCGACCTGCAGGTCGACCGCCCCGGGCACGGACTCGACCAGGCGCGTCTCCAGCCGCGGGACCAGGGGCTCGCCGCGCAGGACTGCGGCCAGCGTCGGGGCGCTCCACGAGGCGGCGTCGCCGGGGTGCCCGAGGCGGAACCAGGCCACGCCCGCGAGGTGGGGCACCGGCCTCTCGGAGAGCGAGGCCAGCAGCGAGGCCACCTGGGCCGGGTCCGACTCCAGCAGCGTCCCGTCGCGCAGCCGCACCCGGTAGGTGGGCAGGGCGAGGCGGAAGGGGCGGCCGGTGGCCGCGGACCACGCCTCGGCGTAGCCGCGCGCGGCCCGGGGCTCGAAGAGCGTCGGCGCCTGGACGGCGTGGACCTGGAGCACGACCTCGTCGGCGAGCGCGGCCAGGCGGGCGACGTGAGGCGACGAGGACCAGGCCGGCAGCGCGGTGAGCCCGACGCGGAAGTCCGGCACCCGCGCCTTCTCGCGCTCGAGCCAGGCGGCGTAGGCGGCGAGCTTCTCGGTCGCGCAGTCGTGGTCGACCTCCAGGCCGCGCACGCGCACGCCCGCGGCCGCCCAGCGCCGCGCGATCTCCGCGAGCTCCCCGAGGCCGACCTCGTCCAGGGCGGAGGTCCCGTCGATGCGCAGCACCGCCACCACCTCGCGGCCGGCCGCCACCAGCGCCTCGAGGTCCACCGCGACGTCCACCGGCGAGCGCTCGGGCCCCGAACGCTCGCGGGCCAGGACGTGCAGCGCCGCGAGCTCCCGGGGCGCCTCGCGCACCGCCGCCGAGACGCCCGGCGTCCACAGGCGCTGCCAGACGTAGGCCTCGTGGCCCAGCGCCGCGCGCGCCGGCGCCGCCTCGGGGCGGCAGGCCAGGAGCGGCGCCAGGAGAGCGAGAAGGAGCGTCGCGCCGGGCAGGCGGGGTGGGGTCACGGGATCGATGGTTTGCCGCCCGGACCCCGGAGTCAAGAAGTCGACCCCCGGGCCAGGGGGCTAGGCGTGCTCGGTCAGGCTGGCGCCGGACGAGAACAGGTGCCACCCGTAGCTCGCCCGGTAGCACATCCGCATGGTGCCGCCCGGGACCACGTCCACGTCCATCTTCTGCAGCCCCACCCGGACCTTCAGCAGGCCGAGGACGGTCTGGAGCCGGCGCCCGAAGAAGTACACCTGGACCTGGTGCGGGCCGGGGGTGACCGCGACGCGGTGGTGGGTGCCGCCGTGGAAGACGTGGCGCTCCCCGTCGACGTCGATGACCGTGTCCCAATTGCTGAGCAGGCCGGGCTCTTTGACTCCGTCGAAGAAGAAGGCGCCGAGCGTCGCTTCCAGCGTCAGCTCGATTGCGGACTCTGCCATGGGTGCGAGGACCTCCGAAGGCGCGGAGGCTATGACGGCGGGCGCGGCCTCGTCCACCAACTCGAGCGGGCCCACTCGAACGGGCCGAGGGCGCGCGTCGCTAGCGGACGCAGCGGAAGTTGAGCGCGTAGCCCACGTCCGTGGCGTCGAAGGAGGCGCTCCAGAAATTGAGCGACCACGCGCTGCCGCCCTCGTCGGCCGCGGTCGAGGACCAGAACCACTCGCACGCCCCCCAGAACTCCGCCAGGCGATAGCAGCCGCTGGGGCTCGCGCCGGCGCAGCCGCACCCGGCGTTGCAGGAAGGCGCGGTGCAGGAGGTGCTCACGGCGCACGCGCCCCCCGGCTCGGACTCCGGGCACCCGCGGACCGTCCCGCGCAGCTCGTCGATGGTCGGCAGGCGCCAGCCGCCGCCGGAGTCGGCGCAGTACTGGCCGGCGCCCTGCCAGTCGAGGTCCCCGGAGGAGTTGGTCTGCATCCACTCGAGCCCGGTGGAGGGATCGAACCAGGTCGCGACGGCGCCCCCGTCCGACTCCCCGGCGTCGGGCGGCGCGGGCCCCGCATCGACCGCGCCCCCGGAGTCGGCCGGCTCGGAGGCATCCGGCCTGCCCGGATCCAGACCGGAGTCGGACGAGGCCGCGTCCAGCGCGGCGCCGTCCTGCATCGCGGTGGCGTCGGACGGGTCGGCGTCCGCGCGGTCGGCGTCGACCCGGTCCGAGCCCGCGTCGGCGGAGGCGGCATCGAGGCCCGGCTCGGCGTCCGCGATCCCGGCGTCGCGGCCGGGCACGGTCGCCGCATCGGGGGCCGGGCGCGCATCCTCTGCGCCCGCCGCGCCGTCAGGTCGATCGCCCGGGCCGCCGGCGCAGGCCGCTTGGAGGCACATCAGGGCGAGGCCGGCCGTGACCCGGTGCAGGCTCATGCCCAGGAATAGCGACCGGCGGTGTCGCGCGCCGGCCCATGCGCGGCTCAGGTGGAGGAGGCCTTCACGGCGAGCACCGCGTCGAAGATCCCGGTCGCCTGGTTGCCGGTCCCGCCCGGCTCCCCCGCCCGAAGAAGCCCGACGCTGACTTGGAGAGGAATCGGGCTTCACCAAGAGTAGACTCGCCCCGGGCGCCGCCGCTCGCTCCTTCCGGCGCCCCGAGGGAGACGACATGTCGTGCCGGCAGCTGGCGGTCCTCACGCTCGTGGGAGTGCTCCGGCTGCCGCAGGCCCTCGCGGCCGACGCGGGAGGGGCCGACCCGCTGGCACCGGCGCGCGCCCTCTTGGCCAAGGGCGACTTCCTGGGCGTCCAGGACGCGGTCGCGGCGGCGCGGGGCGTCAAGCCGGTCGCCGGGGCGGAGGTGCTGCTGGAGGCGGGCACGCAGGCCTACGACCAGGGCGACCGCTGGATGGCCGCCCGCTACTGCGCGGCGGCGCTGGACTTCCTGCCCAGCCACCGGGGCGCGCTCACGCTGTGCGCGCGCGCGGCGCTGACCGACGAGCGCTACGAGGACGCCGCGCGCTACGGGGAGAAGCTCTCCAAGCTCGCGCCGCGGGACGTGGAGGTCGCGCTGCTGCGGGCGCGGGCGGCGCTGGGGGAGCAGCAGCCCGCGCGCGCCAAGGCGATCCTCGCGCGGGTCGAGGGCGCCGAGGCCCGCACGGTGACGGCCCAGGCCGAGGAACTGACGCTGCGGCTGGAGGAGGAGAAGGCCCGGCAGAAGGTGCTGGACGAGAGGCTCGCCAAGGCCATCGCCCAGGCCAAGGTCACCGGCATGCCGACGTGGTCGCGCGGCAGCTCGCAGGTGGTGCTCTACGTCACCTCGTGGTGCGGGGCGTGCAAGCGCGCCAAGGCCTGGCTGCGCCAGAACAAGATCGAGCACACCGAGAAGGACCTCGAGGCCGACCCCGAGGCGGCCCGCGAGCTGGCCGGCAAGTGCGCGCTGGCCAGGGTGCGGCCCACCGGAGTCCCCGTCCTCGACGCGCGCGGGCGCCTGCTGGTGGGGTTCGGCGCGGCCTCCTACCGGGCGGCGCTGCGCTGAACCCATGTGATCGTTGCGGGCCGCCGCTACCAGTCGAGCTGGACCTCGAGGTGATCGAGATCCAGCGTGCTCGGCCCGTCGATCGAGCTGGCGGAGCCGGAGACCAGCACGTGCACGGTCGAGCCTGAGACCAGCCGCACCGCGGTGGCCGCGTCAGCGGTGGCGACCACCTCGCTCAGAGCCTGCGCGGGCGCCACCGAGAGCAGGCGGACCCACGCCGAGGCCGCGTGGTCCCAGGCGCTGATGGCGAAGCTGCCCGAAGCCCCGGCGCGCGGGGATTGGCCGCGGGCGATCGCCCGGACGGTCAGCGCCCCCCTTATCCGGTCGAATTTCGAGGAATCCTAGTTCCAGACCGGCAGGCGTGGCGCCCCTTTCCTTCGGCCGGTACGACGACCCCGTCGGCGCCGGGCCGGGTGCGCCTCACGGCCCCCCGGCGTCGCGGCGCACCGGGCCCGCCGCCGGCGGCGCAGGTTCGGCCAGCGACCAGAACAGCATCGTCTTGCGCTTGGGGTCCTCCAGCAGCAGCCAGCGCCCGTCGGGCGAGTAGTCGCGGAACGACTCCTTCAGGTCCCAGCTCGGGATGCGGATGGGCCGGCCGACGGGCTTTCCGGTCGCCACGTCGAGGACCTGCAGGACGCTCTGGATGCCGCCGGGCTCGGACTGCACGAGAAGCCGGTCGTTGGTGAGCCAGAGGCAGTCCTTGCCGGGCCAGCGCTTCTTCGGCTCCGGGGCGCGGTGCCCCTCGGCGGCGTCGATCCACTCCAGCATCACCTCGCCCTTGCCCTCGTCGGGCCGGCACAGGCGGCTGCCGCCCGGGCTGAGCGAGAAGCGCGAGACCCCGGGCAGGTCCAGGTCGGGCCGCCGCTCGCCGGAGCCGACGTCCCACGCCTTGAAGCCGGTCTTGGCCGGGCCCGTGGCCGAGGTCTGGTTCGCGAAGACGACCTCGCCGCTGGGGTGTACCTTCACCTCCTCGAAGGTCTCGGCGGGCAGCGCGATCTGGGTCGTCGCCCAGTCGGTGTCGCCGGACCGGTAGCGGACTTCGATGCGCCCCGGCTGCTCGCCCTTGCGCGGCTCCAGGCTGGCCATCACCGTCGCGCCGCCGTCGTAGGCCGCGGCGACGAAGCCGCCGAACTTCGCGAGCACCCCGCCGGTCTTGAGGTCGATGATCTCGGTGAGGCCTTCCTGGACCGGGCGGACGAGCGCGCTGCGGCCGGCGACGACCTTGGGCACCCGCCGGCGCGCCGGACCGGTGCCGGGCGTGAGCGGCGCGGAGCGGACCTCCTGCAGGGTCTCCACGTCGACCCAGTGGATCTGCTGGTAGCCGGCGACCACGAGCTGCTTCGAGTCCGCGGTGAAGGCGACGTCCCCGCCGCCCTCCGAGGCCCAGGCGGCCGCCAGCGCCTCCTTGCGCACGAAGCGGTCGCCGGTCCGGGCGTCGTCGAAGGTCACCGGCGCCTTCTCCGGCGGGTCGGCGCGGAACTGGCGCGCACAGGGATCGACCGACCCGCCGCCCTCCTCGAGGACCCAGGCCGCACCCTTCTTGACCAGCTGCACCGGGTCCGCGCCGACCCAGCCCGTGGTGCGCGCGAACGGCTGGAGCTTTTCGCCGAGCGCCGCGAGCCAGTCGGCGTCGTAGGCCGCCACCACTTTCTTCAGGAACCCGCCGAGCATCGGCGCGGTGCCGTCCTCGATGCGGCGCACCCAGAAGCCCAGGTCGAGATCTCGAAGCTCGCAACCGGAGATGCCGAAGGCGCGCAGCGAGTCGGTCTTCTCGAAGAGGAAGCGGTAGAACTCGCGCCAGTCGCGCTCAACGTCCGGCTTGCCGGGATGGCTCTTCAGGAACTCGGCCTTCAGCTCGGGCAAGGGCGCCCCGAGCTGCTCGGTCAGCCCGCGGTAGAGGCGCAGCTCGTTGCGCACGCGGCGCCGGAAGGCCGGGTAGAGGGTCTGCGCGGTGAGCCCCAGCACCGGCTCGTCGGGGGCGACGTAGGCGGCGGCGAGGAAGACGCGCAGCGCGTCCCGGTCCACCCTCTTGGCCGCGGGGTCGTAGACCTTCTGCCCGAGCGCCTCGTCGACCGCCTCGGGGGCGAGCAGGCGATCACCGAGGTGGCTCGGCGCGGGCCCGGCCTCGACGATGCCGTAGGCGATCTCGTGGACGCCCTGGTGCTCGAGGTGGAGGAACACCGAGCCGCGGCCGAGGTCCTCCGCGTCGCCGAGCAGCTCGAACAGGCGAGCGCGCAGGACGGCGAGCACCTTCTCGCGCACCGGCAGCGCGGCCGCCGCCGCCTTCGCCTGGGCCTCCGCCTCGGCGAGGCGTGCCGCCTCCGCGTCCGCGGCGGCGGCCAGGCGGTTGCGCTCCACCTCCTCGCGCCGGCGCGCCTCGTCGGCCTGGTGCGCGCGGGCCTCCGCGGCGAGCCGGGTCGCCTCCGCGGCCCGAGGGTTGCCGAACAAGTGCTTCTCCGGGAACGCGACCAGGAACCGATCGAACGCCGCGGCGCGCTCGGCGTCGCCCGACTTCGCGGCGGTCAGGGCGGACCACTCGGCTTCCAGCTTCTCGACGTACCGCGTCCGCGCGAAGTACCCGCCGCCACCGGCCAGGCCGGCGACCGCGATCAGCACGACGGCGGCGATGGCGACCTTGCGGACCATGGATGCCTCCTGAAGGTCCCTGAGCAATACCGCACCCGAGACCGCCGCGGCGACCGGCAGCCACACCGGGCCGTGCTCGCTCGGCCGCACCGATTCGCTCGCCGCCCCCGCATTCGCTGAGGAAAGTTGCGGCCGCGAACTGGCACGCTCCTGGCTTCCGGGCAGAAGATTGGTCGGCCCCGGAGGACGCGATGCCCCGCCGCGCAGCACTGCTCGCCTTCGCCTCTGCCTTCGCCCTCGCGTTCCTCGCCACCACGGCGTGCGCGCGCGCCGAGCCGCCGGGGAGGGCCGAGTGGGACGCCTTCCTCGCCCAGCCTTCGAACAAGGCGGCCTACGGCAAGTTCGTCGCGTACCTCGCGAGCCAGAACGTGGCGCGGGTCGTCGAGCCGTCCGAGCTGCTGCGCCAAGGGACCGACTGGAAGCGCCTCGGGGCCGCGCCCTTCGCCGTGCCGCCCGAGGAGCTCTGGCCGAACATCGTCCCGGTGCTGCGGTTCGTCGAGAAGGAGCTCGAGCCCCACCTGGGCGAGCTGGAGGTGCTGAGCGCCTACCGGACCGAGGGCTACAACGAGCCGGCCGGAGGCGCGCGGCACAGTCGCCACCGCTCGTTCGAGGCGCTCGACCTGCAGCCCAAGAAGGACCTCGCGCGCGAGGACCTGCGCGCGAAGCTCGCGTCGATCTGGAAGGCCAAGGGCAAGGAGAACCGCCTCGGCCTCGGGCTCTACGGCGGCACCCGCTTCCACGTCGACCGCTGGCGCTACCGGACGTGGTGAGGCCGCGAGCGGCTACTTCCGCTTGGCGGTGAACGCGGCGTGCAGCCGAGGCGCGACCGGCCGCGGCGCGATGCCGATGAGCCCACCGAAGTCCTCGCCGCTCTTCAGCTCGCCGGCCGGGGGGTCGTAGGTCGCCGTGCCGCCCAGCTCGATCGTCGTGTCCTTCGAGAAGAGCCCCAAGACCTGCTCATCGATCATCGGCACCGCCTTGGCGCAGGCGTCCTTGAGCTGCTGGTCGTCGAGCGAGGCGCTCCAATCCGCGACCGCGAGGGTCAGGCCCTTCCCGTCCTTGGAGATGTTGGCGACGATCTGGTCACAGGAGACGGCGGCCTTCACCTCGCCCTTGAGCTCGGCCTGGCCGGCCACGTCGACGATCTGGTCCGCCATCTTCTGCACCAGCTCGCCGAACTCGATCTCCACGGCGTGCCCGTCGACCTGCAGCTGGTCGGCCTGCGTCTCCTTGCCCTTCCACTCGGTCGTGACGTCGACGCCGAGCTTGCTCAACTCCACGGCGTCGAGCGTGTAGGTCTTGCCCTCGTGCTCGAAGGCGAAGCTCGTGAAGATCTCTTTGCCCTTCATGCTCCCCGGCAGCACGTCCTTCTCCAGCGTCAGCTCGCTCTCGACCTTCACCTGCGTCAGCGTGGCGCCGAGCACCTTGTAGATCGAGCCGCCGGGGCTCAGCTCGGGAGGCGCATAGGGGTCGACCACGGCCTTCACCGCCGGGCGCACCGCCTTGTCCACCACCCCTTCCGCCTGGTCCTCGAGGAGCGACGGGATGCCGAGGACTTCGACCAACTGCCCCACGAACAGGTCCGCCACGGCGTCGCCGACCGTGCGGTCGTTGGCGAGCGGCCCGCCCAGGTCCCAGGTGCCCGAAGCGGCGTAGGTGCCCGTCCACCGCGGCTCGCCGACGACGCCGCAGGAGGCCAGCAGGAGCGAGAGCAGCGCGAGGTGCATGGTTCTCATGGCGGCCTCCTCCCATCGCGATCGTCGAGCAGTTGGTTGCCGGCCGCGGGCGGATTGATCCCGCGGCCGACACTGGGACCGGACCTGGTTTCTCCTCTTCTTCCGCGCTCAGCGCTTCGGCGGCGCCGCCTCGCGGATCACCGACCCGTGGCCCTCGCTGAGCACCAGCAGCGAGAACCGCTCCACCCGGTCCAGCTCGTCGGTGCTCACCGACGCGTAGTCGAACGCCCCGCGCAGGTCGGTGTAGCCGTCCTTGAAGAACTTCACCTGCCCGCCCTGCATCCGCGCGTACACCTTCACGTAGGTCTTCGAGAGCGGCTTGCCGGTCGGCGCATGCGCCACGCGCACCTGGCCGAAGTTCTCCACCACCGAGACCCGCAGCTCGTTGGCGTAGTGCGCCTGCGACTTGCGCCTGCCCTCGCCGACCAGCTCCACCACCACGTTCGCGCCGGCGAACTCGGCCGGCAGCTCGAAGGAGTGCGTGCGGCCCGCCGGCAGCTTCACCTCGTCGGTGCGGTTGGGCCGGATGAACGAGAACTGGTCGGACTGCTGCTGCAGGAACGGCTGCCGCGAGAAGAGCAGCTCGATGTCCATGCGGTAGTAGGCGACCTTGATGGCCGACAGGTTCTGGTAGTTGAGCGCGACGGCCTTCTTCTCGATGGTGAAGTCGAAGTCGGGCTCGCTCGAGACCGCCCGCGACTGGCGCTGGTCCCGGTCCTTGTCGTCGACCACCTGCGGCGCGGTGCCGGTGACCTCGTCGAGCTGCGCGAGCGCGTTGCGGAACAGGTGGCGCCACTTGTCCACCGGGTGGTCCTTGTGCCGCTCGGCGATGGCCCGCGCCTCGGCGGGCCGCTCGCGGAAGAACTCGGCGTAGACCCGGAGGTAGTCGTGCTGCAGCGCCGTCTCGCCGCCGACCTGCCCGGCCGCGTCGAGCATCGCCAGCGCCTCGGCGGTGCGGTCCTGCAGGAACAGGTAGTAGGCGATCGCCAGCCGGTCCGCCTTGGTCAGCTTCGCCCGGTAGCGCAGGACCTCGAGCAGCGCCGTCCACTGCCGCGCCAGCCGGTCGTTGAGGATCCTGCGCTGCGCCCCCAGCTTCTGCGCCCGCGCGTTCACCAGCGGCGAGTACTCCAGGTGCTCGTACCGGCCGCGGACGACCGGATCGAGGTCCACCAGCGGGCTGGTCAGCAGCAGCCCGGTCTGGTCCAGGAACGAGTCCTGGTGCTGCAGCAGCTCGCGGATCCGCGGCGCGTCGTCGTGGTGCACCGCGTAGGCCCACAGCGTCGGGCTCCACACGTGGCGCTTCTCGAGCAGGGAGAGGCAGGCGTCGTAGAAGGCCCGGTCGCGCATCCGCCAGGCCACGAGGTCGAGCCCGACCACGCCGCGCTCGTCGCTGCGCGCGATGCGCTCGACATTGTTCCTCTCCAGCCAGCCCAGCACGTCCTTGGTCGAGCCGTGCTGCGAGACCCAGGCCCAGGACTCCTTGTCGACCACGCTGAGCTCGGTGACGACCTCCAGCTGCGCCGGCTCGGCGAAGGCGACCAGCTTCTCGTTCTTGGCCACGTGCACCGGGAAGTGCGGGAACTTGCCGGGCGCCGGGAAGTAGAAGGCGTACTCCAGCGACTCGGTGGCGTACGCCGACAGCTCGAGGTGCTTGCCTTGCGTGTAGAAGCCCGAGCGCACCGGCACCGCCCCGCGGGGGATCTGCAGCAGCAGGTCCAGCTTCTGGTTCGTCGAGGTGGGGTTGGTGAGGACCACCCGGCAGGAGTAGACGACGTTCACCAGGAACTCGCCGCTGACGTACCGGTCCACCTCCTCGCCGTCGACGTAGCGGCGCCGGTCGTCGTCGCGGAAGTAGTTCTGGCTCACCAGCACCGGCACGCGCTCGGCCGAGGGCTCGGCCGGTTTGATCTCCTTGTGGAAGGCGACGCCGCGGCCCTTGCCGGTCAGCGTCATCTTGGCGCCCTGGAAGGCGACCTCCGGCCGCGACGACTCGAACGGCAGGTCCAGCACCGCGAGCGCCAGCATCACCTCGGTGAAGCTGCGGCAGGCGTAGGCCAGGTTCTTCGACAGGAACGGCGCGGTGGAGCGGTGCGCCGCGAAGTCGCGCCAGAAGGGGTTGACGCTGACCAGCTCCGGCCCCATCCGGTCGCGGGTGAGCTGCCAGTAGTCGTTCTCGGCCCACTCCTGCGTCTTGTCGACCTGCTGGAAGAACTGCTGGACCTGCCGGCGCGCGTCCAGGTCGGCGCGCTCGGCCGACGGCGGCGCCATGCACTCCTCCGCCTTGCAGGGCTCCGGCTCGTCCGCCGCCATCGCGAAGCCGTCGGCCTCGGCCTCGTCGTCGACCGACCTCGCCTTCTCCTTGGCCATCTTGGCCATCGACCGGGCCGGGGCCCGAGCGGCCGCGGACGGCCTCGGCTTGGCGGAGGGCGGGCCGCCGGGGGCCATGTCCCGCTTCCCGCCGAACCCGCCGCCGCCGCGGGTCGCCGAGGCCAGCTCGCCCATGACGCCGCCCAGGTCCGCCAGCCGCTGCTGCTCGACGGCCGCGCCCTGCTTGGCGATGCCCAGGTCGTCGCCGCCCTCCAGCGCGCTGCTCTGGATGGCCATGCGGAACAGCTGGTCGGCGTGCTCCAGGTCGCGCGGGAGCAGCTCGTCCAGCTCGCGCGCGTGCCGGGCCACGGGCTCGCCCTCGTCGTCGATCCGCTTCGACAGGAGGATCCGCTCGACCACGTTCAGCCGGCCGAACGCCCACGGCTTGCGGTAGCCCGACAGATCGCCGCCGAGCAGGTAGTGGTCCATGAACGTCTTGTCGCGCTTGTTGCGCAGGTACGGCTTGACGACCTCCTCGAAGAAGGCCGGGGCCTTGCGGTAGAGGAAGAAGCTCAGCTCGTGGCAGGCGAACTCGCTGTACTTCGCCCGCTTCTCCTCCTCGGACAGGCCGGGCCAGGAGAGGACGAACGAGAACTTGGCCAGCTCCGGGTTGCCGGAGAGCGTGCTGAACAGCCGCCAGGCCTTCGCCAGCGAGTCGTACACCTCGACCTTGGAGGTGGTGATGTCGGCGACGGTGAGGGCCTCCTTCTCCGCCAGGACGCTGATCTCCTTCTTCTCGCTGAAGTGCTCGTTCGCGGGCAGCGCCAGGCGCAGCCGCAGGTCCTCGGGCTGCGTCGCGGGCTCGGGCAGCAGCACGTCGCGGGAGGCGGTGGCCTGCGGCGCGACCACGACCACGCGCAGCGCGCTGACGTGGGCGAGCGCCTGCCGCGGCACGCGGACGACGCCGTCCTCGTCGGGGACGAGGTTGGGCAGGACGGCGGCCGGCTTGGCAAGGAAGTCCAGGTTCGCGAACGCGCTGCCCTGACCCGCGGGCGGGCGCGGCGGCGGCGGCGGGGCGCACGGCGCGGCCATCGCCGGCTGCGGCGAGGGCGCCCAGTCGCCGCCGGTGGCCGCCTCCTGGATCGTGGTCGAGGTGGTGCGCACCGCCCACGGGTTCAGGAGCAGCCCGGGCCGGGCGAGCATGTTGCCCGGGAACTTGGTGGCGAAGCGGCGCTCCAGCACGTAGCGGACCTCGTCGCCCAGGTCGCGGCCGGAGACGTAGTGCGACGGCGCCGCGGACAGCTCCAGGGCGCGCGGCGCCCGCACCGGGGCGCGAGCGAGCTCGGCGTAGCCGTCGTGGGCGGGGACGAAGCGCGTCCCGAAGACGTGCACGCGGGTGTTCGGGCCGGCGCCCGACAGGCGCAGGCGGATCTCGGAGTCGGCCACCTCGGCGGCGGCCAGCTGGACGGGCCTCGCCGCGGCGCGCTCGGCATGGCGCTTCTCGCCGGCGACCACCCCGCCCACGTCCACGCCGGGGACGGCGCGGATGGAGAGGGTCAGCTCCTCCTGCTTGAGGAACAGCTCGTAGTCGCCCGCGGGCAGCCCGGCAATCTCGAGGAAGCCGTCGCCCAGCGAGAGCGTGTCGAAGCGATCGGCGGCGTAGGTGTTCGCGCGGCGCTCGAGCAGGCAGGCGTCGGAGCGTTCGACCTTCTTCTTGCGCTTGCCGGCCTTGCCCTCGGCGTCCGGCCAGCCGGCGGCGCCCAGCGGCTCGGGGTCGGCGAAGGGCACGCGGAAGGCCTCGCCGGCGCGCACGTGGATCACCGCGTCGCGCCGGCAGCGGTCCGGCGCGACCGGCCAGCTCTCGGTGAGGCCGGAGGGCGTCGCCAAGGTCACGGTCTCCACGTCGCGCAGGTGGCCCAGCTCGATCCGGCCGGCCTCGTCGGTCTGCAGCGTGAAGAGCAGCGTGGCGGTCAGCTCGCGGTGCGCCAGCGTGACGTTCACCGCGACGTTCGGCTTGGGCTCGCCGGTCTTGCCCAGCACGTAGGCCACGAAGCCGTCGGCGGTGCGCGAGAGGTGCACGTCGTCGATGGAGGCGCTGGTGTCGATGCCGTTGAGCGCGAAGCTGCGCGAGTCGGCGAGGTCCACCGTGCGGCCCTGCGAGAGGTTCTTCACCTTGCCGCGCAGGGTGAACGAGAGGGAGGCGAGGTTCTCCGGCACCTGGAAGACGTGCACCGACTCCCGGTCCTCGTGGAGCGCGAAGCCCTTCACCTCCAGGGTCGCGCCCACGCCGTCGCGGTCGGTGGACTGGATGACCAGCGCCACCTCCTCGAGGAGCTCCAGGCTCGCCGGGACGCCGTTGACTTGCAGCGACGGGCGCACGATCACCTGCGCCTCGCGCTTCTTGAGCAGGCTCTCGCGGTCGCAGTAGAGGCCGGCGACGAGCGAGTAGGACTCGGCCTGGTGCTGGAAGGCCTCCAGGGTGGTCACCGCGCCGTGGCGCATCAGGAACTGCACCCGCCCGGGGCTGGTGCTGAACGGCACGCGGAGGACGCCGTCCTGGTCGGGCCGGTACTCGCGGCCGCCCAGCCACAGCGTGGCCTCCGGCAGCGGCCTGCGGTCCTGGTCGAGGACGGTGAAGACGTGCCCGGCCGCCCCGGTCCGCTCCAGGCACCGCAGCCGGCCCTTGTGGACCAGCGACCGCGAGCTGATGCCCCCGCCGATGAACTCGACCACGAACACGCCGGGCCGGGAGAGCGAGGGGAAGTCGAAGGTGCGCCGCACCCGGCGCAGCGGCGGCTCCGAGTACCGGTAGGTCTGCTCCTCGCTCGCCACCAGGCCGTCGAGGTCCACGCTGGTGTCCACCTCGCGGCCGTTGGCCAGGAAGTAGTTGAGCGCGTTGATCTCGAAGACCTTCACCACCAGCGTCGGCACGTTCTTGACGTCGAGCGCCAGCGCCACCGGCTCGCCGGCGCGGAAGCGGCTCTTGTTGGTGGGGGCGAACTCCAGCTCCACCCGGTCCTTGAGCGCCTGGTAGAAGCCCGGGTTGTCGAGCATCGAGTACCACTTCTCCATGTCGCCGACGCCGCCCAGCACCTTGGCGGTGGCGAAGACCTCCTTGAGGAAGCCGTCGGCCATGTAGGTGTCGAAGGGCTTGAGGTCCTTGGCGTCCAGGAAGAAGCGGGCGAGGTAGTCGCGCACCAGCAGCTCGTCGCTGCCGACCGCCGGGAGCATCGTTCCCCAGTCCTGGCCGAGCGAGAAGGCGGGCTCGTCGGAGCTGCGGAACTTGTCGAGGTACTTCGGGCTCGCGTAGGCGACCTGCCGCGGCAGCTTGGCGTAGGCGAGGAAGCGCTCGCGGTCGTAGGTGCCCTGCCGGCGGTCGTGGTCGAGGCGGTGGAACAGCACGTGCGCCTTGAGCGAGTTGAAGCACGGGGCGAGGTCGTCGGCGAAGTCCCAGAGCCGGTCCAGGTAGTCCTGGCGGGCGGCGGGCTCGAGCTGCCAGTCCTCGTCGGGCCCGGGGCGCAGCTTGGCGAGGCGGGCCCGCACGTACCTCTCGTTCCGGGCCAGGTCCGGCACCTTCCCGAGCAGCTCCTCGAGCTGGTCCTCGAGCAGCAGGTTGTGGATGGCGATGGCGCCGAAGCCGCTGGAGTGCCGGTCCTTGAGCTCCGCGGCGACCAGCGAGACCAGGCGCGGGTGATCCGGCCGGCGCAGGCGCGAGAGCAGGGCGCGCAGGCGGGCGCCCTCGAGCTTCTCGTCGTCGAGCAGCCAGTCCAGCGCCCGGTCCTTGAAGCCCGAGAGGTCCGAGGAGTTGCTGTGCGAGAGCCCCAGCCGGCGGATCTCCGAGCGCACGAGTGCCTTGGGGTCCATCCGCGTCGCGAGGCGGGTGCGGGCGCCCTCCTCCTGTCCGCGCGAGTGGTCGAACGAGAGGCCCAGGTGGTCGCGCAGGTACTCCAGCGTCTCCTTCGGCGTCTGGCCGTAGCGCAGCAGCGTCAGTCGGTTGTGGATCTCCCGGAAGGCCTGCGTCTCGCCGTGCCGCTTGTTCCACTGGTCGAGCAGCGCCTGGACCTCGTCCAGCTCGCCCCGCTGCTCGTGGTGCAGGCACGAGTAGAAGTAGTAGTCCTCTGTGCCCGGGATGAGCTGCTCGAGCGCCTTGGCGCGGTCCTCGGCGAGGGAGAAGGCCTCCAGCTGGTGCAGGTCCATGCGTCCTCCAGGAAGTCGCGGGAGGAGCCCCGCCGCCAGCCATCGAGCGGGCCGGCCGGCGTCCCCCGCCAAGCCGCAAGACGATACCCCAAGGCGACGCGCGCATCGCTTCCCGCTCCCTCTGCGAGAGGGCCGCCCGGAGCCGCCTGGACTTCGCGTCCGCCGGAAGCCACTCTACGGGCCCTATGGGCACGGTCCTGTCTGAGTCCGCGAAGGAGTACGGGGCGCTCTTGCACAGCCTGGGCGCCGGGGTCCTGGTAGCGGACCTGGCCTCCAAGCGGTTCGTCTATGCCAACCCCGACATCGCCCGGTTCCTCGGCTACTCCGAGGAGGAGCTCGTCCAGCTGGCGGTCCCGGACATCCACCCGAAGGCGGACCTGCCGCTGGTGGTGGCCGCCTTCGAGGCCCAGGCCCGCGGGGAGAGGAAGCTGTTCACCGACATCCCCTGCCTGCGCAAGGACGGCCAGGTCGTCTTCGCCGACATCAGCTCGGTGAAGGTCGAGCTGGGCGGCGCCGCCTGCGTGGCGGGCGTCTTCATCGACGTCACCGCGCGCCAGTGCGCCGAGGAGGCGCTGCGCGAGAGCGAGTTCCGGCTCCAGGCGCTCAGCGACAACCTTCCGGGCGGCCTCGTCTACCAGATCGACACCGGGCTCGACGGCCGGCAGCGCCGGTTCACGTACGTCAGCGCCGGGGTGGTGTCGCTCCACGGCGTGACGGCGGAGCAGGCGCTGCAGGACGCGGCGAGCATCTACGGCCAGATCCTCGACGAGGACCGGGTGGCGCTCGTGGAGCTGGAGGAGCAGGCCGTGGCCAGCCTGAGCTCCTTCTCCGCCGAGGCGCGCGTGCGGACGGCCGGCGGCGGGGTCCGCTGGAGCCTCTTCACCTCGGCGCCGCGGCGGATGCCCAACGGGCACGTCCTGTGGGACGGCATCGAGCTGGACATCACCCGGCGCAAGCGGTTCGAGGAGGAGCTGCAGGAGAAGAGCCAGCTGCAGCTGCTGCTGATGGAGATCACCTCCTCCTACCTCGGCTTGCCCGTCGAGCGGATCGACGCGGCCATCCAGGAGTCGCTGGGCAAGCTGGCGCGCTTCGTCGGCGCCGACCGCGCCTACGTCTTCGACTACGACTTCCACAAGCAGATCACCGTCAACACCCACGAGTGGTGCGCGGACGGCATCACGCCGCAGATCACCCAGCTGCAGGCGGTGCCGCTCTCGCTCATCGCCGACTGGGTGCAGGCCCACCGCCGCGGCGAGGCCCTGCACATCCCCGACGTCTCGGCCCTCGCGCCCGGCGGGGCGCGCGAGGTCCTCGAGCGCCAGGACATCCAGAGCCTGCTGGTGGTGCCCATCCTCTGGGCCCAGGAGTGCATGGGCTTCGTCGGCTTCGACTCGGTGCGGGCCCGCCACGCCTACTCGACGCAGGAGCAGCAGCTGCTGACGGTGTTCGCGCAGAACCTGCTCAGCCTCAAGCGGCACCAGCGCGCCGAGGAGGAGAAGGCCCGGCTCGAGGCCCAGCTGCGCCAGGCGCAGAAGCTGGAGTCGGTCGGGCGCCTCGCCGGGGGCGTGGCCCACGACTTCAACAACATGCTGTGCGTCATCCTCGGCCACTCGGACATGGCCCTGGCCCAGCTCGACCGGGTCCACCCGCTGTACTCCGGCCTGGAGCAGATCCGCTCCGCGGCCACCCACTCCGCCGACCTCACCCGGCAGCTCCTGGCCTTCGCGCGCAAGCAGACCATCGCGCCGCAGGTGCTCTCGCTCAACGAGACGGTGACCGCGACGATCAAGATGCTCACGCGGCTCATCGGCGAGGACGTCGAGCTGCGCTTCCACGCCGAGGAGGGGCTCTGGCCGGTCCGGGTGGACCCGTCCCAGGTCGACCAGATCCTCGCCAACCTCTGCCTCAACTCCCGGGACGCCATCGCCGGCGTGGGGCACATCGTCCTCGAGACGCACAACTGCACGGTGGAGAAGGCCTTCTGCCAGGACCACCCCGGCGCCTCGCCCGGCGACTACGTCCGGCTCACCGTCTGCGACGACGGGCACGGCATGGACGAGGCCGTCATGGCGCGCCTGTTCGAGCCCTTCTTCACCACCAAGGAGATCGGCAAGGGCACCGGGCTCGGGCTGGCGACGGTGTACGGCGCGGTCCAGCAGAACAAGGGCTTCATCGACGTCCAGAGCCAGCCCGGCAAGGGCGCGACCTTCGGCATCTACCTGCCGCGCCACGCCGCCCCGGGCGAGGCGCTGAAGGCCGCGGGCCCGCCTCCGTCGGTCGCGCGCGGGCACGAGGCCGTCCTGGTGGTGGAGGACGAGCCGGCGGTGCTGGCGCTGGCGGTGTCCATGCTGCAGCGCCACGGCTACCGGGTGGTGGCGGCCCAGACGCCGCAGGAAGCCTTGCGGCAGGCGCGCGAGCACTCCGGCGAGATCGACCTGCTCGTCACCGACGTGATCATGCCGGAGATGAACGGACGCGAGCTCTCCCGGTGCCTGCTCTCGCTCTTCCCCAAGCTGCGCAGCCTGTTCATGTCCGGCTACACCGCCGACATCGTCGCGCCGCAGGGCGTGCTCGAGCCCGGCGTCGCGTTCCTGCAGAAGCCGTTCTCGGCGCAGGAGCTGATCGGCAAGGTCCAGGAAGTGCTGGACCGGCGCTGAGGGCCGCGGCCGCCTCCGTCAGCCACGCCGTCGACCTCGCGCAGAAGGCGTCCCGCTTGCGGGCGGGGCACCCTCGGCGACGCGGAGCCCGCCGGCCCCCGCGGCCTTGGCGCTACTCGTCGTCCCCTCCCCCCCCCCGGCCGGCGTGGCTGGCGGCGGGCGGCTAGTACGAGGTGCCCCACGTTCGTTCCGGGATGTGCCGCCCCGCAAAAGCCGGCGACTGAAGTCGCGCCTGACATTGCGATGCCCGCCTTCGCGGGCTGCAGTGGCCTCGGGTCGCGAAGTCGGAAACCTGAGATTCAGAAGTGCGAAGACCTGAACCCGGGCGCCCTTGTCCTCGCCCATGACGTCCGTCGACACCTGGTCCGCGAAGGCGGACCTCGATACCTCAGGCGCGGCTTTAGCCGCCGGCGGTCCCAACCGGCCTTCTCGAACCCTGATCGAACTTCCGGAGCTCGTGCTACCCCTTCTTCCTCGGCACCACCGCGATGACGTTGGGCAGGGGCCAGTCGACTTCGCTGGCGCCCCAGAACATCTGGAAGCGGCCCGTCGAGTCGTTGCCCTCCCACCTTCCCCGGAGCGTCTCCTTGAAGCCTCCGGCGCTCACGGCCATGCAGGCGGGCGGCCCGCCGTCCATGTTGAGCGCGACCTTGAGGGAGAGCGGCGCGGCCTTCAGGAAGAGCCCGAGCCGGCGCAGCGAGAAGAACCCGGTCTCGGTGGTGCCCAGGAGGATCTGCTTCCGGGCGTCCACGGCCACGAACGTGCGGCTGGCGATCCAGTTCGGGTTGCGCACGGCCCGGACCTTGCCCGACGCGTCGAGCAGCAGCGGATAGGAGACCACCGCCTCGCGGTGCGGCGCGAGCGCCACCTGGACGTCGAGCCCGAGCAGGTCGACGACGTCCGCTCCGCCCTCGCCCGCGACGAAGGCGCCGTGCCGCGTCCTGCGCCAGCGCGGGCCCAGCAGCGCCCCGCCCTCCTTCATCGGGGTCTCGGGCGAGTAGTCCATCTGGTAGAAGCTCGCGTTGACCACCGCCAGCGCTCCCAGCCGCTCCTGCCAGGCGTCGATGTTCGCCGGCCGCTGCTCGTCGTGGCGCGCCTCGAAGGAGTAGCGCGCGGGGTCGACCCGGACGAGGTGGATGCGATCGACGATCTGCCCGGAGAGCCGCGCCTCCAGCACGCCCGTCTCGAAGCCGGGCAGGCGCTGCGTCCACTCGAAGGCCACGGGCTCGGGGAGCGTGTCCGGGTCGCCCAGGGCCAGCGCCTGCCAGGGCGGCGGGGCGGCGCAGAGGACGGCGGCAGCGAGGACGGCGACGCAGGCGGACGTCATGGTTTCCTCCCGAGCCCTTCGAGAACGCCCGCGGCGATGGCGCGGGCCATCCGGTCCTGGCGGTCGGACTGGCCGAGCTCGACCTCCTCCTCGAGGTGGCTGACGAAGCCGCACTCGAGGATCACCGCGGGCACCCGGGCCCAGTTGAGCAACCCGAGGTGGCGGCGGTCGTAGATGCCCAGCGACTCGTCGACCACCGGGAGGTAGTCGACGTGGTAGCGCGAGGGCGTGAAGCCGGCCTCCACGAGCGCCTTGGCGATGGCCTTGGCGACGCGCACCGAGTCCGGGCGGTCGCCGCGCACGTGCAGCGAGAACCCGCGGCCGGCCGCGCTGTGGAGCCGGGCCACCTCCCCGTCCCACCAGAGGTCGAAGTCGTCGGGGTGCGGCGAGTCGTGGTGGACGGAGAGCAGCAGCGAGGCCCCGGCCGCGCGCTCGGCCCGCCGGCGCAGCGTCGCGCTCTCCCAGTCGGCCCGGGTCCTGCGCACCTTGACCTTGGTGGCCGCGGCGAGCTCGCGCGACACGCGCTGCACCATCTCGACGTTGAACTCCACCTCGCCGCGACCCCGGGCGCTGAGGGCGCCCCTCGTCAGCGGCGAGTGGCCGGGATCGAGCGTGACCAGCAGGGCGACCAGGGTGGGCAACATGCCCGACCGGACTCTGCATGGAGCCGGCCAACCCGGTCTTCACTCGGGAGCCGGGCCTGCAGCGGGAGGAGCCGTGTCAAACCGCTTTGCCGAGTGCAACGCGGCTTCACCCGTCGTCGGTCGGGTCGTGCGCCCGGCGGCTCCGCGGCCGCGCGCTCGCACTCGCAGGCGGCGGACGCCTCATCCGAAGGCGACGACCGCGTGGACCGGGTTGTGGTCCGAGAGCCCTTCCCCGTCGAGGACGCGCGCGGACACGATCTGGCCGCGATGCACTGCGACGTGGTCGATGGTGTGCGCCTCGGACGACCGGGTCGCGACGCGCGTGCAGGGCTGGTCCGCGAGATCCGCCAGCGCGAACCCCTCGCCCAGGCCGGCTCGGACGACGTCCGCCTCGGCGTTGAAGTCGCCGAGGAGGACCGCTTGCCCGGACCCTGCGCGGGCCGCGGCGGCGAGGGCGGCGAGCTGCTGCTGGCGGTGGGACCCGAAGGACACGTGCGTGCCGATCACCCGGGCGCCGCCGACGGCCACCGCCAGGAACCCCTTGCCGGGATCGCTCGGGAACGTCTGCGACTCGATCGCCCGGGCGTCCGGGACGGCGCTCAGCGCCACCAGGTGCTCGGTGGAGTCGGCCAGCAGCGCTGGGCCGGGGCGACGGCGCTCCGGGACGCGCGGGTAGCAGTGCTCGAGCACGGCGACCCCGGGCCCCACGCAGGCGCGCAGGCACGCCAGCTGGTCGCCGCTGACCTCCTGCAGGCAGACGACCGAGGTGCCGGAGGCGAGCCACCGCCGCACCGCCTCGCCGATCCGCGCGATCCGCACGGCCTCGTCCGGAAACGCCTCGACGGCGTCCTCTCCCCAGTTCACGGCGTGCACGCGGTGGAGCACGTTCCAGGTCGTCAGGCGGAGCTCGGGCATCGGTGGACAGGCTACTGCGGATCTCCGGCACGCGGCGCGCGAGCCGCCCCCGCGTCGGGCGCTCAGCCGTCCCGGGAGGCCGCCGCGCGCCGGGGGAGGCGGACGACGAAGACCGTGCCCTCCTCGGCGCCGGAGCGCGCAGTGAGGCTGCCGCGGTGGGCGCGGACGATCTCGCTGGCGATGTAGAGCCCCAGGCCCACCCCCCCGCGCCGCTCGGCCTGGTAGAGCGGCTGGAAGATCAGCGGCAGCTGCTCGGCGGGGATGACCGGACCGCGGTTGACCACCTCCAGGCACACCTCGTCCTGCTCCCGCTCCTCGCGCCAGCGCACCAGGACCGGGGTCCCCGGGTCGGCGAACTTGAGCGCGTTGGAGACGAGGTTGGTCAGGACCTGGCCCAGCCGGTCGGGGTCCCAGTCGCCTCGGACCGGCGGCGAGCGCACCACCTGGATGGCCCGGCCCGGCGAGGTCGCCTCCAGCTCGCCGACGGCCTGGCGCACCACCTGCTGCAGCTCGGTCTCGCGCGGCTCGAGCGGGATGCCCTTGCCGGCGCGCACCCGGGTGAAGTCGAGCAGGAGGTCGACGATGCGGCTCATGCGGCCCGCCGCCGCGCGCACCTGGCGCAGCAGGCGCTGGTGGCGCTCCGGCGACGCGCCGCCGCGCAGCAGGCGGTCCACCCCCATGAGCACCACCGACAGCGGGGTGCGCAGGTCGTGTCCCACGATGCCCAGGAGGTAGCGCCGGACCTCCTCTTCCTCCCGCTGGGCCGTGCTCTCGCGCACGACCGCCCCCATCCCCTCCAGCGCGCCCGCCACCTCGACCGGGTAGACGCTGACGAGGAAGGAGCGGCGCCGGTCGGGGGTGCCGGGGACCACGCCGCTCATCTCCGTCTCGGCCAGCGGCCGGCGCGTGCGCTGCATCTGCCGCCAGCCGGACTCGAGCCAGGCGCCGAGGGCCATCCCCGGGACGACCTCCTCGACGGTGCGGCCGACGTGGCCTTCGGCCGGCACGCCGCTGAGCTCCGCCAGGGCGCGGTTGATGCGGAGGAGGCGCAGGTGGCCGTCGAGGTAGGCGAGCCCGACCGGGCACGCCGTGTACAGGGCCTCGAGCTCGCCGGCCGAGCGCTCGGCGAGCTGGCGCTCCCGGCGCTCGGAGGCGTGGAGGCGCGCGCGGTCGAGCGCGAGGGCGCACTGGCGGGCGATGATCTCCAGGAAGGAGCGCTCCGAGGAGTCGAAGCTGCGCGGCCCGCCGAAGAACAGGGTCAGCGCCCCGATGGAGCGGCCCTCGACGACCAGCGGCAGCGCCGCCAGCGACTGCGCCCCGATCACGAGCCTGCGCAGCACGAGCTCCGGGTAGAGGGCGGCGAAGGCCTGCTCGGACTCGATCCACACCGGCCGGCCGCTGCGGAAGGCCGCCGTCGAGGGCAGCTCGGCCTCGGTCGAGGCCGACTCCTGGAAGCGGAGCACCTCCTCCGGGAGGTTCTCGTGGGAGAGCACGTGCAGGCGGTCGCCGAGCGCTTCCCAGACGAAGGCGGTGGTGGCGCCGACCGCGGCGAGCACCCGCCCGACCACCAGCGAGGCGACCTCGTCGCGCGTGTTGGCCCGCGACAGCTCCTCGCCGATGGCCTGCAGCGTCGCGAACCGCCGGGCGTCGCCGTCCGCCCGCCGCCGCTCCTGCCGCTCGGCCTCGATGATCTGGGCGCGCTCGAAGCCCAGGGCGCACCCCTCGGCGAGCGCGGTGAGGAACTCCTTGTCCTCCTCCAGGAAGCGGCGCGGCTCGGTGAAGCTGAGCACCAGCGCACCCAGGCAGCGGCCCTCGACCAGCATCGGCAAGATCGCGTGGGCCTCGCAGCCCAGGTGGACCGCGCGCGCCATCGCGAGCGGGAAGCGAGCCTCGGCGTCGGCCATGGACTCGAGCCACACCGGCCGGAGGGTCGAGAACACCTCGGTCGCGGGCAGGCCCGGGGCGAGGCGGAAGCGGCGCCACGGCTCGAGCGCCACCTCGCTGAGCCCGGCGGTCGCCACCAGCCGCGCCTCGTCGGGGCCGGACTGCTGTCCGACGGCGCAGGCCTGCGCGCCGGCCGCCTCCCGCACCCGCTCCAGGACGGTCTTGGCGACCTCCTCGGGAGTCAGGGCCCGCGCGAGCTCGCCCGAGATCTCCTGGAGTCGAGCCAGCCGCGAGTCCGTCCGCTCTGCGCGCTGCTGCGCCTCGTCGACCGGGCGCAGCATCGCCGCCAGGCCGACGATCGCGCCGTCCGCGCCATGCAAGGGGTAGGCGCTGCCCTCGAGCCAGAGCTCGTCGCCCAGGCCCGGGCCCCGCCTCCAGCGGAAGCGGGTCGAAGGCACGGCCTCTCCGGTGCTCAGCACGCGCGAGAGCAGCCGGTCGGCCTCGGGGGCCAGGAAGAGCTCGCCGGGACGGCGGCCGAGGTGGTCGCTGGCCGGCAGGTGGCTCAACTCCGCGAGCGCGCGGTTCACCTGGATGAAGCGCAGGTCGCGGTCGAGCAGGCCGATGGCGATCGGGGCCTCCCACAGCACCTCGAGGAGGAGCCGGCTGGCCTGGCTCGGCTGCACGCCCGCGAGGAATTGTTCCGCAGGCGAAGGCGCCTGCTCCATGGCCCCGAAACCTCTCGGCGAGAATCTAGCGTCAGCCTCTCGACCCGGACCGCGGGCGGGGCCGGGCAAGGCCCGTAGGACGGGGTGGGGCCGGCGAGGCGGATCGGCAGGTCGGGCAGCAGGCGCGCATCCACGCGCCCACCGAGCCGGTGCCCAACTCGGGCGTCATCGCCGGCTTCGTGGACCTCGGCAAGGCCTGCGTCGTCGGCGGCGGCTGCGCTCGACCGGGGAGGAACCGGAGCCTGCTCGCCGGCCGAGTCCGTGGAAGCGGCAACCCCAGCCGCGCAACGGCCCGCCTTTCGCGCCCTGACCTACCCGCGGTGCGCCCCAACGAATCGCGGCGGCCCCGGAAGTCCCGAGGCC
>DASXVQ010000021.1:0-5951 GCA_036504155.1 Myxococcales bacterium
AGCAACAACGGGGGCCGTGTACCGAGAAGGCGCCGCTGGGACCGGCTTTGTTTGCGCAACCGGCACCGGCCATCAATCGCCGATAACCGGGCTCAACGACAGGTGAAATCCAGGACGGGCGCCAAGATGGGCTTTGTGTGCACGGCTATCCCACCTGCACTCAACCTGGCGATTCCTCGCCCGTTTTGATCGCCTTGCCCGCCGCCGGAACCAAAGCACTCGAAGGCCGATCGGAGTGGCACTTGTTCCTGACCGTCAATCGCCAAGAGACCCCATCGGAAGTACAGTCGGCGCGCCGGCTGACGGTGGTGGCTGGCGAAGGCGGCGGGAGCAGCGCCGCCGGAGGGACCCGCGTGCCGCTCTCCGCAGTCCCGCTCAGCGAGGCCCAGCAAGGCGCCTCTGCCGACCAACGCGAAGCGCTCCTGCGCTCGCTCGTCGACCGCATCCGCGAGAACGACCTCGCCGCCTTCGACCAGCTCTACCTGCTCACCCGCGACGAGGCGGCCCGGACCCTGTTCCACCTGGTCGGCCGGCGGGCTGAAATCGAGGACCTGCTGCAGGAGACTTATCTGCGGCTGCTCTCGGCGGCGAAGACGTACCGTGGCGAGGCGAAGTTCCGGACGTTCCTCTACCGCGTGTGCGCCAACACGGCGCTGATGCACCTGCGCTGGCGGCGGCGGCGGCCGGAGGACGTGATGGCGGAGATTCCCGAGCCCGAGGCGGCGCCGACGTCGTCGTCCGGGCCCGAGAACGAGGCGTCGCGGCACGAGGCGGCACGGCTGGTGGAGGCGGCGTTGGAAGGACTGACGGCCAAGAAGAGGGTGGTGTTCGTGTACCACGAGCTGTGCGGCATGGGCCCCGAGGAGATCGCCGCGATCGTCGGCACCTCGCCCAACACCGTGCGCTCACGGCTGCATCACGCGCGCCTCGAGTTCAACGAGGCGATGCAGCGGCTGCTCAAGGCCCCGCGCGAGAGTTCGGGAGGCGCCCATGGCGTGCGCTGAGAAGTCCGCCCTGTGGGGCTACGCGGCCGGCGAGTTGGACGCGGAGTCCAAGGTCAAGATGGAGGCGCACCTGGCGGGCTGCGAGGCCTGTCGCGCCGAGCTGGAGGCGGTGAAGGCGACCCGCGAGGTGCTCTCCTTCGCGGCGCCGCTGGCGCCCAAGGTGGACTGGCGGCGGGCCGACGAGAAGGTGCACGGCGCGGTCGAGGCGCACTTCCTGCGCGCCCAGCGCGGCTGGAACTTCTGGGCCATCGGGCTGGTGGGCGCGGGCGCGTTCGCGATGGTGTTCGCGGTCCTGACGGTCAACAGCAACCGCGGGTCCCAGTCGGTCGAGACGGCCCCGGTGGCAATCGCTGCGCCGGTCGTCGATCCGAGCCCAGTGGAGACCGCCGAGGGCGCGCTGGTGGCGCTCGCGGGCGAGGAGCATGTGGCCAAGGCGGGCGAGGACCTCAAGACGGGCTCGCAGGTGAAGACCACGGCGTCGGGCAAGGCCGTGTTCAAGCTCCCGGAAGGCAGCCGCGTGCGCGTGGCCTCGGCCTCCGACCTGCTGCTCTCGAAGGCCGCCAAGGACGAGGTCGGGCTGGTGCTCAAGGGCGGGCGCGTGGCCGTCACCGCGACGCACGCCGCGCGCAAGGCGTTCCTCGTGGAGGCTGGCGGGGCGACGGTGCGGGTGATCGGCACGGCGTTCACCGTGGGCCTGAACGAGGGCTCCATCGAGGTCGCCGTGGCCGAGGGCCGGGTGGTGGTCGAGATGGAGGACGGGCAAGTCACGCCGGTCTCCGCAGGCGAGCGCCTGTCGATGGACCGCAGCAAGCCGATCGAGCTCAAGGACCTCAAGCCGCTGCCGCTGACCGCCTCCGATCGATCGGAGCTCAACGAGCTGGGCGTGCAGGTTGCGCTGGCCGAGGCGACCAAGCCCCTGCGCCCGGCGAGTCCAAGGCCCGCCGTGGCGGCCCCTGTCCCGACGCCGGCTCCCGTGCCGGTCGCGACGCCTGCCAAGCCTGCCGAGCCAGAGCCCGTGGCGGCCGCTTCGCCTCGGCCGACCGAGCCAAGGCCCTCGTTGCTGCACCCCCCGCGCAAGCCAGCCGAACTTGAGAGCAAGACCCAGTTCGAGACCCTGGTGGACATGTTCGAGGACGCCACGAACAAGGGGCACTGCACCGAGCGCCTCGAAAAGTTCGTCTTCTTCCTGGAGGAGCCCGAGGAGGAGATGGTGCAGGTCGCGGTCAGGGCCAAGGCCACGTGCCTGGTCGCTCGCTGCTACCAGGGACTCGACGAGGGCGTTCTGGCCGACAAGTACTACCGCAAGTGCCTCGAGCTGCAGCCCGGCGGGCCGTTCAGCCAGGAAGCGCGCCAGCACCTGCCGAAATAGCCTCGGTCTCGGGAAGCTTTACCTTCTGCGGCGTGTCCTTCGAACAGTGGAGGGGCGCAGGAGGCTTCCCATGGCCGATCCCGATCGCAAGGCTCCGAAGTACCCGCTGTTCCCCGTGGACCAAGGCCCACTCCGCGAAGAGCGGACCGCAGGCGTCACGGGGGAGGACGCCACCGTCGACGAGGCTGCGTTCGGCGACGCCGGCAACGGCGCCGACGTCTGGAGCGACGACCTCGCCGGTGGCATCAAGCCCATCGAGGACGCCGGCGAGGGCCAAGACATCCAGCCGGACCAGGTTCGCCGCTTCCTCGTCGAGCCCGAGGAAGAAGAGGGCGAGGAGCGCGAGCTCACCGCGCAGCCCAACGAGCCGATGCCGCCGGACCCGACGGATAACTCGTAGCGCCGCCGCGAGCCTGCGGTGTAGCTTCTTCGCACCGTGGGCAAGATCCGAGTCCTCTCCGACCAGCTCATCAACCAGATCGCCGCCGGCGAAGTCGTGGAGCGCCCGGCCTCCGTGGTCAAGGAGCTGTGCGAGAACAGCCTCGACGCCGAAGCCAAAGCCATCAAGGTCGAGCTGCTCGAAGGCGGCCTGCGCAAGATCCTGGTCGCCGACGACGGCATCGGCATGGCCGGCGAGGACGCCCGCTCCTGCCTGGAGCGCCACGCCACCAGCAAGCTCACCGACGCCGAGGGCCTCAAGAAGATCGCCACGATGGGCTTCCGCGGCGAGGCCGTGCCCGCCATCGCCTCGGTCTCGCGCTTCACGCTCACCACCCGCGAGCGCAAGGCGGACGCCGCGACCCAGGTGGTGGTCGAGGGCGGCAAGGTCGACCGCGTCGAGGAGATCGGCGCGCCGGCCGGCACCAGCGTCCTGGTCGAGGACCTGTTCTTCAACACCCCGGCCCGCCGCAAGTTCCTCAAGCGCGCCGAGACCGAGGCCGGCCACGCCTCCGAGGCGGTCATCCGCCTGGCGCTGGCGCGGCACGACGTGGGCTTCACGCTCGTCTCCGGCGGCAAGCAGAGCTTCAGCGCCCCGGCCGCGCCCAAGGACCCCAAGGAGCGAATCGCCGCCGCGCTGGGCAGCGAGGTCTTCCCGCACCTGGTCGACGTGGACCACCGGCTCAACGCGATGCGGGTCACCGGCTACGTCGCCTCGCCGGACTACACGCTCTCGACCGCGCGCGGCATCTACACCTTCGTCAACGGCCGCTACGTGCGCGACCGCGGCCTCATCGCCGCCATCCAGCGGGCCTTCTCGGACGCGATGATGCCCGGGCGCCAGCCGGCCGCGGTGCTCTACCTCGAGATGCCGTTCGAGGACGTGGACGTCAACGTGCACCCCCAGAAGCTGGAGGTGCGCTTCGCCGACTCGCGGTCGACCTTCGACATCGTCTTCCACGCCGTCCAGCTGGCGCTGCGCCGCTCGCCGTGGCTGACCCAGGGCGCGCAGGCGAGGGCGGAGCAGCAGCAGGCAGGGGCAGCGGCGGGCGGGGCCTCCGAGCACGCGGGCGGGTACGGGCCGATGGCGCGGGCGATCGCGCCGACCTCGCTGCCGATGCGCTTCGGTGGAGTCCCGGTGGCGGCCATCGCCGAGAGCTGGTCGGTGCAGCCGGGGCCGGCCAGGGCCGACGAGATCCCGCCCGCGGGCTTCTTCCACAACTTGAGGGTCATCGGGCAGTTCGCGCGGACGTACCTCGTTTGCGAGGCGCCCGGGCCGCAGCTGGTGGTCATCGATCAGCACGCGGCGCATGAGCGGCTGCGCTTCCACCAGCTTCGCGAGGCCTTCAAGGCGCGCAAGCCCCAGGCGCAGAGCTTCCTCTTCCCGGCCTCGGTGGACATGCCGCTCGCCGAGGCGCGGGTGCTGGCCGATCACCTCGAGGAAGTGAAGCAGGTCGGCTTCGACGTCGACCCCTTCGGCGGGACGACCTTCGCGCTCAAGGCCGTGCCCGCGCCGCTGGTCGGCTGCGACTACCGGCAGCTGCTGACGGATCTGGCCGGCGAGCTGATGCAGGTGGAGAAGGGCAGGGCATTCGAGTCGGCGATGGAGGACGTGCTGGCGACCATGGCCTGCCACTCCGCCGTGCGCGCGCACCAGAGCCTGACGCCGGAGGAGTGCCGCGCGTTGCTCGACGCCCTGGACGCCATCGACTTCAACACCCGGTGCCCGCACGGGCGGCCGGTCGCGGCGCAGATTCCGCTGCTGGAGCTCGAGAAGCGCGTCGAGCGGCGGTAGGCGGCCATGGAATCATTCAAGAAGGGAAGAGGCCGGCTGGCTGTGGCCGTATTCCTCGTCTTCTTGCCGCTGGCTATGGCGATCTCGGGGCTCGTCGCGGCGGATCGCTGGGTTCGTCGCGACATGCTGAGGGAAGCCGACCGCAAGGCAAAGCAGGCGCGTTCGGAGGTCCAGGAGTATCTGCGAGTGCGGGCAAGGCTTGCCGCCAATCCCTTCTTTTCCCAGAAGCGAGCTGGCGGCGATGCGGGACCTTTCCTCAACGACAAGATTGCCTGGTACGGCGTGTCGAAGAAGAAGGTCGAGTTGAGGCTGGAGCAGAAGGTCTTCGAGAGCCTGCGAAAGCTAGACGGGCACTGGGCGGAAAAGGGGAGGGGCGAGGACCGCCCCGACGCCGACACGTCCTGGATGGCGCGGCTTCACGAGTACGCGTACTGGGACGTCAAGCCCGCGGAGGGAAAGTACAGGCTGTTCGATGTGCCATCGGCAAATTACAGCGCGATGCCTCAGTGGGCGAAGATCCGCCTGATGCAAGGTCTCGACGGCGGCGACCTCCGCAGCGCCGCCGCTGACGTTCGCCAGCTGGCTTGGCTTCTCCATTCGACGCAAGAGGTTGGGGGACTTGGCAGGGCCCGGGAGATCCTCGAACAGGAGCGCATGGCCTTCGAAACGGCCGTGGCGCAAGGGATGCCCGTTGGGGGTTGGGTCCCCACGATGACGGCGAAGGAGACCGAGGAGCTCAGGCTGGTGACCGAGGCAGCCGGGGCCATGGCGTCACCCGCAGTGCCCGCGGATGTGTGGAAGAACTCGCTCGCGTCGACCCCAGACGCGATCGGGCGGTGTGCCGCGCTCGCCGTGGCCGTGCAGTACGCAGAGGTGCTCCGTAGGCTCGGCCTGCGCGGGGACCACGAGTACGTGGAACGCGTAGCCGATGAGATCGCCTCAAGTCGTGATTGCAGGGGCACGAGAACGAAGATGCTCCGGGACTCTCAGGGAGACGCCGCGTACCTTGTCGAGATCTTCATCGGACGAACGGACCTGATGCAGCTGTGTCGTCGTGTCTCGCCTTGGTACTGCCGGTCGCTGGCGAGGCAGTACCTGGTGGCGTACGAAACCGGCAGCACTCCGCACTTCGACGGATCTCCGAGCGACGGGACTTGCGAGTGACTGCCTACGGGCTCGCGGGCACACTCGGCGCAACGAGGAACGGCGGTGGTGTCCCGCATCTGGTGGAAAAGCGCGTAGCGCCCTTCCGGCGGGCTGTTGATGGCCTACGTGTATAGCAGGTCGGCCGGACATGCCCCAATGCACCTAGGCGGCAGCCTTCTTGTCCGTCCGCGTTTCACTC
>DASXVQ010000022.1:0-17187 GCA_036504155.1 Myxococcales bacterium
CTGGCGGCGTTCGTGAGGGGCGGGCGGTTCAACGTCTACTCGTGCGTCGAGCGACTGGAGGGAGGAGGCGGAAGAAGCGGAAGAAGCCCCGCCCCCTGACCCCTCCCATCCGCTGCGGCTTCGGCGCTCTGCCTCGATTCACGGGTGCGCCATTCCGGCGGCTTGGCTCTCGATCGGCGAGGGAGGGGCGATCCCTTCTGCCCGTCGCCGCCTCCTCGGAGCTCGGCGCGGGTCTCCTCGGCGAGCAGGCTTGCGTCGCATGTATCCAGGGGCTTGCGGCGAGCAACCCACGTTCGCCCCCTCCCTCGCCAAACGAGTGAAGAGCCTGGTGCAGCATTGAAGGCCGATCGAGGCAGAGCGCAGAAGCCACAGCAACTGGGAGGGGGAGGGGGGCGGGGTTTGGCCTCAGGCTCAGAGATCCATTGCGAGGCATGTACCCAGGGCCTGCGGCGAGCAACCCACGTTCGCCCCCTCCCTCGCCAAACGAGAGAAGAGCCTGGTGCTGCGTTGAAGGCCGATCGAGGCAGAGCGCAGAAGCCACAGCAGCTGGGAGGGGGAGGGGGGCGGGGTTTGCGCGCCAAACCGCCACCAGTCCATACCTTCCTGCAGGTCGGAGGCCTTCATGCCGAAGCTGCCGAAGGTGCCGAAGCTGCCGAAGCTCCGCATCCTCGACTCCATCTTCCGCTGGCCGGTGCTGCGCCAGCTCGAGCGCCGCGACTTCACCGGGCTGGGCGACACCTCGGCCTCCAAGCGCTCGCAGGCCCTGCGGCCGCGCACCGAGCGAGCGGACAAGGTCGTCGCCTCGGTCTGCCCGTACTGCGCGGTGGGCTGCGGCCAGAAGGTCTACGTCCAGGGCGGCAGGATCACCGACATCGAGGGCGACCCCGATTCGCCCATCTCGCGCGGTCGCCTGTGCCCCAAGGGCGCGGCCACCTTCCAGCTCGTCACCGGCTCGCACCGCGTCCACCGGGTGCTCTACCGGCGCCCCGGCGGCAAGAGCTGGGAGACGCTGCCCCTCGAGGTGGCGCTCGACATGGTCGCCGACCGCGTCAAGAAGGTCCGCGACGAGACCTGGGAGGAGACCGACGCCAAGGGCCGGCGGGTGCACCGCACGCTGGGCCTCGCGCACCTGGGCGGGGCCACGCTCGACAACGAGGAGAACTACCTCATCAAGAAGCTCTTCTCCGGCCTCGGCGTGGTGCAGGTCGAGAACCAGGCCCGGATCTGACACAGCTCCACGGTCCCCGGTCTGGGGATCAGCCTCGGCCGCGGCGGCGCCACGACCTTCCAGCAGGACCTGCAGAACTCGGACTGCATCGTCATCGAAGGCTCGAACATGGCCGAGTGCCACCCGGTCGGCTTCCAGTGGGTCATGGAAGCCAAGAAGCGCGGCGCCACCGTCATCCACGTCGACCCGCGGTTCACGCGCACCAGCGCCCTGGCCGACCTGCACGTGCCCATCCGCGCCGGCAGCGACATCGCGTTCCTGGGCGGGCTCATCCGCTACGTGATCGAGGAGAAGAGGTACCTCGAGGAGTACGTGCGCGAGTTCACCAACGCCCCGGCCATCGTCGACGAGAACTTCAGGGGCACCGAGGACCTCGACGGGCTCTTCAGCGGCTGGTCGAAGGAGCAGGGCAAGTACGAGGTCCATAGCTGGCAGTACCAGGGCGTGGGCACGGTCCCCGCCGCGGGCCACAAGGAGGTCTTCGCCGAGCCCGGCGCGGGCCAGCACCCGGGCGACCGCGGCGCGCGCATCACCTTCGAGGCCAACGACCCGACGCTCACGAACCCGCGCTGCGTCTTCCAGATCCTCAGGCGCCACTACTCGCGCTACACGCCGGAGATGGTGGAACAGGTCTGCGGCGTGCCGCGCGCGAGGTTCCTGCAGGTCGCCGAGGCCATCTGCGCCAACTCCAACCCGGAGCGGACGACGGCCTTCTGCTACGCGGTGGGCTGGACGCAGCACTCGGTGGGCGTGCAGAACATCCGCGCCGCTTCGATCCTCCAGCTGCTGCTGGGGAACATCGGTCGGCCCGGCGGCGGGATCATGGCGCTGCGCGGCCACGCCTCGATCCAGGGCTCCACGGACATCCCCACGCTCTACGACCTGCTGCCCGGCTACCTGCCGATGCCGCACGCCGAGCACGGCCAGGACCTGACGCAGTACATCGCCGGCAACGAGGCCGGCTCCGGGTGGTGGAGCGAGTTCTCCAAGTACATCGTCTCGCTGCTCAAGGCCTGGTACGGCGAGGCGGCGACGAAGGAGAACGACTTCGGCTACGCCAACCTCCCGCTGCTGACCGGCAACCACTCGCACCTGACCACCGTGGCCGACATGGCCGACGGGAAGATCCGCGGCTACTTCGTGATGGGCGAGAACCCCGCGGTCGGCTCGTCGCACGGCTCGCTGCAGCGCAAGGGGCTGAGCAAGCTCGACTGGCTCGTGGTCCGGGACTTCGCGCCCAACGAGACCGCCGAGTTCTGGCGCAGCGCTCCGGAGATCGAGCGCGGCGACGTGAAGCCCGAGGAGATCGCCACCGAGGTGTTCTTCTTCCCGGCGGCGGCCCACACCGAGAAGAGCGGGTCCTTCACCAACACCCAGCGCCTGCTGCAGTGGCACCACCAGGCCATCGAGCCGCCCGGGGACGCGCGCAGCGAGCTGGGCTTCGTCTACCACCTGGGCCGCCGGCTCAAGCGGCTCTACTCCGGCTCGACCGATCCCAAGGACCGCGGCTTCCTCGACCTGACCTGGGACTACCCGACCCTCGCCGGAACCGACGAACCGGACGCCGAGGCGGTGCTCCGCGAGGTCAACGGCTACACGGTCTCCGACGGCAAGGTTGTCGAGGGCTACGCGAAGCTCGAGGACGACGGCTCGACCGCCTGCGGCTGCTGGATCTACTCGGGCTGCTTCGCCGGAGGCGTGAACCAGGCCGCCCGCCGCAGGCCGGGCCAGGAGCAGACCTGGGTCGCCCCGGAGTGGGGCTGGGCTTGGCCCATGAACCGGCGGCTCATGTACAACCGCGCCTCCGCTCGGCCCGACGGCAAGCCCTGGTCGGAGCGCAAGCGCTACGTCTGGTGGGACGAGCACGAGTGGAAGTGGGTCGGCGAGGACGCCCCGGACTTCATCGGGGACCGCCCGCCGCGGTACCGGCCGGAGAAGGGCGCTCGCGGCCTCGCGACCCTGGGCGGCGCCTCGCCGTTCATCATGCAGGCCGACGGCAAGGGCTGGCTCTTCGCGCCGAGCGGCGTGCTCGACGGCCCGCTGCCCACGCACTACGAGCCCGAGGAGTCGGTCGTCCGCAACCTCCTCTACAAGCAGCAGTGCAACCCGGCCCGGCTCGAGTACCGGCGGCGCGACAACCCCTACCACCGCGCCTGGGACGACCCGCGCTTCCCGTACCTCCTGACCACCTACCGGCTCACCGAGCACCACACCGCGGGCGGAATGTCGCGCTGGCTCTCCTGGCTCAGCGAGCTGCAGCCGGAGCTGTTCTGCGAGGTCTCGCCGGAGCTGGCGAGCCTGGTGGGCCTGAAGAACGGCGGCTGGGCGACGCTGCGCACGGCGCGCGCGGAGATCGAGGCGCGGGTGCTGGTGACCCGCCGCCTGAAGCCGCTGCGCATCGCCGGGCGGACCATCCACCAGATCGGCCTGCCGTACCACTGGGGCTCCATCGGCCTCGTGCGCGGCGACAGCGCCAACGATCTGCTGGGGTTCGTGGGCGATCCCAACGTCAGCATCCAGGAATCGAAGGCGCTCACCGCGGCGATCTTCCCCGGGCGGGTCGGCCGGAAGCGCCGCGTGCCGACCTCGGAGGTCGTCGAGCCGCTGCCCCCGGGGCGCCGGTCGCACCCGCGCGATCTCTTGGGCGTGGGCCAGCGCGGCAAAGAGCCCTCGCAGGAGCCGGAGGGGTAGCGGCCGGCCTCCGTGCCGGTCGGAACGGGAGGGCGAGTAGGCCATGGCCGAGAAGAAGGGCTTCTTCACCGACACCACGGTCTGCATCGGCTGCAAGGCCTGCGAGGTGGCCTGCAAGCAGTGGAACCAGCTTCCCGACGACGGCTTCTTCTTCAGCGGCATGAGCTACGACAACACCGCGGGCCTGGGGGCCTCGACCTGGCGGCACGTCTCCTTCGTCGAGCGCGCGGCGCCCCCCAGCGCGGCGGGTGCGGAGCGGGTCCCGGTGCCCAGCGGGTTCTCGTGGCTGATGATGTCCGACGTCTGCAAGCACTGCGCGCGCGCCGGCTGCATGGAGGCCTGCCCCACCGGCGCCATCGTCCGCACCGAGTTCGACACGGTCTACGTGCAGCCCGACGTCTGCAACGGCTGCGGCTACTGCGTCACCGCCTGCCCGTTCGGCGTCATCGACCGCCGCGCCGACGACGGCCGGGCCTGGAAGTGCACGCTCTGCTACGACCGGCTCAAGGGAGACCTGACCCCGGCCTGCGCCAAGGCCTGCCCCACCGAGTCCATCCAGTTCGGCAACCTCGCGGATCTGATCGCGCGAGCGAAGGAGCGGGTGGACGAGCTGCAGGCGCGCGGGGTCGAAGAGGCCTACCTGTACGGCGCCGACGCGGCCAGCCAACCCGGGACCGAGGGGCTCAACGCGTTCTTCCTGCTCGTCGACAAGCCCGAGGTCTACAACCTGCCGCCGGATCCGATCGTGCCGACGAAGAAGGTGGGCGCGAGCTGGGCGTCGATGGGCCTGGCGGCCGGTGGGATGGCGGCGGCGGCCGTCTTCGCGGTGCTGGCAGGCAGGTAGCGGGGGACGCCATGGCCCACGACGGGCGCAACATCGACGCGGCGCTGGGCCTGCTCGAAGGCGAGGCGGCGCTCCAGCGCATCGAGTCGCCGGAGGCCGAGCACCCGCCGCGCGCCGTGCTGCCCGAGGACCCGGCGCAGGCGCAGGCCTCGGGCGAGTCGACGACGTACTACGGGCTGCCGGCGATCAAGGAGCCGGTGTGGATCTGGACGGTGCCCACCTACTTCTTCGTCGGCGGGCTGGCCGGAGCGTGCAACGTGCTGGGCGCCGCGGCGCATGCCTTCGGCGGCGAGAAGCTGCGGCCGCTGGTGCTGCGCGCGCGGTGGACCGGGGCGGTGGGGGACGCGTTGAGCGCGGTGCTGCTGATCTCCGACCTCGGCCGCCCGACGCGGTTCCTCAACATGCTGCGCGTCTTCCGGCCGTCCTCGCCGATGAGCGTCGGGTCGTGGATTCTCGCGGCGTGCGGCGCCTTGAGCGGAGCCTCGGCGCTCTTCGGCTTCTCGAAGGGTCTGCTCGGCCGCTTCGGCGACCTCTCGAGCTACCTGGCGGCAGTGCTCGGTCTGCCGCTGGCGGGATACACGGGCGTGCTCCTCGCCAACACGGCGGTCCCAGTCTGGCAAGGCGGCCGCAAGGCGCTGCCGGTGCTGTTCATGGGCTCGGCGGCGGCCAGCGCCGGGGCGTTCCTGGAGCTGATCGCCAAGCGCGAGGAGGGCGCCGCGGCGGCGCGCCGGTTCGGCACCGTCGGAAAGGCCGCCGAGCTGGTGGCCGGGTTCGCGTACGAGCGCGAGGTGGGGACGGCGGTGGAGCGCGTCGCGCGGCCGTTGAGCCAAGGCGTCTCGGGCACGCTATGGAAGACGGCGAGGGGGTTGACGGTGGCGAGCCTGGGCCTGTCGCTGCTGCCGGGGCTGGCGAGGTGGAAGCGGGTCGCCGCCGGGCTGACCGGGTTGGCCGGCGCGCTGGCGCTGCGCTTCGCAATCTTCCACGCCGGGAAAGCCTCGGCACGCGACCCGCGGGCGACCTTCGAGCAGCAGCGGGCGGGGCAGGGCGCCGAAGAGATCACCGGGCCGAAGTTCGATCAGATCCCCGCGGACTACACGGTGCCGTACGAGGGGGCGTACCCGGAGCCGGGGTAGCGGGGCGCCTTAGAACCCGCCTTGCGGCGGTGACTTTCCGGCGGCGATCCGCACGCGGCTGTTGCGCGTGCCGAACAGCCCGTAGACGACCAGGCCGATCGCCAGCCAGATCACGAAGCGCAGGAAGGTGACGGCCGGCAGCCCCATGGCCAGCCAGCCACACGACAGGATGCCCAGCGGCGCGATCACCCAGGGAATCGGCACGGTGAACTTGCGCTCGGCGTCCGGCCGCCGCACCCGGAGGATCAGCACGCCGGCGCAGACGATGGAGAACGCGAACAGCGTGCCGATGTTCGACAGCTCGACCACCTCGCCGATGTTCATCAGCGCCGCGGGCAGCGCCACCACGACGCCGGTGAGGAAGGTCGCGTTCGCCGGGGTGCCGTGCTTGGGGTGGATCTTGCCGAACCAGCCGCCGAGCAGGCCGTCGTTGCTCATGGCCATCAGGATGCGCGGCTGGCCGAGCTGGTAGACGAGCATGCAGGCGGCGGTGGCGATGACCGCGCCGATGGAGATGGCGCCGGCCAGCCAGGTCAGGTGGTGCTTCTCGAAGACGTAGGCCAGCGGGTCGGCCTTGCCGGCGAGCTCGGTGTAGTTCGCCATGCCGGTCACCACCGCCGTCACCGCGATGTAGACCACGGTGCAGATGCCCAGCGACCAGAGGATGCCCCGCGGCAGGTCCCGGCTCGGGTTGCGGCACTCCTGGGCGGTGGTGGAGACGGCGTCGAAGCCGATGAAGGCGAAGAAGATGATGGCTGCGCCGGCCTGCACGCCCTTGAAGCCGTTGGGCGAGAAGGGGTGCCAGTTGGCGGTGTCGATGTACTTGGCGCCCAGCCCGATGACGCCGAGCAGCACCACCATCTTGATCACCACCATCACCGAGTTGACCCGCGAGCTCTCCTTGATGCCCCAGTAGCACAGCGCGGTGACGGCGATGGTGATGAGCACCGCGAGCAGGTTGATGCAGAGGGGGAAGCCGGCGAGCAGCGGCGCGTCCTTGATCGAGGCCCAGTTGGCGAAGATCGCCGCGCCGTCCAGCACGCCCTGGTGCGCCTGCGCCAAGAGGTCCAGCTTGGCGCCGAAAGCGGGCTGGGCGCCCAGCGTCAGGGCCTTGAGGCCGTCCTCGGAGAGGGTCAGCGCGGTGCGCGGGTCGATGGCCAGCCAGCCGGGGATGTGCAGGCCGAAGCTGTCCAGCAGGCTGCGCGCGTAGTCGCCCCAGCTGATGGCCACCGCGACGTTGGAGACGGCGTACTCCAGCACCAGGTCCCAGCCGATGATCCACGCCATCAGCTCGCCGAGGGTGGCGTAGGCGTAGGTGTAGGCCGAGCCCGAGACGGGGATCATCGAGGAGAGCTCGGCGTAGCACAGCGCGGTGAACAGGCAGGCGAGCGCCGTGAGCACGAAGCTCAGGATGAGCGCCGGGCCCGCGCCAGGCCGCCCGTCGATCAGGTTGCCGGCGGCGGCGGTGCCGATGGTGGAGAAGATGCCGGCGCCGATGATGGCCCCGATGCCGAACATCGTCAGGTCGAACGCGGTGAGGTTCTTCTTGAGCTGGTGGGCCGGGTCCTCGGCGCTCGCCTTGAGCTGCTCCAGCGTCTTGGTCCGGAAGAGGCCCTCGAACATGTTCCCCACCTTCTCGCCAGGAGTCGCCGGCCTCCGCGCCGGTCGTTTGAAGCCGCGCATCCTAGCAGGACGAAGCCTGGTGTAGGCTCCCCGCCCGCCGTGACCGAGACCGCAGCCAGCGCAGCGCCGCCACCTTCGATCTGGGACCGCCGCCTGGCCCTCGCGCGCCGGGCGATGCCCTGGGGCTCGCTGGCGCTGGGCGTGGCCAGCGCCCTGCTGATGGACCGCAGCCCGGGGCGCGCCGGGCTCGTCGCCGCCGCGGCGGTGCTGGGCTGGGCGCTGCTCATCGCGCTGGCGCAGGTCGACCGGGCCAAGGAGGAGCACCTGCCGCAGCGCCGGCGCCTGGCGCTGAGGGCGGCGCGCTTCGGCTCGCTCTTCGCCAGCCAGTACGCCATCCAGCTCTCGCTCTTCTTCGCGCTGCCGTTCTACGCGCGGGCGACGCCGTGGCACCCCGAGCACCTGATCTTCCTGGCGGTCCTGTCGGCGGCGGCGCTGGTGACCCTGTGGGACCCGTGGTTCCGCGCGCTGCTCGCGCGGCCGGCGACCGCGCTCTCGATGCAGGCCTGCGCCAGCTTCGCCGCGCTCAACGTGGTGCTGCCGGTGCTGGGCGCCTCCAACCGCGTGAGCCTGTGGGTCTCGGCGGCGGTGACCGCGGTGGTGGTGCCGGCGGCGGGCGCGGCGATGGCTCCGGGCGAGCGCAAGCGGCGGGCCCTCTCGGCGGCGCTGGCGTCGGCGCTGGTCCCGGCTGTCCTGGCGCTGGGTGGGACGCGGCTGGTGCCGCCGGCGCCGCTGCGGCTGCTCCAGGCGCAGGTGGGCACCGCGCGCGCCGGCCAGGGGGTGGCGGACCCGTCCCTGGTGGTCGCTTCGGTGCCGCCGCAGCTGGTCTGCGCCACGGCCATCTGGGCGCCGCGCGGCCTGCACGACGCGCTCTTCCACGTCTGGGAGAAGGACGGCTCGGCCACGGACCGCATCGCGCTGGTCGTCGAGGGCGGGCAGGCGTCGGGGTTCCACACCTGGTCGATCAAGCGGCACCTGTCGCCGGGGACCTGGACCTGCCGGGTGGAGACGGCGTCCGGGCAGCTCCTCGGCGAGCGGGAGATCGAGGTGGGCAACGCGCCGCCGCCTGCACCGCCGCCGCCAACGCCATCGACATCGCCGGCGCCATCGCCGGCCTCGCCCGACGCGGGATAGTCAGTCGTCCTCGGAGACCTTCGCGCCGCCCTCCGGCCCCAGCCAGCGATCCAGCTCGGTGTTGGCCGCCGCGATCTCCTCGGCCGTCGCCACGCGGTCGTCGAGGCACCGGTCCAGGACGTGCCCGGCGTGTCGGCGCAGCACCTTGGGCGCCTGCGGCGTGAAGCGCAGCGGGTTGGGCAGCATCGCGGCCAGCGCCGCGCCCTCGGCGAGGGAGAGCTCCGAGGCGTGCTTCTTGAGGTGCGTCTGCGCCGCGGCCTCGATGCCGAAGACCCCGGGGCCCCACTCCGCGATGTTCAGGTAGAGCCGCAGGATGCGCCGCTTGGAGAGCGTCTCCTCCATGCGCCAGGCGACGTAGGCCTCCTTGGCCTTGCGCAGGAAGCTGCGGTCGTTGCCGAAGTAGAGGTTCTTGGCCACCTGCTGCGTGAGCGTCGAGGCCCCGCGCAGCGGCCTGCCCTCTTCGATCTTGTCCTGGATGGCCTCGCCCATCTCCTTGAGGTCCAGCGCGCCGTGCGAGAAGAAGCGGGCGTCCTCGCTGGTGAGCACCGCGGTGATCGCCGGCTTGGAGATCTGCTCCAGCTCGACCCACTGCTGGCGTGGCTTGAGCTTCTTGCCCCGGGCCGCCGCTTCGTCGACGCGCTGGCGCATCACCTCGGTGTCGCGGACCTGCGCAGTCTTGAGCCGGGCGATCTGGTCGGAGGAGGGCAGGGAGGCGAGCTGCAGCCCGAGGAAGGCCACCAGCGCCACGCCGCAGGCGGCCAGCAGCAGCCGCAGGCCCGGGCGGCGCGCGGGGGCGGCCGGCCCGCGGGAGGGGCGGGCCGTCTTGGCGGTCTTGGCGGCGCGGCGGGCCATGGGCGGCCTTCCAGTAGCACGGTGGGCGCTCTCGCACGCGCGAAGAAAGCAGTCCGGAAGTAGGCAGTTGGGCCGGCAAGTTGGGCTAAGATGCCAAAACCATGGCGAACGCCGGCACGGACGACTTCGACATCGACCTCGAGGCTGACGAGAAGGGCCCGGGGTCGGAACGGCGCATGACGCCACGGCACCCGCTCAAGCTCGGGGTGCGCTTCTCGACGCCGCAGGAGCTGGCCAACGCCGTCCGCGCCAGCACCCTCAACGTCGGCCTGGGCGGGCTGTGCCTGGCCACCAAGCGCGCCTACGAGAAGGGCACCCAGCTGATGATCAAGATCGAGCTCGGCGCCGGCGAGGTCATCGACGTGGTGGGCATCGTCGCCTGGGCGCGGCCCGGCAAGGCCGTCGGCGTGCGCTTCGAGCACCTGACCGACGACCACCGCGCCAAGCTGGCGAACCTCATCGGCAAGCAGGTCGTCCACACCGCCGGGGCGCCGTAGAGCCGGGCGGCGCAACGAGAGGCTGGCCAGCGGCCAATCCGCCGCTAGAATGCCGCCACCGCGCTCCCCGGAGCGGGAAGAACCAAACCAACCGACGAAGAAAAAGGAGACGAACATGGCCGCCAAGAAGGGCAACCGAACGAAGAAGAGCGTCAAGAACCGCGCGAAGGTCAAGCAGGTCGCCGCCCGCCGCAAGCGGGTGCGCCACCAGAAGACCGTGAAGAAGGGCATGCGCGCCCGCTAACCCGCGGACCGACGCGACGAAGAAGGCGATGGCCGTCCGCCCGAGATCCGGGTGCGGCGGCCGTCGTCGTTTTCGGGTCCTCCCGCGGGCAGCCCCAGAGCCTAGCTTTTCGTCACGAGCCGCCGGTTCGCGGGCGAGACGGGAGGGGACATGGATATCAGCGGAGTGCTCAAGGGAGCGGGGGCCTACTCGGCCTACAAGTACCTGAAGGACCGCGACTGGTCCGGCGACTTCCGGCAGTCGATGCTCGACCGCTTCGGCCTGGAGCGCAGGGGCTCGAACACCGCCGCGTACATCTTCGGCGGCCTCGGCTTCCTCGCCCTGGGCGTGCTCGTCGGCAGCGCGCTGGGCGTCATCTTCGCCCCCATGCCGGGCTCCGAGGTGCGCTCGACCTTCAAGCAGCAGGGCGTGCGCGGCGTCGTGGACCGGGCGCGGGCCTCGATGCCCTCGGCCATGCCGTCGGCCTAGCGGGCGCCGTCGTCCGGGCCGGGCAGGAGGGGGGCCGGCGGCTATGATGCGCGGGCCCCCATGCTCCTCTACCTGCACGGCTTCGCCTCCTCGCCCGCCTCGCACAAGGCGCGGGTGTTCTGCCGGCGTCTGGCCGAGCGCGGCGAGGACTTGGTCGTCCCCGCATTGGACGAGGGCGACTTCGAGCACCTGACGCTCGGCCGGCAGCTCGCCTTGGTCGGGAGGGTCTCGCGCGGAACGCGGCCCCTGGCGGTCATCGGCTCCTCGATGGGCGGCTACCTGGCTGCCCTGCATGCGTCCCGGTCCGAGGTGGACGCGCTGGTGCTGATGGCGCCGGCGGTCGACTTCCTCGCGCGCTGGCGGGAGAAGGTCGGCGAGGCGGACCTCGAGAAGTGGCGGCGGGACGGCGTGACCGAGGTGGACCACGTCGCCCAGGGCCGCAAGGTGCCGCTGCGCTTCGAGCTGATGGAAGAGGCGGCGCGCCACGAGCCGTGGCCCGAGGTGCGCTGCCCGGTGCTCGTGTTCCAGGGGACCCGAGACGACGTGGTGCCGCCGGAGCGGGTGAAGCGCTGGGTCGCCGCGACGCCGACCGCGACGCTGGTGATGCTCGAGTCGGGGCACGAGCTGACCGACTGCGCGGAGGAGATTGCCGAGCGGGCGCTGCGGTTCTTGGCGAGCGTCCCGGCGATCGCCAGGGCGCACCCTGGGATCTCGCGCCTCAATTAGTTCCTAGTTCCCGCGCGTCAGTTGTCGGGAGTACCCGGCCTCCGCGCCGGGGGCGGGCGGGCGTGTCGGTCGGTCGCGTTCGAGGGTTCTTCTGCCGCACGACCGAACACGACCCCGGCGCGGAGGCCGGGTACTCCCGCCCAGTGCGCCTCTACCTTCACACCATGAACGCCCAAGACACCTTCAAGGACCGGCTCCTCTTCACGTTCCTGTCGGCCGCCGCGGTGGCGGTCGTGGCCTATGTGGCCCGCCAGGCGATCTCCACGGCGTGGCAGCGCCTGACCGGCCGCCATGCGCCCAAGCCCCTGGGCCTGCTCAATCCGGCGGGCAAGAGAGCAGGCGAGAGCACCGCGGCGTTCCTCATGCAGCGCCTGCCGGTGCTCCACTTCCTCCAGCCTTAGTCCAGGCGCGGCAGGCCGTTTCCAAGCAGTCGCCCTGCGCCTCCAACTTGGGCGTGAGCGGGGACGCTCGGGTTGCCGCGAGGGGAACGAGTAGGCACGTTCGTTCCCAAGGAGCCTGGGCGGGCGGGGGAGCATGCCCTGCCCGGGCGCACGCACCTGGGGGACGACCTTGGACCGCAATCTGGCTGTGCTGGTCGTCGACGACGACGAGTCCTCGCGCGAGTTCCAGCGCGACGTGCTGGGCGGCGAGGGCTACCAGGTCCGGGTGGCCCCCGGCGGGGCCGAGGCGCTGCAGATGCTCGAGGGCGGCGCCTTCGACCTGGTGCTGCTCGACGTGCGCATGCCCGGCGTCGACGGCCTGGAGGTGCTCAAGCGCTTCCGGGAGAAGGGCGGGCAGGCCCCGGTCATCGTGCTCTCGGCGCTGGGCGCGGCCGAGGACGTGGTCAAGGCGATGCGGCTGGGGGCCAGCGACTACCTGACCAAGCCCATCGAGGTCGCGGACCTGCTCTCGTCGGCGGCGCGCGCGCTCGGGTTGCAGGTGCCTTCCCCGGAGCAGGCCATGGCGGCCGCGGCCGAGGGCGCCAACGCCGCGGTCGAGCACGCAGCCGCCGGCAACGAAGAGCCGCCGGAAGAGCGGGCCTTCATCGCCCATTCGGGAGCGATGCGGCGGGTCAAGGCGCTGGTGGAGCGAATCGCGGACACCGACGTGCCGGTGCTGCTGCTGGGCGAGAGCGGGGTGGGCAAGGAGGTCATCTCCCGGGAAATCCACAACCGTTCGCGTCGGCGGGCCAAGCCGTTCCTGAAGATCAACTGCGCCGCGCTGCCGTCGGAGCTTTTGGAGAGCGAGCTGTTCGGCCACGAGAAGGGCGCGTTCACCGGGGCCACCGCGGAGAAGCCGGGCAAGTTCGAGCTGGCGCACCACGGCACCATCTTCCTGGACGAGATCGGCGAGATGGCCATCCGGCTGCAGGCCAAGCTCCTCCAGGTCCTGCAGGACGAGGAGTTCTTCCGGGTCGGCGGCAAGAAGAGCGTGAAGGTGGACGCGCGCGTGGTGTGCGCCACCAACCGCGACCTGGCGGCGGAGATCGCCGCGGGCAACTTCCGCGAGGACCTCTACTACCGGCTCAACGTGGTGACGATCGAGATCCCGCCGCTGCGCGAGCGCCGCGAGGACATCCCGCCCATCTTCGAGTTCTTCGTGCGCAAGTACCGGCGCAAGTACGCCATGGCCGACGACCCGCTGCCCTCCGACGTGCTGCGCGAGATCATGGCCTACGACTTCCCGGGCAACGTGCGCGAGCTGGAGAACCTGGTGCGCCGGCTCGTGGTGCTGCGCGACCCCGAGGGCGTGATGCGCGACCTCAAGGCGCGGCGCGGAAGCACCGCCGGGCCGAACGTCGTGCCCACCCAGCCCGCACCGCCGGCGCCGACCTTGCCGCTGCCGGGGGAGGACGTCTCGCTCAAGGACGTGTCGCGGCACGCGGCGATGCTGGCGGAGCGCGAGGCCATTCTGGCGATGCTCACCAAGACGGCGTGGAACAAGCGCAAGGCCGCGGCGCGGCTGAAGATCAGCTACAAGGCGCTGCTCTACAAGATCAAGGAGTGCGGGATCTTGGATCCGCGGCAGCTGATGAGTCAGCCCTAGCCCTCACCCCCGGCCCCTCTCCTTTTCGACGGATGTCCGGGTGCATTCGGGCTCGAGGAGAGGGGGGGCTTCCTGTGCCGTGGTCCTCGACTCCGTTGCTCCTGCGGCTCCGGCCATCCTGGCCAGGATCTTTCTGAAAGATCGTAGCAAGGCTGGCCGAAGCCGCAGGTGGTCGAAGTCGAAGAAAGCAGAAGACGAAGCCCCCCCTCTCCTAGAGCCCGAGTGGACTCTATGTCCGTCGAAGAGGAGAGGGGCCGGGGGTGAGGGCGGTCAGCCGATCCCGTGCTTCTTCAGCAGCCGGTGCAGGTACACGCGGTCGATGCCCGCGTGCCGCGCCGCCTTGGACACGTTCCCGCCGCACCGCTCGAGCAGGTGCGCCAGGTAGTCGCGCTCGAAGGACCCGACGAGCCGCTCCTTGGCCTCCTTGAACGGCAGGTCGCTGATGGGCAGCTCGTTCTTCGGGGCCGAGGTCTGCAGCGCCAGCAGCTCCGCGGGCACCTCGCCCTCGGGTCCGCCCAGCGAGACCGCGCGCTCCACCACGTTGCGCAGCTCGCGCACGTTCCCCGGCCACTCGTAGCCGGTCAGCATCTGCAAGGTCCCGGGCCCCAGCTTCGCCTCGCGGCCCATGGACTCGAGCAGCTTCTCGACCAGCAGCGGCACGTCCTCGCGGCGGGCGCGCAGCGGCGGCAGCATCACCTTCACCACGCCCAGGCGGTGGTACAGGTCCTCGCGGAAGCGGCCGGCGCGCACCTCCTCGACCAGGTCGCGGTTGGTGGCGGCGATGACCCGCACGTCGAAGCTCTTGTAGTCGTTGGCGCCCACGCGCTTGGACTGCCGGTGCTCGAGCGCGCGCAACAGCCGCGGCTGCAGGTCCGACGACAGCTCCGCGACCTCGTCCAGGAAGATGGTCCCGCCGTCGGCGCGCTCGAACGCCCCGGCCCGGTCGCCGACCGACCCGGTGAACGACCCGCGCACGTGCCCGAACAGCTCGCTCTCGATGAGGTTGGGCTGCACGCCGGCCAGGTCCACGACCACGAACGGCCCGGTCGCGCGCGAGCTGTGCTGGTGGATGGCCTCCGCGCACAGGTCCTTGCCGGTCCCGGTCTCGCCCTCGAGCAGGAGCGCGGCCTCGGTGCCCGAGACGCGCTCGAGCACCGCGAAGACCTGGCGCATGGCGAGGCTGCGGCCCGCCAGCCGGCCGAACGACTCGCGCTCGGAGGGCAACAGGCCCGGGCCGGGCGCGGAGGCGGCGAGCAGGCGCAGCTCGGTCTTGCCCAGGGTGACGATGGCTCCCGCCCTGGCTTCGATCTCGTGGAAGCGCGTCCCGTCGCAGGAGGAGCCGTTGGTGGAGTCGAGGTCCTTGAGCCGGACCCGTCCGTCCTCGATCTGCGCGATCTCGAGGTGCGTCCGCGAGACCGAGGGGTCGTCGAGGACGAGGTCGCAGTCGGTGCCCTTGCCGATGAAGAGCGTCCCGGAGCGCAGCGTCAGCTCCTTGCCGGCGCTGCGGCCGGTCAGCACCAGCAGCTTGAGGCGGGCGAGCGGGGCCTTGGTCGTCGAATCGCCGGCGAGGACCTCGGTGCCCGTCGGCTCGGACGCCTGGTCGGTCGGCGAGGAGGTGTCGTCTTCGGTCATCGCGCGGGCAGAACAGACACACGCCCAGAAAATTCGCGTTCGCCTCTTCTTGGAAGAACTCGATGAGCACTCGCAACTCGCGACTGGCACTTGACCGCGCCCGCCCCTCAAGGCTTCCATGGCCTCGTGCTCCGCTCGCTGCCGCGCCTCCTGGCTTTCGCTGTCGCTCTCCTGGCGGCCGCGCCTGCGCTCGCCGAGGACCTGCGCGAGCGGGACCTCGACCTCCTGGTGCGCCGTTCGACCGTCGTGGCGCGCGGCGAGGTCGTGGCCGTGTCGCCCGAGGGCATCGCCGATCTCCACGTCCAGGCCGCCTACCTGGAGCTGGGCGAGAAGGCGGAGCTCGTCCGCGTGCGTGCTGAAGGCGAGCGCGGGATGGTGCCTTCGCCCGGCGACCGCGGGCTCTTCTTCCTGGGCCCCGCGCAGGCGAACCCGGGCGCGCTGACCTTCGTCCAGCTCGACTTCGAGCGCTGGCAGCTCGAGCCCGACGCCGCGGTCGATGCCGCGGTCGACGCGTTCATGACCCGCCTGGTCGCCGCCTGCACCGGCGACACGCCTTCGCCCATGGACGACGTGTGGATCGATGGGCTCTTCCTGCCGGTGCTCTCGCTGTCCACGCACTGCGCCCATCGGCTCGCGGCGGTGGCCGAGCACGGCGGCATCGGTAACCGGGGCTGGGACCGCATCTTCGGCTGGCTCCAGGAGTCGCCCCGCGAAGAGTCCAAGGCGGCGGCGGTTCGCGCGCTGGCGAAGGTCCTGCCGGCGGACCGTGCGGTGACGCTGCTTCCCAAGCTCGCCGATGGATCAAAGGTGAAGGCGGCGCTGCTGGCGGCGACCGGCGCCCGCGCCTCCTCGTCCGGCGATAAGGCCAAGGAGCAGGCGAGGGCGGCGCTGGATGCCGGGGGCAAGGACCGTTCGCCTGAGGTCGCGCTCGGGGCCGCGGTGGGTCTGGCGGCGCTGGGCGACGAGAAGGCGATCCCCGCGCTGGAGCGAGCACTCAAGTCCACAGAGGTGAGCGCCAGGCATCAGGCGGTGGATGCGATGGCGGCGCTGGCAGGGAAGGGGTCCCGCGCCGCAAGAGCCCGACTTCACAAGCTTTTCGAAGATCCGGACGGCATCGTGCGGGCCAAGGCGCGCACGGCGTGGGTGGACGCGTATCTTGCAGACCCGGTCCGGCAGAAGCGGACGCAGCCCTCGCTGATGCTGGTGGGGGCGGCCCTGGTGATGATTCTGGCGGTGGCCGGCCACTCACTGTTGGTACGACGTCGGACGTGACCTCGCTGTCAACGAGGCGTACAATCCCGCCCTTCTTTCGCGGACCTATCGAACTTCGGAGGCCTCCATGCGCAAGTTGATCGGCTTCAGCCTCGCCATCGCCCTCGTGGCGGGCGGCGTCCTCGTCGGATGTCAGGGCTACCAGTTCGAAGAGGTCACGCCGAAGGCCGTCGGTACGGTCAAGCAGGCCGAGCCGATCGTCGGCATCCAGAAGCCCGCCAAGATCATGCTGGCGCTCGACAAGTCCGGCTCGATGAAGACGCTGGCCTCGTCCGACACGCAGTGGGGCTGCGCGGACGACGGATCGGGCAACGGCTACAACGCTGCTGGCGACTGCAAGTGGATCACGCTGAAGAACCTGCTCATCGCCCCCGGCGGCTTCCTCGACCAGACCGCGGGCAGCGCGCGCCACGGCCTCGCCATCTTCTCCGACCCGAACTCGGGCGACGCCTGCGCCGCCGGTGTCGTCACCGTGGCCATTCCGGACGTTGCCGGCAGCAACATCAAGGACATCAAGGACGCGCTGGCCAGCTACACTCCTGTCGGCGGCACGCCCTCCGCCTCGACGCTGCGCACCATCGCCGGCGACTCGACCTTCGCCAAGAAGGAAGCGGCGACCAAGAGCTACGTGGTGCTCATCACCGACGGCCAGCCGAACTGCAACTCGTCGCTGGGCGACTGCAGGGCCTGCACGAACGGCGGCGACCCCACCAAGATGTGCGGCGACGTCCGCAACTGCC
>DASXVQ010000023.1:0-67171 GCA_036504155.1 Myxococcales bacterium
GGCCACCTTCGCCGCCGGCTTCGCGGTGCTGGGCTGGCTCGCCTACCGCATCGGCGTCGATCACCCGCCCATCCCGGAGCGGGTGGTCACGGAGGAGGGGCGAGCGCTCTTCGGGGCGGAGGACGTGCTCGCCGGCCAGCAGGTCTTCCAGAAGAACGCCTTGATGCAGTACGGCACGCTCTTCGGCCACGGCGCCTACCTGGGCCCGGACTTCACCGCCCAGTACCTGCACAAAGCCGCGCTGGAGATGGCCCGCTTCCACGAGCGCGCCGGGCTCTCCCCGGCCGAGGCCCGGGCGCGGGTCGAGAGCGAGCTCAAGCGCAACGCCTACGACGGTGCGACCGGGACGCTCGCCTTCACCGCGGCGCAGGCCTCCGCGTACGCCACGCTCGACCGCCACTACCGCGGCTACTTCCAGGGCCAGAGGGTGGACGAAGCCCTGCGCCGGCCCAAGCTCTCCGACGAGGATGCGGGCAAGCTGGGCGCCTACTTCGCCTGGGCCGCCTGGACGACCTCCGCGGCGCGGCCCGGCAAGCCGTACTCGTACACCAACAACTGGCCACCCGAGCCCTTGGCGGGCAACCAGCCGACGGAGGCGGCCTTCCTCGGGAGCGTGCTCAGCCTCGTCGCGCTGCTGGGAGGCACCGGCCTCGTCTTCTTCGTCTTCGGGCGCTGGCGGCTGCTGGGCTGGCACGCCGCGGCGGGGGAGAAGGAGCCGGCCTCGGCGGTGCGCTTCCGCAGCCCGGCGCTGGTCGCGCTCACGCCCTCGCAGCGCGCCACGCCCTGGTATTTCCTGGTGATCGCCGGCCTGTTCCTGGCGCAGGGACTGCTCGGCGGGGCGAACGCGCACTACCACGTCGAACCCGGCGGCTTCTACGGCTTCGACCTCTCCGCGTGGCTGCCCTACCAGCTGACCCGGCTGTGGCACGTCCAGCTGGCGCTCTTCTTCGTGGCGGCGAGCTTCCTGGCGATGGGCATCTTCGTGGTGCCGCTGATCGCCGGCGGCGAGCCCAAGGGCCAGGACGCGCTGGCCCTGGCGCTCTTCGCGGCGGTGGTCCTGGTCGTCGTCGGCAGCCTCACGGGCGAGGCGGCGAGCGTGAAGGGCGCCATCAGCCAGAGCGGGCCCTGGTTCTGGCTGGGCACCCAGGGTTGGGAGTACCTGGATCTCGGGCGCCTCTGGCAGATCCTGCTGACGGCGGGGATGGTGGTGTGGGTCGTCATCCTGGTGCGCGGCCTGCGCGGGACCCTGCGCTCCGAGCACCCCGGCAACATGCCGTGGCTACTGGTCTACAGCGCCGTCTCCATCCCGCTCTTCTACTCGGCGGGGATGTTCTTCTCGGCGCGCAGCTCGTTCGCGGTGGTCGACTTCTGGCGCTTCTGGGTGGTGCACCTGTGGGTCGAGGACTTCCTGGAGCTCTTCACCACCCTCATGGTCGCCTACGTCTTCGTGCTGCTGGGCGTGGTGCCCCGGCCGACCGCCACCCGGGTGGTCTACCTCGACGTCATCCTCTACTCGGTGGGCGGCGTCATCGGCACCATGCACCACCTGTACTTCAGCGGCGCGCCCGCGGTGCACATGGGCCTGGGGGCCTTCTTCTCGGCGATGGAGGTCATCCCGCTGGTGCTGCTGACCTACGAGGCCTGGCGCTTCATGCAGCTGGGGGCAGGGACGACGACCGGGGCGCCGATTCCGGCGAGCGGCGCGGCGGCGCCGTTCCCGCACCGCTGGGCCGTCAACTTCCTCATCGCGGTGGGCTTCTGGAACTTCCTGGGCGCGGGCGTCTTCGGCTTCCTCATCAACCTGCCCATCGTCAGCTACTGGGAGATCGGCACCCAGTTCACGGCGAACCACGGGCACGGCGCGCTGATGGGCGTCTACGGCATGCTGGCGGTGGGCTTCTTCATGTTCGTGGCCCGCTACTTCCTGCCCGCCGACCGCGCCGCCGAGCGGGCCATGAAGCTCTCGTTCTGGGGGCTGAACGTCGGCCTGGGGCTGATGATGTTCGCCAACCTCGTGCCCATCGGGATCCTGCAGCTGACCGACGCCTTCCGCAGCGGCTACTGGCACGCGCGCGAGCCCGAGTTCTTCCAGCAGCCCGCGGTCCGCTTCTTCGAGTGGGTCCGGCTGCCCGGCGACGCCCTCTTCATCGTCGCGGGCATCCTCCCGGTGGTGTACCTCGCCGCGCGCACCTGGCTCTCGCGCCGCCGCGCCGGCGGGGCCGAGGGATCCGGCGGCGCGGCCGGCCTGGTCGACCGAGGCTGAGAGCCCGCCCCAAGCCCGCTCGCCTGCCCCCCAGCCAGGTTCGCGACGACGGCGGCCCCGCCGAGGTGGGGCTCGCCGCGGCAGGCCAATTCCCGTAGAGTTTCCAACAGTTCGCCGTCTGACCGTCGGCTGGGGGCACATGCAGCAAAGGACCCTTCGCGGATACCTCGAACAAGCCGCCGCGGCGCGTGAGGTGGAGCTCACGACGCTGCTGGAGGTGGCCTGCCACGAGCTCTGCGAGGTCCTCGGCGCGCCCGACGCGGCGGCGCTGCTGCTCGACGACGCCCGCACCCGCCTGTCCGTCGTGGCCGAGCACCTCTCGCCGGGCGCGCGCAGCCTGCAGGGCGAGTCCGTGGCGGCGGGCGCGGGCGGCCCGCTGGCCGTCGAGCTGGCGGCCCTGCGCGATCCCTTCCTCATCCCCGACGCCTCCGACGCCTCGGACGTGCGCGTCCGCGGCGCCCGGGCGCTGCTCGAGCGGCTCGGCAACAGCTCGATCGCCGCCTTCCCGCTGCTGGTCAACGGCGAGACCGCCGGCGTGCTCTCGGCCCACTTCGCCCCGCCGGGGCCGCCCAGCCTCGACGCGCTGCACCAGGGCGTCTGGGTGGCGCGCGACGTCGAGCGCGAGCTGTCCCGCATCCGCCTGGGGGCCACCCGGCGCCGGCTGCTGGCCGCCATCGACCAGACGCCGGAGAGCGTGGTCATCACCGGCCGGGACGGGCGCATCGTCTACGTCAACGCCGCCTTCGAGCGCATCACCGGCTACCCGCGGGCCCTCGCCCTGGGCGAGAACCCGCGCGTGCTCAAGAGCGGCCGCCACGACGCCGCCTTCTACGAGGAGATGTGGGCCACGCTGACCCGGGGCGAGGTCTGGCGCGGCCGCCTCGTCAACCGCCGCCGCGACGGCTCGCTCTTCACCGAGGACGCGGTCATCGCCCCGGTGCGCGACGAGGCGGGCACGCTGGTCGAGTACATCGCCGTCAAGCGCGACGTCACCGCCGAGCTCGAGGTCGAGGAGCGCCTGGTGCAGGCGCACCAGCTGGAGGGCATGGGCCGGCTGGCGGGGGCGGTGGCGGGGGAGTTCAACAACACGCTCGCCGCCATGGCCGCCCACGTCGACCTGGCGTTGCTCGAGCTGCCGGCCGGCCACCGGGCGCGGGAGGACGTGGCCGCGCTGCAGGAGCTGGTGCGGGGCGCCGGGCTGCTCAGCCGGCAGCTGCTCTCCTGGGCCGGGCGCAGCGCGTCCGAGCCCCGGAACGTGGACCTGGGCGCCTGCCTGCGCGAGCTGTCGGGCATGGCGCGGCCCCTGCTGGGCCAGAGCGTCACGCTGGCGCTGTCGCTGGCGGGAGAGATGGCTCCGGTGCGGGTGGCGCCCGGGGCGCTGGAGCAGGTGCTGCTGGCGCTGGTGCTCAACGCCCGCGACGCCATGCCCGCGGGCGGGACGGTCACCGTGCGCACCGCCGTCTCCGAGGTCGGCGCCGCCGAGGCCCGGGCCGAGGGGATCGCCCCGGGGCGCTGGGCCGCGGTGAGCGTCTCGGACACCGGGGTGGGGACGGGCGGAGAGGTCCAGCGCCGGGTCTTCGAGCCGTTCTTCGCCGCCCGGCCGCCCGGACGGGCCAGCGGCCTCGCCCTGGCCGCCAGCTTCGGCGTGGTGCGCAAGGCGGGCGGCGCGGTGCGCATCGCCAGCGAGAAGGGGCAGGGGACCACCGTGACGGTGCTCCTGCCCTTCGAGTCCCCGGCGGCCGCGCCGGCCAGCGGCGCGCGCGGCCTGCCCGAGCTGGAGCAGCTGCCCGGCGGGACCGAGACCGTCCTGCTGGTCGACGACGAGGCCGTCGTGCGCGGGGCGTTGCGCCGGGTCCTGAAGAGCTGCGGCTACCGCGTCCTCGAGGCCAAGAACGTCGACGAGGCGCTGCTCGCGCTGCGCGAGGCCCAGGCCGGGAACGGGGGCGGGGCCGGTCATGGGGACGGGGGCGGGGGCGGCGAGGTGCCGCTGGTCATCACCGACGTGATGATGCCCGGCCCGAGCGGCGTGCAGCTCGCCTCGCGCCTCTTGGCCGGGAGCGCGCCGGTGAAGGTGATCCTGATGTCCGGCTTCGGCAACGAGCAGCCGTCGGAAGAGATGCTGCGCGACGTGCGCGTGAAGTTCCTGCAGAAGCCCTTCAACGCCAGCGTCCTGGCCAAGACCGTCCGAGAGCTGCTCGACGGCCCCGCCGGGCGAGGGAGTGACTGAGATGCGCCCTGCCACCGTCCTCGTCGTGGACGACACCCAGCCGCTCGTGCGGTCCATCCAGGCCTTCCTGGTCTCGCTCGGGCACAAGGTGGCCACCGCCTTCACCTGCGCCGAGGCGCGCAAGCGCATGGCCGAGGCCTACCCCGAGGTCGTGCTGCTGGACCTGAACCTGCCGGACGGCAACGGCGGCGAGCTGATGGGGGAGCTGAAGAAGGACTACCCCGACGTGCAGTTCATCGTCATCACCGCCTTCGGCTCCATCCGCTCGGCGGTGGAGGCCACCCGGCGCGGGGCGGCGGACTACCTGACCAAGCCCTTCGAGCTCGAGCAGGTGCAGCTGGCCATCGAGAACGCGCTGCGCAACCGGCTGGTGGATGCGGAGCTGACCACCCTGCGCGCCCGCGGGGCGCCGGCGCCGACCGAAGGGGAGAAGGAGGCGCAGGACTACCCGTCGTCGGCGATGCGCGAGACCCTGCAGCTGGCCAGGCACGCCGCGGCGCAGGAGTGCAACGTCCTGGTCCTGGGCGAGAGCGGCACCGGCAAGGACCACCTGTGCCGCCTCATCCACTCCCGCTCGCGCCGCGCGTCGGGGCCGTACTTCGTGCTCAACTGCGCGGCGCTGTCCCGGGAGATCGCCGAGAGCGAGCTGTTCGGCCACGAGCCGGGGGCCTTCACCGGGACGCGCGGGCGCAAGCGCGGCCTGGTGGAGCTGGCCGACAAGGGCTCCCTGCTCCTGAACGAGGTCGGCGAGCTGGACCTGGCGCTGCAGGCCAAGCTGCTGTCCTTCCTGGACACCAAGACCTTCGTGCGCGTCGGCGGCGAGCGCAGCGTCGCCATCGACGTGCGCATCTTCGCCGCCACCAACCGCGACCTGATGGACGAGGTGAGCAAGGGCCGCTTCCGGCTGGACCTGTACTACCGGCTCAACGTGCTGCCCATCCGCATGCCGCCGCTGCGCGAGCGCAAGGGCGACATGCTGGCGCTGGTGCGCGACCTGCTGGGCCGGCTGTCGACCGACCTCGCCCAGCCGGCGCCGCCGATGCCGACCCCCGACGCGCTCGCGGCGCTGGAGGCCTACTCCTGGCCGGGCAACATCCGCGAGCTGCGCAACGTGCTGGAGCGGGCCATCATCACCAGCCCCCGCGGCACGCTGGAGGTCGAGGGCCTGCGCCTGGGCGACGCCCCGGCCTCGCCGGCCGGGCCGGCCGCGGGTCCGCAGGGCTGGCGGATGTCGGTGGGCTTCCCGCAGGGCCAGGACCTGCACCAGTCGCTGCAGGCCGTGGCCCGGGAGATCGTCCGCGAGGCGCTGCGCCGCGCCAAGACTCGCCAGGAGGCGGCGGCGCTGCTGGGCATCTCGCGCCACGCCCTGGCGCACCAGCTCAAGGCCCTCGGGCTGGAGGAGTGAGCGCGGCGCTGCCGGCCTTTCGCGCCTGGCCTTTCGCGCCGGGTCGGCAGCTGTCGGCCGCGGCGCGCCTCCCGGATTGAAGCGAGGGGGCGTCGAGGCACGGGCACGGACGACGAGGTCCGCCTCTACCCCGGCTTGGGCAGCGCCAGCTTCAGGCTCGCGCGCCCGGGCTCTTCGGACAGGGTGAGCCGCGCGCCGTGATCGGCCGCCAGCCGCTCGAGCAGCTCGCGGCGCAGGCCGCCCGCCTCGAACAGCCCGGGCCGCAGCCCCTCCCCGGTCACCGTCGCCGCGAACAGGGTCTCGCCGTCCTCCGGCCGCACCTCGACGCGCATCTGCCCGCCCGAGGCCAGGGCGCGGCGCGCCGTCCCCGCCAGGCGGAAGAGCGCGAGGCACAGCTGCGCCGGGTCGGCGAAGACGGCGGGGGCCTGCTCGGACAGCTCCAGCTGAACCGGGAGCTTCTCGCCGGCGACGCGACGCACGAGCCCGGCGACGGCCTCCACTTCGCGGACGAGCTGGACCTCGCGCAGCTGCACCGGGCGCGGCCGGGCGTTGACCAGGACGTGCGCGGTCAGGCCCATGCCCTGCGCCACCGTCGTCAGGATCGCCTCGAGGTGCTCCTGCGCCGGGTGGCCGGGCCCCACCACCCGCCGCGCCATGTCGGCGTCGGCGCAGATGGCCGCCAGCAGGTTGTTGAAGTCGTGGGCGATGCCAGGCGCCAGCCGGCCCAGGATCTCCAGCTCGAGCTGCTCGGTCTCGGAAGTCATCGACGGTCCCCTTGAAAGGCGGCGCTCACTCTATCCGGAACGGGCGTCGCCCAAAGGTGCATCCGCCACGCTCTGTGCGTGGAGATCACGCGTCCGGATGCGTCATCGCCACGCGCAGTCGGGGGGGCGACAGGATTGGGGAGGCGGGCAACTCCTTGATCTTGCTAGCGGCAGGGCTTGAGGCACGGCAAGTGCTTGAGTGTTCGACAGTCTTCAAACCACCTGGAGCAGGGGGAGGCCGCCTCGCGATCGCCGAGGGGATGGGCGGGGTCCATCCGAGACGAGAGGGCCCACGCCGGGCAACGGGTCGCTCCGTGCCCCAGCGCAGCTCCAAGACGACCGAACCAGCAAGGACCGACCTGAACAAGGGGAGCCAGTCCATGAAGAACTTGAAGCTGGGCTACAAGCTGATGCTGGGATTCGGGATCGTCATCGCGCTGATGGTCGCCATGGGCGGGCTCGCCCTGAGCGGGATCGCGCGGATGCACGACGCGGGTGCGGAGTACGCCAAGGACCAGGAGGTGGTGGTCCTCGCGCACGACCTGCAGGTCAACGTGCTCGAGGCGCGGCGCTCGGAGAAGGACTTCTTCCTGCGTTCCGACACGAAGTACCTGGACCTGAACCAGAAGAACCAGCGCGACGCTCTCAAGAACATCGAGGAGCTGCGGCGGCACGCGCTCAGCGCGGAGATGGTGTCCAAGCTCAAGTCGGTGGAGGAGGCGCTGGACGGGTACTCCAAGGGGTTCAAGGAGGCCTCGACGCTGACCGAGCAGGCCAAGGGCGAGGCCGGCATCGCCGAGGCCCGCAGCGCCGAGCGGGGCCTGAAGGAGGCGGGAGCGCCGGAGCTCGAGATCGCGCTCCTCCAGGCGCGGCGGTGGGAGAAGAACTGGCAGCTGCGCCGCGACAAGAAGTACCTCGAGGACTTCTCGCTGGCGGTCGCCCAGGTGAAGGGCGGCATCGAGAAGACCAAGCTGAGCCCTGTCGCCCAAGCCGACGTCTTGCGCGACGTCGAGACGTACGCCAAGGCCGTGCTGGCCCAGGTCGCGGTCGAGGCCAAGGCCGCCTCCGCGGTGGAGCGCTTCCGCGACGAGGTCCACAAGATCGACCCGCTGGTCGCGGAGGTGGTGCAGGACGCGGTGCAGGCGGGCGAGAAGCAGCTGGAGGAGATGGACCGCGTCCAGGCCGACGCGCGGTTCCAGCTCATCGCGCTGCTCCTGATCCTGGTGGCGCTGGCGACCGGCGTGGCCTGGTACATCTCCTCGCTCGTCGGCTCGGCGGTCAAGAAGCTCGTCTCGCTGGTCGCCGCGGTGGGCGACGGCGACTTCACGGTGAGGGTGGAGGCCGACAGCAAGGACGAGCTGGGTCTGCTGGTGGACCAGGTCAAGGCGATGGCCGACAAGCTCGGCCGCACCATCGGCGAGGTGCGCTCCGCGGCGGGCGCGCTGGCCAGCGCCAGCCAGCAGGTGTCGTCGACCTCGCAGTCGCTCTCGCAGGGCACCGCCGAGCAGGCGAGCAGCGTGGAGGAGACGACCTCCAGCCTGGAGCAGATGAGCGCGTCGATCACCCAGAACGCCGAGAACAGCCGGCAGAGCGAGCAGATGGCGGTCAAGGGCGCCAAGGACGCCGAGGACAGCGGCAAGGCGGTGGTCGAGACCGTCGACGCCATGCGCTCCATCGCCGAGAAGGTCGGCATCATCGAGGAGATCGCCTACCAGACGAACCTCCTCGCCTTGAACGCGGCCATCGAGGCGGCCCGCGCCGGCGAGCACGGCAAGGGCTTCGCGGTGGTGGCCACCGAGGTCCGCAAGCTGGCCGAGCGCAGCCAGGCCGCGGCCAAGGAGATCAGCTCGGTCGCCGACGTCAGCGTGAAGATCGCCGAGCACTCGGGCGCGCTGCTCAAGGAGCTGGTCCCGGCCATCAAGAAGACCACCGACCTCGTCCAGGAGGTCAGCGCCGCCTCCCGCGAGCAGGCCTCGGGCGTGACCCAGATGAACAAGGCCATGGGCCAGGTGGACCAGGTCACCCAGCGCAACGCGTCGGCGGCCGAGGAGCTCTCCAGCACCGCCGAGGAGATGGCGTCGCAGGCCGAGGCGCTGCAGCAGCTGATGGCCGCCTTCAAGGTCCTCGGCCAGGACGGCGGCTCGGCCTTCTGGCACATGCAGGCCCCCAAGACCGCCGGAGCGCTCCCGGCCGCAGCCACCGCCCTGGGGCACCCGGCCTCGGCGACGACCCACCCGCACGCCGGCACCTCCAACGGCGCGAGCGGCCACGCCGCCCCGGCCAACGGCCACAGCGAGTTCAAGCAGTTCTAGGGAGGCGACGCGCCATGGCCGAGACCGAGACCGAGAGCAGCGCCGTCCACCAGTACCTGAGCTTCTTCACCGCGGGGGAGGAGTACGCCGTCCCCATCCTCGAGGTCACCGAGATCGTCGAGTACACGCAAGTCACCCGCATGCCCTCGATGCCCGCCTCCATCCGCGGGGTCACCAATCTGCGCGGCCGCGTGGTGCCGGTGGTGGACCTCGCGGTGCGCATGGGGCTCCCGCAAGCGAACCTGACCCGCCGCACCTGCATCGTGATGGTCGAGGCGCGGCTCGACCGCGAGAAGAGCGTCGTCGGGCTGCTGGTCGACTCGGTGAGCCAGGTGATGGACCTGCCGCCCAGCCAGATCGAGCCGCCGCCCACCTTCGGCACGCGCATCCGCGTGGACTTCGTGCGCGGGATGGGCCGGGTGGGCACGCACTTCGTGCCGGTGCTCGAGCTGGGCCGCCTGCTCGACGCCGACGAGCTGCTCGCGGCGGGCAGGGTGGCGCCGGCCACCGAGGCCGAGGGCGAGAAGGCGTCCGCGGCGACCCCGCCGGTGGCCGCACCGGCCGCCGGAGCCGCGGCCAGCGGGAACGCGCCGTGACGGCGAGGCTGGAGCTGGTCCGCGAAGAGGGCTCGCCGGTGGGCATCCGCCCGCTGACGGCCCAGGAGTTCCGCCTCTTCCAGGAGCTGATCCTCAGGTCCGCGGGGATCTTCCTGTCGGAGGTCAAGAAGGCCCTCCTCGTCGGCCGGCTTGCCCGGCGCCTGCGCCTGTGCGGCGTCGACAGCTTCACCGCCTACTACCAGCGCGTCCTGGCCGACCCGGACGAGCTGGCGATGATGACCGACTGCATCTGCACCAACGAGACGCACTTCTTCCGCGAGCCGGAGCACTGGCGCCTGCTGGAGGAGCGGATCCTTCCGGCGTGGCGCAAGCAGGCCGAGGCCGGGCTGCGCCAGGCGCGGGTGCGGGTGTGGAGCGCGGCCTGCTCCTCCGGCGAGGAGCCGTACTCGCTGGCGATGACGCTGCTCGCGAACCTGCCGGGCTGGACGGTGGAGATCCTGGCCACCGACCTGTCGAACAAGGTGCTGGCCGCGGCGCGCGAAGGCCTCTACCGCATCGAGAAGTCCGCGGAGATCCCCCGGACGCTGCTGCACCGCTACATGCTCAAGGGGACCGGCAGCCAGCTGGGCAAGATGAAGGTCGGCGACGAGATCGCCGGCGTCGTGCGCTTCTGCCGGGCCAACCTGAGCCACCAGCCGGTTCCGGTGGTGGGCCGCTTCGACCTGGTCTTCTGCCGCAACGTCCTCATCTACTTCACGCCCGAGGGCCGGCAGCGCGTCGCGCAGGAGATGCTGTCGCGCCTGGAGCCGGACGGCTACCTCTTCCTCGGCCACGCCGAGACGCTCAACGGACAGAGCGAGCGCGCGCGCACGGTGATGCCGACCGTGTACTGCCCGGCACCGGCACCGGCACCGGCCTCCGCCCAGGCTCGGCCAGGGCTGGCCGCGGGGCGCTGAGCGAGTCGGTCGCCAAGCCCGGCGGCAGGTCCACCTCCTCCGGTGGGTCTGCCGCTTCGGCGTTCAGGCTGCGTTTCTTTTCCATCGGTGGGCTTCCCGACGGTCGGGATGCGTGGAAAACACGCGCCGGCGTGCGCGGCGACCACGCAAAAGGGCGGGGAGCGCGCGCCGACCCAATGCCCAACCTGCCGATTTTCCACAGCTCTTGGATGGGCACGCCAAGTGCTACAGAGAGCAGTTCGGAACAGCGAGGTCTCCGATGAACGAGTTGGAGAAACTTCGATTCGCCACCAACTCGGTCTCGGCCATCGTCGTGACGCTGGACCTGATGCAGCGGCTGCTCGCGCGCGTGAATCTCGAGGTCGCCGACCGCGCAGCGGTGGACTCGTGCCTGCACGAGATGAACGAGAGCGTGACGCTGCTGCGCACGCTGGTGACCCAGGGCGGGAGCGAGAACGGAGGGGAGTCATCGTGAGCGCGTGCTTGAAGGCCGAGGCTACGGGAAACCGGACGCTGCTGGTGTGCAAGCCGGGTCCGGCGCGCGACTTGGAGCTGCTGGCGCTGGGCGGCGAGGACCTCCAGATGGAGGCGGCCGACGGCACCGGCGCCGCCTTCAAGGCGCTCTCTTCGTTCCGCCCCGACGTGGCCCTGGTGGACGGCGAGACGGTCTGGGCCGAGGAGCAGGGCGGGCGCGGGCTCATCGAGGCCCTCAAGGCCCGCCACGTGCCCATCGCGCTGCTCATCTCCGACAAGGTCCCCGCCGAGCTGCTCGAGAGCGCCTACGGCGCCGGGGTGGACGACGCCATCCTCCTGCCGCTCAAGCCGAACCAGGTGCGCGAGCGCCTGCAGGCCATCTTCGCGTCGCCGCCGGTCGCCAAGGCCCGTCCGTCGCGCCTGCGCGTGCGCCTCGACAAGGCCAGCCCCTGGGCCGTCGACCTCTGCGAGCAGCTCGAGCTCAACGGCTACGACCTCAAGCTGATCGAGGGCGAGGCGCAGGACGGCGATCCGGCCGAGCTGACCGTCCTCGTCTGGGACGACCCCGCCCGGCTCGCCAAGGCGGTCGGCCTCGCCTCGGGCGGGCCGCAGCTCATCGTCAGCGCCCACTCGTCCCCGATGAGCGCCCCGGCCGGGGTCATCGGCTGGATGGCCAGGGGCGACTCGGCGGCCAACCAGGTGGTGCGCGCGGTCAACGCCCACTTCAAGCTGCCCACCCGCGACCTGCGCGCCGACCACCGCATCCCGTTCTTCTGCCCGGTCCAGTTCCGGGAGTGGGGCATCGCCCAGAACAGCGAGTGGTCCACCGGCTACTCCTACGCCCTGAGCCCGGGCGGCCTGTTCATCCGCACCCTGGTGCCCACCCGGCGCAAGGTCGCGGTGGAGATGAAGATCCACCTGACCACCACCGGCGAGGAGTTCGTCGCCACCGGCGTCGCCGCCTGGTCCAACCCCCTGGTCGACCCCAAGGCCGCGCGCCGGGCGGTGGGGATGGGCGTCGAGTTCCTGGGGATGCCGCTGTCCAAGCGCCTGCTGAACCTGATCCAGGTCTGCCGCGAGGTCGGCGGCGCCGTGAGGGGATAGAAGCCATGGCCGCTGCCAAGAAGAAGATCCTGCTGGTCGACGACTCCAGCACCGTGCTGCTCACCGAGCGCACCATGTTCGACGACGGGCGCTTCACCATCCTGACCGCGCGCAACGGCCGCGAGGCGGTGGAGGCCGCCAAGCGCGAGCAGCCGGACATGATCTTCATGGACGTGGTGATGCCGGAGATGGACGGCTTCGAGGCCGTCCGCACCCTGCGCGCCCACGCGCCGACCAAGGACACGCCGATCGTCATGGTCACCACCCGCAGCGAGCCGAAGAACGTGCAGGCCGGCTACGAGGCGGGCTGCGACGAGTACATGACCAAGCCCTTCAACCACCTGGAGCTGATGGAGAAGCTCCGCCACTACCTGGGGGAGTAGCCGGTCCATGGCCAAGTCCACGACGAGAAGCGCCCCCGCCAAGCGGGCCGGCGCCGGCAGGGCCCCTGCGTCCGCTCCGGGGCGCAAGCAGCTCGAGCGCTGCCGCCGGCTGCTGCGCGGCGGCAACGAGGCCGCCCGCGCCGAGCTGGGCGCGCTGCGCGAGCGGCTGGCGAAGGTGGAGAGCGAGCACCGGCGCCTCAGCGGGCACTTCGTCCTGCTGGAGCAGCAGGTGACGCGGCTGACCTTCCTCTACACGGCGGCCCGGCAGCTGCTGGACACGCTCGACCGCGACACGTTGGTCACCACGGTCACCGAGACCGTGGTCAACATCGTCGGCTCCGAGGACTTCGCGCTCTACGAGCGCGACCCGGTGAAGGGCGTCTGGTCGCTGGCCGCCTCGGTGGGCGAGGGCGCGGCGCACGCCGGGGCTCCGCGCGAGGGCCAGGGCCCGCTGGGGGCGCTGCTCGCGGCGCGGCAGCCGCAGCTCGCCCCGGGCGACGGAGTGACGGCCTTCGTGCCGCTGTGCCACCTGGGCGAGGTGACCGGGGCGCTGGTGGTCTTCCACCTCCTGCCGCACAAGGCCGCGCTCGAGCAGGTCGACCGCGACCTCCTCTCGCTCTTCGGCAGCCACGCGGCCCAGGCCCTGTACTGCGCGCGGCTGCACGCCGTGGCCCGGGGGGCACGTCCGTGACTCCGCGGGGGAAGACGGCGGCTCCGCGCGCGAGGGCCGCCGAAGGCTGCCCGGCGCCAGCGCTGCCGCCGGGCCCCGACCGCTACCTGTACCCGGGAATGGTCTGCGTCTGCGCCGAGCGCTGCGTCATCACCACCATCCTGGCCACCTGCGTCGCCGTCTGCCTCTGGGACCCCAGGTCGGGCATCGGCGGCGCCAACCACTACCTGTTGCCGCACGACACGGGCCTGGTCTCGGCCGAGGGCACGGCTCGCTTCGGCACCGCCGCCTTCGAGCAGCTGGTGGAGAAGCTCGCCGAGGCCGGCGCGTCCCGCAGGAGGCTGCGGGCCAAGGTCTTCGGCGGCATGCGCGGCCGCGGCGCGCTGAGCGGGGATCTGGGGTTGCGCAACGCCGACCTGGCCTTCCGGCTGCTGAAGGAACAGCGCATCCCGGTCGACGCCCACGACACCGGCGGCGACCGCAGCCGCAAGCTCTACTTCCACACCGGCGACGGCCTGGCGCTCGTCTCTTACTTCTAGGCTGGACGAAGGGGGATCCTTGGACATCGATTACAAGACGATCCTGCGCACCTTCCAGGACGAGGCCGCCGAGCACCTCGACGCCATCGAGGACGCCCTGGTCGCTCTCGAGGCCAACCCCAAGGACGGCGAGAAGCTGCAGGCCGCCTTCCGCGCCGCGCACACGCTCAAGGGCGCGGCCCGCTGCGTGGAGCTGGAGGACGTCGCCCAGCTCGCCCATCGCGTCGAGGACGCCTTCGAGCGCCTGCGCGACGGCGGCGTGATCCTGGACGCCGACCTGGCCTCGCTGCTGCTGCAGTCGGTCGACGCGCTGCGCGCGAGGGTCGCCGCGTCGGTCGAGCGGCCCGAGACGGCCCCGGACGAGAAGGCCTTCCAGGCGCTCGATCGCTGGCTCGCCGGCGACGCAGGGACGGGGGCCGAGGAGATCATCGCCGAGTCCTCGTCGGCGGCCGCGATGCCGCCGGCGCCGGCTTCGGCCGCGAGGCCGGCCGGGGCCGAGAAGCTGGGGAAGGGCTCGAAGGCCGCCCAGCGGGACAAGGCCGACAAGACCGAGAAGGCGGCCAAGGCCGAGAGGGCAGCGGCGACGCCGGCGAGCAAGGCGAGCGAGGCTCCGGTGGTCGAACCCGCCCCGGCGGCGAGGCCCGCGGAGCCCGAGTCGGACTCCGCTCCGAGGCCGGAGGGCCGCAACCGGACGCTGCGCGTCGACGTCGACAAGCTCGACCGGATGCTGGACCTGATGGGCGAGGTCGCCGTGGCCCGCGGCCGGCTCACCGGCCTGCTCGAGCGCGGGCAGCGGGGAGAGGCCGTCAAGGACGCCCACCGCGACGCCGACCGCTTCTACATGGAGCTGCAGGAGCTGGTGATGCAGGCGCGCATGGTGCCCTTGGGCACCGCCTTCCGCCCGCAGGTGCGCGCGGTGCGCGACCTGGCGCTCTCGCAGGGCAAGCAGGTGAAGCTGGTCTGCGAGGGCGGCGAGGTAGAGGTCGACAACGCCATCATCGAGGGGCTGCGCGATCCGCTGACGCACCTGGTGCGCAACGCGGTAGACCACGGCATCGAGTCGCCGGAGTCGCGCCGCGCCCTTTGCAAGGACCCGGTGGGCACCGTCGTCCTCAAGGCGTCGCACCAGGGCGGGCGGATCGTCGTGGAGATCCGCGACGACGGCGCCGGGTTGGACGAAGCCGGCATCGCCGCGCGCGCCCGCGAGCGGAAGATCTGCGCCGAGCCCGAGCGGCTGCCGCGGGAGGAGCTCCTCAACCTCATCCTGCTGCCGGGCTTCTCCACCGCCGAGAAGATCACCGAGGTCTCCGGGCGCGGCGTGGGCATGGACATCGTCCGCCGCAACATCGAGTCGCTGCACGGCACGCTCGCCATCGAGAGCGAGCGCGGCAAGGGAGCCCGCTTCGTCATCACCTTGCCGCTGACCCTGGCCATCGTGGACGGCTTCGCGGTGGGCGCGGGCGGCGAGACGTACGTGCTGCCCATCGAGGCGGTGGCGGAGTGCGTGGAGCTGCCGCGCTCCGAGTCGCGCAACGGCCGGGCCACCGGGGTGCTCAACTTGCGCGGTCAGCCGCTGCCGTACCTGCGCCTGCGCGACTTCTTCGGGTTGGGCGGCGAGCCGGCCTCGCGCGAGAGCGTGGTGGTCATCCGCCACGGCGAGGGCCGCGCGGGCCTGGCCGTGGACGAGCTGCACGGCGAGGGGCAGACGGTGATCAAGCCCTTGGCTTCGCTGTTCCGGCGGGTGCCGGGCGTCTCCGGTTCGGCGCTGCTGGGCGACGGCCGGGTGGCGCTCATCCTCGACGTCGGGAACCTGATGCGCGCGGCCCTGGCCGCCCTGGAAGCGAAGCAGGCCGCGGAAGCCCAGCGGCTGGCGGAGCGCCCGCAGCCGCCGGCGGAGCCTGGCGCGGCGCCGGTCTGATCAGTGGGCGGCGCCGGGTCGCCATCGACGGGCGATCCGTCGACGGGCGGAACCCCCGCCACATGGGAGGAGGCCTATGCGTCTGAAGGACATTGAGGACGGCGTGCAGGCGCCCGCGACGGCGTCTCGGCCCGTCGCGTCGGCCGCTGCCCGTGCGCGCGCCAGCGGCCAGGTCGCGCCCGCGGCCGGCCACGGCACCGAGTTCAAGCACTTCTAGGAGCGCCGCCATGGCCGAGACCGAAGGCAGCGCCGTCCACCAGTACCTGAGCTTCTTCGCCGCGGGCGAGGAGTACGCCCTGCCCATCCTCGAGGTCACCGAGATCCTCGAGTCCTCGCAGATCACCCGCATGCCCTCGATGCCCAGGTCCGTCCGCGGAGTCACCCACCTGCGCGGTCGCGTGGTGCCGGTGGTGGACCTGGCGGTGAGGCTGGGGCTGCCGGAGTCGAGCCTCACCCGCCGCACCTGCATCGTGATGGTCGAGGCCCGGCTCGGCCGCGAGCGGAGCGTCGTCGGGCTGCTGGTCGACTCGGTGAGCCAGGTGATGGACCTGCCGCCGGGCCAGATCGAGCCGCCGCCGACCTTCGGCACCCGCCTCCGCGTGGACTTCGTGCGCGGGATGGGCCGGGTGGGCACGCACTTCGTGCCGGTCCTCGAGCTGGACCGGCTGCTCGACGTCGAGGAGCTTCTGGCGGCCGGCCGGGTGGCGCGAGGGCCGGCGGCGGAGGCCGACAGGGCCTCCACCGAGGCCGCCCGGCCGGCCGCCGCCCCGACCGCGGCTGCGGCTGCGGCGAGGAGCGCCTCATGACCGCAAAGTCGGAGGCGGAGCGCGAGGGCCTCGCGACGATGGGGCTGCGCCCGCTGACGGCCAAGGAGTTCCGGCTGTTCCAGGAGCTCATCCAGAAGTCCGCGGGGATCTTCCTGTCGGAGGTCAAGAAGGCCCTCCTCGTCGGACGCCTCGCCCGCCGCCTGCGCGAGTGCGGGGTCGACAGCTTCACCGCCTACCACGAGCGCGTCCTGGAGGACCCGGTCGAGCTGGCGACGATGATCGACTGCATCTGCACCAACGAGACGCACTTCTTCCGCGAGCAGCAGCACTGGCGGCTGCTGGAGGAGCGGATCCTGCCGGCGTGGCGCAGGGAGGCCGAGGCCGGGGTGCGCCAGGCGCGGGTGCGGGTGTGGAGCGCGGCCTGCTCCACCGGCGAGGAGCCGTACTCGCTGGCGATGACGCTGCTCGAGAACCTGCCGGGCTGGACGGTGGAGATCCTGGCCACCGACCTGTCGAACAAGGTGCTGGCCGCGGCGCGCGAGGGTCTCTACCGCATCGAGAAGTCCGCGGAGATCCCCCGCCGCCTCCTGCGCAGGTACATGCTCAAGGGGACCGGCAGCCAGCTGGGCAAGATGAAGGTCGGCGACGAGATCGCCAACGTCGTCCGCTTCACCCGCGCCAACCTGAGCCACCAGCCCATCGCGGTGGTGGGGCGCTTCGACCTGGTGTTCTGCCGCAACGTCCTCATCTACTTCACGGCCGAGGGGCGGGAGCGGGTGGCGCGTGAGATGCTGTCGCGGCTCGAGCCGGAGGGGTACCTCTTCCTGGGGCACGCCGAGACGCTCAACGGGCCCGGCGAGTCCGTGCGCACGGTGATTCCGACGGTCTACTGCCAGGCGCCGGCTCCGGCGGCGCCCGGCCTCCACGGGGCGGGGAGGGCGGTGGCGAAATGAGCGGCGAAGCGGGCCAGGCACAGCGGTCCATCCACGTGCTGGTCGTGGACGACTCCGCGGTGGTGCGCGAGGTGGTGACGCAGCTCTTGCGCGCCGACGGCGGCTTCACCACCGCCAGCGCCGCGGACCCCATCCTGGCTATGGCCAAGATCGCCGTGCAGCGGCCGGACGTGATCCTGCTCGACCTCGAGATGCCGCGGATGGACGGCCTGACCTTCCTGGCCAAGTTGATGGCCGAGGACCCGATCCCGGTGGTGGTCTGCTCCGGTCTGGCCGGCAAGGGCACCGACACCGCCATGCGCGCCCTGGAGCTGGGGGCCCTGGAGATCGTCACCAAGCCCAAGCTGGGCGTGCGCGACTTCCTCAACGAATCGCAGGTGGTCCTCACCGAGGCCCTGCGCGGCGCCTCCGGGGTGCGCCGCTCGCGGCGGGCGCCCCCGCCGCCCCGGCAGGCCGCCGGCCCGGCGCCGGCCCGGGCACTCCCCTTGAGCGAGACCACCGACAAGGTCATCGCCCTGGGGGCCTCCACCGGCGGCACCGAGGCGCTGCGCGAGATCCTCCTCGCCATGCCGCCCGATGCGCCGGGCCTGGTCATCGTGCAGCACATGCCCGAGGGGTTCACCGCCGCCTTCGCGCGCAACCTCGACGGCATCTGCCGGATCGAGGTCAAGGAGGCCGCCGACGGGGACCGCGTCCGCGAGGGCCGCGCGCTCATCGCCCCCGGCAACCGGCACCTGGAGCTGGTCCGCAGCGGCGCGCACTACGCGGCGCGGGTCTTCGACGGCCCGCTGGTCTCGCGTCACCGGCCCAGCGTCGACGTGCTCTTCCACTCGGTCGCCAGGGCCGCCGGCCCCAACGCCATCGGCGCCATCCTCACCGGCATGGGCGGCGACGGCGCCGAGGGCATGTTCGCCATGAAGCAGGCCGGCAGCGCCACGCTCGCCCAGGACGAGGAGTCGTGCGTGGTGTTCGGCATGCCCTGCGAGGCCATCAAGCGCGGCGGCGTGGACGTGGTCCTGCCGCTCTCGCGGGTGGCCTCCACCGCCCTCAAGCTGGCGGGGCAGGGCCTGCGGTTGCGCCATTCGCCTGTGCGATAGTGGATTTTGCAGGGAGCGAGGCTCGAACTCGGCTGGCCCATTCGCCACTTCGCCCGACTGGGAGCCGCGCAGCGCGCCGGAGGGACGAGCCAGCCCGAGCGAGGTCCTGGCGTCGGCGGCCTCGAAGGGAGGGGCATGGAAGAGCTGGTTCGGGAAGCGCTGGTCTTCGTCGCGCAGAAGGGGTGGGCCAGCTCCGGTGGGGATTTCTTCACCGCCCTCGTCTCCTTCCTGGGCGAGAAGCTGGGAGTCGAGTACGCGCTCGTCGACGAGCTGCTTCCCGACCAGAAGCGTGCCCGGACGGTCGGCCTGTACGCCTCCGGAAAGGTCGCGCCCAGCATCGAGTACGAGCTTCGCGGGACGCCCTGCGAGAACGTGATCGGGAAGTCGCTGTGCTGGTACCCCAGCGGCATCCAGGCCCTGTTCCCCGACGACCCGCTGCTTCGCGAGATGGGGGCCGAGAGCTACCTCGGCATTCCGCTCTGGAACTCCCGGGGCGGCCCCATCGGCCTGATCGCCGTGGTGGGCAAGCGTCCCATGGCGAATCGGGCCGAGGCGGAGGCGGTGCTGCAAATCGTGGCGGTCCGCTGCGCCCACGAGCTGGAGCACCAGAGGTCGGAAGAGGAGCGGCACCGGCTCGAAGCGCAGCTGCTGCAGTACCAGAAGCTCGAGGCCATCGGCAGCCTGGCGAGCGGCGTCGCCCATGACATGAACAACGTCCTGGCCGCGATCATGAACGTGGCCTCGACCCTGCGGGAGCGGCCGCGGGACGACGAGACTGCCCAGTACCTCGACCTCATCCTGACCGCAGCGACCCGCGGTCGGACGCTGGTGAAGGGGCTGACCGCCTTTGCCGGCGAGCGCCTGAACTCCCCGGTGCCGGTCGACCTCAACCGGCTGATCGAGACGGAGGTCGAGCTCCTGCGCGCGACCACGCACAGCCGCGTGCAGATCGACCTGGCGCTCGAGGCTTCGCTGCCCCAGGTGCTGGCAGAGCCCGCCACCGTCTCCAGCGTCCTGATGAACCTCTGCGTGAACGCCATCGATGCCATGCCCGCCGGAGGCACCCTCTCGTTCCGGTCGAGGACGCTGCCCGGCGGAGGTGCGGAGATCGCCGTCACGGACAGCGGGAAGGGAATGACCCCCGAGGTGAGAGCGAAGGCGCTCGACCCCTTCTTCACCACGAAGCCACGGGGCAAGGGCACCGGGCTGGGCCTGTCGATCGCGTACGGCGCGATGAAAGCGCATGGAGGGAGCCTGGAGCTGGAGAGCGAAGTCGGCACAGGCACCTGCGTGCGGCTGAGGTTTCCGGCCGGCCGCGCTCCGGCGGCGGTCCCCCCGGGCCCGCCCCCGCCGGCCGCGGTCGGGCCCACGGTCACCGAGCCTCGTGCTCTCGAGATCCTGCTGGTCGATGACGAGGAGATCATCCGTCGCAGCACCTCCGCGATGGCGCGGCACCTCGGGCATGCCGTCACCACCGCCTCCGGAGCCTCGGAAGCGCTGGCCATCCTCAGGTCTGGGGCCGGGGTCAACCTCATGCTCCTCGACGAGAACATGCCCGGACTGAGCGGGTCCGCTGCGCTGGGCGAAATCCGGCTGCTCCGGCCCGACCTCCCGGTCCTGCTGTGCTCGGGCCTCGTGGACCCGGCCATGGAAGACGCGGTCGGAATCCATCCTCGGGTCCACGTGCTCCCCAAGCCGTTCAGCATCGGCGAGCTGAAGGCCGCCATCGAGGCGGCTCGCGCAGCCGGGTGACCCGGGTCTCCATCGGGGAGCGCCCCGCCTGACAAGCGCGATCGGCGGGGGCGCGTCCCGGTATAGGCTTGGCGCTACGCGTCGCTTCCCGAGGATGGCCAAGCCGGAACCATGAGCCCGCCCGACGACCCCTCGCGGCAGCAGCAGCCCATCCCGCTCACCGACGAGCTGCCCGATCCCCGGGCGCTGGTCGGCCAGACCATCGACAACCGCTACCGGGTGGACGCCTGGATCGCCACCGGCGGGATGGGGAGCGTCTACCGCGCCGAGCAGGTCTTCATCCGCCGGCCGGTGGCGCTCAAGGTGCTGCACCCGTTTTTCCAGGCCAGCGCCGAGGTGGTCGAGCGCTTTCGCCGCGAGGCGCAGATCACCTTCCAGCTGCGGTCGGCGCACGTCGTCGAGGTCATCGACTTCGGCCGCACCGCGGACGGCTGCTTCTACCTCGCGATGGAGTTGCTCGAGGGGGAGTCGCTGCAGGCGTTCCTCCAGCGCAAGGGCCGGCTCTCTCCGCCGGAGGCCGTGCCGCTGCTGCGCCAACTGCTCGAGACCCTGAGCGCTGCGCATGCCGGCGGCATCGCGCACCGCGACCTCAAGCCCGAGAACCTCTGGCTCGTCCCGCGACCCGGCGAGCCGGAGCCCCTGCTCAAGATCCTCGACTTCGGCATCGCCAAGCTCGCCGAGGCCCCGAAGGACGCCCCGCTGACGCGCCTGGGCTTCGTGATGGGCACGCCCGAGTACCTGGCCCCGGAGCAGGCGTGTGGCCTGGCCGCGGACACCCGGGCCGATCTCTACAGCGTCGGGCTCATCACCTTCGTCATGCTCGCCGGCAGGCACCCGTTCGACACCCGGGACGTGCGGGCGCTGGTCCAGGCCCAGGCGGTCACGCCCGTCCCCGGCCTCGCCGAGGTCGCCCCGGACCTGGGCGCGTACCCGCGCCTGTGCGAGCTGGTGAAGCGCGCCTGCGAGAAGGACGTCGCCGCCCGCGCGCAGACCGCTGCGGAGCTGCTCTCGCTGCTGGAAGGGGCCGAGGCTCCGGCCGCCGCAGCGCCGCAGCCGTCACCCGGCCCGGTCGCGCCTTCGCCCGCGCCCTCGCAGCCGCTGGCGCTGGCGCCGCTGCCGCCCTCACGCCCGAGCATCCCGCCGCGGGCCACGCTGTCGGGCGGTCCGGCCACCGCGAACCTGTCGATCATGTTCACGGGGATCGTCGGGTTCGAGGAGAAGACCTCGAAGCAGACCCTCGAGCAGAACGCCCAGATGCTCGCCGAGCACGACCGCCTGGTGATGCCGGTCCTCCGCGCCTTCAAGGGCCAGAAGATCAAGTCGGTCAACGACGCCCTGCTGCTGACCTTCCGCTCCCCCACCGACTCGGTGCTGTGCGGCCTGGCGCTTCAGGACCGCCTCGCCCAGGCCAACGAGGGCAAGTCGGGCCTCGACCGTCTGGACCTGAAGGTCGCCATCAACATGGGCGAGGTCCGCCTGGAGCGCGGCGACGTCTTCGGCGAGCCGGTGAACATCGCCGCGCGCGTGGCGAGCGAGGCGCAGGTCGGCGAGGTCTGGTTCACCGACTCGGTCCACCTGGCCATGAACAAGGCCGGCGTGCCCATCGAGGAGATCGGCGCCCGGACGCTGAAGGGCATCCCCGAACCGGTGAAGCTGTTCCGCGCGGCGCGGGGCGACGGACACCTCCCCTACGGAGGCACGGCCCTGGCGCGGGTGCCGGCCTCCGACCTCAGGGCCACGGCGACCCAGGCGCTCCAGAAGCTGCGCGCGGCCGCCCCGGGCTGGTGGGCGAAGGTCCGCGCTGGCCTGGCCAAAGGCGGCACGTGGCTGCTCGCCTCGCGCGCCCGATGGCTGACCGCCGCGGGGGTCGCCGCCGCGCTCCTGCTGGCCGCCGCGCTCGCCTCCTCGCTCGCCTTCAGTCCCACCGGCCGGGCCGAGCGGGCCCTGGACCGGGGCGAGTTCAAGACCGCCCTGCGCGAGCTGGAGAACCTGAAGGGCGCGCAGGCGGCCTTCCTGCGCGGCCGCGTCCACTACCGGCTCAAGCGCGGCGAGGCCGGCATCCTCCAGTACCGGAGTGCGCTCGACGAAGACCCGGGCCTCGGACGCTCGCGGCCGGAGATGCTGGACGATCTCTCCGAGGACCTGGGGACCGACCGCTCCAAGGAGGCGGTCGAGCTCATGGTGCTGGCGGGCAAGGCTGCCACCAAGGCCGCGGTCCGCGCCACCACCGACGCCAGGAACCACCGGCGCCGCGCCGCGGCCGTCGAGGTCCTCCAGCGGCTCGGGCGAGCCGACGAGGCGGACCTGGTCGCGGTCTGGATCGCCGACCTGCAGGTGAAGGACTGCGACGTGGTCTCCCAGGCGGCCAAGGCGCTCGGAGAGGCGGGCGACGCGCGCGCCGAGGCGCCGCTGCGCGAGATCGCCCAGCGCAAGGTCGCCTTCTTCGAGCCCTGCGAGGCGAAGGCCGCCAAGGCGGCGCTGGCGAAGCTCAAGGGGAAGTAGGGCCGCCTCCAGTCGCGGCACCTCCTGGGCCGCGCCCCGCGAGAGGAAGGCCGTCGGGGGAGAAGGAGGTTGCCCCGAACGGGGGGTCCGCCGAGGGAAGAGTAGCACTGAAGGTATGGGCTGACGTTGCTCCAGGCGTCCGGCTTGCCCGGAGCCCCGGGCGCCGGTCATGATGATGGTGCAGGCGGTTTTCGCGGGGGGAGCAAGGTGTCGGCCCCGGGCTCATGCGCTCCCTGCCAGTCGTCCTCAGCAGCTTCGTGACCGCGCTGGCAGCCCTGGCTGCATCGTGGCCGGCGAGTGGGCGGGCGGAGGGCGAAGCAAGCCTGGTGGTGCTGAGCGCGGAGAACGCGACCTACCGGGCCCTGGCGGACGGCTTCAGCTCGACCGCAGGCGCGACCACGACGCTGCTGGTGTCCGCCCCGGCCTTCGCCGAGCAGCTCGCGCCCGCCCTGGAGAAGGCGAAGGTGGTCTTCGCCATCGGGCCGGAGGCGGCAAGGGTCGTGCTGGAGAAGCGCTCGGCCAAGCCGGTGCTGGTGGCGTTTGCGGAGGGGACGGCCTCGGACTCGAAGACCCTGGTCGTCCCGGTCCTGGTTCCGCCGGAGCAGCAGCTGGCGGCCCTCAAGAGCACCCTTCCGTCCGTCCTCGACGTGCCGAAGCAGCCGCGGCTCGGCGTCCTCTACGACCCGAAGATCTCGAGCCGCCTCGTCGGCGAATACGAGGCAGCGGCGAAGGCCGCCGGTCTCTCGCTGGTGAAGGCCGAGGTCAAGCAGCGCTCCGAAGTCGCCGACGCTGCGCGCGAGCTGCTCGATCGCGTGCAGGCCTTGTGGCTGGTCCCGGACGCCACCGTCGTGAACCTCGAATCCTTCAGGACCTTGGTCCAGCTCTCGCTGGCTCGAAAGGTCCCGGTGATTGGCTTTGGGGAACCGATGGCCAAGGCGGGGTGCGTGTTGGCGGTCCAGCCCGAATACGCGGGGCTCGGCAAGGCCGTGGGGACCGCGGCGAGACGGCTGATGGAAGGCAAACCCGCGACGCTCCCGGCTCCCGAGGGGGTCATCTACCTGAACGCGAAGGCGGCGACCCTCCTGGGGATCGAGCTGACGGAGGCCGCACGCAGCAAGGCGGCGAAGATCTACGACTGAGCCTGTCTCGCGGTGGGGCCGGCGCTCACCGGTGGGCTCAGGGCTGGTTGGGGCCGAATGCACGGTCCGCGCGCCGACGGCCCCCGGCACCGCGACGGTGCTGGCAGGGAGCGGGACCGGAGCAGCGCTGACCGCACGGGTGGTCTTCTTCGCCATCGACGCCGCCTCGCCGGGGCCGGATGCCGCTTCGGCGGGACCTGACGCCGCGCAGGACGCGGGGGTGCCTCCCGATGCCACGCAGGTCTCCGCCGATGCGAGCTCGCCCGACGCCTCCGCAAACCTCGACGCGCAGGTCGCGGCGGGGCGGGGGCGGGTGGAGATGCCGGTCGGGTGCGGCTCGGCGGTCGGAGGCCTCGGCTGGGGCGCGCTGCTCCTGCTCCCTTGGCTGGCCGCCCGGGCGCGCTCGCGGCGACGCCGCTGAGACGCCAGGGCACGGAGCGGCCGCTGGGCGTCCAGGCGTCGGCCAAAATTCACCTCGGCGTCATGCCCCCGCCACACGGCGTCGCGATGGTGTGGCCATGGCACGCATCCTCATCGTGGACGACGAGCGGGACCTGCGGCACGTCGTCGCCTTCAACCTGGAGCAGGAGGGCCACCAGACCCTCGAGGCGGAAGGCGGGCTCGAAGGCTTGTGGCTCGCCCGCCGGCACCGGCCCGACCTCGTGCTCCTCGACCTGATGCTCCCGGACCTGCCAGGCCTGGAGGTCTGCCGCGTGCTCAAGGCCCACGAGACGACCCGCACCATTCCGCTCATCATGCTGACCGCCCGCGGCGAGGCGGCCGACCGCGTGCTCGGTCTCGAGCTGGGGGCCGAGGACTACGTGATCAAGCCGTTCAGCGTCCGGGAGCTTCTCCTGCGAGTGGGAATCGCCCTGGGCCGGCAGCCCGGCGCGCCTCCCGCGGCGAGCGAGCTGACGTCGGGCCCGGTGCGCGTCGACGGTTTCTCCCGGAGGGCCTGGGTCCACGGCCGGGCTCTGGCGCTCAGCGAGCCCGAGCTGCGACTCCTCGCCCGCCTGGTCGAGCACCGCGGGAGGGCCCCGCCGCGCGTGGCGCTCACCGACGCGGTTTGGGGCGCTGGCGCCGACGTCGAGGAGCAGCAACTCGAGGGGTTGATCGACCGTCTGCGCGAGAAGCTGGGAGCCGCGGGGGAGCGCATCGAAGCCGTGGAGGGCGGCGGCTACCGCTTCAGGGCTTAGGGGCGCTGGCGAAGCAGGACCAGGCGAGGTTCCGGCCGGTTCCGGGGCTTTGAAGGGGCGATCGATCGCCCGCTGGCCGGGTCATCCATGGAGCAGCCGGCGAGGCGGTCGCCCAGGGGGGCGGAGCCTGCGGCTCCAAAGCCTAGATTGGCTACGCGCGCGGGCCTCCTCGTGTGGCCATGCCTGGGAGCACCCATGAAGCCGAACCCCAAGAGAGCAGGCGCCTGGATGCCGGCCACCCTCGGGCTGGCCCTGCTCGGCCTCACCCTCGTCGGGGCCGACGCCCGCCCCGAAAGCCAGCCGAGCGGGCTCGAACCTTCGCCGCCCGAGCTCTCCCAGCCGGTCGACCGCGTCCTCATCGTCTCGATCGACGGGCTCGGTCCCGACGTGCTGCGGGAGAGCTTCGCGCCCAACCTGCGCGGGCTGATGGCTCGCGGCTCGTACACGCTCTCCGCTCTCACCACGCAGACGGTCAAGACCCTGCCGTCGCACGTCTCCATGCTCACCGGCGTGACGCCGGAGAAGCACGGCGTCACCTGGAACGACGCCTTCCACGGCTACCCGAAGGTCCCGACGCTGATGGAGGTGGTCAAGCGCGACCGCCCCGGCCTGACGACGGCGCTGGTGGCCGGCAAGCCGAAGTTCCGGACCTTCCTGCGCAGCGGGGTCGACTGGTCGTTCGTCCCCGAGGCCGACGACGTGAGCGACGCGGAGGTGGCGCGGCGAGCCACCGCCCTGATCCGCGAGCACCAGCCCAACTTGCTGGTCGTGCACCTGCCCAACGTCGACCAGGTGGGGCACGCCCTCGGCTGGGGGTCGCTGGAGCAGCGGGCGGCCGTCGCCCGGGCCGATCGCGCCGTCGGCCAGGTCCTCCAAGCGCTGCGTCGGGCCGGGGTGCTCGAGCAGACGGCGATCATCGTCACCGCGGACCATGGAGGCGTCGGCCGCAACCACGTGCCCGAGGACGGCAAGTCCATCCGCATCCCCTGGATCATCAGCGGGCCGGGGGTGCGCCACGGCTTCGACCTCGGGACCGTCGCCGGCGAGGAGGTGCACACCGAGGACACCTTCGCGACGGCGAGCTGGCTTCTCGGGCTGCCGCTCGACGCCGCCGTGGACGGGCGTCCCGTGACGAGGGTGCTGGCCGCGGCGGCGCGCCGCCCGTGAGCGGCACCCTCGCTTTCCGGTGAGCGCGCGCCCGGGGTCCAGGCCGCGGGCGCGCCCTTTCCTCAGAGCGCGTTGAATCGCCGCGGCGCCGTCACCAGAATGTCACGCACCCCTGGTACAGAGAGGGCGCCATGGCGCGAATCCTGGTCATCGAAGACGAGCGCGACCTGCAGGACGTGCTCGACTACAACCTGCGGCAAGCGGGGCACGAGCCCGTCGCGGCGCTGCGGGGGCAGGAGGGTCTCCAGCGGGCGCGAGCGAGCCGCCCCGACCTGGTCCTGCTCGACCTCATGCTCCCCGACCTGTCGGGCACCGAGGTCTGCCGGGCCCTGAAGAAGGACCCGGAGACCGCGCGGATCCCGGTGCTCATGCTCACGGCCAAGGGGGAGGAGATCGACCGGGTGGTCGGCTTCGAGCTGGGCGCCGAGGACTACGTGGTCAAGCCGTTCAGCGTGCGCGAGCTGATGCTGCGCATCGACGTCATCCTGCGCCGGGCGGGCAGCCCCGAGCCGGGGCAGCAGGCGGCGGTCGAGTTTGGCGAGCTGCGGATGGACCTGGGCGCCCACCGCGTCTGGGTCGCCGGCACGCAGGTGGAGCTGACGGCGCTGGAGTTCAAGCTCCTGCGCCTGCTCTATGAGCGCCGGAACCGGGTGCAGACCCGCGAGGTCCTGCTCGACGACGTCTGGGGCATCGAGGCCGCCATCACCACCCGCACCGTGGACACGCACATCAAGCGGCTGCGCGAGAAGCTGGGGGCGGCCGGCCGCTACGTCCAGACCGTCCGCGGCGTGGGCTACCGCTTCGCGGACCGGCCGCAGGGCGAGGACGAGTGAGGCTGGGAATCCGCACCCGCCTGTTCCTGGCCTCGCTCGGCTTGGTGGCCGCAGTGCTGCTGGGCGCGCAGCTCCTGCTCGCTCCCCAGCTCGACGCCTTCCTCACCGAGCAGGTCCGCGAGGACCTCTTCGTGCGTCTGCGCCTGTGCGCGCCGCGCGTCCGCGAGCAGCCGCGGGGCGAGTGGAGCCGGCTCGCTCGCGAGCTCGGAGCGCTGGGGCGCGCGCGGATCACCCTGGTCGACCCCGCGGGGACGGTCCTCGGCGACTCCGAGGTCCCCGCGGAGCGGCTGGGCGAGCTCGACAACCACCTGTCGCGCCCGGAGGTGCAGCAGGCGCTGCGGACCGGGGAGGGCACCAGCGTGCGCCAGAGCGCCACGCTGGGCACCCGGATGATGTACGTCGCCCTGCCGGTCGCCTCCGACCGGGGCCCCTTGGGAGTGGTCCGCGCCGCGGTCTCCCTGGAGGAGGTCGACGCGTTCCTGGCCCGCCTCCACCGCGCGAGCCGCTGGGTCGCGCTGCTGATGCTCCTGGCGGGCGCCGTCCTCTCGGCGGCGGCCGCCCACTGGACCTCGCGCTCGCTGCGCATGTTGACGGCGGCGGCGCGAACCATGACCACCGGGGACCTCTCCGTCCGCACCCGGCTGCCCGGGCACGACGAGGTGGCCGCGCTGGGCCAGGCCCTGGACACGCTGGGCCGGAGCCTGTCGGCGAGCCTGGACGCGCTCCGGGGCGAGCGGGACCTGCGCGACCGCATCCTCATGGGCATGCGCGAGGGGGTGCTCCTCCTCGACGGCGGCGGCCGCGTGCTGCTGGTGAACCCGGCGCTGCGGGAGCTGCTGGGGCTGCGGGCCGGCGTCGAGGGCCAGCCGCTGCTGGAGGCGGTCCGCCACGCCGCGCTCAAGGAGCTGCTCGACCGCGTCTCGCGCGAGGGCGGCGAGGCGTCGGACGAGCTGGAGGTCCTGGGCGCCCGCGAGCGGAGGCTGCGGGTCCACGTCTCGCGCCTGGAGGGCGACGGCCTGCTGGCGGTCTTCTTCGACGTGACGGACCTGCGCCGCCTGGAGGTGGTGCGGCGCGACTTCGTCGCCAACGCCTCGCACGAGCTGCGCACCCCCATCGCCGCGGTGCGCTCGGCCAGCGAGACCCTCGACGGCCCGGCCCGCGAGGACCCCCGCGCCGTCGCCCGGTTCCTGGACATCATCCAGCGCAACAGCGAGCGGCTGCAGCGGCTCGTCGACGACCTGCTCGACCTCTCGAGCATCGAATCGAGGGAGGTGAAGCTGGCCTTGGGGCCCGTCGCGCTGGCGCCTGCGGCCGAGCGCGTCGCCTCGCTCTTCCAGGAGCGCGCCCAGCGCCGGAGCCTGCGGCTGGCGGTGGAGGTGCCGGCCGGCCTGCCGCCCGCCCTCGCCGACCCGCGCGCCCTGGAGCAGGTGCTGACCAACCTGGTGGACAACGCGGTGAAGTACGCCACCGGAGGCGGGGCCATCTCCATCCGGGCCGGGAGGGCGGGGGAGTTCCTCGAGCTTTCGGTGGAGGACGGCGGGCCCGGCATCGAGGCCCGGCACCTGCCGCGCCTGTTCGAGCGCTTCTACCGCGTCGACCCCAGCCGCTCGCGGGAGCTGGGCGGGACCGGGCTCGGCCTGTCGATCGTGAAGCACCTGGTCGAGGCCATGCACGGCACGGTGCGGGTCGATAGCGTGCTGGGCAGGGGCTCCCGCTTCGTCGTGACCCTGCCCGTGGCGCCCGCGACGCCCTGAGCGCCAGAGGTTGCGCCAGATGTTGCCGGGCCGTCACGGAACCGCCACGTGGAGTCCCTACCTTCGGGACGGCTCTTCAAGGAGACTCCGCCATGAGACGCCTCTTCGGCTTCGCCCTGCTGGCCGCCTTCAGCACCGTCGCGGGAGCGTGCAACCGCTCGGTCGGCGGCTCGGGCGGCACGATGACCCTCAACGGCGCCGGCGCCACCTTCCCCTATCCGCTCTACTCCAAGTGGGTCGCCGAGTACGGCCAGCGCGAGCCGGTGCGCATCAACTACCAGTCCATCGGCTCCGGCGGCGGCATCCGGCAGATCACCGAGCGCACCGTGGACTTCGGCGCGAGCGACGCGCCCATGACCGACGAGCAGCTCGCCAAGGCGCCCGGCAAGATCCTGCACATCCCCACCACGCTCGGCGCGGTCGCGCTCAGCTACAACCTGCCGGAGGTCGGCTCGGCCAAGCTGAGAGTGAGCCCCGAGGCCCTGGCGGGCATCTACCTCGGCCAGATCACCTCGTGGAACGACCCCAATCTGGTCGAGCTGAACCCCGGGGTGGCGCTCCCCAACAAGCCCATCGTGGTGGTCCATCGCTCGGACGGCAGCGGCACGACCGCCGTCTTCACCGACTACCTCTCCAAGGTCTCCCCGGGCTGGAAGGCCAAGGTGGGGAGCGGCACCAGCGTCGCCTGGCCCGCCGGGATGGGCGCCAAGGGGAACGAAGGGGTCACCGGGCAGGTCAAGACGACGCCGGGGGCGCTGGGTTACCTCGAGCTGGCTTACGCCCTGCAGAGCTCGCTGCCGGTGATGGCGGTGCGCAATGGCGCGGGCGCGTTCACCTCGCCGGCCATCGAGAGCATCGGCGCCGCCGCTTCCGGCGCCGCCCAGGCCATGCCCGACGACCTGCGCGTCTCCATCGTCGACGCGCCCGGGGCCAACGCCTACCCCATCTCCTCGTTCACCTACGTGCTCCTCTACGAGGCTCCCGCCGATCGGGCCCGGGGCCAGGCGCTCGCCCGGTTCCTGTGGTGGGCCGTCCACGACGGGCAGCGCTTCGGCCCGGCCCTGCACTACGCGCCGCTGCCGCCGGCCGTCGTCGCCAAGGTGGAGGGCAAGCTCAAGCCGCTGCTCCCTCCAGAGTCCGCGGCCCCGACTCCGGCTCTGTGAGCCATGTCCCCGGCCTCAGGCGAAAGAGCGATGGAGAGGCCCGCCTGGCTGCGCTGGACTGCCAAGGCCTGGCAGCCCAAGGGCAACCTGGGCGACCTCGTCTTCCGCCGGCTGACCGCCGCCTTCGCCCTGGTGGTCGTGCTGCTGTTGGCGGCGATGGCCCTGGAGCTGGCCCGGGCCTCGGCGCTGAGCCTGGGCAAGTTCGGGTGGGGGTTCGTCGGGAGCACCGCCTGGGACCCGGTGAGGGAGACCTTCGGCGCGCTGCCGTTCGTCTACGGGACCGTCGTCTCCTCGCTCTTGGCGTTGGCGCTGGCGGTCCCCGTCTCGCTGGGGGTGGCGGTCTTCCTGGCCGAGCTGGCGGGGCCGCGGCTGCGCACCGCGATGAGCTTCGTCGTCGAGCTGCTCGCCGCGGTCCCCAGCGTCATCTACGGCCTGTGGGGCGTCTTCGTGCTGGCGCCCTGGCTGCGCGAGACCGTCGAACCGCTGCTGGCGCGGGCCCTGGGCTTCCTCCCGCTCTTCTCCGGCCCCCACCACGGCGTGGGGATGCTGGCGGCGGGGCTGATCCTGGCGATCATGATCCTGCCGACCATCGCCTCGGTCAGCCGCGAGGTGCTCCGCGCCGTCCCCGACACCCTGCGCGAGGGCGCGCTGGCGCTGGGCGCGACGCGCTGGGAGGCGCTGCGGACGGTGGTGCTCCCCGCGGCGCGCTCGGGCATCACCGGCGCGGTGGTGCTGGGGCTGGGGCGGGCCCTGGGCGAGACCATGGCGGTGACCATGGTCATCGGCAACCGCCCGGAGATCGCCGCGTCGCTGTTCGCCCCCGGCTACACCATGGCCAGCGTCGTGGCCAACGAGTACACCGAGGCCACCGGGGACCTGTACCTCTCCGCGCTCTCGGAGATCGGCCTGCTGCTCTTCGCGGTGACGCTGCTGCTCAACGTCGTCGCCCGGCTCCTCGTCCGGCAGACCGGAGCCCAGGGGGCGGCGCGATGAGCCTGGCCCGCCGCCGCGCGGTGGATCGCGCCGTCCGCTGGGGCTGCGTCGGGGCGACCGCCATCGCCGTCGTGCCGCTGCTGAGCGTCCTGGGCTACGTCGTCCACCAGGGCGCCGGCGGGCTCGACCTCGCCTTCTTGACCGAGCTGCCCAAGCCGGTCGGCGAGGCGGGCGGCGGCATGGGCAACGCCCTCCTCGGCACGCTCCTGTTGCTGGGGATGGCCTGCCTCCTCGGACTGCCGGTCGGGATCCTGGCGGGCATCTACCTCGCCGAGTTCGGCGACCGCCGCTTCGGGAAGCTCGTCCGCTTCAGCGCCGACGTGATGACCGGGGTGCCCTCGATCGTGGTGGGCCTGTTCGTCTACACGGTGCTCGTCCTGACCATGCGCCGCTTCTCGGCGGTGGCCGGGAGCGTGGCGCTGGCCATCCTCATGCTGCCCACCGTCACCCGCACCACCGAGGAGCTGCTGCGCCTGGTCCCCGGCAGCCTGCGGGAGGCGGCGCTGGCGCTGGGGGTGCCTCAGTGGCGCGCGACGCTCAAGGTGGTGCTGCGCACCGCGGCGCCCGGGGTGGCCACCGGGGCCATGCTCGCGCTGGCCCGGGCCGCCGGCGAGACGGCCCCGCTGCTCTTCACCGCCTTCAGCAGCCGCTTCTGGCCCGAGGGGCTCGACCAGCCCATCGCCTCGCTGCCGGTGCAGATCTTCACCTACGCCGTGTCGCCGTACGCCGACTGGCACCGCCAGGCCTGGGCGGCGGCGCTGGTGCTGGTGGTGCTGGTGCTGCTGCTCAACCTGACCGCCCGGGTCCTGACGCGGCAGCGGCGCGAGGCCCGCTGAGGAGAGACCATGGAGCTGCGCCCCACCTTCGTCAGCCCGCCCCGGCCCGCCGCTCGCACGCCGGGCTCGGCGGGCGAGAAGATGCGCGCCGAGAACCTGCGCGCCTGGTTCGGTTCCACCGAGGCCCTCAAGGGGATCACGCTGCCCATCCAGGAGCACCGGGTCACCGCCATCATCGGCCCCTCGGGCTGCGGCAAGTCGACCTTCATCCGCTGCCTCAACCGCATGCACGAGGTCACGCCGGGCGCCCGCGCCGCGGGCCGGGTGTGGTTCGACGGGCGCGACATCCTCAGCCGGGAGGTGGACCCGGTCGACGTGCGCCGGCGGGTGGGCATGGTGTTCCAGAAGCCCAACCCGTTCCCCTCGCTCTCCATCCGCGACAACGTCCTCGCCGGCTACCGGCTCAGCGGCGAGCGCGTCGTCGACTCGGACGCGCTGGTGGAGCGCGCGCTGCGGCAGGCGGCGCTCTGGGACGAGGCCAAGGACATCCTGGGGCGGTCGGGGGCCAGCCTGTCGGGCGGGCAGCAGCAGCGCCTGTGCATCGCCCGGGCGCTGGCGCTCGAGCCGGAGGTGCTGCTGATGGACGAGCCCACCTCCGCGCTCGACCCCATCGCCACCGCGCGCATCGAGGAGCTGCTCCACGAGCTGCGGGGGCGCTACACGGTGGCCATCGTCACCCACAACATGCAGCAGGCCGCGCGCGTCGCCGACGACACCGCCTTCTTCTACCTGGGCGAGCTGATCGAGTTCGCGCCGACCGAGGCGCTGTTCACCCGGCCCGCCGACCGCCGCACCGAGGACTACATCACCGGCCGCTACGGCTAGAGGGATCCGCCATGCCCAAGTCGCACACCGATCGCGAGTACGAGGCCGAGCTGGAGACGCTGCGCGAGCAGCTGCTGCTGATGGGGGCCAAGGTGGAGGAGATGCTGGCCCTGGGCATCCGCTCGCTCGTCCAGCAGGACGCGGAGCTGGCCCGCCGCGTCATCGACCTCGACCAGCCCGTGGACAGCCTGGAGATGGAGATCGACGCGCTGTGCATGCGCGTCCTCGCCCGCCGCCAGCCGGTGGCCTCGGACCTGCGCTTCGTGACCAGCGCCCTGAAGCTGGTGACGGACCTGGAGCGCATCGGCGACCTGGCGGTGAACGTCGGCGAGCGGGTCATCGAGCTGCAGCAGGCGCCGCCGCTGCCCGAGGTGGCGGCGCTGCCGGCGATGGCCGAGGAGGTGCAGGGCATGGTGCGCGACGCGCTGGACGCGTTCGTGCGCGGCGACGCCCAGCTCGCCCGGCAGGTCATCGGGCGGGACAAGGCCGTCGACGCGCACTACAACGCCGTCTTCTCGCGGCTGCTCTCGCACATGGTGGAGCACCCCCGGGACATCTTCCCGGCCACCCGGCTGCAGTCGATCGCCAAGTACCTGGAGCGGGTGGGGGACCACGCCACCAACCTCGCGGAGATGGTGGTGTTCATGGTCTCCCGGGAGGACATCCGGCACCGCGGCGGGGGTTGAGCCTCCGTCGCGGATCGCCGCGGCGCGGCGCGGGCTACATCACCTTCATGTTCACGTCGGTGATGATGTTCGCCGCGGTGTCGGCGCGGTCGGCCGCGTTCGACATGTGGCGGTACACCTCGCGCAGCTTGAGCAGGTGCAGCACGCCGTCCACCGAGTCCACTTTCTCCTTGAAGAGCTGCGCGGTGGCCTCGCGGTAGAGCTTCTCCACCCGGTTCTCGAGCTGCTTGGCGCAGATGGCGTGCTCGTTGGCGACGGAGGGGTGCTCGAGGATCTCCCGGGTCGCCAGGTGCAGCTCCTTGCCGGCCTGGTGGAGCATCTCCGCCATCTGGGTCAGCAGCGGGTTGGGCTCGAGGCCGAAGAGCAGCATCTCGTCCACGGTGGTGTAGGCGTAGTCGAGCACGTCGTCGATGGCGCGGGAGAGGGCGAAGAGGTCCTCGCGGTCGATGGGCGTGACGAAGGTGCGGTTGAGCTCGTCGATGAGCAGCCGCCGCTCCTCGTCGCCCTTCTCCTCGGCCTCGCGGACGACCCGGGCGGTCCCCTCGGACGGGGCCCGCGCGAACTCGAGCAGCCCGTTGAGTCCGACGACGCAGGCCTCGGCCTGCTTCGTCAGCCGATCCACGAACGGGTCCGTCTTGGGCTTGAGGGGGTTCTTGAAGATGTTCATGGCGTCACCGGGGGAAGGGGCATCAGGAACTTGATCAGGTGGTAGGAGCCGGCGGCCACCAGCCCGGCGGCGGGGATGGTCAGGACCCACGCGGTGGCGATGTTGAGGGCCAGGCTCCAGCGCACCTTGCGCGCGGTCTCGGAGGCGCCGGCGCCGAGGATGACGCCGGAGACGACCTGGGTGGTGCTGACCGGCCCGCCCAGGAGCGCCGCGCCCAGGATGACGCTGGCGGAGGCGAACTGCGCGGTGAAGGCGTGGATGGGCCAGATCTTGTAGAGCTTGAAGCCCAGCGTCTTGATCAGGCGCCAGCCTCCGGAGGCGGTGCCGGCCCCGATCGCCGAGGCGCTGATGACCATGACCCACCAGGGGACGTTGAACTCCTTCTGGAAGCCGGTGGCCACCAGGCCCATGGTGATCATGCCCATCGTCTTCTGCGCGTCGTTGGTGCCGTGGGAGAGCGCCAGCCCGAAGGCGGTGAAGAACTGGCCGGCGCGGAAGAACTTGTTGGCGCTGGGCCCGGCCCGGATGGCGACCAGGGTGTGCAGGATGAACCGCTGGACGAGGAACCCGACGAGCAGCCCGAGGATGGGCGAGACGAAGAGGGCGATGAGCACCTTCTGGATGCCGGCCATCTTGATGAGGCCGAAGCCGTGCTCCATCGCCACCGCGCCGACGATGCCGCCGATGAGCGCGTGAGACGAGCTGGACGGGATGCCCAGCCACCAGGTGATCACGTTCCAGACGATGGCGCCGGCGAGGGCCGAAACGACCACGGCCTGGGTCACGGTCCCGCCGGCGACGACGTCGTTGCCGATGGTCTTGGCCACCGCCACGCCGAAGAGGAACGGGCCCAACACCTCGCCGACCGTGACGATGGCCAGCGCCGTGCGCGGGGCGAAGGCGCGCGAGGCGATCATCGTCGCGACGATGTTGGAGCTGTCGTGAAAGCCGTTCAGGAAGTCGAAGATGATGGCCGCGAGGATGAGCAGCCCCAGCGCGAGGAGCATTCGTACGACCTCAAGGCCCGTTTCCAGCTGGGCCGGGACGACTTTGCAAGGTCAGGCCGGCCCGGGAGGCTCCAGCGTCTGACGAAAAATGAACGCTAACAATGGAGGGGGGCGAGTCGCTCCGTCAAGGGCTGAGCGAGAGGTCGGCGGCCTTGGACCCGTTGCGGAGCTCGAGGGCGAGGTCGAAGGCCCAGGCCTGGATGCGGTCCCGCGACCGCCAGCGGCCGGCGTCCTCGCCAGCGGGGGGCGACTGGCCAGGGCGCGAGCGCGGCCGGCCCGGGAAGGCCGCGTGGCCGCGAGCGCCGGCGCGGCCCATCAGCGCGCCGATGGCGGCCGAGGGCGCCGCACGCCCCCCGTCCGCCGAGGCGCTCGACGGGTCGTCCGAGAAGAACCACACGGGCATCTGGCGCAGCTGGGCAGCCCGGCGCCAGACGAACCAGCGCAGGCCCAGCGGCCATCGGCCGCCTTCGAGCCGACCGCCGACGACCACGGCGTCGAACGCGGCGAGCACCCGTCCGCCCTCGCCGCAGGGCAGGGCCACGGCCCGCAGGCCGGCGTCCTCGAGCGCCTCGGCGACGGCGCGCGCCAGGGCCGCCGTGCTCTCCGGCCCAGCACCGTAGGTCACCAGGACTTGCATCGCGGCTCCCGTCCTAGAGAGGGGGCGAGGTCAGCAACGAAGGCGGCGCGGGCTGCAGGCGGTCGAGCAAGGAGTAGACGCGGTCGACGACGGGGGTGGGGAGCGGGGCATGGCCGAGCGACCGGGCGTACTTCTGGCCGTCGTACTCGGCCCACCACAGGAACGGCACCGGCGCGAAGGCGCGCGGCCGGGCCGGGTCGTCGGCGAAGAACAGCACGTAGCTGAAGGAAGACAGCGGCCAGGCATGGGGGTCGGGAGCCGAGAACAGCCGCGCGCGGAGGTCCTCGGGAAGCGTCGCGCTCGCGGCGGCGGCCACGGCGTCGAGGGTCGGCTCGACGAACGCGCCCGCCGCGTTCTGCAGAAGAGCCAGGGGGAGGCCGTGCTGCAGGGCGTAGGCGAGGTCGACGTAGCCGAGGGCTCCGGGGGTCGCCCGGACCAGGCGCTCGACGTCCGCGTCGGCCGCAGCCTCTTCGCCCACGGGCCTGCGGACGGCGTCCGCTCCGCCGCCGACCGCGGCGCGCCACGTGGGGCTGGTCTCGTCCAGGTAGGCCGAGAGGATGGCCGTGGTCGAGCTCTCGTCGGAGCGGCGGATCGGCGCGATCGGCAGCGCCGGCAACGGGCCGTCGGGGTTGACGGCGGCGAGCCGGGGGTCGTCCCACGCCGTGAGCTGGCCGAGGGCGATGGCCGCGAGCAGCTCGGGGGTGAAGCGTGGCCGAAGAGCGGCGCCGGGCAAGTGGTAGGTCAGGGCGACCGCGCCCAGCGTCACGGGGACGTGGAGAATCGTCCCTTCGACCCGGGCCAACTGCTCGTCGGTCATCGGCAGATCGCTCAGGGCGAAGTCCACCGATCGATCGGCGAGGGGCTGGACTGCGCCCAGCGTGCCCAGCGGCGGCCCGGAGCGCCGGGCTCCCTCGGCCGCCCAGTGCCGCAGCAGGCGGGCGGCATAGGTCTGCTCGGGATCGGCGCCCGCCGCCGCGTCTGCGGCTCCACCGGGCCGGGCGCAGGCGGTCGCCACGGCGAGGCAGGCCGCCAACAGGGCTGGGGCGCGGGCGCACGGCCGAAGCATCACGAAGACTCCTGGGACGCTCAGGAGTCTAGAAACCGCGTGTGGCGTTTTCGTGACGTTCGAGGGCCGGCCAGGCCCTGGCCTAGCCCGCCTTGGACCGTCCCGGCGCGGCGTCCGCCAGGGGCAGGCGCACCAGGAAGCGCGACCCGCGCCCGACTTCGCTCTCGACGCTCACGCTGCCGTGCATCGCCTCGACCAGGTGCTTGACGATCGACAGCCCCAGGCCGGTGCCGCCCAGCTCGCGCGAGCGCCCGGCGTCGACCCGGTAGAAGCGCTCGAAGAGGCGGGGGAGGTGCCGCGCCTCGATGCCGGGCCCGGTGTCCGCCACGGACAGCTCGAGCTGCTCGCCGGCCGGGCTGGCGCGCACCGTGATCGCCGCGCCCTCGACGCAGTACTTCACCGCGTTGTCCACCAGGTTGGTCAGCACCTGCTCGAGGGCGCGGGGGTCGGCCCGCGCCGGCTTCAGCTCCGCGGGCACCTGCACCGACAGCCGCAGGCCCCGGCGCTGTGCCTTGTCCTGGAAGAGGGAGACGACGCGTTCGGCGGCCGCCCCGAGCGCCACCGGCTCGGCGGACAGCTCGAGCTCGCGCGACTCGATGCGCGAGAGGTCGAGCAGGTCGTCCACCAGCCGCTGCAGCCGCTCGCTGTTGCGCTGGATCATCTCCACGAAGCCGGCGGAGGCCTGGGGGTCCTCGCGCAGGGCGTCCGAGAGCGTCTCCGCCGCCGAGCGGACCGCGGCGATGGGGGTGCGCAGCTCGTGCGAGGCGTTGGCGACGAAGTCGCGCCGCAGGGTCTCCAGCCGGCGCAGGTCGGTCACGTCGAAGAACACCGCCAGCAGGCCCGGCGGGTCCCCGCGCGGTCGGGCCACGTGCACCAGCAAGCGTCGCGGCCGGCGGCCGAGGAACTCGATCTCCTCGGAGATCTCGCCGCCGCCCCGCTCGGCGCGGCCCAGGAGGTCCCCCAGCTGCCCGTGGCGGATCTCGTCGAGCAGCGGCTGCCCCTCGGCGTCCGGCCGCAGGCCGAGCAGCTCGCGCAGGGCGGGGTTGACGAGCAGCACGCGCCCCGCCCCGTCGAGCAGCAGCACGCCTTCGCGCATCCCCACCAGGATGCGGTCGCGCAGGTCGCGCTCGCCGCGGAGCGCGCCCATGCTCTCGGAGAGGCTCTGGCCGAGCGTGTCGAGCGCCTGGCTGAGCGAGGCGACCTCGTCGCGCCCGCCCACGCCGGTCCGCACCGAGAGGTCCCCGGAGATCATCGTCCGCGCCGCGGCGGTCAGCCGGCGCAGCGACCGCGAGGTCCAGTGCGCCGCGGCGCCGGCCAGGGTGGCCCCCGCGCCGAGCATGACCAGCGCGGCGGTGGCGGCCAGCCCCCGCAGCCTCGCCAGGGTGTCGTCGACCTCGGTCAGGGGCAGCGCCGCGCGGACCACGCCGGCGACCTCGCCGCCGCGCCGGAAGGGGCGGCGACGTAGAGCATGCGCGAGCGCAGGGTGGAGCTCAGGTGCACGCTGTCGCCGTGTCCGGAGGCCAGGGCGTCGCGGACCTCGGGCCGGGACAGGTGGTTGTCGAGAGCGCCGAGCCTCTCGGCCGGGACGGAGGAGTCGCCCAGCACCGCCCCGGTCGGCGCGATGAGCGTGACGCGGGCCTGCGCGCGCGCCGCCAGGTCCCGGGCGAGCGCGCTCCGATCGCCGTCGGGGGCGGCCTCGACGACCGCCGCGCACAGGTGCAGGCGCACGACGAGGTCGCCGTGGACGCGCTCGGTGAGGAAGGCGTCGAGGTGCGGCGCCAGCAGGAGCTGGCCTCCCAGGAGCGCGGTGGCCACCAGGGCCAGCGAGACCAGGAACAGGCGGGTGCGGATGCCGAGCTTCACTCGGGCTGGCTCCCGGGATGCTCCGCGAAGCGGTAGCCGACGCCGCGCACCGTCTCGATGAACCGGCCGGCGGCCCCGAGCTTCTCGCGCAGCCGCATGATGTGCGTGTCCACGGTGCGCGCGGTGACGTCGGCGTGGACGCCCCAGACGCCGTCGAGCAGCGCCTCGCGGCTCTGCACGCGGTCGCGGCGCTCGCCGAGCACGAGGAGCAGCTTGAACTCGAGCGCGGTCAGGTCGAGCGCCAGGTCGTCGAGCCACACCCGGTGCCCGGCGGGGTCGATCCGCAGACCCCCGAGCTCGAGGACCGACCCGTGCGTGGGGGCGCTCCGCGTCCGGCGCAGCAGCGCCTCGATGCGCAGGATCAGCTCGCGGACGCTGAACGGCTTGACCACGTAGTCCTCGGCGCCCAGCTCGAAGCCGACGACGCGGTCGCTCTCTTCGCCTCGGGCGGTGAGAATGAGCACCGGCACGGAGCGCGTGCCTTCCTCCTGCTTGAGCGTCCGGCACACCTCGGTCCCGGGGATGTCCGGGAGCATGAGGTCGAGGAGCACGAGATCGGGCCGCTGGGCGCGGGCCAGCTGCAGGCCCTGCTCGCCGCGCAGCGCCGCGACCGGTTCGTGGCCGGCCCGCTTCAGGTTGTAGCCGAGCACGTTCTGCAGGTCGCGCTCGTCTTCGATGACCAGGATGCGGGCCAAGGACCCCTCGGACGGCAGATTGGGACGCCATCCTAGCCAGCTTCGGTCCTGGCCGGCGTGCTACCCGCCGCCCCGGCGCGGAGACCGGCGGTTGCCCGCCGAGAAGTGCGAGACTTCTCCAAGTGGAGATTTCGGGCTCTTGGGCGCAGCTGACGCAAGCCAAGTCCCGCCCGGTTCCGACGGCCCCCGCGAGACGCAGGCGTTTCAGCTGCCTGCAGACCACCCCTCCGGGCCGCTCACTTTTCCTTCGTGCCGGGAGCCTTGGGCGACTGGCCGGGCTTGCCGTGGGCGCCGCCGTGGGTGCCGAACTGATCGCTCCCGCGCTGCTTGGGAAAGCTCGCGTCGCTGTTGGCGGGGGCGGATTCCTTCGGCTGCTTGCCGGAGGCCGTCTCCGGGGCGTTCGGGTCCTTGGTGTCTGAAGGCATCTGGAGCTCCTCTGCTCTCGTCCTGGCGCCGCCTTCCGGGCGAGGGCCCGGGCTGCTGGCGTGGCTCGACCTCTTCCCCGGGTGCGGATGGCCGGCCCGGCTCTCCTTCGCCTCTCGTCGCGGGCCCGCCGCGGCGTCCGGGTTCGCGCTTCTCGAGTGGAATGTGGCGACGGCGAAGAGCGGGCGCCGCGAGCCCTCGGCTCAGCGCCCGAGCCGCTGCCGCAGGGCCCGCTGCCGCGCGGTCGTGCCGTCGAGCGCCGCGAACAGGTGGCCGCGGAAGACGAGGGTGGTGAAGACGAGCGCTCCGCCCACCGCCGGCCCGAGCACGACGCCCAGCGGCAAGGCGTCGACCACCGGCAGGCCGAACCAGAGCAGCGCCGCGACGGCGAGGTTGGGCGGGAGCCAGACGAGCCAGTGCTCCTGGACGAACGCCACGCTCTCGCCGATGGCCGCCAGGCCTCCGTAGGTGCCGCGCCGGTAGAGGATCTCCGGGACGGCGTTGAGCAGGATGAAGAGGACGGCCCAGATCCCCAGCATCAGCGCGCCCGCGTTCGGGACCGCGTGGAGCAGCGGGCGGACGACGAACCCGGCGATCCACAGGACGAACAGCACGTTCATGATGGGCCAGAAGTAGTGCCGCACGCTCTGGGGCAGCTCCTTCAACTGCACGCGCGAGCCGGTGACCAGCTCGGAGACGACGTACAGCGCCGAGGCGAGCAGCGCGTCCACCACGAGGGCGTAGAGGAAGCCGCCGAGGATCCCGAAGGCCCCGGCGATGGCCGAGGCCGGCACGAGCACCGCCGCGTAGGCCGCGGGCAAGAGCAGCGTCCACGGGCTCTTGGCCAAGGCTCGCCCGGTCAGGACCAGGGCGTCGGAGTAGGTGCGCAGAACGCTCATGCCAGGCTCGAGGCAGCGGGCCCCAGGCTGGAGCCCGTCCGAGGATGCTGGTCATCCTGGCGGCGAGGCGCGAGCGCGCGGGAGGGAGGGGACCCGCCGGGGCCTACCAGGCGTAGGCCTCGGGCGCCTCGCCGCCCGGACCCGGCCAGATCTCGTCCAGGCGGGCGTTGGCGGCTTCGTCGAGCCGGAGCTCGGTGGCCCGCAACGCGTCCTTCAAGTGGGCCATCGTGCGCGGGCCGACGATGGGCGCGGTCACGCCGGGCCGGTGCAGCAGCCAGGCGAGCGCGACGTCCCCGGGCGGGTGGCCCAGCTCCTTGCAGAACGCCTCGTACTTCTCGAGCTTGGGGCGGTTCGCGGCGATGCTCTCCTGCACCAGCGCCAGCATCCGGCGCCCGGAGGCGATCTTGCCCAGGGCGCCGCCGAGCATCCCGCCGGCCAGCGGGCTCCAGGGCAGGACGCCCAGCCCGTAGGCGCGGCAGGCCGGCAGCACCTCCAGCTCCACCGTGCGCTCGCTCAGGTTGTAGAGGCTCTGCTCGGAGACGAGGCCCAGGAAGTGCCGGCGCGACGCGGTCTCGTTGGCCTGCGCGAGGTGCCAGCCGGCGAAGTTGCTGCTGCCGACGTAGAGCACCTTGCCCTGCGCGACCAGCACCTCCATCGCCTGCCAGATCTCGTCCCAGGGCGTGTCCCGGTCGACGTGGTGCATCTGGTACAGGTCGATGCGGTCGGTCTTCAGGCGCCGCAGGCTGTCCTCGCAGGCGCGGCGGATGTGGAAGGCGGACAGCCCGCGCCCGTTCGGCCCCTCCCACATGCCCCCGTAGACCTTGGTGGCGAGCACCACCTTGTCGCGGCGCGAGCTGCCTTGAGCGAACCAGCGGCCGAGGATCTGCTCGGTGAGCCCTTCGCGCGGCACCTTCTGCCACTCGGTGAACTTGTGGCCGTACATGTCGGCCGTGTCGAAGAAGTTGACCCCGGCGTCGAGCGCGGCGTCCATGATCTCGCCGGCGTCCTTCTCGCTCGTCTCCGGGCCGAAGTTCATCGTGCCCAGGCACAGCCGGCTGACCTTCAAGCCGCTGCGGCCGAGCTTGGTTGCTTGCATGGCGCGCCTCCTCGTGTGGCACCGGCGAGATGCCGTGCCCCATCGATAGTGGCGAGGCCGGGGATCGGCCACGCCGACTTGCGCCCCAGGCGGGTGAGGCCAAGTCGGGCGGCAGAGTCCTCCGGCGACGCGCCGCACTTGCCCTGGGAGCACCCGCAGCCCGCGGTCTGGCACGCACCGTTCCCGGTCGGCCACGCCAATCCGAATGCTCTGGCCGTTGCGGGCCGCCCCGGCGAGGGGTCAGGGAACCGTGGCGATGGAGACGAAGTTCACGCCACTGCCGACCGGGAAGGCGCTGGGGCAGGTCCCGGACGAGTCGAGGATGCGGCAGTGGTAGGCCTTGTAGTCAGTGACGCCAACGAACGCGACTTCTGCAACAGCAGCACCCATGCCACGTGTGATCGCCGGTCCACCGATGAGGGTCCAGCCCGTGTCTCTGGGGTTGGTCCAAGTCGTGGTCGCGGGGTTGTAGAGGCTCGTCCAGAGACGGTCCACGCCGGGGTCGCTTCGGTGAACGGCAACGATGACACTGCCGTTCGGCAAGGCGGCGGCTGCGAACGGCTCCTTGGTCCAGGTGTACTGGACGTCCCGGGCCGCGGACCAGGTACCCGCCGTGCGCGTCGCGAAGCGCAGTGGGAAGCCCTTGCCGCAATCGACTCCGGGGCATGCAGGTGCGGGGGCGTGCCAGATGATCATCAGGTCCGGCCCGGAGGCGGGCTTGACCACCACCGGGTGGAGGATGGGGTCGAAGCTGGCCCCCTCGGGCGCGATGTTGGCCGGCGTTCCCCAGGCCCCCGCCGTCCTGTCGATCGCGTACGGCTGATTCACGCCGGCGATGAACCCCACGGTGGCGTCGGCGCCGCGCATCTGGATGAAGGCCGGGTTCGGCCCGAAGGTCGTGCCGACGCTGTTTCCGAAGGCCCAGCCGAGGGTCCAGGTGAGCAGGTAGTGGGAGTAGTCGTTGCCGTGGAAGACCGCCAGGGCGCCGGCCTGGCCCGCGGCGGTGCCAATGCTGGGCTGCGAGCGGGTAGTGACCGTCGCGCCGACGTCCGCGAGCTGGGTCCACGTGGCGCCGTCCCAGGTCGTGTACTTGATGCGGTCGTTCTGGCTGTCGCTGCTGGCGTGGCGCACGAGCCCGAGGCCGACGCCGTTGCCGGTGATCGCGAGCGCCGTCCCGGAGTTGGTGGCGCCGGCGAGGTTGGTCGGGGTGGTCCAGGCGCCGCCGGAGGCGTTGTCCTGGAACGCCGCGGCGATGTGGCCGGTGGTGCCCGCGGTGCCGGCCAGCAGGATGACGGTGTTCCAGGCGCAGGTCACGGAGACGTTGGACACGTTGCCGGTGGTCATCGTGTCGCTGCCGCCGGTGACGGTGCAGGCGTGGTTCGGCGGGGCGACCGCGGTGACGGTGTAGGTGCTGCCCGAGAGGACCTTGGTGGGGAAGGTGAAGGTGCCGTTCGCCGAGGTGATGGTGTCGCTGCCGTTCTTGAGGGTGACCATCGACGGCCCGACGAGCCCGCTGACCGTTCCTCCGAGCGTGTAGAGGTTGGTGGTGCAGTCGACCGCGGCGGTGGTGATGTTGATGCCCGCCACCGTGCCCCCGGGGCTCGCCACGCTGCAGGTCTGGCTGGGGCTGATGGGCTGGGTCTGGACGCTGATGGAGTAGCTGGCGCCGCTGGCCAGCGAGAAGGCGTAGCTCTTGGCGGCCGGGTCGATGCTTTGGGTCGTGCCTCCGAGGTTCTCCTTCAGGATGAGGCCGGTGCCCGACAAGCCGGTGATGGCCCCGCCGACGTCGTACTTGTTGATGGCGCAGGTGATGGTGGCGTTGCCGATGTTCGCGCCGCTCATGGTGCCGCTGTCGTTTGCGATGGAGCAGGTCTGGCTCGGGCTCGCGGGCTGGGTCAGGACGGAGATGGCGTAGGTGTCGCCGCTGACCACCGTGAACGTGTAGCTCGACGCGCCCTTGGCGATGGTCTGGTTGCTGCCGCCCTTGTTCTGCAGCACGAGGCCGGTTCCGGTGTAGCCGGAGATCGTCCCGCCGACGGTGAAGCTCTTGGTGGTGCAGGTGATGTTGACGTTGGTGACGTCCGCGCCCGAGACCGTGCCGCTCGGGCTGGCGACGGTGCAGTTCTGGCTCGGGCCGCTGGGGTGCGTCTTGACGGTGATGTTGTAGCCGGCGCCGCTGCTGACCAGGAAGCTGTAGCTGGCCGCGTTCGCCGCGATGGGCTGCTCGTTGCCGGCGCCGTTCTGCAGGATGAGCCCGGTGCCCTCGAGCCCGCTGATGCTCCCGCCGACCGAGAACGCGTTGGTGCCGCAGCTGATGTTCACGTTGCCGACCGCCGCGCCGCCGACCTTGCCGGTGGGGCTGGAGACCACGCAGGTCTGCGCCGGGCTGGTGGGGTCGGTCTTGACGCTCACGAGGTAGGTGTCGCCGCTGGCGACGGCGAAGCTGTAGGCCGTCGCGCCCGCGGGGATGATCTTGTCGCCGGCGCCGTTGTTCTGCAGCACGAGCCCCGAGCCGGTGTAGCCGCTGATCGTCCCGCCGACGGAGTAGGTGTTGGTGGAGCAGGCGACCGTGGCGGTGGTGACGTTGGCGGTGGCGACGGTCCCGGTGCCGTTGGAGACGACGCAGGTCTGGCTCGGGTCGGTGGGCTGCTGCTTGACGGTGATGGTGTAGCCGGCGCCGCTCGCGACGAGGAACTGGTAGGAGGTGGCCGAAGAGGCCAGCGTGATCTCGTTGCCGGCGCCGTTCTGCAGGATGAGCCCCGAGCCCTTCAGTCCGGTGATGGCGCCGCCGACCGAGAACTTGTTGGTGCCGCAGTCGACCGAGATGTTGGTGATGTCGGCCTTGAGGACCGTCCCGAACCCGTTGACGACGACGCAGGTCTGCTGCGGGCTCGAGGGCTGCGTCTTCACCGCGATGGAGTAGGTGGCTCCGCTCTCGAGCGTGAAGTGGTAGCCGCTGGCGCCGGAGGCGACCGGGACCTCGTGGCCGTAGCCGTCCTGCAGGACCAGCCCGCTGCCGGTCAGCCCGGCGACGGGGCCGCCGACGGAGAAGGTCCTGGTGGTGCAGGTGATGTTGGCGTCGGTGACGTTGGAGGCGACGACCGGGCCGGTGGGCTTGGCGACCACGCAGGTCTGTTCAGGCGCGGTGGGCTGGCTCTTGATGGTGATCGAGTAGTTGGTGCCGCTGGGGACGTTCTTGAAGGAGTAGCCGGTCGCGCCCTTGGCGATGGCCTGATCGCCCGAGAGGTTGTTCTGCAGTACGAGCCCGGTCCCGAGGAGCCCGGCGATGGTGCCGCCCACGGTGTAGGCGTTGGTGATGCAGGTGATGGACGCGTTGGTCACCGGCGCGCCCGCCACGCTGCCGCTGGGGTTGGACACGGTGCAGGTCTGGCTGGGGTTGGTGGGCTGTGCCTTGACGGTGACCAGGTAGTCGGTGCCGCTGGGGACCAGGAACGAGTAGGCGGAGGTGTTGGCGGGGACCGCGAGGTCGTCCTTGCCGTTGTTCTGCAGCACGAGCCCGGCGCCGACCAGCCCGGTGATCGGCCCGCCGACGGAGTAGGCGTCGGTCACGCAGGTGACGGCGACGTTGGCGACGTTGGCGCTGCCGACCGTCCCGGTGCCGTTGGAGACGACGCAGGTCTGGCGCGGGCTGGTGGGCTGGGTCTTGACCTGGATGTCGTAGGCCGAGCCGTTCTGCAGGACGAAGGCGTAGGTGGTGTCGCCGCTGCCGACGAGCAGATCGCTTCCGCCGTTGTTGGTGAGCACCAGGCCCGAGCCGGCAAGCCCGGCGATGGGGCCGCCCACCGCGAAGGCGTCGGTGGTGCAGGTGATGGTGGCGTTCTCGATTCGCGCGTTGTCGACCACGCCGTTCGCGCTGTCGACGACGCAGGTCTGCTGGGGGCTCGAGGGCTGCGTCTTGACCTTGATGGCGTAGCTGACGCCGCTCTCGAGCTCGAAGGAGTAGCGGGTCGCGGACTTCTCGACGGTGACCTCTTCGCCGCCGCCGCTCTCGACGACCAGGCCGGAGCCGACGAGCCCGACGACCGCGCCGCCGACCAGGAAGCTGTCGGTGGTGCAGGTCAGCGGGATGCTGTTGATGTCCTGGTCGCCCACGGTGCCCACGGCGTTCGAGAGCGCGCAGGTCTGGGAAGGCTTGATCGGCTGGGTCTTGATCGAGAGCGAGTACTGCGCGCCGCTGGCGAAGTGGAAGGCGTAGCGGGTGGCGTTGGCCGCGACCGGCAGCTCGTCGCCCGAATCGCTCTGCAGGACCAGGCCCGCGCCGGTGAGCCCGGTGACGGGGCCGCCGACGGCGTAGGTCGCGGTGCTGCAGGAGACCTTGATGTCGGTGATCTCGCCGGTGACGGTGCCCGCCCCGTTCTCGACGGTGCAGGTCTGCGCGGGCATCGTGGGCTGCTGCTGGACCGTCACCTCGTAGTTGGTCCACTTCGAGAGCTTGGTGGGGAACGCGAAGGCGCCGTTCTGGTTCACCTCGACCGTGTCCGAGAGGTTGTTCTGCAGGACCAGCCCGGCCCCGACCAGGCCCGACACCGTGCCTCCCACGTCGAAGTTCGTGACGAGGGGCTTGTCGTTGGGGCAGCCCGCCAGCAAGAGCGAGACGGCGGTGAGGGCCAGGAAACGGGAGCGCATGGCATCTCCTTCGGGCAGAACGGCGTCCGAAAAGATACCGCGGATCCGACGGCCAGGAGATGGCCTCGGCCTGTCGAGGGCCAGGGCGACCGTTCAGCCTGAGCGCAGGCAGGGCCGCGCGATGCCGGAGTCGAAGGCCGCCTCGGGCTGCAGGCGCGCTTCTCCGAACGGCTACAGGGTCTCGTCTTCCTCGAGCGGCAGCGGCTCGAGGATCGGGAGATCCTCGAGGTCGATGTCGAGGTCCAGGTCGAGCGCGCCACCGGCCGCCTGGGCCTCCAGCTGGGCCCGCTCGGGCTCGGAGTGCGTCTCGCACTGGGCGACCAGCGAGAGGTTGAGCGCGCGCAGGCGCGAGACCATCTGGCGCACCACCGCGTCGACGATCTGGTAGGCGAAGCGGTTTCCGGACTGGAAGAGCCACTCCAGGTCCGGCCGCGACAGCCGCAGCACGCGCGAGGGGGCGACCGCGATGCAGTCGGCCACCCGCGCGCCGCCGTCGACCGCCGAGACCACGCCGCACAGCGCGCCCGGCTCCAGCCGCGCCAGCTCGTGCCCCTGGCGGATCAGCGCGACGTCGCCCTCCTCCAGGATGATGAGGAACTCGCCGGGCTCGCCCTGCCGGAACACCACCTGGCCTGGCGTCAGCACGTTCTCGCGCAGCTTCTGCGACAGCGCCAGCCGCACGCTCGCCGGCAGGCGGTCGAACGGCGAGAGCGCCCGCAGCGACTCCGGGGTGACCTTCTTGCCCTCGGGCAGCCGGGTCGGCGCGACGCCCCCCGCCGCGGACTCGGGGGTCTCGGGCGCCAGGCGCGAGGCGTTCACCCGCAGGCGGCGGGCCATGGTGATGGCCAGCTTGCGCAGCATCTTGAAGGCCGCCGGGTGGAAGCGGGCGCGCAGGGCCTCGAAGTCCGCGGCCTCGATGCGCTGCGCCGTGCCGGCCTTGACCACGGTGGCGGTGCCGGAGCGCGGCGCGTCGTCGATGAGCGCCATCTCGCCGACCGTGTCGCCGGCCGCGGAGGTGAACATCGCCACCGGCGGCGCGCCGGGGGCGGGGACCATGGAGATCTCCACCTCGCAGCCCTCTCCCAGGAGCCACATGGAGCTGGGCGGGTCGCCGGCCTCGAAGAGCTTCTCGCCCGGCTGCAGGTCCACCTTGCGAAGCAGCAGGACGACGTCCATGGCCTCGGCCGCGCTGACGTCCGCGAACAGCGGCAGGGTCGCCAGGAACCGGGCGATGGACTCGTTGAGGTCGGGCTTGGCGGGAGGCGTGGGCATGGGGGCGATTCTAGCCGGTGTCCGGGAAGTTCCACGGAATGTGGCGGGCCGCCGCCGCGGGCTGGCCTCACCCCGAGCTTGTCGAGGGGCCAGAGCTCAATCTGCTCCGGCCTCGAGCTTCAGCGGCTTGGGCCTCGAGTCTTCAGAACCCCAGGATCCGTCGCCTCGCCTTCGGGCTGTTGGCCTTGGCCGCCGCCGCCAGCCGCTGTCCGAGCGTCCGGCTCATCTGCAGCGCGATCGAGGGGTTGGCCATCACCACGCGGCGGAACTCCTCCAGCCCGATGCCCGCCAGCTCGGCGTCGCTCCCCGCGGTGGCGGTCTTGGAGCGCGGCTCGCCGGTCAACAGCGAGATCTCGCCGAAGAAACCGCCGGGCTTGACCACCTCGGTGGTGACGCCGGCGTCGCCGAGCTCGACCTCGCCGGAGAGCACCAGGAAGAACGTCGCGCCGGGGTCGCCCTTGTTGAAGATGACCGTGCCCTTCGACTTGCGGGTGAGCACGATGCCGCGGGCGAGGTCGGCCAGCTCCTCGGCCCCCAGCGGCGCCAGGAAGTCGATCTTGCGCATCGCCTCGACCACCGCGGTCAGTCGCTCGCTCTCCATCCCCGGCTCGGCGGTGAGCGCGGTGACCGCCGCGGCGATCTCCGTGCGCTTGGCGACCAGCAGCACGGTGTGCCGGGGCTGCAGCACGGTGTCGCCCCGGGGCAGCTCGGTGCGTCCCTCGGGGTCGATGACCGTGACGAAGACGCAGTCGCGCGGGAAGTCCGGCCGGGCGCGCACCGCCGCCACGGTCATGCCCGCCACGTGGGCGCGCGGGCGGATCTCGATCTCGAACAGGATGGCGTCGCCGTGGGTGAGCGGCAGCGAGCCGGCCAGCTGCGGGAAGTGCACCGCCGTCTCCAGCCGCGCCACCACCAGGTCGGCCTCGGCGATGACGTCGCGCACCCCGGCCAGGCGGTAGGCGTCGCGGTAGGAGGAGTCGAGCATGCGCACCATCACCCGCGCGCCGGAGGCCGCCCGCGCCAGCATCGCGAAGGCCAGGTTGTCGGCGTCGCGCTCCAGCGCGCCCACCACCAGGTCCGCCGCCGCCATGCCCGCCGAGGCCAGCGCCGCCGGGTCCGTCGCCTCGCCGCACACCGTGCGCACGCCCACCCGCTCGAAGAGCCGCTCGCACACGGACTGCTGGCGGTCGATGACCACCACCTCGCGCTGGCCGTCGGCGAGCCGGGCCGCCAGCGCGCCCCCGATGCGTCCGCCGCCTGCGATGACGATCCTCATGCCGTCCCTCGATCCACGTCCTCGTCGTCGTGCTCGGCCGAGGCCAGCACCTTCTCCACCTCGACCAGCCGCGCCTCCAGGTCCGCCAGGATCCGCTCCGCGGACTCCTCGGGGACGAGCTTGCCGCGCAGCGCGTCGAGGACCGCCGTCCGCTCGGCGTCGATGAGCCGCCGGCGCGTGGCCAGCAGCGAGCGCGCGCCGTGCGCCAGGTTCTGCTCGTAGAGCCGGCGCAGCTCGCGCTCGGAGGCCGCGATGCTCACCTGGTAGGCGCTCTGCAGCTGCTCGAAGGCCGCCTGCGGCACCAGGCCCGAGCGGCGCAGCGATTCCAGCTCCAGGCGCGCCGCCCGCGAGGCGAGCAGGCGCACCTGGTGGTCGCCGCTGGCGTCGGCGAAGCCGTCCTTGGAGACCAGCCCCAGGCGCCGCAGCACCGTGCCCAGGCTGAGCCCCTGGCCGACGAGCGAGACGAAGGTCACCGCGAAGGCGATGTGGACCAGCAGGTCGCGCTGCGGGGTGGAGGCGGGCAGGCCCAGCGCCAGCGCGATGGAGAGCGCGCCCTTGATGTTGCCCACCACGAAGACGTGCTGCCAGCGCAGCGGCACCGAATGCACCGGGCCCACGAGCTTGAGCAGCAGGAAGGGCAGGTAGATGCCGATGGAGCGGCCCACGAAGATGCAGGCGATGGCCGCGGCCGCCTCGTGCCAGTACAGGACCATCGAGCCGAACGAGGTGGACATGCCCACCGAGAGGAACAGGAAGGTGTTCACCCCGAAGGCGAGGTAGCCCCAGAACGAGTTGAGGGCGATCTGGCTCTCCGGCGCGAGGTCGCGGCGCATCGATGCCACCGACAGGCCGGCGGCCACCGCGGAGATGGCGCCCGAGAAGTGGATGGTCTCGGCGCCCAGGTAGGCCCCCAGCGCCACCGCGGTGGTGACCATGATCTCGGTCAGGGGGTCGTGCAGGCGGCGCAGGAGCCAGCCGGCGGAGAGCCCCAGCGCCAGGCCGACCCCGGCCCCGCCCACCGAGGTCAGGAAGATCTGCGCCACCGCCTTGGTCGGCGAGACCGCGCCGCCGGCGAGCACCGCCAGCAGCGTGGAGTAGATCACCAGCGCGGTGCCGTCGTTGAAGAGGCTCTCGCCCTCCATGATCCCCGCCAGCCGCCGCGGCACCTTGGCCCTTCGGAAGGCATAGAGGATGGAGACGGTGTCGGTCACCGAGAGCAGGGTCCCCAGCAGCAGCGCCGGCATCCACCGCAGGTGCAGGAGCAGGTGCAGCGCCACCGCGGTGGCGGCGATGGCCACCACCATCCCCAGGGTGGCGAGCATGCCGATGGGCAGCGCGTTGTCGCGGATGCCGCGGATGTCGGCGGTGACCCCGCCCTCGAAGAGCAGCGCCGGCAGGCAGACCAGGAAGACCACGTCGGGGGAGAGCTGCGGCAGGGTCGGCAACAGCCCGCTGATGGCGAGCAGCATCCCGCCGACGACCAGCGCGACGTTGTAGGGCACGCGGAACTGCTTGGCGGCGATGGAGACCGCGACGGCCGCCACCAGGAGCCCGATAGCCAGGGGGACGCTGAACATGGTCGAGGCGACCTTAGCCGGGGCCTCCGGAGCCGGCAACAGGCGGCGCGGGCGGGGCGGGCGGCTCAGCGACCGCCGGCGGACCTGGGGCCCGGGACGGGGCGCATCTCGCGCCGGGCGTGCGAGAGCACCGCCTGCACCGCCGCGCTCTGGACGCGGCGCTCGATGACGATGCCGTAGAAGGACTCGGCCACGCCGGCGGCCTGGCCCAGCAGCTTCACCCCGCTGCGCGCGCAGATCTCCCGGGCGATGACCGCCGGGCCCACGAAGACCCCGGCGCCGCTCTCGCCGAAGGTGGCCATCATCGCGGCGTCCTCGAACTCGCCCACGACGTCGGGGCTGATCTGCTGGCGCGCGAACCACTGCTCCAGCGGCCGGCGGACCTGGGTGTTCTCGGTGGGCAGGAGCAGCGGCGCCCCGTCGAGGCAGCGGGGGAAGGCGCCCTTCAGGCTCTTGGCCAGGCCGGGCGCGGCGAAGAAGCAGACCGCGCTCGTGCCCAGCAGGTGGTTGAAGGCCCGCACCCGGCCGCCGGGCCCCACCGGCGCGTCGGCGATGACCACGTCCACGTCCTGCGAGGCCAGGTGGGCGAGCAGCCGGTCGTACGGGTCCTCGCGCACGACGACGCGGACCTTGCCGGGCAGGCGCCGGGCGGGCTCGAGCAGCCGGCGCACCAAGACCTTGGGCACCACGTCGGCCACGCCCACCACCAGCCGCAGCGGGCGGCCGGTGGGACGGCCCTTCACCGTCTCCACCATCTCCAGGCCGAGCGAGAAGATCTCGCTGGCGAAGCGGTAGACCACCTTGCCCATCTCGGTCAGCTCCAGCCGCCGGCCGACGCGCTCGAAGAGCTTCTCGCCCAGGGCCTCCTCCAGGCGCTTGACCTGCGCGCTCAGGGTCGGCGGCGCCAGGTACAGCACCGGGCTGGCGCGGCTGATGCCGCCCTCCCGGGCCACGACCCAGAAGTAGTAGAGGTGGTGGTAGTTGAGCCAGTTCACGGGGGCCTCGGGACCTTGCTGCGCGGTTCGGCCAATCGTTCCATAAAAGCGAACGTTCACGCTCCAACTTCCTCATTGTCGCACGACGCCGTCGGCGCCGATGCTGTCCACTCGGCGGCGGGTCCTGGCGGAGGAGCGGTCATGAGAGTCGAAGTGCACGGCGAAGGGGCGGGGAACGGCTTCGCGGCGGCGGCGCGGCGAGCGGCGACGCAGGCGCTGGCCGGCCATGCCGGGACGGTGGAGCGGGTGCGGGTGAGCACCGAGGCGGGCGACGGCGCCCAGGTGCTGTGCCGCTTCGAGGTGCGGGGCCTGCGGGCGTGGCAGGTGATCGTCGAGGAGGTCGACCCCGACGCCCACCAGGCCCTGGAGCGCGCCGCCTGCCGCGCGGCCGTCGACGTCGCGCACACGCTGGAGCGGGTAGGGCGGACGTGGACCAGCGGGCCCCAGCCCTGGCCTTCGACGAGGGCGTCGTGAGCCACCCCGGCCGCTGGCACGTGATGACCGGCTGCGCGCTGGGCCTGGCCGAGGCGCAGCGCCGCGACCGCGCGATCGAGGACTGCCTGGCCTGCCTGGAGTCGGTGCTGGAGGTCTTCCCCCGCGAGGTGGATCCGGTGGACGACGAGCCCGGCTACGCGGTGCGCTCGCTGGCCATCGCGATGCGCAAGCGGCTGACGGAGCTCTCCGGGGCCGGGCGATGAGCGACGCCGCGGAGCAGCCGATCGTGGTGAGCGCCGAGGACCTGCGCGAGCTGCGCTCGGTGCTGGCCTCGGGCCCCGGAACGCGGGACCGCGAGGCGGTGGACGACCTGGAGTCGGAGCTGGACCGCGCCACGGTGGTGCCGCGCGCGCAGCTTCCCGGGGACGTGGTGGCCATGAACTCCACGGTCGAGTTCGAGGACGCCAACACCCGCCGCCGGCAGCTGATCCAGCTCGTCTTCCCGTCGCAGGCCGCGCCCGGCAAGGGGCGGATCTCGGTGGTGGCGCCGGTGGGCACGGCGCTGCTGGGACTGCGGGTGGGGCAGTGCCTGGACTGGCCGGTGCCCAGGGGCACGGTGCGCGTGCGCATCCTCCGGGTGGTGCAGGCGTTCCAGGGCGGTCCGCCGAAGCTGGGCTGAAGGCTCGAGTTCGGCGCCGGGCGCGCCCAGATCAGCTGCCGCCCGGGACCCGGAACGAAGCGGTGAGCGGCAAGTCGCGGGACGAACTGCCGACGGCGACCTCGTAGTCGCCGGGCTCGACCACGAACCGGCCGGCGGCGAGGTCCCAGTAGGCGAGGTCCGCGGCGTCCACCTCGAGCGTCGCGGTCTTCTTCTCCCCCGCGGCCAGCTCGACGCGGGCGAAGGCCTTCAGCTCGCGCACCGCGCGCTCGACCTTCGAGGCCTTCGCCGAGACGTAGAGCTGGACGACCTGCGCCCCGGCGACGAGGCCGGTGTTCGCGACCTCGACGGTCGCGGTCAGGCGCCCGTCGGGTGCGAGCGTGGCGGGTGAGACCGCGAGGTTCGAGAAGGCGAAGGGGGCATAGCCCAGGCCGTGGCCGAACGGGAAGCGCGGGACGGCGCCGGTCCGGTCGAGGTGGCGGTAGCCGTGGAAGAGGCCGTAGGCGACGCTCGTCCGGTCGTTCTCGAAGGCCGGCAGCTGGGCCTCGTCGCGCGGGAAGCTCACCGGCAGCCGGCCCGAAGGGTTCACCTCGCCGAAGAGGATCCGCGCGATGGCCTCGCCGCCCTGCGAGCCGGGGTACCAGGCCATCAGGACCGCCGCGACGCGGTCGACGAACGGCTCGACCCGGAGCGCGCCGCCGCCCTCGAGGACGACCACGGCGTTCGGGTTGCGCTCGGCGACCGAGGCGATCAGGGCCTCGTGCGCGGCGGGGAGGGACAGCGACTTGCGATCTCCGGCGCCGATGAGCGCTTCGCCTTCGTCGGCGGAGGTGAGCCCCGCGACGATCACGACCGCGTCCGCCGAGGCGACCTCGGCCAGCTCTTCTTCGGAGAGGAAGTCGTGCGAGAGATCGACCACGCTGGCCGGGGCGGCGTGGGCGCGCAGGCTCTCGAGCACCGTCGAGACGCGGGTGGAGACGGTGTGGCTGCTGCCGACGTCGCCCAGGTTCGCCACGGCCGAGAGCGCGCCCACCACCGCGATCCTCCGGGACGCCGAGCGATCGAGCGGCAGGAGGTTGCGGGGGTTGGTCAGCAGCACGGTGCTCTTCTCGGCGGCCTCCAGGGCCAGGGCGAGGTGCTCGGGGCTCTCGACGACGGCCTCGGGATCGAGCGCCGGCTTTCCGTCGTAGATGCCGAAGCGCAGCTTGGCCCGGAGGATCCGCCGCACCGCCTCGTCGACCGCCTTCTCCTGGACGGCGCCCTCGCGGACCGCGCTCACCAGCGAGTTGCCGTAGACCTTCGGCCAGGGCATCTCCACGTCGAGCCCGGCCTGGGCCGAGCGCAACGTGTCGTGCGTCCCGAAGACCCAGTCGGACACCACGAAGCCGTCGAAGCCCCAGTCGGTGCGCAGGATGTCGGTGAGCAGGTGGCGGCTCTCGCTGCAGTAGTCGCCGTTGACGCGGTTGTAGGCGGACATGACCGAGCCCGCCCCGGCCCGGACGGCGGCGCGGAAGTGGGGCAGGTAGACCTCGCGCAGCGTCCGCTCGTCGGCGGTGACGTCCACCTCCAGGCGCGTGTCCTCGATGCTGTTGAGCGCCAGGTGCTTCGGGCAGGCGACGACGTGCTCCTGGGCCCCGCGGACGAAGGCGGCCCCCATCGCGCCGACGTGGTGCGAGTCCTCGCCGTAGGTCTCCTGGGCGCGGCCCCAGCGCGGGTGGCGCAGCAGGTTGAGGGTCGGGGCGAGCAGGACGTTGGCGCCGCGCGAGCGCGCCTCGGCTCCGATCGCCCGGCCGATCCGCAGCTCGAGGTCGGGATCGAAGGTGGCGCCCCGGGCGGCGCCGACGGGGAAGGTCGTGGCCGAACCGGTGGCGGCCGCGACGCCGCGCGGGCCGTCGACCATCCGGAACCGCGGGATGGAGAGCCGCACGTCGTCGGCGCCCGAGCTCATCCCGTGGTCGGACATCGTCTTGCCGTGCATCTGCAGGACCTTGTCTTCCAGGCTCATCTGCGAGAGCAGCGCCTCCACGCGCGCCTCGATGGGCGCGGACGGATCGCGGAAGACGGCCTGCGCCGCGGGATCGACCGTCGCCGTGGAAGGCGCCGGGCTCCGGCAAGAGCACGCCGAGAGCATCAGCAGGCAGGTGGCGACGAGTCGGCGCATGCGGTTCATCGCGAGGGGCTCCGCCCTTGGGATTCTTCTTATGCCTTCGGAAGGCGCCAGGCCCAGTGGAGGCAGGCCTCCGTGCCTGCCCGACGGACTGCCTCTCAGAACAAGTACGCCGCGCCGAGGGCGAGCGTGAGCTGGCTCTGCTTGCCTTCGAAGGCGGTGGGGAGCGTCGCCCAGTCCCAGCGCAGCTCCGGGGCGATGCGCAGGCCCTTCACCGGCGTGAAGTTGAAGGTCAGCGTGGTGCTGAAGAGGTTCAGGCTGCCGTGGACGCCGAAGGGGGCGAGCTTGGGCGCCTCGGAGGTGCGCACGCCGTGCGTGTCGCGCAGGAAGTCGGCGCGCAGCGCGAGCCCCCACAGCGGCGAGGGCTGCATGACGAGCCAGAGGCCGGCCGCGAACCACTGGGCCAGGAAGTCGTTGCCGGCCGCGTCCTGGAACTGCTCGCCGCCGTAGTCGAGCTGCAGCGCGGTGCGGAAGATCTCCGACCAGCGGTGCTCGCCGTAGAGGTTGCCGCCGAAGCGCCAGTTGCGGTCGTTGGAGGCCTGCTCGGGGCCGGCGAACGCCGAGAGGTGGAGCGAGGTGGTCGCCATCGGCGTGAACGCGAGGTGGAGGATGCCCGAGCCGGAGTGGTTGTTGTCGGCGACCACGTCCCAACCGCTGTTGACGAGCAGCTCGGCCTCGAACGACTCGCTGAAGGCGTAGCGCAGGCCCACGCCGAGGTGGTTGAAGGGCTCGACGAAGGTCCAGGCCAGGCCGCCCGACCAGTTGGGCGCCTCCTCGAGGAACGCGGACTCGTAGCCGATGGGGGTCGGGTACTTGCCGGCGGTGATCTTCAGGCCGCGGCCGAGCGGGACGTTGACGGTGGCGGTCGCCTCGAACAGGTCGCCGAAGTCGCCGATGGCGAGGCCGACCTGGGTGAAGCGCGCGTCCTGGCCGAAGAGCAGCTTGAACGTGAAGCCCGCCTGCCAGGCCTCGGGGTCGTACGCGACGGGAAGGGCCAGCTTGAGCAGCGCCTTGTTGAGCATCGGCTGGTTCGCGGAGGCGTCGTAGCCGCGGCCGACGTTGAGCCCGCTCTCGGGGCGGTTGAAGTTGTAGGTGTAGGAGGCCGAGACGAGGCCTCCCAGCTCGATGCGCGAGAGGATGGCCAGCGCGGTGTCGGCGAAGCTCGGACCGGTGGGCTTCACGGCACCGGGAGCGGGTGCCGGCGCGGCGGGGGCGGCGGGCGCGGCGGCGTCGGGCACCGTGGGCGTCGGAGGCACGGGCGGGACGGGCGTCGGGACCGCCGGAGCCGCCGGAGCACTGGCCGGGGCTTCCTCCGCGGACGACGCCAGCGGCGCGGCGACGACCAGCGCGGCGGGGAGGAGCCAGAGGAACGGGCGGAGCATGCGCGCGACTCCCGAGCAGGCGGGGGAAGAACAGGGGAGCGTTCTCGCGCCGAGGCCGGAGTGTCAAGGCTCGGACTGCGGTTCCTGGACCGGGCGTCTCGGTTTTCGTCTCCGCCCAGCCCGCGAAGGTGGGCTTCGCAACGTCAGGCGCGGCTTCAAGCCCCGCTCTCACCCCACGTCTCTTCCGGAGATTTCACCGGTTTCCCTGCATGACGGCGGCGATGGGTAGAGCCCGGCCTCCGTGCCGGGGGCGTGTCGGTCGGTTGGTCGTGTCCGTCGTGTCAGCGCCCGACAAAGGCCGCCCCCGCCACGGAGGGCGGGCTCTACCCACCTCCGCCGGCTGAAGATGTGGGGTGACAGCAGGCTCAAGCCGCCGGCACTTCCACGTGGGAATGGGTTTGCTTCAAGGACCGGGCGGAGCGGCGCCCGCAATCGGCTACAGCGCCGCAGCGAACCACGCGGCGACTTCCTCGGGCGCCGCCTGGATCCACTCGTGCGTCGCGTCGCGGTCGATGACCGCCCGGCATAGCCCGCGCTCTCCCAGCTGCCGCGCGTAGCCGACCATGCTCTCGATCGGGACGACGTAGTCGAGCTCGCCGTGCAGGAAGAGCGTCGGAGGGTGATCGGCGGGCAACTGCGAGGGCACGTCGCACAGGATGCTGCTGCAGGTGGCCCAGGACGCGGACTGGATAGCCAGCGCCCGGAAGCGGCCGGGGTAGGCCAGCGCCATCCGGCTCGTCATGTAGCCGCCGCTGGAGATGCCGGCGGCGAAGAGGCGCGAGGTATCCAGCGGCCCGAACTCGCCGCCCTCCATCGCGGCGAAGAGCGCCACCATCATCTTGTGGTCCACCGTCTCCGCCCAGGTCTCGTTGCCCGCCGGGACGTTGGTGTCCCAGAAGCCCGCGCCGCCGGAGTGCGTCTCCGGCGTGAGCACCGCGAAGCCGGCGACGAGCAGCCGCTCGACGGTCGAGGTCTGCCAGTAGCCGCCGAACGAATCTCCCTTGCTGGCCGACCACGTCCTGCCCGCGGAGTAGAACGAGCCCTGGAACATCACCACCGCGGGCCAGCCCTGCTCCGGCGGCGTCCCCAGCGGCAGGGCGTAGTGCACGCCGCGCGAGAACGGCGAGAAGGAGAGCGAGAGCGTCTGGGGCGTGCAGATGAGCCGGTCGCCGTCGCGGACGCAGGGCGACGGGCGGGTGGAGGGAGCGGAGGGAGGGCCGTCCTTGCCGCAGGGATCGCCGATGCCGCACGCGGACAGGCCCGCGAGGCAGGACAGCGTCAATGCGCAGGTGCGTGTGCTCAAGCGGGCTCCCTGCCTTTGGTGGCCGACCGAGCCCAAAGCGATCAGCCCTTCTTCGCCAACACGGGGTTGCCAGGCAGCGCGAGCGCGACGCCCGGGTCGAGCCTCAGCAGCGCCTGGGCGTTCTTCAAGTCGCGCACGCGGGCCGAACCGCCCTCACCCGGGGACGACGGCCGCGGCCCTGCGCCGGGCGCGCCCCGCGACGAGGTGCGCCACCGCCGCCAGGAGGCAGACCGCCACCACGCCCGCCCAGAGCGCGTCGGCCCCCCGCCGTTCCACCACCGCCCCGCCGATGGCCGGGGCGAGCGCCATGGATACGCCGAACGACAGGCTGAAGAGCCCCTGGTAGCGCCCGCGCAGATCCTCGGGCGAGAGCGCCGCCACCAGCGCGGAGATGGTCGGCAAGGACAGGATCTCGCCGACCGTCCAGACCGCCGTCGCCAACGCGTAGTGCAGCGCCGTCGAGCAGAAGGCGTAGGAGCCGTAGCCGGCGGCGACGAAGAGCGCGGCCAGCGCCAGCACGTGGCCCGCCTCGCGCCTCTCGGTCAGTCGCCCCACGAAGGGACTCAGCAGCGCGATGAGGGTGCCGTTGAGGGCCATCGCGAAGCCGTACTCGCCGGGTGACAGGCCCTTGCCCGACATCACCACCGGCAGCGCCACCATGAACTGGAACAGGCCGAGGGCGAAGGTGGTCTGGATGGCCATCAGCAGGCAGAAGGGCCTGTCCGCCAGGACGGCCGTCCAGCCGCGGGCTGGCGGCGGCTTCGCATCCGCCGGGTGCCGCGCCGCCGAGACCGGCCGGGTCTCGGGGATCTTGAGGAAGACCAGGCCCGCGAAGAGCAGCGTCGTGACCGCGTCCGCCAAGAAGAGCCGCTCGTAGCCGTACACCGCCAGCGTCCCGCCCAGCGCGAAGGAGACGGCGATGCCGACGTTGCGCTCCCAGTACATCAGGCCGAAGACGTCGCCGTAGCGCTGCGGCGGGACGATGTCGGAGACCATCGCGCTCGAGGACGGGTAGTAGGCGGAGGACGCCAGGCCCAGCCCCAGGGTCCCGGCGACGATCAGCGCGGGCGTCTCCAGGAAGGGCAGCAGGGCGGTCAGCGCCGCCGCGAGCAGCAGCGCGCCGAGCAGGGTCGGGCGCCGGCCCACGCGGTCGGAGAGCCAGCCGGCCAGCGGGCCCGAGGGGATGCTCCCCGCGCCGTAGAGGGCGACCAAGAGCCCGGTCTCCTCGACGGTGTAGCCGCGCGAGCGCAGGAACAGCGCCAGGAAAGGGAACACGAACGTCGCCAGCGCCATGACGAAGGTGCCGGCGAACAGCGCCCAGAAGGTCGCGGGCAGGCCGCGGAAGGCTCGGGTGAGGGAGTCGCGCAAGGGGCGCGCATCATGCCCGCAGCAGCGGGCCTTGGCGAGGGCCGCCCCCGCCTGCGTGCGGCCTCACTTCTCGAAGATCGTCAGGCTCACCACGCAGTGGATCTCGCCCTTGGTGAACGACCCGTCCCAGATCTCCAGCGAGGGGTTGCTGCTATCGGCCTGGAAGTCGAAGTCCTCGGTGCCGCCGTTCTCGATGGCCAGGCCGTGCTCGAACTTGCCGATGCGCACGCGCACGTCGGAGCCGTTGGTCTTCCAGTGGTCGTTGCCGGAGAGCTGGTCGCGCCGCAGGTCCGTGCAGTTGCCGGTGGCCTGCACGCGGTACCACTTCCCGGCCCTGAGCCGGGTGTTCTTGACCTTGCCATGCGCGGCCGCCAGGCCGCCGGTGACGAACGCGACCTTGCCGCCGCCCTCGCCGCCGATGCCGTCGCTGGCGGTGCCGTCGCCTCGGACCTTGCCGCCGCCACCGCTGCTCGGGCTCTTGGCGTCGGACGCCATCGCCTTGGCCGCGGCGGCCATGGCGCGCTCCTCGCCCTTGCGCAGGTTCTCGGCCTCGGCGCTCGCGTCCTTCGCCGCCTTCTGGGCCTTGGCGTAGAGCGCGGCCGACTTGGGGTCGGCCTTGACCGGCTCCAGGACCTTCACCGCTCCCGCCGCGTCCTGCTCGCCCAACAGCTGCTCCGCCAGCGCCATGCGCGGACGCGGATCCTTGGGCGCCGCGGCGATGGCCTTGCGGTAGGTGGCCTCGGCCTCGCCGTTCATGCCCGCGGCCCGGGAGGCACCCGCGGCGGCCATCAGCACCTCGACGTCGCCGGGGGCCAGGCGGGCGGCGGTGGTCGCCAGCGCCATCCCGACGATCTTGTCCGAGGCGCAGGGCCCGGAGGCCGCCTGGGCCAGCACCTTGGCCAGCGCGAGGTCGCCGGCGTCGCCCTGGGGCTTGGAGTTCTCGAAGGAGAGCAGGAGCTGGTCGCAGTCCTTGGCCGCGAGCAGCGCCTTGGCCTTCTCCTCCGGCGTCTCGGCCAGCGCCAGCGCGGGCAGCGAGACGACGAGGAGGGCGAGGACGGCGGCGATCGTTCGAGCGAGCATGAGCCCCTCCGGTCGAGTTGAGCGGCGCCAGTCTAGCTCGGAAGTTCCAGCGCATCATGCGCCGGCAGCTTGCCCGCCCCGCGGCTGCGGAGCATCGTCCGGGAGGCATGGCCGCCCACGACGAGCGCACCGCCTTCCTGCAAGAGGTCCTGCCGCGGCTGGGGCTGCGCGCCCGGGGCTTCCGCCGCGTCCAGGGGCAGGTGCACAAGCGCATCGCGCGGCGGGTGCAGGCGCTGGGGCTGGACGGGCTCGAGGCCTACCGGCGGCACCTCGACGCCCACCCGGAGGAGTGGGGCGTGCTCGACGGCCTGTGCCGGGTGACCATCTCGCGCTTCTTCCGGGACCGCGCCGTCTTCGAGAGGCTGCGCGAGCACGAGCTTCCCAGGCTGCGCGACGCGGCGCGGGGGCAGGGCCGGCCGCTGCGGTGCTGGAGCGCCGGCTGCGCCTCGGGCGAGGAGCCGTACACCCTGGCGCTGATCCTGCGGGTGGGCCTGGGCCTGCCGCCGGGCAGCCACCAGATCGTCGCCAGCGACGCGGACGAGGCGCTGCTCGCGCGGGCGCGGCACGGGCGCTATGAGAGCGGGTCGCTCAAGGAGATCCCCGCGGACCTCAAGGAGCGGGGCTTCCGGCGCGACGGGCCCGACTTCCGGATCCGCGAGGAGGTCGCCGAAGGCATCGAGTGGCGGTGCGAGGACCTGCGCCGGTCGATGCCCGAGGGGCCGTTCGACGCCATCCTCTGCCGCAACCTCGCCTTCACCTACTTCGGCCCCGAGCTGCAGCGCTCGACCCTGGCGCGGCTGGGCGAGCGTCTGGCGGTGGGCGGCGTGCTGGTGCTGGGGGCCCACGAGGCGCTGCCGGAGGGGGCCGGGTGGCGCCGGGCAGGGACCTTGCCGATCTTCACGCCCGAGCGGTGAGGCGACAGGAAGCTTGGCGGCACCCGGCGGATCGACGTTAAAGTGCGCCACTTTCCGAACAGGGACCTTGGAGGAGACCGATGGGCGAGCACGAGTCATTCGTCGAGCGGGTCGTCGCGCAGCTTCCTTCCACGCCGCCGACGGCGTTCACCTTCAAGCACTGGGCGCACGGCGGCCGACCGACCGAGGAAGCCTTCGCGCTGATGCCCATCGCCGGCGCCGACCCCGAGAAGCTGGTCGCGGCGGTGATGGACGTCGACCACTACACCGGCAACATCGACCACGTGGCCGAGTGCCGCGCCATCAAGGACCCGCGCTTCCAGCCGCCGGACCACGTGCGCTTCTACCAGCGCGTGAACCTGCCGCTGCTCGGCGCCGTGCACCACGAGCTGGTCCTGCACCGGTTCGGCGTGAGGAACGGCTACACCATCGCCGCCTGGGAGATCCTGCGGGCCGAGACCGACAAGCTGGACCCGAAGCAGGGGTTCCGCTCGGACTACAACCACGGCGCCTGGGTCGCGGCTCCCGGCGTGGTCGGCTACTGCCTGGGCTCGGCGCCCAAGCGCGAGGACGTGGGCTTCCTGAAGTGGAAGGCGCTCACCACCGGCGCCGACGCCGCGGCTCCCGCGGTCCTGCGCGGCAACATCGAAGGCATGTCGCGCTTCGCCGCCAAGCGCCGCTGATTGGGCGGGTAGTGCCCGGCTTCCATGCCGGGGGCGTGTCGGTCGCCCCGCGCCGGGGGCTGAAGCGCCCCGGCTCTTCTTGGGAACCCGGCTGAAGCCTGCTCGAGCGGAGCTCAGGCCCGCGTGCAGTGACCAACCCAGCCAGCTTCAGCTGGCTTCCTACGCATAGCCGGGGTGCTTCAGCCCCCGGCGGCCGTGCGCCACCTTCACGGCCCCAAGGCCTCCCTCAGGGCGCCAGCTTCCCGCTCTGCTCCAGCGCGGTCATCGCGCGGCTGTCCCCGCGGGCGTCGACGCCGCCCGCGGTCGACTTCTCGATCGTGAATCCCCGGCCGTCGGAGCTGTCGATCATCACGAAGGGCATGGTCGGGCTCAGCGAGGAGACGGGCGACCAGAAGGCGCCCAGGTAGATGCGCGCTCCGTCGGCGACGACCACGAAGGGCTTGCCGCTGACCGGGACGGTGCCCAGCGCCGCTTTCAGCCGGTCCATGGTCATCTCGAGGGTGAAGGCGAGGGAGTGGTCGCCGCGGCGGTAGTAGCGGATGGAGTAGAGGTCGAGCAGCGGCTCGGCGGCGAGCGGCAGCGAGGCCAGGTCGAGCTTGGCCGCGTCGACCGCGTTCATCGCCGGGTCGGCGAGCGGGTAGAGGGCGAAGCGCCGCTGCCAGTCGTAGGCCATCACCCGCGCCGAAGGTGCCCAGAGGCGCGCACCGTCGTTCGAGTCCTGGGGACCGTCGAGGGTCAGGCAGACCTTGACGTCCATCGAGCCGCCGGGAGTCGGCTGCGTGACGGCGAGGGTCCCGTTGATGCGGTTGCCGGCCGCCGAGATGCCGCTGCCGTAGTACGAGGCGCCGACGGTCAGGGTGGCGCCGATGGCCTGGTTCGGGTCCATGCCGAGGGTGACCTCTCCACTCGGGAACTGGGCCCCGACCCTGGAGGTCAGGTGCAGCTCGGCGAGGGCTCCGAGCGCGTCGGTGGCGTGGAAGACGATCTCCGCGGCCTCGCAGCAGTTCATGAAGACGAGCGAGGAGGTGGTCGCGACGGGCTGGACCTGGCCGCCGACCAGCAGCAGGCGGGGCTCATCTCCGGTGCAGAAGGGATCGCCGGCGTCGACGCCGATGGTTGTTCCGGCGTCGGGGCGGGGCTCGGAAGAGGCGTCGACCGGCGCCGCCGTCGCATCCGCCAGGGACGTCGCAGCGTCGTCGGCGGCGCCGCCGTCCGAGGCCTGCGCGACCGCCGCGTCTGGAAAGTCGGCCTCGCCCACCGGCTCGAAGCAGGTGCAGCCGCCCACCGCGCCCAGCGTGAGCGCGACGGCCACGATCGCAGAGCGCATCTGCATTCCTCCCACGAGTCCGGCCAACGCCCCGAGGATACCGAAACGCCGGCCGCCCGGCGCAGCGCAGCTCCGGCCAGGCTCTTGGGGGCTCCCGCGGCCGCGAGGGTGCCGGTATGCCGCTCACGGAATTCCTGTGGTTGCCTGCCTCATGCCGTCCCGGTCACACTCCGGGCATGGCGACCCTTGAACGACGCGTCTTCCTAGCGGTGCTGGCCCTGACGGTTGGTGGTCTCTCCGGCTGCAGCTGCAGCCCCTGCAAGGGTCCGCAGAGCGCCTGCGACCACGCCTGCGTCGACCTGGACACCGACGCCAAGAACTGCGGGGCGTGCGGCAAGGCCTGCGGCCCGGCCCAGCGCTGCGAGCAGGGCGCCTGCCTCGACGGCTGCGCCACCGGCTGGACGCTCTGCAAGGGCGCCTGCTCCGACCTGGCCTTCGACGCCAACCACTGCGGCGCCTGCGACACGCCGTGCCTGGGGACGCAGTACTGCGCCAACTCCTTGTGCCACTCGCGCAGCGGCAGCTGCCCGTACCTGTTCCTCGAGGACCAGGACGGAGCCGGCTGGCGCTTCCACACCGACCTGTCCGGTTCGCCCTTGGCCTACGGGCTCGACTTCTTCAAGCCGGCCTACTACGGCCCCAACATCTACGAGCTGGGCGGCTGGCAGGCGAGCGGCGCGGTGTACCGAATGCGGCTGCGCGAGCTGATCTTCGAGGCGTCCTACTTCGACGAGGCGACGCTGCTGGTCGCCGACGTCCCCGAGGGCTGGGGCATCTTCAACGAGTGGAGCTCCACGCCGCAGCTGGAGCGCCTGCCGTCGCTGCGGTTCCAGACGGTGAAGGACCCGCGGCCGCCCAAGACGGCGATCTCCCAGCAGGGCAGGGACGTGGTCTCCGAGCTGTCCGCGGCCGACGGCGTGCCGATGCCGGTCGAGCCCAGCGAGCTGAGCCGGGTCGTCGTCGACTTCGGGCCTATCCAGCACCCGGAGTGGGCGCGGCTGGTCGTCACCACCTGGGGCGTCTACGACGACCTGCGCGACGCGCAGAAGCCGCCGTACTCCGGGGGGACGACCATCGAGACCCCGGACGGCGCGGGCGGCTGGAAGGAGCGGGTGGTCGCGGGCAAGAGCGCGAGCGACGCGCGCACCTGGCTCATCGACATCGCCGGAATCCTCACCGCCGACGACACGCGGATGCGCATCACGCTGGCCCACCAGCCCTCGACGCTGGACGTGCTGGACATGGTGCGCCTGGACGACTCGGAGCAGGTCCCGTTCGAGCTGACCGAGGTGAAGCCGCGGGTCGCGAACCTCCTCTACCGCGGCGCCGCGCAGGTGCAGGCCGCGAGCCTGAAGCACCGGCTGACGGCGCAGGACCTGACCCGGCCGCCCGACTTCCCCGACGCCTTCCTCGCCGGCAGCTACACCCGCTACGGCGACGTGCGCGCGCTGCTGGAGAAGGCCGACGACCGGTTCGTGCTCATGGCGCAGGGCGACGAGCTCTCGCTCGAGTTCGACGAGCCGGCGAAGAAGGCCGGCACCACCCGCCGCGTGTTCCTGCGCGCCGACGTCTTCTACTCGCTCAAGTTCCACCCGTTCGGCATGCTCACCGACCAGCTCGAGCCGCTGCCGTTCCACGGCATGCCCAGCTACCCGTACCCCGCCGAGAGCTACCCGTACGCCGGCGACGCCGATTACGCGGCCTACCGGCAGGAGTGGAACACGCGGGTCATCGAGCTGGACGGAACGTATCCATGAGCCGGCGCAGGAAGATCCTGCTCGCGGCCATCCTGCTGGCGGCCCCGGTGCTCGCCGAGGTGCTGGTGGCGGGCGTCCTGTGTCTCCACCCGCGGCGCGGGGTGGGCCCGACTCCTCCTGCGTTGCACGAAGCGGCGCTCAAGGCCGGCGGCCACGAGACGCTCGACCTCGCGCGTCCCCGGGGCGGGACGATCAAGGCGGAGCTGTACGGCGGGCTCCAGGGGCGCGAGGTGGTCGTCTACGGGCACGGCTATCGCGAATCGCGGCGGCGCGCCGATCCCTTGGCGGAAGCGCTCCTGCGGGAAGGCTTCTCGGTCCTGGCGTTCGACTTCGCCGGCAGCGGGGACAGCAGCGGGTGGGTGACGGGAGCGGGCGCCATCGAGGCCGACGACGTCCCGGTGGTCATCGAGTACCTGGTCCAGAAGCGGGGAGTCGCGCGGTCGAAGATCGCCTACGTGGGCTTCTCGATGGGAGCCGCGGCGGGTGCTCTCTCGGGCGCGGCGCTGAAGGGCACGGGGGCGGTGGTGCTCATCGCCTCGTACGCCGAGCTCGACCAGACCGTCGAGGCGCGCACGCGCCGCTGGGCGAGCCTGCCGTCCCGCCCGCTGTTGTCGCCCGCGTTCCTGCTCTGCGAGGCCCTCCTGGGACGCGACGTGGGCGCGGTCCGGCCCGTGGCGCGCATCGGCGAGATCTCGCCTACGCCTCTCCTGCTCATCGGCTCCGCGGAGGATTGGCGGGCGCCTCCGGCCGATCTCGACGCGCTCTTCGCCGCCGCCGGGTCGCCGAAGGAGCGGCTGCTGTTCCCCAAGGGCGACCACATGTGGCTCCAGGTGGCGAACGCCGAGGTGACGGGCGCGGTCGCTTCGTTCCTGGAGAAGGCGCTGCGGCGGGGCAACCCGTAGGCGGACGCCGGCCCGGCCCACGGCCTGGCGAGAATCGCTGCGGCTCGACTGCCGCGGCTCGGCCCCGGGATCCTCCCGCCCGCCTACTGCAGATTCAGGTACTGGGGGACGCCGGACACGATGATCCGCAAGGCGATGGGGGCGGCGCCAGCCAGCGTGCAGTTCTCCAAGGGGCTGCACTTCATCTCGAGCTCGATCTTGCGGGTCTTGCCGGGCGCGAGCTCCTTCTCCAGGCCCGTCTCGCCCTCGAGAGGGAAACCGGAGAGGTCCTCGAGCACGAGGTCCCCCGGGTCCGGGGAGTTCCACCGCGCCCACACCGGCATCGCGGCCACCGCCGCCGTCTCGTTGGCGAGCTCCACCACGAGCTGGCACTTCCGGGGTTTGCGCGCCGTCTTCCCGGCAGGCACCGGCCGGCCGTCGCAGGACAGGGCGGCGACCCTCACCTTCAAGGCGCCGAGCATCACGGGCTCGCCGCGCTTGGGGAGGTTGGCCAGCAGTGGCGTCAGCGCCTGCTTCTTGGCGGCGGACCAGGCCTCGCCCAGCGCCTCGAAGCGCTCGAGCTGGGGCGCCATCGCCGCGTAGCCGAGGTACGCCCCGGCCAGCTCGCCGGCCCGGCGTGCGACCTCGGCCGCCTGCTGCGGGTAGCCCCAGTCCGGCAGCATCGGGTCGGCCTTGAACCTTGCCTCGAACCCGGCGAGCGCCTGGTCGAGCTCGGACAGGTGCCGGTCGGCGAGGTCCTTCTGGAGGTCGGAGGGGACGAGGCGGCAGTCGGCGGTGGCGGCGTCGCTCTTGGCCACGAGCGGGAAGGTGCCGCGGTAGACGACGGAAGCCTTGCCCATGAGCTCCGAGTTGAAGACCTCGCGGTCCCAGAGTGCGACGGCGAGGCTTTCGCCGGGCGCGAGACGGACCGCTGGGATCGACAGGAAGACGGTGGCCCGGTCATCCGGCCCGGAGGCGACGATCTTCTTCTCCTTGCCGATCTCGAAGACCGCCGTCACGTCCGGCTCGGAGCCGATGTCCGCCTTGATCTCCGGGGTGGCCGTGACGCGGCAGATGACCAGGCCGCCGGCGATGGTCCCGGGAGCCGCCTGCGCGGGGACCTCGCCGAAGAGCTTTCTCGGCCTCCGGGACCTGCGGGGCGCGCTGGGTCCAACCCTCCTCGAGCGGGTACTCGGCGGAGGCAACGGACGCCAGCAGCAGGGCAGCGGCGGTGAAGGAGGTCATGCTTCCTGTGTAGCCGTTCGGCGGGCGGCCCGTCCACGGCAGCCGCGGGGCCTTCAGCGCCGAATTGACCAGGAGCCATCCCGGGTTGGGGCCGGTTCGTGACCTGGATCACGCGATCGCCCGCAACGATCTATATGGGTTGAGCCGGCGCGCGCCCGCCCGACCCCGGCGCGGAGGCCTGGGGCTCCCGGCGGCGGCCCCCGCTCCTTGCCGAAAACTCGCCGAACGTGGGCGCTGGAAACCGGGCCTGCGGGTACACCTTCCGAAGCCTTGCGCGTCGAGGCTCGGGTCGCCTCCGAGGAGAAGGACTTCGACGCCGGTCGGGGGTCGTGCAGGACCACCTCGACAAAAAGGAGGCGCCCGGAGCACGCCGCCTATCTCGCAGGCCCTCACCCCATTCCAACGCGCTAAGCTCACGGTGAATGCGGAGTTCACCAAAGGTCGATGTGGCGCTGGCTGCGGTGGTGCTGTCGCTGGTGTTGGCTCCCGCGTAGTCCCACGCGGGTGTTTTCCGCACGGATCCCCAGACTGAGCCGGCCGTTTTCCGGATTGGGCGTCTTGGTGAAATGACCGGGGCGGTCGCCGAATGTGGGAAAGCCCCGGCCGCGCGGAGGCA
>DASXVQ010000024.1:0-8534 GCA_036504155.1 Myxococcales bacterium
GACCTCGGGCATGGCCACGGCGATCCTCAAGCTCAAGGGCGCGCTCTTCACCTTCGTGGACCGGGAGGGCATCGAGCCGACCAACAATTCCGCGGAACGCGCAATCCGACACGCAGTCATGTATCGGAAAACGAGCTTCGGTACGCAGAGCGACGGCGGCAGCCGGTTCGTCGAGCGCATCCTTACGACGATTGCCACCTTGCGGCAGCAGAACCGCAACGTCCTCGAGTTCGTCACGGCCGCCTATCAGGCCCGTCTCCTACGCATTCAGCCGCCGTCGCTCCTGCCCGACAATCGGTGAACGGTTACGCCATGAATTCGGTCGACAACTCCGAGGCAGTGACGCCGAAGTCGGAAGAGTCACATCCCACAGAGGAGGCCGAGACCCGAGCACTCATACGGATTCAGAAGGCTCTCGCACAACTTGGACCGGATTCTCGCTCCAAAGTTCTCAGTTGGTTCGCGCAACGGGAGGCATTCCTGTCGAGGGGGAGCACTTCCGCGGAGAGAAGGGCCGAATTCGGGGACTTGTCCGCACTATTCGAGGCTGTCGCCCCCAAGTCCGAGACCGAGCGAGTGCTCGCCGCTTGTTACTTCCACAACCAGGTGCGCAACGAAGCAGAGGTCGGAGCGAGGACTATTTCCAACGAACTCAGACAAATGGGGCATGAGGCGGGGAGAGTGTCCTGGACGCTCCACCAACTCAATACGCGCGAGCCTGCCTTGGTGATGGTCGCTTCCAGAAGTGGATCGGGGAAGGGCTCGAAGTACCGCTATCGAATAACGTCCGCAGGAGTGAAACGAATCACTGTCATGCTTGGACGGCAGGCTCACTAGCTCGCCGCCGGACCCTTCGAGGACCACCAGGGATTGTCGAAGGTGCGAAGTGCGTGAGGGATGGCGCGGCGTTGAGCGAATGCGCTGGCGAAGAGCCTGGCTCCGTCCGGCGATTGGCGCGGAGCGAGGTCGATGATTGTCCTGGCGGCCCGAGGCAGCGGGGCCGGGCTCCAGACGCCCAAGCATCTCAGAGCAGTCCGTTCTGCCTCGCCCACGCCACGAATCCGGCGCCGTCGCACGGGAACCGAGCGCCACCTAGCTTGACCAGCGCATCGACGACATGTCGTGCGCGAGCCTCGTCGAACAGGTTCTTCTTCAGGCCCGTGGAGACGAACGCGAGGCTACGGACGACTTGGACGCCTCTTTCTCTCGCGCACTGCACGGCGACCTGATCGTCGACCACGGCAGTCGCTTCATGGACTTCTGCCCAGGCGAGGACGCAGGCCTCGCCAATGTTGCGGTCCCCGGCACTGAGGCGGCGGGCGTAGTGGGCGAACGCGGTCAATTCCTCGAGGGCATCGACTGGAACTTCCTCGAGCCAGGTGGCGTCGAGGACTGTTGCAAGCTTGGGGTAGTCGGCGAGTCCTCGCTTGAGCTCGCCAAGGACTGCGCGGGGAACGAGGCGCTCGTGGCTGCGCGAGACTTGCTCCAACACATCGAGCAGCTCGGCTCGCGCAAAGCAACTCAAGACCGAGGTGTCGAAGACGAGTTTCATTCGTCGAGAGGCATGATCTCGGCTTGCATGGCCTCGAGAGGAACCGCGTCCTGAGGCGGGAGGTCCTGCGGCTCGGCCGTCCCGCGAAGAAGCTCGATGGCTCGTTCGCGACTGAGCTTGTGCTTCCGGTAGGCCTTCACGACGGCGGAAGAGAAGCCGGGCGCGAGTGCCGGCGGGCGAAGGTCCTCCTCGATGAAGAGCTCCAGTTCTAGAAATTCGGCCTTGCTAGGCCGTTGCTCTGCCAGCGCCCGGCGAGCGCCGTCCGAAATCAGTTCGAGGTTCCTCAACTGCGCACAGACCGCGGTCCAGCTGACCGCGAACTCGGCGCCGAGAACGATTGCTGCTCGGCGAGGATCGTCGCGACCGTGCAGCTGGGCCCAGCGCGGTACGACGGAGTCACGGGGCATCAGGAAGTGGATCGCGAACGCGCTCACCAGGCGTTCGCGGTCCTCGTCTTCGGCGGTGACGATCCACTCTGCCGAGTAGGAATCGGCGAGGACGTGGTGTCCCAGCTCGTGCGCCAGAGTGAACCGGCGCCGCCCGGAGGGGGTACCACCATTGATGAGCGCCACGCCGCCCTTGCTGAGGGCGACGTAGGAGCCGTCGAGCTTGTCGTCGCGGAGGTCGAGCGAAGCGCCAACGACGCCAAGAAGCTCCGCAGCGCGGAGAAGGTTCTTGAGGGGCCCCTCTGGCTGCTTGAGGAACTGGCGCGCGATTCCTGCGGCACGTTCGGCGTCTTCGACCGTTCTGACGGTGCCAGCGGGGCGGGCAACGTCAGGTAGCTGCACGGCTCCAAGCTCGATCATCTGCTCGACATCGCGCGCGAGCATCTCAAGCTGTACGTCCGCGGGCCGCTCGCTCGAGACATCCAGGGCCGCCCGCCGACTCGCGACGAGCGGCGGGGGGAGAACGAGGAACCAGTCGACCGGGCGCTGAAGCGCGGCGGCGATGCGCGAGAGTTCAAGGGAGTCCACGCTGCGCGTGCCGCTCTCGATCTTGGTCACTGCAGTGCGATCGAGTCCGACCTCGCGCGCGAGGTCCGCCTGAGTGAGCCCCGACGCCTTGCGCGCTTCCGCTAGCCGCGAGCCAAGTTCTTGGAGCGTTGGGACTTTTTGCTTCATGGTGCGAAATTAGCACATGCCGTAGCGCCGGCAACCCGCCACGAGTCTGGGGGAGGTGGACTGGCAAGAGGCCGACGGCTTGCCCGGCGAACCGGCCGTCCGCACCAGCAGGCGGGCACCGCCTGAAGACCTGATTACCCCAGCATTCCCGCTTGGCGGGAGCGTCGCGCGTGGGTTGAGCCCCCGGCCTCCATGGCGGGAGCGCGTCGGTCGCGCCCCACGACAGCCGCCCCCCCCCACAGCGGGCGGGCACTGCCCACTTCCGCCGGGGGCTAAAGCGCCCCGGCTCCTCTTGGAAACCCGGCTCAAGCCGGCTCAGCGCGAAGCTCGCGACTACTGGCAGCTGGCCACCGCGCACTGATCCGCCAGCGGCCGGCTCTGCTTGCACTTGGCGACGTCGGTGAACGTGTTCGTCGCCGCGAAGTCCACCTCCCCGCCCTTCCAGCCGCGGTCGACGCCGAAGAAGGCGCTGTGCGCGAGGGTGCTGTTGGTCAGGAACGACGAGGGCGGCTCGCTGAACACCAGCACCGCGCCGCGGTCCTCCTCGTTGTTCCCGCCGGCGTCGTCGCAGTGGTAGCCCTTGGTGCCCGTCCAGCCGCCCGCGTACTCCACGCGCACGTGGTCGAGGGCGTCCGCCGCGTCGTAGGCGTCGAAGTAGAGGCCGACCCAGTCGCCCGCCGCCGGCGTCGGCGCCGCGGAGGTGAACACGATGGGCTTCTCGGCCGTGCCGCGCGCGTCGATGGCGCCGGTCGAGGCGCCGGAGTCGGAGTGGGTGCGGATCCAACCCTCGGTCTGGACCCGGATGGTCACGCCGGCCTCCACGGTGAGCACCGCGTGCTGGATGGGCGTGTGGTTGGTGCCGATGAGCAGGTCCTTGCCGTTGCGCCGGGAGTCTCCGAGCCGGTACGGCACTCCGCGGTCGTGGAAGGTGGTGTCCTCGGACAGGTCTTCGTCGCCGACCACCACGATCTCGTCCACGACGTTGCCGGTGTAGGCGCCCGCCGGGATGCTCCCCGCGAGCCGCGGGGAGGTGCGCACCGGGCCGAGCTCGGCGTTCTTGATCGTGAGCGCCTGCGAGCCGGCCGAGAACACCGCGCCCTGCTTGAGCGAGACGCCGTACTGCTTGGAGCCGTCGATGGTGACGTGGTCGACCGTGAGCAGCGCCTGGCGCGGCAGCGACGAATCGCCTCGGACCTCCACCACCGCCTCCGGCCCCACCGCGTCGGTCGACCCGCCGTTGGTGAGCGTCGCGTAGGCCAGGTCGATGGTGCCCGAGTAGCCGATGAGGTTGCCCCAGGGCGTCGCCGGTACGCTCGAGTCGAAGGTGATGGGCTGGCTCTGCGTCCCGCGCGCGACGAGGCTTCCCTCCACCGAGATGCCGTAGCCGCCCTTGAACACGACCTTGGCGCAGGGCTCGATGGTCAAGGTGGCGCCCTTGGCCACCTTGAAGCCGAAGGTGATCTCGTGCGGGCTGTCCGCGGCGCTCCAGGTCGTGTCCGCGACGATGGTGTCCCCGCCGTGCGAGGTGCCGGTTCCGGAAGGCGCCGGGCAGGCCGCGACGCTCGCGTCGGGACCGCCGCCCCCACCCGAGCTGCAGGCCGTCCCCGCGGCAGCGGCGGCAGCGAGGAACAGGACGAGGCTGAAGCGGCTCATTTGGACGACCTCCCGGGCAAGCAGCCTTCCTAACGACCCCCGCCCCCCCGCCGCACGACGGTGGTAGAGTCCGGCCTTCGTCGAGCGGACAACCTCGAGCCATGACCGACTCAATCCCGTCCGTCACCCCTGCCAGACCACGCTGCTCGTCGCTCGGGCGCTAGGCGCCCACGTCACTGGAGGAACCGCATGACCCAACGAATCGTCGTGCGCAAGGGCGCCTATCACGACTCGGCGTTCCTGATGCGCGTCGCCCGCGAGATCAAGTCTCTCGCCGGCATCGAGGAGGCGGTCGTCGTCATGGGCACGCCCATGAACCACGAGCTGCTCGGCGAAACCGGCTTCAAGAACGCGGAGATCGCGTCCTCGACGCCCATGGACATGGTGGTCGCCATCCGCGCCGCCAGCGACAAGGCCATCGACGCGGCCGAGGCCGAGCTCGCCAAGCTCCTCGAGGGCGGCAACAAGAAGGCCGCCGGCGGTGGCGGCCCGCGCTCCTTCCGCGACCTCGCCGAGGCCGTCGGCGAGCACCCCGAGGCCAACCTCGTCAGCATCTCGGTGCCCGGCGCCTACGCCGCCTACGTCGCCCACCGCGCGCTCGACGCCGGCAAGCACGTCTTCCTCTTCTCCAACAACGTGGAGCTGGCCGACGAGCTCGCGCTCAAGAAGCGCGGGCGCGACCTCGGCCTGCTGGTCATGGGCCCGGACTGCGGCACGGCGATCATCTCCGGCGTCGGCCAGGGCTTCGCCAACCGCGTCCCGCGCGGCCGCATCGGCATGGTCGGGGCCTCGGGCACCGGCATCCAGGACGTCTCCTGCACCATCGAGCACCTGGGCGAGGGCGTCAGCCACGCCATCGGCACCGGCAGCCGCGACCTGTCCAAGGACGTCGGCGGGATGATGACCGAGTTCGGCCTGCGCCTCCTGGCCGACGACGCGGACACCAAGGTGCTGGCGCTGGTCTGCAAGCACCCGGCGGAGGAAGTCGCCGAGAAGATGCACACCCTGCTTGCCAAGCTCGGCAAGCCCGCGGTCGTCCGCTACCTGGGCAAGCCGCCGCGCAAGAGCGAGGACGGCATCTTCTACGCCGCCCACCTCGACGAGTGCGCCGCCGCCGCGGTCGCGCTGGCGCGGGGAAAGAAGCCGACCAGGCTCAACCTGGGCAAGCAGGTCGAGGACGACGCCAAGGAGATCCTCGGCAAGAAGGCCAAGATCGACGGGCGGCTCATCGGCCTGTTCGGCGGCGGCTCGCTGTGCGCCGAGGCCAAGCTCATCCTGTCCAACCACGGCATCGACGCCACCGAGCCCGACCACCCGCTCAAGACCAGCGGCACCAAGGTCGAGGAGCCGGGCAACCTGGCGGTGGACACCGGCGAGGACTTCTACACGGTCGGCAAGCCGCACCCGATGGTCGACCAGACGGTGCGCTGCGAGCTGATCCGCAAGTGCGGCGCCGACGCCTCGGTGGGCGTCCTGCTGCTCGACGTGGTCATCGGCGACGGCTCGAACCACGACCCGGCGCCGGAGCTGGTCGCCGCGGTCAAGGACGCCAAGAAGAAGCGCGGCAGCAAGGCGCTGGTGGTCCTGGCGTCGATCACCGGGACCGACGCGGATCTGCAGAACGCCAGCCGCCAGAAGAAGGTCCTGGAAGAGGGCGGCATCCGGGTGCAGCCCACTGCGGCGAGGGCCGCGACGCTGGCCGCCGTGCTGATGGGCGGGAAGGAAAGGAGCGCGCGATGAAGCTCGGCAAGGCCAAGGAACTGCTCAAGGGTCCCATCTGCGTCATCGGGCTCGGGCTGGACAACATCGTCGAGGGCAACGTCAACGGGGGCGCCGCGGTGCACCGCGTCGAGTTCGTCCCGCCCGCCGGCGGCGACCTGGAGCGCGTGCGCATCCTGCAGGACCTGCACGACCCGGCGCTCGCCGCGAAGATCGACGCCGCCAACCAGGTCGCGTTCGACTGCTTCCTGGCGAGCCAGCCGCACCTGGTCGGCGTCGGAATCGCCCGCGACGTCATCCCCGGCATGAAGGACGACCTGTTCCTGCACGCCGGCCCGCCCATCGCCTGGGAGCGGATGTCCGGGCCTCTGCGCGGCGCGGTCATCGCCGGCATGCTGCTGGAGAACCTGGCGAAGACCCCGGAGGAGGCGCAGAAGCTGGCCGCCGCTGGCAAGGTCCGCTTCGCGCCCTGCCACCACCACAGCGCGGTGGGCCCGATGGCGGGCCTGGTCACGCCGTCGATGCCGGTGTGGATCCTCGAGGACCAGGCCGACCCCAAGCGCCGCACCTTCTGCACGCTCAACGAAGGCCTGGGCAAGGTGCTGCGCTTCGGCGCCTACGGACCCGAGGTCATCGAGCGGCTGCGCTTCATGGGCGCCACCCTGGGCCCAGCGCTCGCCAAGACCTTGGCCGCGCGCGGGCCGATCGACCTGAAGGCGCTGATGGCGCAGGCGCTGCAGATGGGCGACGAGGGCCACAACCGCAACCGCGCCGGCACCTCCCTGCTCTTCCGCGAGCTGGCGCCGGCGATGGTCAAGGCGGTCGACGGCGAGACCGCCGCGAAGTGCCTGGAGTTCCTGACCAAGAACGACCACTCGTTCCTGAACCTGTCGATGCCCATGGCCAAGTGCATGCTCGTGGCCGCCGAGGGCGTCGCCAACTCGTCGATGGTCACCGTGATGGCGCGCAACGGCACCGACTTCGGCATCCAGGTCTCGTCGATGCCCGGCCGCTGGTTCGTCGGCCCGGCGCAGATGGTCAAGGGCCTGTACTTCCCGGGCTACTCGGAGAAGGACGCCAACCCGGACCTGGGCGACTCCGCCATCACCGAGACCGCGGGCATCGGCGCCTTCGCCATGGCCGCCGCTCCCGCCATCGTCCAGTTCGTGGGCGGCACGCCCGAGGACGCGCTGGACACCAGCCGGAACATGCAGCGCATCACCATCGGCAAGAACCCGGTGTGGGCCATCCCGTCGCTGGGCTTCGTCGGCACCGCCACCGGCATCGACCTGCGCAAGGTTGAGGAGCTGAGCCAGCTGCCGATCATCAACACGGGCATGGCCCACAAGGACGCGGGCGTCGGGCAGGTCGGCGCCGGCCTGGTGAGCCCGCCCTGGAATTGCTTCCACGAAGCGCTGAAGGCTTTCGCAGAGAACTGCAGGAGCTGATTGAGGATTGAAGCAGGAAGCCGGCACTGAGGCCGGAGCAGGACCTGAGGATCGAAGCAGGAAGCCGGCACTGAGGCCGGCCACTACTAAGGAGACATCGGATGCTGCCGATCGAACTGTCGATTCCGCTTGGCCAGGCGACCCCCGCGTGGCCGACCTACGAGCCGCTGCAGGTGAAGTACTTCAAGCGCCTCGCCCCCAACGGCGCCAACGGCCAGCTGGTCACCCACTCCAACCACGTGGGCACGCACCTGGACGGCGAGATCCACTTCTACACGCCGGGCAGGGACATCGCCTCGCTGCCGCTCGACTTCTTGATGAACGAGGGCGTCGTCGTCGACCTGTCCGACGCCGCCGGCGACTACGACGTCTACACCTCGAAGATGATCGAGGACCGCGTCGAGGTGAAGCAGGGCGACATCCTCATCATCCACACCGGCTACCACCACTACGGCTGGGACCAGCCGGCGGCGGACGAGATCCGCTACATGACCAAGCACCCCGGTCCGGACCGCGAGTTCGCGGCGTGGTGCAAGAAGAAGAAGATCCGCTGGATCGGCGTGGACTGCGGCAGCGCGGACCATCCCTTCAACACCGCCATCCGCGGCTGGATGCCCCGCCAACTCAAGGAGTGCCAGGCGCACTTCCGCAACAAGTACGGCAAGGAGCTCGAGGAGTTCTACGACGACAGCAAGTACCAGCTGATGCACATCGAGCTCTTCAACCACGGCATCATCCACGCCGAGTGCCTGGGCGGCGACATCGACCTTCTCCTGAACCAGCGCTGCACCATCGGCTGCTTCCCCTGGCGCTTCGTCGAGGGCGAGAGCTGCATCAGCCGCATCGTCGCCTTCGTCGACGAGAAGCGGCACGCCAAGCTCATGGAGCAGAAGAAGAAGGCCAAGCTGACCAAGTTCGGCGATATCGCCGGCAGCAAGAACCAGTGGCTGCACGATCTCGCGCACAAGAAGGCGCGCAAGTAGGCGGACCTGCTGGACCCGTTGTTATAGCCCGCGAAAACAACCCGAGCCCACGGCGGCC
>DASXVQ010000025.1:0-75640 GCA_036504155.1 Myxococcales bacterium
CGGCGCGGCCTGGACCGACACGGCCGACAACACCACCAGCGGCAACCTGGCCTTCAACGACGGCACCCGCGTCGAGTACCACCAGCCGGGCGAGGTCCTCGCCTTCGACAAGAGCTGGATGAAGGGCGTCGTCTCCGGCCACTACTCCATCGTCGTCGACGGCGTCACCCGGACCTTCACGAACTCCAGCCTGTGCAACAACCGCCACCCGCGCACCGCCCTGGGCATCTCCAAGGACGGCAAGAAGGTCTGGATCCTCGTGGTCGACGGCCGGCAGGCCTCGCTGAGCGTGGGCATGACCTGCACCGAGCTGGGCAACGAGCTCAAGGGCCTGGGCGCCTGGAACGCGCTCAACCTCGACGGCGGCGGGTCGTCGACGATGTACCTGGCCGGCACCGGCGTCATCAACAGCCCCTCGGACGGGGCCGAGCGCGTCGTCGCCAACCACCTGGCCGTCTTCGCCAACGCCACCACCACCAACGGCGTGCTCAAGGGCGTCATCTACGAGGCGCCGGACACCACCAAGCGCATCAGCGGCGCCACCGTGAAGGTCACCGGCGGCCCGACCGACGTCTCGGACTCGGTGGGCCTGTACGAGTTCAGCCTCGCCCCGGGCACGTACACCGTCACCGCCACCAAGTCGGGCTTCGTCACGAACTCGGTCAAGCGCACGGTGACCGCGGGCGCGACGATCTGGGGGAGCATCGGGTTGACCAAGTCCGTCGTGCCCACCGACGTCGACGGCGACGGGGTGGTCGACGGCAGCGACAACTGCGTGAACGTCCCCAACCCGGGCCAGGAGGACGTCGACAAGGACGGCCTGGGCGACGCCTGCGACGGGGACGACGACAACGACGGCGTCTTCGACGAGGACGACAACTGCCCGCAGGTCGCCAACCCGGATCAGTACGACACGGACGGCGACGGGATCGGCGACGCCTGCGACCCGGCCTCGCCCGACGCGGGGCGCCCCGCGCGCGACGCTGCCAGCCCGGGGCCGGATGCCGACTGGGTGGTCGATCCCGCGGACGCCGAGGATCTCTCGTTCGACGCGGGCGAGGAGCCGCCGGCGGAGGATGGCGGGCCCGCGGCCGAGGGCGACGCCGGCGAGGTACTGCTGGAGGATGGCGGCACGGTGACGGGGCGGGACGCGTCGGAGCCTCCAGTCGTCGACGCGGCGGGATGCGGTTGCGCGGTCTCCGGGGCCGCTCCGATGGCTTGGCTGGGGATGGTCCTGGTGGCGGCTCTTCGACGGCGGCGAGCGCGGTAGCCGAGGCGTAGAGCTTCTCCTTCGCGGGTTCGGGGCGTTTCCTCGTACGGGCGGCTCGGCGACATCGGAGGCAAGGGCGCGCCCAGGCGGGTGCAGCCGCGGGTCGAAGGGCGCTATAGACAGGGCTTCTCACTACGAAGGAGCCCGCCATGGCCCGACTCGATCCGCACTCCTACACCGACGCAGCGCAGCCGCAGATCGCCCGGCTGGACTGGAAGGCGAAGGTCGACTTCGACGCCAAGGTCATCGAGGCCGAGGCGCGGCTCGAGCTGAAGGCTCCGGGCGAGGGTCCGCTCGACCTCGACACCCGCGACCTGGCCATCCAGGGCGTCTTCGCCGAGGGCGGCGCCAAGCTCGAGCACGTCCTCGCGCCCGCCGAGCCCATCCTCGGCTCCCGCCTGCGCGTGACGCTGCCCGCGGGCACCCAGGCGCTGCGGATCGTCTACCGGACCTCGCCGCAGGCCACCGCGCTGCAGTGGCTGACCCCGGCGCAGACCGCGGGCGGCAAGCACCCGTTCCTCTTCAGCCAGTGCCAGTCCATCCACGCCCGCTCGGTGGTGCCGCTGCAGGACTCGCCGCGCGTGCGCATCCGCTACCGCGCCGAGGTCACCGTCCCGTCCGCGCTCACGGCGGTGATGGCGGCGGGGACGGTGCGGCGCGACGAGAAGGGTGCGCAGGCCGTCGACGTCTACGACATGCCCCAGGCCATCCCGCCGTACCTCTTCGCGCTGGCGGTGGGCCACCTCGTCTCGCGCGACGTCGGGCCGCGCTCGCGGGTGTGGGCCGAGCCGGAGATCGTCGAGAAGGCCGCCTGGGAGTTCGCCGGCGTCGACGCGATGATCCTCGCCGCCGAGAAGCTCTTCGGGCCGTACGACTGGGACCGCTTCGACATCCTCACCATGCCGCCCAGCTTCCCGTACGGCGGCATGGAGAACCCGCGGCTGACCTTCCTGACCCCCACGCTGCTCGCCGGCGACCGCTCGCTGGTCAACGTGCTGGCGCACGAGCTGGCGCACTCCTGGACCGGCAACCTCGTCACCAACGCCAACGCCGACCACTTCTGGCTCAACGAGGGCTTCACCGTCTGGGCCGAGCGGCGAATCCAGGAAGCGCTGGAGGGCCCGGAGGTCGCCGCGCTGCACGCCGCGCTGGGCCGCCAGAGCCTGGAGAAGGCCGTCGCCGACTTCAAGGACCACCCGGAGTGGACCAAGCTGCGCACCGACTTCGCTGGCGTGGACCCCGACGAGGCCTACTCGCAGGTGCCGTACGAGAAGGGCTACCTCTTCCTGCGGACCCTCGAGGACGCGGTCGGCCGGCCGGCCTTCGACGCCTTCCTGCGCAAGTACCTGGACGCCTTCCGCTTCCAGTCGATCACCACCGAGGACTTCACGGCGTTCGTGGAGAAGGCGCTGCCCGGAGCGCTGGCGAAGGTGGACGCGAAGGCGTGGATCGACGGGCCCGGCATCCCCGCCAACGCGCCCAAGGCCAGGTCGGCCAAGCTCGAGGCGCTGCAGGCGCTGGGGACCAAGGCGCCGACCGAGGCGCTGGCGAAGTCGTGGACCCCGGCGGAGTGGTCGCTCTACCTCGAGGCGCTGCCGCAACCGGCGCCGCGCGAGCTGTGCGAGGAGCTGGACCGCCGCTTCGCGCTGGGCAAGAGCGGCAACTACGAGGTGCTCGTCGCCTGGCTGGGGCTCGCGGCCAGCTCCGGGTACGAGGCGGCGATCCCCAAGGTGGAGGAGGTACTGGGCAAGGTCGGCCGCATGAAGTACCTCAAGCCCCTCTACACGGCGCTGGCCAAGGTCGGCGCGACCAAGGCCAATGCCCGCCGCTGCTTCGAGCGGTACGCGGACGGTTACCACCCGATCGCCCGGGGCGGGATCGAGGGGATCCTGAAGAAAAACCAGGCCTAGCGGCGCGATCCAAAGGCGTAGTCACGAGCCGCAGGCCACTGCTCGCAGGGAGGCGCGATGCGCCGCTGCTTGCCGATGTTGGTGGTGGCTGCGCTCGGTACGGCGTCTTGCGGCTCGAGCGGCGGCGTCAGCGCGAGGTTCGATCCCACGCTGGCGCCGCACCCCGGCGACCTCCCCGGCAGCTGGCTCGGATTCCCGTTTCCGTCCGACCACCGGCGAGCCGGGGACGGGCGCGCCAAGCTCTCGGACTTCCCCAACCCGGGCCAGGGGAGCCTCTTGCAGAGCTACATCGCGGTCGGAGAGGCGAACCTCGACGGCTTCTCGACCAACGGGGCGGTCTACGTCGCCTTCGACGGCGCGCTGGACGTCTCGACCTTGCCGGCGGGGCTCTCCGCCGACGGCCCGCTGCAGCTCGTCGACGTGACCGACGGCTCGCCCGAGAAGGGGCTGCGCCGACCGGTGCGCTGGGAGCACCGGGCCCAGAAGGGCAGGTTCCTGGCGGCGAACACCCTGGCCGTGGCACCGGCGGCGGGCTTCCCGATGCGCGAGAGGACGACCTATGCGCTGCTGATCGACGACCGGGTGAAGGGGAAGGACGGCAAGCCCCTGCGCCAGCCCGCGCTCTTGACCGCGCTCCTCGCCGGCGATTCTGCCGCGCCGCAAGTGCAGCCCTCCGTCCCGGCCGACCTGTACCGGAGCCTGTCCACGCTCTACCAGCCGGTGCGCGACCTGCTCGCGGCCGAGGGGACGGCCTCGGGGCGCATCGCCGTGGCGGTGGTCTTCACCACGCAGTCCGTCACCGCGCAGCTCGCGGCCATCCACGACCAGATCGACTCGGCCCCCGCGCCGGTCCTGCGCGCCGACGCCTGGCAGACGCCGCGCGGCGCGACGAGCGGTGCCGCCGCCGCGAGCTACCAGTTCGAGTGGAAGCCGGGCGAGGTGGTGGACTACCGGCTCCTGGAGGGACGCTTCACCGGCCAGAACTACCAAGAGGGACAGCTGCCGTACCTGAGCTCCGGCGGCGCGCTGCACTTCGAGGCCGGAGCGCCCAAGGCGGTCCGCGAGGAGGACCTGCGCTTCGTGCTGACCGTCCCCGCCGAGCCGCCGCGCAGCGGCTCCTGCTACCGGCTGGTCGAGGTGGCCCACGGCACCGGCGGCGACGCCTACTCGTTCCACGGCGACGGGACCGCCGGGCGGCTGGCGGCGCGCGGGCTGGCGGCCATCAGCCTCGACCAGCCGCTGCACGGGCTGCGCGCCGAGGGCCAGGTCTTCGACGTGAACATGGTGAGCTTCAACTACTTCAACCCCGACTCGGCGCGCTCCGTTTTCCGGCAGTCCGCCGCCGACACCTTCCAGCTCACGAAGTTCGCGCGCGAGTCGCTCAAGGTCCCCGCGGCCAAGAGCCCCACCGGCCAGGACCTCTGCTTCGAGCCGGAGAAGATCGGCTTCTTCGGGCACTCGCACGGCGGGATCACCGGAGCGATTGCCGCGGCCCACGAGCGCCGCGTCGGGGCGTGGATGCTCTCGGGCGCCGGTGGCGTCCTGTCGCGCACCCTGGTGGAGCGCAAGGACCCGATGGACATCCAGGCGATGGTCTCGTTCCTGCTCTCGCTGCCCGCGGACGAGCCGCTCAGCGAGCTGCACCCGGTGGCCACGCTGATCCAGACCATCACCGACGTGACCGACCCGGTGAACTACGCGCCGTACTGGGCCGCTCGAGCCGACTTCGGCGCGCCTTCGAGCGTGATGCTGACCTCGGGGATGCACGACGTGTACACGCCGCCCTCGACGACGGCGGCGATGGCGGTGGCGGCGCGCGTGCCCATCCTCGCGCCGGTCGTGGAGAGCTGGCCGGAGTACGCGGCCTCCGCGATGGCAGTCGCGGCGACCGCGCCGGTGGAGGCCAACCTCGCGGGCGGCGCGACCGGCGGCTTCCTGCAGTGGACCGACGACCTCGCCGGCGACGACGTGGACACGCACTTCGTGGTGTTCCACCGCCCCGAGGCCATCCACGCCTCGATGCGCTTCCTGGAGTCGGCGGCGTTCGAGACGCAGGTCTCCATCGAGCGCGATCCGGCGTCGCAGGATCGCTGACCCGGCCCCTCGAGGGCGCGACTCGGAAGACCGCTTCGAACTGAGAGCCTGCTCAATCAGGCGCCCGCGGAAATCAGCTCCCGAGCCGCCGCAGCGCCGGCCACTGCACGAGCACTCCCAGCGTCCCCAAGGCGATGGTGAGCTGGGCGGAGAGCGGATCCGCCCCGAAGGTGTACGCCATGGTGACCAGCAGCGCCGGGGTCTGCGCGATCGAGGTCGTCAGCAGGAGGGTCTCCAAACGCGAGCGGTCCGTGCGCTCCACCTCGGGCATCGAGGCCGGCTTGTGCGCGAGCGAGAAGGCGAAGAGACGGCGGTGAAGCGCGAAGGCGAGCGGGATGGCCACCACCGCGAGCCCGACCAGCGCCCAGCCGACCGGCGCGACCTTGGGGTGCAGCCACTCGCGCAATTCCTCGACCACCGGCGGCAGCAGGAAGCGGCGGACCAGCGCCTCCACTCCGAGCGCCGCGGGAGTGGAGACGGCGATGATGGCGAAGATCAGCTGCTCGGAGCGCCGGCTCACGCGGCGAAAGATGCCACAACTCGCAGGAGGTCAGGCTTCTCGCGGGCCGAGCTCGAACTTCAGCCGCCGGGCGACCTCCTCCTCGCCGAGCACGCGGTAGCCGCTCTCCGGGACGTCGAGCACCAGCTCGCCGATGGCCTCGCGGTGCAGCGCCTTCACCGGCAGCCCCACCGCGGCGAGCATCCGCTTCACCTGGTGGAACCGGCCCTCGGTCAGCGTCAGCGCCACCTCGTGCGCTCCGCGGAGCTCCGCCTTGGCCGGCCGCGCTGCGCCGTCGTCGAGCGCCAGCCCGCGGCGCAGCGGCTCGAGCTTCTCGTCGGTCGGCGTGCCCTGGACCCGTGCGAGGTAGCGCTTGGGCAGGTGCGTCTCGGGCAGGGTGGCGTGCGCCACCAGCCGCTCGTCGTTGGAGAAGAGGAGCAGGCCCGTGGTGTCGAGATCGAGCCGGCCCAGCGCGTGCCAGCCGTACCGCGAGAGCTCCGGCGGCAGCGCGACCGCGAGCAGGTCGAAGACGGTCGGCCGGCCGAGCTCGTCACGGTTCGAGACCACGCAGCCCCTGGGCTTGTGAAAGGCCAGCACCAGCGTCGGCGCCGCGAGCGAGACGACCCGCCCGTCGAGCCTCACCTCGTCCTCCGGCCTGAGCAGCGTCAGAGGCTCCTTAACGACCCGGCCGGCGACCCGCACCCGGCCCGCGGCGATGGCGCGCTCGGCCTCGCCGGGCGGCAGGATTCCGGCGCGGGGCAGGGCGCGGCCGACCCAATCCGGCTTCTCCACCGGCAGGCCGCCCTTGGGGCCCGCCGCGCGCACCGCTCTCTCCCACTTGCTCTCCCGACGCCGGGCCGCCATGCCGCTGCCTCCCAGAAGAAGGGCGGGGATGATAGCGCGCCGCCCTGAAAACGAGGCCGGGGCGCGCTAAGGTTGTCCCCTCTATGAGTTTCGATCCCAAGCGCTTCGCGCGGCTGGCGGCCCACCTCGAGGGCCTGCCCTCGGGTCTCGCCAGCCACCCGGACTGCAAGGCGAAGGGCACGCTGGTGCGCAGCTTCGCCTCCGGGGTGCGCGCCGAGCAGGTGCGCGGCGCGGGCCTGCCCGAGCAGGTCGAGGCGCTGCTCCTCACGCCTCCGACCAACAGCTCCTGGGTGCCCGAGGTCCTCTCCTGGGCCGGCATCTTCGCCGTCGGCGACCTCGAAGGCCTCGACGACGCCGCCTGGGCGGGGTGGGTGGCCCGCAAGAACCGCGAGCTGTACACGAGCGCGGTGATGCGGCTGGTCATGAACTTCACCTCGCCCACCCTCGCCCTGGCTCTCTCGTCCGCCTACTGGGGGGTCATCCACCACGGCTCGCGGCTCCAGGTGGTGGACTCGAGCGGGAGCTCGGCCCGGGTCGTGCTCAACTACCCCGAGCGGCTGTTCGGCGAGCCGGCGTCCGCGGCGCTGGCCATCGCCTTCTCCGTGGCCCTGGAGCTCTCCCGGGCGCACCGCCCGGTCGTGAGCCTGGAGCGCTGGACGCCGACCCAGGCGACGTACGAGGCGCGCTGGGCGTGAGCCTGCATTTGGCTGGCGGCGTGCGGGCGCGGGGGGCACAATGCCCGCCCTTCGGGTCGGGGCGGCTTCCACGGCAGGGACAGGGCAGGGCAGGCGAGGTTCGATGGCGGTGCGGTTCGATTTCGAGAAGGCGCTCGGGGTGCTGCGCAGCGCCGTCGAGACCGAGCGCGACGCCACCGCAGCCGCGCTGGCGGCCCACGGCCGGCTGGGGCTGAACACGGTCGAGGCGCTGCGGGCCCTGCAGGCGGCCGCCGAGCCCTGGCCACCCCGCGCCGACGGCCGCGACACGGCCTGCGACCTCGTGTGGATCGCCGCCCGCACTCCGCGCCGGGTCTACGTCCCGGTCCTCGAGGCGTCGTTCGCCAACTACGGGGCGCCGGCGAGGGTCGAGGCGCTGCGCCTGCTGCTGCGCGTCGGGGACAGGCGCGCGGCCGAGGTGTGGCTCAGCCTGGCCACCCGCCATGGTGCCGAGCTCACGGCGCTGGGCCTCGACGCCCTGCTCGACGACCCGCGCAATTTGGATGTCATCTACCCGGCGGCGCTGGCGCTGCTCTCGCATCCGGCGCTCGTCGCGGAAGTGGGCGACTCGACCTGCGCGCTATGTGCCGAGGGCGAGCTGGCGCCGGAGCGGCTCTCGGGGGAGCTGGAGCGGGTGCTGGCGGCCGAGGAGGTGTGCCGCGCGGCGATGGAGCGTCTGCGCGGCGGCGCGGCGACCGGCTGGGAGCGGCAGGCCGAGTACCTGCAGGAGCGCAGCGCGCGCACCGCGCTGCTCGACCTCGTCGGCTGGCTGCCAGGCGAGAAGGCCGAGGCGGCGGTTCGCCGGGCGCTGGCCGATCTGGACCGGCGGGTGATGGCCTTCGCGGTGGCGGCGCTGCTGCGCCGGAACGCACCGGTCGACCCCGGGTACCTGGCGGAGCTGGAGGCCGATCTCGAGCTGCGCGGCTGGCTGCAGTCGCGGCTGGCCGGCGCGCGCAAGCAGGCCGATCCGGCAGACCCTGACGACGGCTAGGCCGGCCCTCGCTCGGGACCCCCGTTTGGTGCTACACACTCGCCCCTCGCGGGTACCAATTCGCCCCACCAAGGGCCGGGATTCCCGACGGGAATCGCCGGGTGGGAGGGGCGGTTGCGGAGGGGGCGCGCGGGCCATCCCGGGCGGCATGCGGCGCACCCGAGCGGGAGCCCTGGAAACGCTTGGCTGACGCCGAGGCAAGCGGTAGCGTGCGCCCGCCAAGTCGAGGATCTCGCAGTGCCCAAAGGGGAACACCACCGATGACCAGCCTCTCCACGACCTATCTCGGGCTCAAGCTCAGGAATCCGCTCGTCGTCTCGAGCTCGTCCCTGACCGACTCGCCCGAGAAGCTGCAGAGACTCCAGGAAGCCGGTGCGGGCGCCGTCGTGCTCAAGTCGATCTTCGAGGAGCAAATCGAGGCCGAGGCCGCCCGGCTGAACCAGGACCTCAGCGCCACCGAGAGCGTCAGCGCCGAGGCGACGCAGATGTTCGCCGACATCGACTTCGACGTCGGCCCCGGCGAGTACCTGTCGCTGGTCGAGAAGTCCAAGCGCGCGGTGAACATCCCGGTCATCGCCTCGCTCAACTGCGCCCACGGCGGCAGGTGGGGCGGCTTCGCCAAGAAGATCGCCGAGGCCGGCGCCGACGCGCTCGAGCTCAACCTGTACTCGCTGCCCGTCGACCCGAAGAAGACCGGCGCCCAGCTCGAGAAGGAGTACCTGGACACGGTGGCCGAGGTCCGCGCGGCGGTGAGGATCCCGCTGGCGGTCAAGCTCAGCCCCTTCTTCAGCTCCATCCCCAACGTCGTCGCCGAGGTCGGCAAGCGCGGCGCCAACGCGGTGGTGCTCTTCAACCGCTTCTACCAGCCCAACCTCGACATCTTCGCCATGAAGAGCGTCAGCCGGCTGCACCTGTCGCAGCCCGACGACTCGCTGCTGGCGCTGCGCTGGGTCGGCCTGCTCTACGGGCGCGTCCCCAACGTCGAGCTGGCGGCCACCGGCGGCATCCACGACGGCCAGACCGCGCTCAAGATGCTCCTCGCGGGCGCCCGCGTGGCGATGGTCTGCTCCACGCTGTTCAAGAACAAGGAGCAGCACCTGGCCCACATGCTGGCCGAGATGGAGGCCTGGATGCGCGCCAAGGAGTACGCCTCGGTCGACGACATCCGCGGCCTCCTGTCGCAGAAGCAGAACCCCGAGGCCCAGGCCTTCGAGCGCAGCCAGTACATCAAGATGCTCGTCGGCTTCGACTGAGAGGCAGCGCCGTCACGCCCTTCCCTTCCCCCCAACGCATCATCCGGGCCCAGCCACTCCCCCCGGCAGTCCGGCAGCGTCGCAAGTAGAACCTTCATCGGAGGCAGTCCATGACCAGCAACCGCAAGCCGAACCTCGTCACCATTGACGGCAACACCGCCGCCGCCCACGTGGCCCACGCCGTCAGCGAGGTCATCGCCATCTACCCGATCACCCCGTCCTCGGTGATGGGCGAGATCTCCGACGAGAAGTCGGCCGCCGGCGAGAAGAACATCTTCGGGACCATCCCCCACGTCATCGAGATGCAGTCCGAGGGCGGCGCCTCCGGCGCGGTCCACGGCGCGCTGCAGGCCGGCGCCCTGTCCACGACGTTCACCGCGTCGCAGGGCCTGCTGCTGATGATCCCGAACATGTACAAGATCGCCGGCGAGCTCACCTCGACGGTCTTCCACGTCTCCGCCCGCGCGCTCGCCTACCACGCGCTGTCGATCTTCGGCGACCACTCCGACGTCATGGCCACCCGCCAGACCGGCTGGGCGCTGTTGGCCTCGGGCAGCATCCAGGAAGTCATGGACATGGCGATGGTCTGCCACGCGGCCACCCTGGAGTCCCGGCTGCCGTTCCTGCACTTCTTCGACGGCTTCCGCACCTCGCACGAGGTCCAGAAGATCGAGGAGCTGTCCTTCGACGACATGCGGCACATGATCGACGAGGACCTCATCAACGCGCACCGCCAGCGCGCCATCTCGCCCGACCACCCGGTGCTGCGCGGCACGGCGCAGAACCCGGACGTCTACTTCCAGGGCCGCGAGACGGCGAACGTCTTCTACAGCAAGTGCCCGGGCATCGTGCAGAAGGCGATGGACAAGTTCGCCAAGCTGACCGGCCGCCAGTACCACCTGTTCGACTACGTGGGCGCCCCCGACGCCGAGCACGTGGTGGTGATGATGGGCTCGGGCGCCGAGGTGGCGCACGACACCGTCGAGTACCTCAACGCCAAGGGCGAGAAGCTGGGCCTCTTGAAGGTCCGCCTGTTCCGGCCCTTCGACGTCTCGGCCTTCATCAAGGCCTTCCCGGCCACCACCAAGTCCATCGCCGTCCTCGACCGCACCAAGGAGTCGGGCGCCACCGGCGACCCGCTCTACAACGACGTGCACACCGCGGTCGCCGAGTGCATGGCCGAGGGCACCACGCCGTTCAAGGCGATGCCGAAGATCGTCGGCGGCCGCTACGGCCTGGGCAGCAAGGAGTTCACCCCGGCGCAGGTCAAGGCCGTCTTCGACAACCTCAAGCAGGCCAAGCCGAAGAACCACTTCGTCGTCGGCATCGTCGAGGACGTGACGCACTCCTCGCTCGACCTCGACCCCCACTTCGACACCGAGGACGCCGGCACCTTCCGCGGCCTGTTCTACGGCCTGGGCTCGGACGGCACGGTCGGCGCCAACAAGAACTCCATCAAGATCATCGGCGAGGAGACCGACAACTGGGCGCAGGGCTACTTCGTCTACGACTCCAAGAAGGCCGGGTCGATGACGGTGAGCCACCTGCGCTTCGGCAAGAAGCCCATCCGCTCGAGCTACCTGGTGACCAAGGCCAACTTCGTGGCCTGCCACCAGTTCGTGTTCCTCGAGAAGTTCGACATGCTGTCCTACGCGCTGCCCAACGCCACGTTCCTGCTCAACAGCTCCTACGGCAAGGACGAGGTCTGGAGCAAGCTGCCCAAGCACGTGCAGCAGCACCTCATCGACAAGAAGATCAAGTTCTACGTGGTGGACGCCGTCAGCGTGGCCAAGGCCACCGGCATGGGCGGGCGCATCAACACCATCATGCAGACCTGCTTCTTCGCCATCAGCGGCATCCTCCCCCGCGAGGAGGCCATCGAGCAGATCAAGAAGGCCATCAAGAAGACCTACGGCAAGCGCGGCGAGAAGATCGTCGAGCAGAACTGCAAGGCCGTCGACGAGACGCTGGCGCACATGTTCGAGGTGAAGGTGGGCGACAAGGCCACCAGCACCTTCACCATGCCGCCGCCGGTGTCCGACAAGGCCCCGGCCTTCGTGCGCGACGTCATCGGCCCGATGGTCGGCGGCCTGGGCGACTCGCTGCCCGTCTCCGCCTTCCCGGTCGACGGCACCTTCCCGCTGTCCACCGCGAAGTGGGAGAAGCGCAACATCGCGCTCACCGTGCCGAAGTGGGACCCCACCGTCTGCATCCAGTGCGGCAAGTGCTCGCTCGTCTGCCCGCACGGCGCCATCCGCACCAAGGCCTACCCGGCCGAGGCGCTCAAGGCCCCGACCGCGACCTTCAAGTCGGTGGACTACAAGGACAAGTCGCTGCCCGGCTCCAAGTTCACCGTCCAGGTCTTCGTGGAGGACTGCACCGGCTGCGAGGCCTGCACCTACACCTGCCCGGGCAAGGACAAGAAGGACCCGAACCGCCACGCGCTGACCATGACCGACCAGCTCCCGCTGCGGGAGCCCGAGCGCGCCAACGCCGAGTACTTCCTGGCGCTGCCGGAGGCCGACCGCACCGCGGTCAAGCAGGACACGGTCAAGGGCAGCCAGCTGCTCCAGCCGCTGTTCGAGTTCTCGGGCGCCTGCGGCGGCTGCGGCGAGACCCCGTACGTCAAGCTGCTCACCCAGCTCTTCGGCGACCGGGCGCTCATCTCCAACGCCACCGGCTGCTCGTCCATCTACGGCGGCAACCTGCCCACCACGCCGTACGCGGCGAACAAGGACGGGCGCGGCCCCAGCTGGGCGAACTCGCTGTTCGAGGACAACGCGGAGTTCGGCTACGGCTTCCGCCTGTCCGTCGACAAGTTCCAGGAGTACGCCCGCGAGCTCCTGACCCAGAGCGAGGCGCTCAAGGACAAGACCGCGCTGGTCGACGCCATCCGCAGCGCCAAGCAGATCACCGAGAAGGACATCGCCGAGCAGCGCGTCCGCGTGGCCGACCTGAAGAAGATCATCGCCGGCGCCGGCGACCTCGCCAGCAAGCGGCTCAGGTCGGTGGCCGACTACCTGGTGAAGAAGTCGGTGTGGATCCTCGGCGGCGACGGCTGGGCCTACGACATCGGCTACGGCGGCCTGGACCACGTCCTGGCGCAGAACCGCAACGTCAACGTCCTGGTGCTCGACACCGAGGTGTACTCGAACACCGGCGGCCAGATGTCCAAGTCCACCCCGATGGGCGCGGTCGCCAAGTTCGCGGCCGGCGGCAAGCCCATGCACAAGAAGGACATGGGCCTCATCGCCATGAGCTACGGCCACATCTACGTGGCGACGGTGGCCATGGGCGCCAACGACCTGCAGACGGTCCGCGCGTTCATGGAGGCCGAGGCCTACGAGGGCCCGTCGATCATCCTGGCGTACTCGCACTGCATCGCCCACGGCATCGACATGAAGATGGGCATGGACAACCAGCAGCGCGCCGTCGCCTCGGGCCACTGGCCGCTCTACCGGTTCAACCCGGCGTTGGCCTCCAAGGGCGAGAACCCGCTGCGCCTGGACAGCAAGGCCCCGAAGATCAGCATGGAGGAGTACCTGTACGCGGAGACCCGCTACAAGATGCTCACCAAGAGCAAGCCCGACGCCGCCAAGGAGCTGCTGCGCATGGCCAGCGAGCACGTGGTGGCCAAGTGGCAGTACCTCGAGCAGCTCAGCAAGCTGTCGTACGCCCCGGTGCAGAAGCAGGGGTGAGCGCGCAGGCTAGGCCGTAGGCCGTAGGGCCTGCGACCCGACGAAGCATGGGCCCGGACCGCCACCGCGCGGTCCGGGCCCTCGTCTGTCTGGGGCTCGAGCTCGCCGCGAGGCTTGTTGGGAGTGGGCGGCCCGGGCGCCGGCTTCCGCCTGTACCCGGTCCCCACCTTCCGGTAAAAGAGGGCTCCTTCTTCGAAGCCGGCCGACCACCGACTGGGACTCCATGGAACTCATTAAGACCTTCATCGACCTCTTCCTGCACCTGGACAAGTACCTGGACCAGGCCCTGCAGCTGTTCGGGGGCTGGACCTACTTCCTCCTCTTCCTGGTCATCTTCTGCGAGACCGGCCTGGTGGTGACCCCGTTCCTGCCCGGCGACTCGCTGCTCTTCGCCACCGGCGCCTTCGCGGCCAAGGGCTCGTTCACCCTGAACGGGGCGATCTCCGAGCCGGTCTCGGCGCTGGCGCTGTTCGGGCTCATCACCGCGGCCGCCTTCCTGGGCGACACCGTGAACTACTGGGTGGGCCGGAAGATGGGCCCCGCGGTCTTCGGGCGCTTCCTGAACAAGAAGCACCTCGAGCGCACCCACACCTTCTACGAGCGGCACGGCGGCAAGACGATCATCATCGCCCGCTTCGTGCCCATCATCCGCACCTTCGCGCCGTTCGTCGCCGGGGTCGGCGAGATGAGCTACTGGCGCTTCATCAGCTACAACGCCATCGGCGGCATCGCCTGGGTGGGCGTGTGCATCTCCGCCGGCTGGTTCTTCGGAAACCTGCCTTGGGTCCAGAAGAACTTCTCGGTGGTCATCATCGCCATCGTGCTGATCTCGGTGCTGCCAGCGGTCGTCGAGTTCCTGCGCGAGCGCGCCCGCAGCAAGCGCGAGAGCGGGCCGAACGGCTCGGGCGCGGCAGGCGCCTGACGGGCAACCTCGTCTCCAGCTTCCAGACTCCACCCGGGCGGGCCCGGCGAGCGCAGAAGCGCCCGCGGCGCCTGACCTGCGTCGGCGCGCCCTGCCTGCGTCAGGATCCCTCGCAGAGACCCTGAGGGGGCTTCCCCGGATCGCTCAGCGCCGCCGCCTGCCCGCGCCCAGCAAGAGCGCCACTCCGAACAGCGCCCACGGGGCGAGCGAGGTGCCCGGGACGCTGCCGCAGCCGCAGCCGCCCAGGTCGTAGACCGGCGGCACGTCGGTGCTGGCGTCCTTGGGCGGAGCGATGGCGCCGTCGGTCGGGGTGATGGCCGCGTCGGGCGGGACCACGATGCCCGAGTCGACGGCCACTGCGCCGTCGGCCGGCGCTGCGGCGTCCTCGGCGAGGGCGGCGTCCGCGGGGATCGCCGCGTCCGGCGGCTCGACGATGCCGGTGTCCGCCACGCCCACGTCCCCGCCGGTTCCCGTGTCGGCCACGCCCACGTCGGGCTGGCCCACGTCCGCCGTGCCGACGTCGGGTTGGCCTACGTCCGGCTGGCCGGCGTCGACGCCCGGGATGACCTCGCAGGTGCCCGGCGTCGCGTCGGTGGAGCTGCACCGGTAGCCCGAAGGGCAGAGCGTCTCGGTGCCGCGGCAGCCGTCGAAGCAGGTATGGGTCGTCGTGTTGCACAGCCGGACGTCGTTGCCGCCGGCGCGGCAGTCGGCGTCGCTGGCGCACCCGCAGGTGTTGTCGGCCAAGCAGGCGGGCTTGTCGGGGAGGCCGTTGCAGAAGCCCGCGTTCGAGGCGCTGCACTGCACGCACGAACCCGAGCCAATGAGGCAGGCGCGCAGCGTGGGGTAGGGGCAGGGGGCGACCCCGCCGGGCATGTTGTAGTCCGAGTCGCAGGGCACGCAGAAGCCGGTCGCGGTGCTGCAGGCGGGCTTGGCCGAGTTGCACTTGGCCAGGTTGCCCGTGGCGCACTCGTGGCACTCGCCGGAGGCGACGCAGTAGGGCCTGGCCGAGGTGGGGCAGGCCCCGTCCACGTTCGGGCCGTTGTTGGTGGTGCACGCGGCGCACACCCCGCCGACGCAGGTCGGCGCAGCGGCGGTCGTGCACCGCGAGGTCTTCAGCGGCGCGCACTGGTCGCATTGGCCGCCGCTGCAGACCGGCTTGGACGTGTCGGGGCAGGGTGCGTCGCCGCCCGTTCCGCTGTCGCCATCGCAGACGACGCAGGCCAGGCTCGAGACGCTGCAGGCAGGTGCAGCCGCCGTGCACCGCGTGAGGTTGGTCGGGGTGCACTGGAAGCACAGGCCGCCGGAGCACAGCGGCTTGGCTGTGGTGGGGCAGGGCGCGTCGGTGGTGGCGCCCTGGTCGCCGCTGCAGACGACGCAGGTGCCCGAGGTCTTGCTGCACGCCGGGGTGGTCGTCGCGCACAGCGCGAGGTTGGTCTGGGAGCAGGGCGTGCAGTAGCCGTCGAGCGCGTCGGCGTTGTGGCACACCACGTCGCTGCCGATGGTGCAGTCGCCGTTGACCGTGCAGGCCACGCAGCCGCCGCCCGAGCAGGTGGGCGTCGGGTTGGAGCAGTGGGCATTGGACAGGCAGGCGACGCAGGCCCCGGTCGAGAGGTTGCAGTGCAGTGCGCCGCAGTCACCGTCGCCGGCGCAGGCCCCGCAGGTGCGCGTCGGGCTGCAGGTCGGATCAGCGGCGGGGCAGTCGGCGGACGTCACGCACTCCGAGCAGACGTGCTGGGCGGTGTCGCAAGTGCGGTTCGGGTCCACCGTGCAGTCGCTGGACTGAAGGCACTGGACACAGCGGCCGAGCAAGAGGTCTCCCGCCGCCTGGACGCAGACGCTGCCGCCGGTGCAGTCGGCCGAGGCGCAGGCGCGGCAGGTCCCCGCGTCGCAGATGGGCTTGGCGCCACCACAGTCGATGCCGGTCGCGGTGTTGCAGCCGGCGGTGTAGGCCGCGGTGCCGCCGACCGACGAGACGATGACGCCGTCGGCGCCGGCAAGGCCGTTGCGGGCGCCGGTGCCATTGCCGCCGCCGTTGACCTGGCGGGTCGGGTTTCCGCTGGCCGCCTGGAGGAACAGGCGGCCGCCGGCGCCGCCGCCGCCGGTGCCGCAGTTGTTGTTGCTGTTGCCGCCCTTGCCGCCGTTCGCGCGCAGGGTGAAGTTGGCGACGCCGCCGACGGCGCGGAACACCACCGTTCCACCGGCGCCGCCGCCGCCGCCGCCACCGTCGGCCGCGTTGCTGGCCGCCACGCCGTTGGCGGAGAGGGTCCCGTTCCCCGTCTGCGACTGGGCGCGGATGAAGATGACGCCGCCGCCCGCTCCGCCGCCGGTGGCGGTCCCGTCGCCGTCGGTGCCGGTCGTGTTCACCTGCCCGGCCCCGCCGCCCGCGCCGAAGGCCAGCCGGCCGGGAACGACGTCGTCGATGATGCCGCCGCCGCGGCCGCCCCGGTCGCCGTCGGTGAAGGAGTTTCCGCCCTTGCCGCCGGCCGCGGCGTGCCCGCCGCCGCCACCACCGGCGCAACGGCAGTTGCCGCCCCCGGGGGCATCGGCGATCGCCGCCATCCCCCGGCCGTGGTCCAAGGTTCCGAAGTTGAAGGTCGAGACGCCCTCGCCCTTGCGCGCGTAGCCGGTGTCGAGCGTCCCGAAGTCGTCGGTGCAGCCGGTGGGACCGGCCGCCGCCCTCTCGACCGGGCCGGGGCGGAAACCCGCCCCGTCCGCCAGGACACTGCCGGTCAGGGTGAGCTGGCCGCTGGCCAAGAACACCACGATGCCTCCGACGCTGCCGTCCCAGGCGAGCGCCGACACGTTGGCGGCGGCGACGGTCACCGCGCCGAACTGGGGCACGCTCACCACCTGCGCGCGGTTGGCTTCGTAGGCGTGGAGGGTCGGGGCGTAGAGCGTGATCGTGGTGGCGTCGGCGTCGAGGACGCGGGCGAATTCCCAGACGCCCACCTTCTCGCTGCCGAGGGCGGTGGCGGCCACGTTGACGGCGGGCTCGACGGCGAGCCCGGTGGGCTGCCAGAGCAGCACGAGGTCGTCCTGCCCGACGGACCCGGTGCCCGAGGCGGTCCCGATGGTGACGCTGGTGGCGCCGGTCCCGACGGCGGCCGTGATGGGCGCGTACCAGTTGATGACGCCGCTGATCGAGGTGGTGGTGGAGTCGCGGCCGTTGCCGACGCCGAAGAGGTCCGCCTCGCCGCGGGCCGCTCCCGGGGCGAGGGCCAGCATCAGCGGCGCGAACGAGACGAGGAAGCGGTGCGAGGCGCGCATCGGGAGCCTCCGGGCTAGGCAGCGCCGGCGATCTTAGCGCTATCGATACGAGATCGGGTCCTTGCCGGGCACGCAGGCGCAGCCGCGCCCGCTCGCCTTGGCCCGGTACAAGCACTGGTCGGCCGCGGTGAGCAGCCCGGCGGGCTCGGGGCAGTCGGCCGGCCAGGAGGCGCCGCCGATGGACAGCGAGATGCCCCGGCCCTGGGCCAGCGCGCCCACCCGCTGCGCGCAGGGCACCAGGTGGTCGTGCGCGCCCTCGGGGATGACCACCACGAACTCGTCGCCGCCGAAGCGCCCCACCACGTCGTCGGCGCGGGTGGCCTCGCGCAGGAGCGCCCCGACCTGGCGCAGGACCTCGTCGCCGGCCTCGTGGCCCTTCTGGTCGTTGACCTGCTTGAACAGGTCGACGTCGGCCATGAGCAGCGAGCAGGGGCGGCCGTGGCGCTGGCAGCGGGCCAGCTCGTAGTGCAGGCGCGACTCCAGCTCGCGGCGGTTGAAGGTGCCGGTGAGCGCGTCGACGCGGGCCAGCTCCTCCACGCTCTTGAGCAGCGCCAGGTTCTCCCAGACGAGCGCGGTCTGGTCGATGAAGAAGGACAGGTAGGTCAGCTGGTCGACGAAGATGGGCGCGCGGTTGTAGCGGTTGTCGGCCAGGATGAGGCCCAGGGTGCGGCCGTGGGGCTTGAGGCTGGCCAGCACGTACTCGCCGCCCGCGCCCAGCTTCCTCAGGCCCGGGTTGGTGGCCTGCTCCTGGCGGAAGAGGACGGGCTGGGGGCTCAGGAGCGCGCGGGTGACCTCGTCGGCGACGCCGCCGGCCGGGGCCAGCTCCAGCTCCTGCACGAACTGCTGGAAGCGGGTGTCGAAGTTGCGGCGGGCGTAGTCGCGGATGAGGGCCTCGATGTCCTTGTCCTCCTCCTCGATGGCCTCCCAGATGCGGTGCGCGTCGGCCTCGTCGTAGGGGCCGATGGCCTTGGAGCCGACGAACGCCTTGCGCGCGCCGTCCCAGACGAAGAGCGCGGCGCGGTTGAAGCCCAGCGAGAAGCCGGAGGTGAGGCCGGACAAGAGGATGTACAGCGCCTGGTCCACGTCGGTGGACTGGAGCATGAAGTTGGTGATGGTCCGCAGGGTCGCCAGGTTCGAGGACTGGAAGGCGAAGCTCGAGAGCAGGGCGCTGGCCTCGGCGCGGGCGAAGAGCGTCTCGAGGATGGCCTGGGCGACCACGGTGATGCCGCGGGAGAGCTCCTCGAGGGTGGGAGTGAAGGCCTTGCCGCTGCGCGAGACCGTGAGCTTGAGGGCGCCGTCGTCGGTCAGCTTCGCCGAGCGCAGCTGCAGCTGCTCGGAGAGGAGCCCCAGCTTGAGCAGCTGCCGGGCGGCCAGGGGGATGGTCTCGGGCGAGCCGCCGATCTCGGCGTCGAGGGAGAGCGCCTCGGGGAGCCGGCTGAAGATGGCGCGCAGGTACATCGGGACCGGCGCCAGGCGCGCGGCGTGGAGGATGGGCTGCGGGAGATCGGCGGCGGGGCGCGCGGTCATGAGCCTGACGATAGACCACTCGCGTGGCTTCAGTCAGTGCCCGGGCGCTCGAGCGACTTCTTGAAGCGCGCCGCGGTCATGGCGAGCCCATGAATGCTAGAGCCACGCTCGTCCCGAACGGAGGCCCTCGGCGCTCGCGCTCCGCAGATCGCGCCCGGCGGCGGAGAAATCACCTCGTCGCGCGTTGGCCGCCCCTGAGAACTCTAATCGATTAGAGTTCCTAAGCCCCCGAATTCACTGGTGCCAGGCTCCCTGCGCTCTGCCCGGGAAGGCCTTGCGCTCGAGGTGGATCGGAATGCGCCGTGACTGCGAACGCTGCGCGCGCCACCGTGCGGAGGTCGTTGGTACCGCTACATCGACGCGTTGAGGATCTCCTCGATCTCCGCGTCCTCGAGCGCGATGGGGTTGCTCTTCATGGAAGACCCCCGCGACTCGCCGACCAGCATCGAGAGCCTGGCCGCCGTGACCCCGAAGGCCGCCAGCCGCGGGACCTTCAGCTCCTGGCACAGCTCGCGGACGTCCTTCACCCCCGCGGCGCGCGCCTCGGCCTCGGTGGGGAACGAACGGCCGCAGAGCGCCTCGCCGATCTTGGCGTAGCGCAGGAGCGCCGGGCTTGCGGGAGAACGCCTCTCCAGCGCCCGCACGTTGATCTCCACGGTCGCCGCCAGCACGCAGGCGCAGGCCAACCCGTGCGGCATCTCGAACCGGGCGCCCAGCGCCGCGGCGATCCCGTGCACGGCGCCCAGCCCGGCGTTCGCCAGGCAGAAGCCGCCGAGCAGGCTCGCCATCGCCAGGTCGTCCCGCGCGGCCGCGTCGCTTCCATCGGCGAAGGCGCGCGGCAGGGCGGGCCGGGCCTTGCGGATGCCTTCGAGCGAGAGCGCGTCGGTGAGCGGCATGGCCCGCGTCGAGACGTAGGGCTCGATGAGCTGGGTGAGCGCGTCCAGGCCGCTGGAAGCGGTCTGGGCCGGCGGGTTGGAGTCGGTGAGCGCGGGGTCGACCAGCGCCACGGCGGCGAGCATCAGCGGGCTGCGGATGCTCTTCTTGAAGCCCTCGGCCTTCGACCCGACGACGGCGTTGCGGGTGACCTCGCTGCCCGTGCCGGCGGTGGTCGGCGCGGCCAGGAAGGGCAGGGGACGGGCCCGCAGCGCGCGGCCGCTTCCGACGCCCTCGAGGTACTCGCGCACCGACCCGCCGCTGGTGGCCAGCGCAGCCGCGGCCTTGGCGACGTCGAGCGCCGAGCCCCCGCCGAGCCCGACGACCAGCTCACAGCCCGCGGTGCGGGCCCTGGCGGCGGCCTCGTCGACGACGTTGACCTCGGGCTCGCCGTGGACGAGCAGCGTCTCGACCGCGACGCCCTTCTTGGAGAGCAAGAACTCGGCGCGGGCGAGCTCGCCGCTGCGCGACAGGTGCGTGCCGGCGACGAGCAGGGCGCGCTTGCCGAAGGGCGCGGCCAGCTCGCCGAGCTGATCGAAGCTGCCGCGGCCGAAGACGATGCGCTGGGCGGTGGCGAGGTCGAAGGTCATGGGCGGGGGGAAGCCCTAGAAGCCGGTGCCGTCGCCGGGGACGATGTACTTGAGCTTCTGGCGGGTGCGCGGGACGGCCATCAGCGGCTCGACGGCCTTGCGCCACTCCAGGAAGTGCGGCTGCTTCTGGTGCTCCTCGAGCGCGGCCTTGTCCCGGTAGACCTCGTGGAGCGTGAAGCGGTCCGGGTCCTCCTCGTTCTGCAGGAAGTCCCAGCGCACGTTCCCGGGCTCCTTGCGCGAGCCCTGGTGGTTGGCGATGGAGGCCTTGATGAACGCCTCGCGGTGCTCCGGCTTCACGTGGACGTCGACCAGCAGGACCAGCATGTCGCACCTCGTTCGGACCGTCGGGTGGGCCGCGGATCATTGAGCCTGGCCAGCCGCTTGGCAACCGGCCCGAGGCCCTGGCGGGGCTCCGCGGACTGCCGCCGACTTCCTGACCCGCCGTGATCCGTGTGCTACAGATCGTCCCCATGTCCGCTCGCATCGTGAAAGTCCGCATCGACGGCCAGCAGGAGCACCTCGTCCCGGTCGGCACGCCGCTGATGGCGCTGCTGGGCCGCAAGGATCACGAGGGCCGCCCCATCCTGGGTGCCGTCCTGAACAACCGCCTGGTCTCGCTCTCCACGCCCATCCGCGGCGTCTCGCGAGTCGGCCCCGTCACCGAGGGCCACCGCGACGGCACCGTCATCTACCGGCGCTCCATCTCCATCGTGCTGCTCCAGGCCGTCCGCGAGGTCGCGCCGGAGGGCCGGCTGGTCATCGGCCAGTCGCTGGGCGACGGCTACTTCTTCGAGTGGGTCGGCCCGCAGCCTTTGAACGAGGAGCGCGTGCGCGGCTTCGAGGCGAAGATGCGCACCATCGTCGCCGAGGACCGGCCGTTCGTGGAGGACCAGGTCGACATCGACGAGGCGATCGAGCTCTTCGCCCGCGAGGGCGCGGTCGAGCGCGTGCGGCTGCTCAAGACGCTGCGCGTCTCCACCGTGCCGGTGGTCTCGGTCGGCGACGTGCACGTGCTGGCGCACGGCCCGGTGGCCCCGGCGGCGGGCGGCCTCGAGGGCTTCGAGCTGGCGCTCTACAACGGCGGCCTCATCCTGCGCTTCCCCGGCCCCTCCGCGCGCGGCCGCGAAGTCGCCGACATGCCCCGGCTCTTCAAGGTCTACCGGGACACGCGGCGCTGGAACGAGATCCTCGGGGTCAGCGACGTCGGCCGCTTCAACGAGCTGTGCATCTCCGGCGGCGTCCTGGAGATCGTCAAGGTCGCCGAGGCCCTCCACGAGAAGCGCATCGCGGAGATCGCCGACCAGGTGGTGGCCCGCAAGGGCGTCAAGCTGGTCACCATCGCCGGCCCCAGCTCCAGCGGCAAGACCACCTTCGCCAAGCGCCTCTCGGTCCAGCTGCGCGTCAACGGCGTGCACCCGGTGGCGCTCTCGCTCGACGACTACTACATCGACCGCGAGAAGACCCCGCGCGACGCCGACGGCAAGCCCGACTTCGAGGCCATCGAGGCCATCGACCTGGCGCTGCTCAACGAGCACCTCGACCTGCTCATGAAGGGCGAGCGGGTGGAGACCCCGAAGTACGACTTCGCCACCGGCAAGCGCGCCGCCAAGGAGAAGTGGCACTCGCTGCAGATCTCCCCCGGCGACGTGCTGCTGGTCGAGGGCATCCACGGCCTGAACGAGCGACTGACCCAGGCCGTCAGCGCCAGCCACAAGTTCCGCGTCTACGTCAGCGCGCTCACCCAGCTGACCGTCGACAACTCCGAGCGCATCTTCACCAGCGACTCGCGCCTCCTGCGCCGCATCGTGCGCGACCGGCTCTTCCGCGGCTACCGCGCCGAGCGCAGCATCGACATGTGGCCGTCGGTGCGCCGCGGCGAGCAGCAGCACATCTTCCCGTTCCAGGAGCAGGCCGACGCCATCTTCAACAGCGCGCTGGTCTACGAGCCGGCCGTGCTCAAGACCTACGCCGAGCGCTTCCTGCTCGAGGTTCCCACCGACTCGCCCGCGTTCGTCGAGGCCGACCGGCTGCTGCGCTTCCTCTCGCTGTTCGTGCCCATCTTCTCCGAGGAAGTGCCGCACTCGAGCATCCTGCGCGAGTTCATCGGCGGCAGCAGCTTCCACTACTAGCCCGGCAGGCCGCCGATGAACCGCAGCTCTCTCGTCCTGGCCGCGGTCTTCGCCGGCGTGGTGGGCCTCGTCCTGCTGGTCAAGGCCGGCAGCCCGCCGCCGCCCGCGGGCCCCGACGCCGCCATCGGGACGCCGCTCTCGCAACCCACCGGCGCCGCCGCGGTGCCGCCCGGCCCCGGACAGATCCGCGGGCGCACTGCGGGGGCCGCGCTGGTCCGGGCCTTTCCCGCCTGGTCCGCCCCCGCCCCCGACCCCGAGGAGAAGGCCTGCCCGTGCGACGGCGAGTGCGGGCGCACCTCGGCCGCCTGCGCCTGTGACGCAGTGCGCGCGAAGGCCGAGGCGCTGCTGGAGTCGCACCGGCGCGCCTCCGTCCCGCTCGCGGTCGCGAACTCCGGCGCGGACGGATCGTTCGCGCTGACCGGGTTGGCGGCCGGGGCGGCGGTGGACCTCTGGGTCGAGTCGGCGGCGGGCATCGGCCGGCGCGTCGGCGTGAGCGTGGGCGAAAGCGGCGTCGAGGTCGCCGTCGAGCCGGGCGCCATGCTCAGCGGCAAGGTCGCCGTCCCCGACGGGGCCGCGGGGGCCGTGGCGGTGGTGGCCTTCTCGGAGGACTTCGGCCGCGTCTTCGAGGGCGCCGTCGACGGCGCCGGGCGGTCCGTGCTGGGGCCCGTCCCGGCCGACACGACCTGGCGCCTGCTGGCGTCGTGGGCCGACCAGCGCGGCTCGGATCGGGTCGGCGCCGAGGAGACCGAGTTCGACCTGCGGCTCGAGGGGCCGGCCCTGGTCGCGGGCATGGTCATCGGCGGCAGCACCAAGGCGGCGGGCGCCGACGTCCGGCTCGACGCCGCGCGCTGTCACCTGGACGCCAAGGCCGACGCCGAGGGCCGCTTCTCGCTGACGGGCTTCGGCGCCGGCGGCGTGGTCGTGTCCGCCCAGGCCGGCGGCCGCTCGGTGGCGGAAGGGCTGGTGCTCGGGCCGGGGCAGCGCAAGGAGGACCTCGTCCTCGACCTCGGCGCCACCACCTCGCTGGGCGGCACGGTGCGCGGCGCGGACGGAAAGCCGGTGGCCGGGGCCGAGGTCAGCTACTGGCTGCGCCGGCCGTCGACCTCCTCCCTGGTCCCGGGGCTGCCCCTCTCGCGGCGGGTCGCGGTCTGCGCGGCGGACGGCGCCTGGTCGGCCGCCCTGGTCGCCCCCGGTCCGTATTCCCTGCAGGCGACGGCGCCGGGTTCCGCCGAGTCGGAGGTCGTCCTCCTCGAGGTCGCCGCGCGCGAGCACAAGCAGGCCGACTTCACCCTTCAGCCGCAGTCGACGCTCGCCGGCCGGGTGGTCGACGCCCAGGGCAAGCCCGTCGAGGGCGTGGAGATCACCGTCCGCCAGGAGATGGACCGGCTGGGCCTGGGCGCCTCCAAGAAGGAGCTGGCGGAGCGGTTGCTTCAGCGCCGCAAGGCGACGGTGCGCTCCCTCCAGGACGGATCCTTCCGGGTGGACGGGCTCGCCGCCGGCGCCTACGTCCTGTCCGCGGCGAAGGAGGGGCATGGCCACCGGCCCGAGGCCGTCCAGGCGCCCAACGAGAGCCTCGAGCTCAGGCTGCTCGCCGCGGGTGGGGTGAAGGGCGAGGTCCTCGACGAGCGCGGAGCGCCCGCGGCCGGCGCGCTGGTGGAGCTGACCGCGCCGCGCGAGCGGCGGCCCGCCGACGCAGCCGCCCGCCCCCTGCGCAAGAGCGCCCACGCCGACGCGGCGGGGAAGTTCCGCTTCTCCGACCTTCCCGACGGCACCTGGTTGCTCGAGGCGACGCCCAGGGGCGACAAGCTGGCCGAGGCCTCGGCATTCGCTTCGGCGACCGTCGAGGTCCGGGCGGGCGCGGAGGCCGAGGTGCGCCTCGCCCTCGAGGCCACGCTGTCCATCTCCGGCCTGGTCGTGGACGCCGCCGGCCGGCCGATCGCCGATGCGCGCGTCACGCTCTCGAGCGAGGACCGGGAGCAGACGGGCACCCCGCGCCGGCCCTCCTTCAAATCGGCCCGCTCCGCTGCCGACGGCTCGTTCGAGCTGCGCGGCCTGGAGAAGGGGAGCTTCCGGGTCGCGGCGCGCAAGGAGCTCTTCAAGCGGGGCGAGCCCGAGAGCGTCCAGGCCGGGGCGAAGGACGTGCGCCTGCAACTCGTGGGGATGGCCGCCCTGCGCGGCCAGGTGGTGGACGTGCAGGGACGGCCGGTGGCGGCGTTCGAGGCCAACGGCGAGGCCGTGGCCGACCCCGACGGCCGCTTCGCGGTGGCCATCGGGCGCTCGGAGATGATGTACGTGACCATCTCCGCGGCGGGCTTCGCGCCGGTGGTGCGCAACTTCCCGGCCTTCGAGGGCTCGGACCAGGACATCGGCAGGATCGTCCTGACCGGCGGGCGCCGGGTCACTGGCCGGGTGTACGAGGTGGGCTCCAAGGCCCCCATCGCCGGGGCGCGGGTGTCCGTGGGCGTGGAGCCGTCCGCGGGCTTGGGGCTGGGCCGGGACCGGGCCCCCGCCGGAGGCGCCGCCCTCACCGACGAGGCGGGCGCCTTCGCCATGCAGGTCGAGGAGGGCGTGGCGCGCCTGCAGGTGGCGCACCCGCGCTACAAGAGCGCCGGCGTCGAGGTGGCGGCCGGGGTCGCCAGCGTGGAGGTGGCTCTCGCCCGCGGGGCGATTCTGCGCGGCCGGGTGCTGGACCGGGAGGGTCGGCCGCAGCGCGCGCTGCTCCTCGCCAGCTGCAAGGGCGGCGATCGCAAGATCACCGAGGTGGGCGCGGACGGCCTGTTCGAGCTCGGCGGGCTGGCCGGGGGAACCTGGCGCCTCAACGCCACGGCCTCGGACGGCGCGGAGCAGGGGATGCGCCTGCCGGGCGAGGTGGAGCTGCCGGAGGGCGGCGAGGCCTTCGTCGAGCTGCGCCCGAGGGCCGACGGCGCCACGCTCGTCGTGCGCCTCACGGGATTCGCCGCCGGGTCGAACGCCTGCGGCGGGATGCTCTTCCTCACCCCGGAGGCCGGCCAGGCCAAGTCGGTGAGCCTGCCCCCGTCGGCCCGGAGCCAGAGCGGCACGCTCACCTTCCGGTCGCTCGACCCGGGGCGCTACTCGCTGCTCGTCAACTGCGGGTCGGGCAAGAAGAGGACGCAGTCGAACCAGGCCGTCGACGTCTCGGGCAAGGGCGAGCAGACGCTGGAGATCGCCATGCCCGCCCCGCCGTAGCCCGGGCCGGCGTCTCGAGCGCGCCGTCCCGGCCGCGCCGGCCCAGGCCCAGGCCCTCCCGTCGCTCGGGTTCGCGCGCGGCGTCCCGGTGCGCGGCCGCGCCGGCGAGTTCGGGGTGAGGGGTCCCTCGGATGGGCCGATGGAGGGCGCCTCGGGCGGCCCCAGCCTTGGGTCGGCGACCTGCGCAACGCGAATCGCGCTCGGCCGCCGACTCGGGGGGAGGGCGCCATGAAGGTCCGCGAGATCCTGGACGAGAAGGGCAGGCGGGTGGTGACGGCCCGCGCGGAGGAGACGCTGCTCGAGGCCGCGCGCCGCCTGGCGACCGAGCGGGTGGGCGCCCTGATCGTGGTCAACGAAAGCAGGGCCCCGGTAGGCGTGCTCTCGGAGCGAGACATCGTCCGCATGCTCGCCCGGGCGCCCGAAGCCCTGGCCCGGATGCCGGTGGGCGAGGCGATGACCCGCGAGGTGATCTTCGCCGCGCCCAACGACGAGGTCGAGGCCCTGCGGGCCACGATGACCGAGCGCCGCGTGCGCCACCTGCCGATCGTGACGGAAGGAACGATCGTGGGGATCGTCTCCATCGGAGACGTTCTCAAAGCCCTGCGCCACGAGAGCGAGGTCGAGAACCACCACCTCAAGGACTACATCGCCGGCAAGTACCTGGACTGAAACGGGGCGAGCAATCGAAAGCCCGCACCCTTATATGAGGATGCGGGCCGGCGAAGAAATCCCGAGCAACTATAGGTGGTTGCCGAAATGGCCTTCCGGCGACTCCCAGAAACCGGGTGATTTCGGGCAGTTGCACGGCCGGCCCGACCCGGCGAGACGTTGACACCCCGTGGGGCCGATGGTTGGGTTTGCGCCCTGATGTTGCTCGACAAGCGCCTGGTGGTCGTCATCGGCAAGGGCGGCGTGGGGAAGAGCACCGTGTCCGCGGCGCTCGCCCTCGCCGGCGCCCGCGCGGGCAAGCGAGTGCTGGTCGCCGAGGTGAACACCCGCGAGCGGGTCAGCGCGCTGCTCGGCCGCCGGCCGGTGGGCAACGAGGTCGCCCCGCTCGAGGAGAACATCGACGCGGTCAACGTCGAGCCGCGGGCGGCGATGCGCGAGTACGCGCTGATGATCCTCAAGTTCCGGTCCATCTACAACGCGGTCTTCGAGAACCGCATCGTCCGCTACTTCCTGCGCGCGGTGCCCTCGCTCTCCCAACTGGTCGTGCTGGGGAAGATCCTCTACCACGTGGAGGAGAGGCGCCCGGACGGCCGCCCGAAGTGGGACCTCGTGATCATGGACGCCCCCGCCACCGGCCACGGCGCGCTGCTGCTGCGCCTGCCGCAGGTGCTGTCGACGACGATGCCCGCCGGGCCGATGGCCCACGAAGCCCGGAAGATGCACGAGACGCTGATCGATCCGGCGCGCACCGCGGTGGCGCTGGTGACGCTGCCGGAGGCGATGCCGGTCAACGAGACCATCGACCTGAACCGCGAGCTGCGCGACGTGGTGGGCATGTCCCCGGCGGCGCTGTTCCTCAACGGCGTGGTCCGCCCGCGCTTCAGCCCCGAGGAGCGCGAGCGGCTCTCCGCGGTCCAGGGCGCGCTGGCGCCCATGGCCCGCGCCGCGCTGGCCCGCGAGATCCGCGCGGCGATGAGCGAGCGCTACGCCGAGAAGCTGCTGGTGGACACCGAGCTCTCCCCGGTGCCGCTCCCGTTCCTCTTCACCCGCCGCTTCGGCCGCGCCGAGGTCGAGCAGGTTTCCCGCCTGGTGGAGAAAGCGTGAGCGACTCCTCCTCCACCACCCCCGTCCCGCCGCCCGGCGCGCCGGCGACCCTGGCCGAAATCGTCGCGCACAAGCGCGTGCTGGTCTGCGTCGGCTCGGGCGGGGTGGGCAAGACGACGCTGGCGGCGGCCATCGCCGTGCACGCCGCGACCGAGGGCCGCAAGGTGGTGGTCTGCACCATCGACCCCGCCCGCCGGCTGGCCAACTCGCTGGGGCTCACCGAGCTGGGCAACGTCGAGACCCGCGTCCCGCCCGAGAAGCTCGCCGCCGGCGGCGTGGAGGCCAAGGGCGAGCTCTACGCGATGATGCTCGACCTCAAGCGCAGCTGGGACGACTTCATCCTGCGCCACGCGCCGCCCGAGAGGCGCGACGCCATCCTGCAGAGCCGCTTCTACCAGCAGCTCTCCTCGGCGCTCATCGGCAGCCAGGAGTACGTGGCGATGGAGAAGATGGTCGAGCTCGCCGAGAGCCGCGACTACGACCTGCTGGTGCTCGACACCCCGCCCACCACCAACGCGCTCGACTTCCTGGACGCGCCCAACCGCGTGCTCGACTTCTTCGGCGACGACACAGTGCGCTTCATGCTGGCGCCGGCGCTGAAGGCCGGGAAGGTGGGCCTGAGGATGTTCCACCTCACGGGCGGCTACTTCGTCAAGACGCTCTCGCGCTTCACCGGCATGGAGGTCCTGCAGGAGCTGTCCGAGTTCCTGCTCTCGCTCGCGCCGATGTACGAGGTGTTCAAGCGGCGCGCGCAGCAGGTCAAGGAGATGCTCGCCTCGCCGCGCTCGGGCTTCGTGCTGGTGACCAGCCCGTCGACCCTGACCGTGGACGAGGCCATCTACTTCCACACGCTGCTGCGCCAGGACGGGATGCCGGTGGCGGCCGTGGTCGCCAACCGCGTCCACCCGCACGTCGAGCCCGCGGGCGCCGGCGGCCTGGACCCGGCGAAGGTCCAGGCGCTCGCCCAGGTGCTCCAAGGCGCGGACGCGGGCTCCTTCCCAGAGGGGCCCCACGCGCGGCTGTCCCAGGCGCTCTCCGAGGCGCAGCTGCTCGCCGAGCTCGACGAGGCCGAGGTGCGCCGGCTCGCCGAGGCCTGCGCGCCCACGCCGCTGGTGGCCGTCCCGCGCTTCGACGCCGACGTGTACGACGTGGCCGGGCTGCGCGAGCTGAACCGTCACCTGTTCGGCTGACCGCGGGGCCCCGCGTCGCCGTGCTTGCCCCCGCGCGCGCTGCGAGCGAAGAAGAGGCCCTTCCATTGCCGCACGACCAGGAGGGCCCATGCCCAAGACCACCTTCGAGATCTCCACCCGGCAGCGCTGCGAGCTGGTCGACCTGACGCGCAAGGTGCAGGAGCAGGTGAGCGCCGCGGGGGTCGCGAGCGGCCTGGTGACCGTCTACTGCCCGCACACCACCGCGGCGATCACCATCAACGAGAACGCCGACCCCGACGTGCGGCGCGACCTGCTCTTCGCCCTGGAGCGCTCGGTGCCCAACGAGGGCTTCCTCCACGGCGAGGGCAACTCCGACTCGCACACCAAGGCCTCGCTGGTGGGCCCCTCGGTCACCGTCATCGTCGAGGACGGCCAGCTGCAGCTGGGGACCTGGCAGTCCATCTTCTTCTGCGAGTTCGACGGCCCGAGGCGGCGCAACGTGTGGGTGCAGACGATCGCCGAGCGCGGCTAGGGCCTTCGGGGCGGCGCGGTCGGCGGGAACCATTCGGGCTTCCCCGTTGTCCGAAGGGCAACCGGGAGGCCAAAATGAGTCCGATGCGCTCCACCATCCTCCGGTTCGCCCCGCTCGCCGCCGCGGCTCTGCTCCTCGCGCCGTCCTGTGCCTCCACGCGCTCGGGGAGGGCAGGCGCCGGCCAGCCCGAGGTCCTGCACTTCGACCCCATCCTCGTCACTCCGGGCGGCAAGGAGGAGATGGAGCTGGCGGGGATGAACGACGAGGAGCTCTTCGCGCTGGGCACCAGCGCCTTCGCCGCCGAGGACTACGAGAAGGCCGCCCGCTGCTTCTCCCGCCTGGCCGACACCTTCGCGGACTCCAAGCATCGCGTCGAGGCCGCCTTCAACGCCGGGCTGTCGCTGGAGCGGCTGGCGAAGTTCGCCGAGGCCGCCGAGCGCTTCAAGCCGCTGGCCGACCCCGCCAAGGGCACCGGCGACGCGCTCGACGCCGCCTTCCGCCTGGCCGAGTGCTACTACCACCTCGACCAGTACCCGCAGGCCATCGAGATCCTGGGCGTCGTCGCCGCGCGCGAGGACGTCTCCGCGCAGAACCGGCTGCAGGCCAAGGTGCACAAGGGCATCTGCCAGCTCGAGAACGGCGAGCTGGACGCCGCCGAGAGCTCGCTGCGCGACTCGCTCAACTACTGGGCCGAGAAGCAGGAGACCGAGCGCCTGGACGAGTACTTCCCGGGCCAGGCCCAGTTCTTCCTGGGCGAGATCTACCGGGTCTTCTACGAGCGGGTGGACCTCGACCCGGAGCAGGGCGAGGACAAGCTGGCCAAGGACCTCGAGACCAAGTGCGAGATGCTGCTCTCCGCCCAGGGCCACTTCCTGCGCGCCATCCGCATCGGCGAAGGCCAGTGGGCCACCGCGGCCGGGTTCCGCATCGGCGCCCTCTACGAGAGCCTCTACGACGCCATGCTCAACGCCAAGGTCCCGCCGGGCCTCGACTCCGACCAGCAGCAGATCTACCGCGAGGAGCTGCACAAGAAGGTGCGGGTCCTGGTGACCAAGGCCATGTCCATCTACGAGCGGACCCTGGCCGCCGCCGAGCGCATCGGCTCCGAGAACCCGTTCATCGCCAAGACCCGCGAGAGCCTCGATCGCCTCAAGCAGATCCTGCTCGAAACCCCCGAGCCGCCCGCCGCGGCGCCTGCCGCCACCGAGCCCAGCCAGGCCAAGCCGGCCGAGCCGGCCTCCTGAAAGCGCCGCCATTTCGGGCGGTTTCGTGGACGGTTGGGCAACGCAGGGTAGAATCAGCCCCGCATGGCCGGTCCCGTCCTCCTCGTCCACGACGACATTGCGGTCATCGCCCCCGCCAAGCGCGTGCTGCAGCGCGAGGGCATGGACAGTGTCCTCGTCACCAACGCCGCCGACGCCGTCATCACCTTCGGTGACCTCGGTCCGGCCGTGGTGGTGCTCGCGCCCGAGGTCGACGGCGGCCGCGGCGCGGCGATCTACCAGGAGATCCGCAACCACCCCCGCGGCGAGACCACCCGGTTCGTCCTGCTGGGCCACGGCATCCCCGAGGCCCCCGAGGCGGCGGTGGTCGAGCTGCCGCTCGACGGGCAGGCGCTCCTCGAGGCGATCCAGCGGGCGCTCGACGGCGACGATGTCGCCGCGGCCTGGCGCCTGTCCGAACCCGGGGACTCGCCGGGGCCCGCCCCCGAGACGGAGAAGCCGCTCGCCGAAACCCTCTTCGGGGACGCCGCCGCCGAGCCGCCTGCCGCCGAGGCTGCGCCGCAGTCTCCGGACGCCTCAGAGCAGCTGTCGGATGCGCTCTTCGGGGACGCGAACGGCGACCCGGCTGCGGAGTCCGCGCCGCATCCTCGGGAGGGCTCCGAGCAGCTGTCGGACACGCTCTTCGGGGACGCGAACGGCGAGCCTGCCGCGGCCGAGTCCGCGCCGCTGGCGGATGGGCTCTTCGCGCAGAGGCCTGCAGACGAAGGAGCGGCGCCGGGCGCCGAGTCCATCTTCGACGACGCGCCAGTGCCGCCGTCCGAGGAAGGGGCGGCGGCAGCGCTCTCCGAGGAGCTGCTCCAGCAGGCCGCCGCCGCCGCGCCGCCGGAGGACGCTCTCCTCACGGAGCCTCCACCGCCGGTAGGGGATTCGGCAGCGCCGCTTTCGGAGACGCTCTTCGGGGACGGGGTCGCGGATCAGGCCGCGCCCGATTCCGCGCCGCTTTCGGACGAGTTCACGGAGCCGCCGCCGCCGGCTGGGGTTTCGGCAGCGCCGCTTTCGGACACGCTCTTCGGGGACGGAGTCGCGGAGCAGGCCGCGCCCGATTCCTCGCCGCAGTCGGACGAGCTCACGGAGCCGCCGCCGCCGGCTGGGGATTCGGCAGCGCCGCTCGCGGACGCGCTCTTCGGCGACGGCGTCGCGGAGCAGGCCGCGGCCGAATCCGCCCCGCTGTCGGACGGGCTCGTCGCGGAAGCGCCGCCCGCCGGCGATCCGTCGGCGCCACTGTCGGACACGCTCTTCGGGGACGGCGTTGCCGATCAGGCCGTGGCCGAGTCTGCGCCGCTGGCGGACGGGCTCATCGCGGATCCTCCGCCCGCCGGCGACTCGGCGGCCCCGCTGTCGGACACGCTCTTCGGGGACGGCGTCGCCGACCAGGCCGCGGCCGACTCCGCGCCGCTGTCGGACGGGGGCGTCGCCGAGCCGCCGCCCACCAGCGATTCGGCAGCAGCCCCGCTCTCGGACACGCTCTTCTCGGACCTGAGCAATGGCGGCACGGCGGAGGGCGAGGGGACCGCCCAGTTGTCCGCCGCGGCGTTCGGCGGCGAGGAGCAGGCCGTCCCGGCCCAGCCCTCGAGCGACGCGTTCGCCGACGAGGTCCTGAAGTGGTCGACCGAGCCACCGGCGGAGGATGCGGCGGCGCCCGCAGCCGAGCCGGACCTCGTCGAGCCGTCTCCCGAACAGCCGGCCGAGCTTCCCGAGCCTCCCGCGGCCGAGGAGCCCGAGCCTCCCGCGGAAGCGACTCCGGACGAGCTGGCGCAAGCGACGGAATCGACGGATGCCGGCCTGCTGGCTGAGCGCGCTCCCGACGAATCGCTCCTGGAGGAACTGGCAAAGGCCACTGCGGACGCAGTCCCTGAGCTGATGCCCGACCCGGCGGCAGCGCCGAAGAAGGTCGATCCCGAGCCGACTCCCGAGCTGGACTGGGAAGAGACGCAGCGGCAGGCGCGCGAAGAGGCGCGCCGAGCCGCAGACCTGGCGGAGAAGGAGACGGAGCTCGCTGTGGAGGCGGAGCTCCGGGACGCCGACAGGAAGGCCCAGGATGCCGCGGTCGCCACCGAAGAAGGCAAGGCCCAGGAAGAGGCCGAGAAGGCCGAGCAGGAGCGGCTGGCCGCCGAAGAAGAAGCGGCACGGATCGCGGCCGAGGACATGAAGGCCCAGGAAGAGGCCGAGAAGGCCGAGCAGGACCGGCTCGCCGCCGAAGAAGAAGCGGCACGGGTCGCGGCCGAGGAGCTCAAGGCCCAGGAAGAGGCCGAGAAGGCCGAGCAGGAGCGGCTGGCCGCCGAAGAAGAAGCAGCGCGGATCGCGGCCGAGGAGCTGAAGGTCCAGGAAGAGGCCGAGAAAGCCGAGCAGGAGCGGCTGGCCGCCGAAGCAGAGGCGGCACGGGTCGTGGCCGAGGAGCTGAAGGCCCAGCAAGAGGCCGAGAAAGCCGAGCAGGAGCGGCTCGCCGCCGAGGAACAGGCCCGGGAAGAAGCGGAGCTCGAGCGCCTTGCGGCCGAGCTGCAAGCCAAGCAGGAGGCCGAGGCCGCCGCGCAGGCGGAGGAGAGGCAGGCGCTGGAGGACTCCAAGCGCGAGAAGACCGTGGCACTGCACAAGTCTGCCGACGACGCCCTGCGTGCGGCGTGCGAGGAGCGCGACAGGTTGGAGGCCGAGGCGGCCGAGACCGCCCGCCGTCGCAAGGAGACCGAGCTCGAGTCCGCGAAGCTGCGCGAGTTGGCGCAGGCCCGGAAAGAGGAGAGCGAGCGCGAGCTGCAGGCGCTGGCCGAGGCGAACCTCGCCGCCCAGGAGGAGGAGCGCCGCTCTCTCGCCGAGCGCGAACGCCTCGAGGCCAAGGCCCAGGAGCTCGCCCGCCGCCGCGAGGAGGCTCGCCGCAACGCCGAGGGCGCCCAGAAGAGGGTCGAGGAGGAGGCCGCCAAGGCCGAGGAGCTGCGCCACCAGGCCGAGGAGCAGAAGCGCCGGGTCGACGAGATCCGCGCCCGCGAGGAAGAGGAGCGCCGCCGCATCGCCGAACTCAAGCAGGCCGCTGTCGACGAGGAGCAGCGCGCCGCCGAGGAGCGCGAGCGCCTGGAGGCCGAGGCCGCGGAGATCGCGAGACGCCGCGAGGAGTCCCGTCGCAAGGTCGAGGCGGAGAAGAAGAAGGCCGACGACGACATCCGCCGCATCGAGGAGCTCGAGCAGCTCGCCGAGGAGCACCGGCAGCGCGTCGAGGCCGCCAAGGCCACCGAGGAGCAGCACCGCCGGCGCATCGCCGAGCTCAAGAAGGCCGCCGAGGAAGAAGAGCGCAAGGCCACGCTCGAGCGCGAGCAGGTGGAGGCCGGCGCCCAGGACCTCGCTCGCCGGCGCGAGGAGAGCAAGAAGGAGATCGAGGCGGCCCAGAAGCAGCTCGAGGCCGAGTCCCAGCAAGCCGACGCCCTGGTCGGCGCCGCCGACGAGCTGCAGCTGCGCATCGCCGAGGTGAAGGCCCGCGAGGAGGCGCAGAAGGGTCGCGTCGAGGAGCTCGCGGAAGCCGCCCGCGCCGAGGAGCGCCGCTCCGAGGAGCTCGCCCAGCGCCTCGCCCAGGAGGAGGCCGAGCTCGTCCAGAGGAAGGACGAGCTGGAGGCCATGGCCGAGGAGGCCCGCAGGAAGTTCGACGCCGAGACCAGCTCGCTCGCCCGCCGCCGCGAGGAGCTGCAGCGGCAGGCCGAGGAGGCCGCGCTGCGGCTCGAGGCCGAGCGCGTCGCCGTCGAGGAGCAGGAGCGCAGGGTCGAGGAGCAGGCCAGGAGCGCCGAGGAGGACCTCAAGAAGCGCGCCGAGCGCGCCCGCCAGCGCCTGGAGGCCGAGAACGCGGCGATCGAGGAGGAGAACCGCAAGCTCCAGGAGGTGGCCCGGGCCACCGAGCGCGAGCTCAAGCTGCGCGCCGAGGCCGCCCGGAAGAAGGTCGAGCAGGAGCACGCCACGCTCGAGGCCGAGCAGCGCGCCGCCGCGGAGGCCGCCGAGGCCGCCGCCGTCGAGGCGCGGCACGAGCTCGAGTCCGCGCGCAAGAAGCTCGAGGCCGAGCGCGTCGCCGCCGAGGAGGAGGCACGCCTCGCCGGAGAGCAGGCGGCCGCCGCCGGACGCGAGCTGAAGGAGAGGGCGGAGGCGACGCGGAAGAGGCTGGAGGCCGAGCGCGCCGCGGTGGAGGCGGAGGAGCGCCGCGCGCTGGAGCAGTCGGCCGCCGCCGAGCGCGAGCTGAAGGAGAAGGCCGAGGCCACGCGCAAGAAGCTGGAGGCCGAGCGCGCCGCGGTCGAGGAAGAGGAGCGGCGCCTGGACGAAACGGCCGAGAAGACCGGCAAGGAGCTGCACGACCGCGCCGACGTCGCCCGGCGCCAGCGCGAGGCCCGCGAGGACGAGATCCGCCGCGATCTGGCCGAGCGCGAGGCGGAGCAGGCCGAGATCCGCAAGCGCGAGGAGGAGGCCCGCAAGACGCTCGAGGCAGCTCGTCCGGGACGGGGCCGGGTTGCGCCGCAGAGGCCCGAGGCCGCAGGCGACGAGCCGGGCGCCAACGATCCTCGGCACGTGCGCCCCTTCGCCTCGGGCAAGTGGCGAGGCCCGCTGCGCGTGACCGAGATGGCCCCGGCCAACGACGAGCCGACCTCGCCCGCCTTCCATCCTCCGGCGGCGGCCCAGGCCGTGGCCCAGGACGAAGGGGTCGACCTGGACGAGGGCTTCAAGACCGGCCCGTCGCTTCAGCCCACCGAGCCGCCGTTCCCGCCGCGCGGGACGCTGGCCCAGCTCGACGCTCCGGCGCTGCTCTGCAAGGCCTTCGACGGCCGGCTGACGGGCCGCGTGGACGTCGCGGGGCTGGATGCCCAGCGCACGCTCTGGTTCGAGGACGGGCGGCTGGTTGCCGCGGCCTCGACCTCGCTCGTCGAGCGGCTGGAGGACGTGGCTCTGCGCGGTGGGCTCATCACCGCGCCCCAGCACCACGCGCTGCGCGTCAGCGACGAGCGGCACGCGCGCCGGCTGGCGCTGCAGATGGTGGAGCTGGGCTACATCCGGCCGCAGGAGCTCTACCCGCTGGTGCGCAGGCGGGTGCAGGAGATCTGCTTCTCGATCTTCCTCGACGAATCCTCGGCGTACGTCTTCACGCCCGAAGCCCCGCCGGCCGAGGAGCGCGTCGTGCTGCCGACGCACCCCTACTCCATGGCCGCCGAGGGCGTCCGCCGCAAGCTGTCGACGCCGCGGCTGTGGGCGCGGCTGGGGGGCCCGGCGACGCTCTTGCGCCCGCGCTCCCAGGGGTTCGACCTCGACTACTTCGGGCTCTCGGCGAAGGAGCGCAGGCTCGCCGTCATGGTCGACGGGCTGCGCACGGTCGAGGAGCTGCTCTTCGAGGGCGGGCTCGACGAGGCCGCGGCGCTCAAGGTGCTCTACTCGCTCGCCGCGGCGGGCGTCGTGGAGATCGCCGTGCTCGGCCGCGCGGCCCGGCCGGCCAACCCCCAGGAAGCCGTGCGGCTCGACCTCGCCCGGGTGGCGGAGAAGTACAACCAGGTGGTCGCCGGCGACTACTTCCAGATGCTGGGCCTGCGCCGCGACGCCTCGGGCTACGAGGTGCGCGAGGCCTACGAGAAGTTGGCGCGCGAGTTCCACCCCGACCGTTTCGGCGCCCTGGACGACGCCATGCTGTTCCGGCGCCTCGACGAGATAGGCCGCGCCCTCGCCGAGGCGGCCGACGTGCTCGCCGATGACGCGGTGCGCGAGGACTACGCACGCAGTCTCGCGGACTAGCCCGCGACCGGCCGGCGCGGCCCCCCACGGGCGTGTGGAAGGCGGCCTTCGCGGTCCCTATAATCCGGTGCCTTTCAGGTGTTGGGGAGGATGAAGAGGGTAGACCATGGTTCGCGAGATCCTCATCTGGCCCGATCCCCTGCTCGGCGAGCAGGCGAGCGAGGTCAAGGCTGTCGACGACTCAGTCCGCGCCATCGTCGCGGACCTGTTCGACACGATGTACCAGGCCAACGGCGTGGGCCTGGCCGCCCCGCAGATCGGCGTCCTGCAGCGCATCGTCACCATCGACACGACCCCCAAGCAGGAGGGCGTCAAGCCGCTGGCCCTCATCAACCCCGTCATCGTGAAGTCCGAGGGCGAGGTCGTCTGGGAAGAGGGCTGCCTGTCGGTCCCCGGCGAGGCCGAGGAGGTCACCCGCTTCGAGAAGGTGACGGTCCGGGCGCTGGACCGCGACGGAAGAGAGATCGAGGTCGAGGGCACGGGTCTGCTCGCCATCGCGCTCCAGCACGAGCTCGATCACCTGGACGGCACGGTGTTCGTCGACCGCGTCTCGACCCTCAAGCGCAGCCTCATCAAGCGCCGCATGAAGAAGCTCAAGGCCGACCGCGAGCGCGAGAAGGCCGAGGGCAAGCAGCCGGAGGCCGAGCGGCTCTCGACCCCGGGCCTCTAGGAAGGGCGGGCGTGGCCATGGGCGGGGGACACGTCGCGCTGCTGGGCGACTCGAGCATCGACAACGGCCGCTACACCGGTGGCGAGCCCGACGTGGCCAGCCACCTGCGCGCGCTGCTGCCGCTGGGGTGGCGCGCGACGCTGCTCGCCCGCGACGGAAGCACGACGAACGACTTCGCCCCGCAGGTCGAGAAGATCCCCGCGGACGCCTCGCACCTTGTCGTCTCCCTGGGCGGGAACGATCTGCTGCTGGTGAGCGACCTGCTGGCCAAGTCCGTGTCCTCGACCACCGTCGCCCTCGAGCTCTTCGCCGACCGCTGCGAGCGCTTCGAGCGGAACTACCGCAAGGCGATCGAGCCGCTGCTCGCCCTCGGGCGCGAGCTGACGGTGTGCACGGTCTACGAGGGGAGCTTCCCCGCGCCCCAGGCCGGCGTGACCCGGACCGCGCTGCGCATCTTCAACGACGCCATCCTGCGCTTCGCCTTCGAGGCGGGGCTGGGCGCCATCGAGATGCGCGCGGTGTGCACCGAGCGCAGCGATTTCGCCAACCCCATCGAGCCCTCGGGGCCGGGCGGCCGAAAAATCGCCCGGGCCGTCGCGCAGGCGGTGGGGGCGCTGCCTTCGCCGCGGACGAGCCGCGTCTTCGTCCTTCGCTAGGCTCTACGGCTTCACCAGCTTGGGCAGCCCGCGCCGCGGACACAGCTCGAGCACCGGGCAAGCGAGGCATTTCGGGGCGCGCGCGGTGCAGACCCGGCGGCCGTGCAGGACGAGCTGGTGGTGTCCGGGCTTCCAGAGCTCCCGCGGCAGCAGCGCGCGCAGGTCGCGCTCGATGTCGTCGGGCCGCTCCGCGCTCGACAGGCCCAGCCGGCCCGCGAGCCGCGCGACGTGGGTGTCCACCGGGAAGGCGTGCTCGGTCTCGGACAGGTGCATCGAGATGACGCCCGCCGACTTGTTGCCGATGCCCGGCAGCCGCGTGAGGGCCTCGCGCGAGGTCGGGACCGCTCCCCCGTGCTCCTCGACGATCGCCCTGCAGGCGAGGGCGATGGCCTTGGCCTTGTTGCGGTAGAGGCCGCAGGTCTTGATGTAGCGCTCGATCTCCTCGGGCGAGGCGCGCGCGAAGTCCGCCGCCGAGCGGAAGCGGGCGAAGAGCGCGGGGGTCACGAGGTTGACGCGGACGTCGGTGCACTGGGCCGAGAGCAGGACGGCGACCAGGAGCTCGAGCGGCGTGCCGAAGTCCAGCTCGGTCGCCGCCTCGGGGTACGTGGCCGCCAGGCGCTCGAAGACCTTCCTGGCGCGGGCCGCTCTCTGGGAGTGGGTCTCTCTCAAGTTGGCCCACGCTCGCCGCGGGACGGGAGGCTGTCAAGGGCCGCTCGGACGCCCATCCCCCGGCCAGGGGAGTCCTCGGCCGCACGGTCTCGTCAGGACGGAGAAAACGGGGAGAGGAGCGCCCTTGCGCGGCCTCCCACCGTCTGGTAGTTACTCACATCGCTGTCCAGAGAATCTAGGCGGGGAACGGCGCGCACCCGGCTTCTCGTGCGGGGCGGCTGTGCGATCTTAAGCGAGGCGAGTGCTGATGAACCCGCAGATGGTGATGTACGAAGAGGAGTTCAATCAGATCACCGTCGTTTGTGAGCGCCTCAACAAGGACGCCAACGCGAAGGTCGTCTTCCTCGTCGACAAGAACGGTCAGCTGATCGCGGCCACGGGTGCGACCCAAGACCTGGACACGACCTCGCTGGCCTCGTTGACCGCCGGCAACATCGCGGCCACCGGCGGCCTCGCCAAGCTCATCGGCGAGCGCGAGTTCTCGATCCTCTTCCACGAAGGCGACAAGGACTGCATCTACATCAACATCGTCGCCGGACGGGTCATCCTGGTCCTGATCTTCGAGGACAAGAACCGCATCGGCCTGGTGCGCCTGCGCGCGCGCAAGGCGTGCGACGAGCTCACGAAGATCTTCGAGGGGCTGCTCAAGAAGGTCGAGGCGCCGGGGGCGGGCTCGCCCTTCGCCGAGATTACCGACTCAGACATCGACAACCTTTTCAGCGAGTAGGCACGCCCCATGTCGTTCATCAACTACTCGTCACGCGAGATCAATTGCAAGATCGTGTACTACGGGCCTGGCCTGTGCGGTAAGACGACCAACCTCCAGTACGTCTACGCAAAGACCAACCCCGAGGCGAAGGGCAAGATGATCTCCCTCGCCACGGAGACCGAGCGCACGCTCTTCTTCGACTTCCTGCCGCTCTCGCTCGGCGAGATCCGCGGGTTCAAGACCCGGTTCCACCTGTACACGGTGCCCGGGCAGGTCTTCTACGACGCCTCCCGCAAGCTGATCCTCAAGGGCGTGGACGGCGTGGTCTTCGTCGCCGACAGCCAGATCGAGCGCATGGAGGCCAACATCGAGTCGATGGAGAACCTGCGCATCAACCTGGCCGAGCAGGGCTACGACCTGAACAAGGTCCCGTTCGTCGTCCAGTACAACAAGCGCGACCTGCCCAACGTGGCCACGGTCGAGGAGCTGCGCCGGCTGCTCAACCCGCGCAACGTGCCCGAGTACCAGGCCGTCGCGCCGACCGGCGTGGGCGTCTTCGACACCCTCAAGAGCGTCGCCAAGCTGGTCCTGACCGAGCTCAAGAAGGGCGGCTGATCGCTTCGCGCCCCTCGTCGTTTCTTCGCCCGAGCCCCGCCGTGCCGAAAGGCGCTGCGGGGTTCGCCATTTCTGGCGGCCGGGGCGGTCAGGAGCGGGAGGGCGGCTCGCGCTCGAAGCCCCAGGCGCGATCCAAGAAGTCGTGGCCGGGTACATCTCTGGGCGGTCCCTGGCTGCCGGGAGCCCCGGACTGCTTGGAGGTCGAGAGGCTGGTCAACAGCCAGCCGATGCCCCGGACAACGAGCTCGCCAACGAAACGCGCTTTCGCCATGTCCTGCCTACCTCCGACCAAGCCTGATCACGGCGCGGCGCACCGGCAACCAATCAGGGTCCGGGTGGGGCCGCCGCAAGTGCCTGCGCCGACGGGGGCCTCTTGGAAGTCCTCGAAAGCAGGGGACCTTTTGGGCGTTTCGCAAATTGACAGTCAGTCTTGTCGGATGGTAGAACATCCCGATTCTTGGCGGCCTTTGCAGCAGGGGGAAGCTCGGCCAATGCAGCCCGAGACATTCCAAAGGACGCAACATTGAAAGCCCAAGGTCTGACCCTATTCGCAGCCTTCGCTCTCCTGGCATGGGTGTCTCTCGCCCGGGCCGGTGAGACGCCCGCCTCCGCGCCGGCGAGCGCCACTCCTTCCTCGTCCACCCCTGCTCCCGCCGCGGCCGCGACTGCCGCGCCCGCGGCGCCGCAGACGACCGACGAGGAGTTCTCCATCCGCGTCAAGACGATGGAGGAGCAGGTCAACGACCTGAAGGAGAAGATCTTCCGGACCAAGGCCCGCCTGCTCCTGCTGCAGGAGTCGGTGCTCGGCGGCGGGTCCATCAGCCAGGGCGCGAAGGCGGTGCTCGTCCACCGCAACGAGATGGGCAGCTCCTTTTACCTCGAGTCGGTCGCCTACGCGCTCGACGGCGCGCCGGTCTACACCAAGGTCGACGTCGAGGGCGACCTCGACAAGAAGGAGGAGTTCGAGATCTTCAATGGCCGCATCGTCCCCGGCCAGCACCAAATCGCGGTCAAGCTCCAGTTCCGCGGCCACGGCTTCGGCATCTTCAGCTACCTCGAGGGCTACAAGTTCAAGGTGCAGTCCAGCTACACCTTCGACGCCGAGCCCGGGAAGATCACCACCGTCAAGGTCGTCGCCTACGAGAAGGGCGGCATCGCCACCGACCTGAAGGACCGGCCCTCCGTCCGCTACGACCTCGAGCGCTCCACCGACGCCGCCATGAAGAAGGAGAAGGGCGGCGAGGCGCGTGGCCCGGCCCCGGCCTCGGACAGCAAGGCCACGGACGCGAAGCCCTCCGACCCCAAGCCCGCCGCGGCGGCGGCCGACAAGTAGAAGAAGGCCTCCGCGTCCATGCGCCTCCTCCTCGCACCGCTCGCCCTCGCGCTCACGGTGCTGGCCTTGGCTGCCGGCACCGCGCTGGCCGCGGAGCCGGCGGCGAAGGCGAGCATCCCGGCGGAGACGGCGGAGGTCGAGCGCCTCAAGAAGGAGCTGGGGCAGATCGAAGGGCGCCTGCAGTTGGTGGAGCAGCAGTACACCTACAAGAACGAGCCCGGTGAGCAGGAGGCGCTCAAGCGCCGCTACTCCGACGCCGAGATCCAGTTCCTGCTCAACAACTACCAAGCGGCCTCGGTCCTCTTCTACGACCTGGTCGGCGGCGCCACCTTCCGCGGCATGCGCGAGTACCCCGGCGCGCTCTACATGCTCGCCGAGTCGCTCTACCAGCAGCAGAACTACCTGGGCGCGCGCCTGTACTTCCGCGAGCACATGAACCAGCGCGGCGACCGCTACCGCGACGCGCTGGGCCGCTACTTGGAGATCAGCGGGCGCATCAACGAGTTCACCGGCATCGACCAGTACATCGAGCAGGCCAAGGGCCCCAGCGGCGCGCTGCCGGCGGAGCTCGCCTACGTGTACGCCAAGTGGCTCTTCCGCCGCACCGACCTTCCCGAGAAGGAGCGAATCGCGCGGGCGCAGGCCGTCTTCGGGCTCGTCGCGGATGCCAGCGGCGCGTACGCCATGCAGGCCGCCTACTTCCTGGGCGTGCTGGCCGTGCAGCAGGGCGACATGGCCGCGGCTGCCGCCGCCTTCGAGCGCGTGCTCAAGTATCCGGCGAACAGCCCGCGCGAGAAGAAGACCCACGAGCAGGCAAACCTGTCGCTCGGCCGCGTCTACTTCGAGCAGGGCAAGTACACCGAGGCGATCGACCGCTACCAGGAGATCGACTACAACTCCGACAACTTCGTCGACGCGCTCTACGAGATCGCCTGGACCCACGTGCGGCGCGCCAAGGCGGGCGGGGCGGCGGAGTACGAGAAGGCGAACCAGGCCTGCGAGAAGCTGCTGCTGGCGGCCCCCGACTCGGTGCTCGCCCCCGAGGCCCGCATCCTCCAGGGGCACCTGCTGCTCAAGCTGGGCAAGTACCAGGAGGCCAACGAGAGCTACACCGCGGTCATCAACACGTACCTCGAGGTCTACGACAACATCGACGGCCGCCTGAAGGCGCACCCCGACCCGGTCCTCTACTTCCAGCAGGTCATCGCCGAGTCGGGCAAGACCTTCGACATCTCCGCCTTCCTGCCCCCGGTCGCCGTCAAGTGGGCCACGACCAGCCGCGACGTCGCCGACGCGGTGCGCATGACCGGGGACATCGACTCCAGCAAGAAGGGCGTGGTCGAGTCCAACGAGGTCGCTGCCCGCCTGCTCGAGGTGCTCGACAAGCGCTCGCTCGAGGTCTTCCCCCAGTACCAGGAGGGCCTCAACCGCGCCGATGCCGTGGAGAGCGCGTTGGCGCAGGTCGAGAAGCAGCTGCTCGCGGTCGAGCAGCGGCTGGTCGGCGGCACCCGGCTGGGCGAGCTGCAGAAGGAGCTCGAGCAGGTCAAGGCCGAACGCGAGGGGCTGGACGCGCTCTTCCAGTCGCTGCCCAAGAGCGAGCAGGACCTCGAGGCCCGCAAGCTGCACATGAGCCAGGAGATCACCCGGCTCGACCAGGAGGCGTACCGCCTCGGCCTGCAGGTCCAGAGCCTCTACGCCGTCCTCGCCGCGGTGGAGAAGTACCTCGCCGACACCCGCGACCAGCGCAAGCCCGACGCCCAGACCGACAAGGACGAGATCGAGCGCATGAAGAAGGAGCGCGAGATCGCCGACGGGCTGGGCGAGGAGCTGGGGCTGATGCAGAAGGCGATGCGCGACGAGAAGGCCAAGATGGGGCTGACCGGCACCGCCGACGCCACGCTGCGCGAGCGCTACGAGAAGGCGCTGCAGCACGAGAAGGAGCTCCTGGCGCGCCTGCGCACGGAGCTCCCCGACGAGTGCCGCACCGTGCTCAAGAGCGTCGACGAGGCGCGTGCCACCATCGCCGCGCTGCAGGGCCGGTCCGCTACCGCCAAGGGCACCATCCGCGACGCCGTCCGGCGCAAGGCCGACGTCATCCGCGAGAAGGTGCGCACCGAGACCGACCTGCTCAAGAGCTACGACGCCGAGGTCGCCCAGGTCGCGAGCAGCGCCCAGAACCTGGTCGGCTCCATCGCCTTCGAGAGCTTCAAGCGCGTGCGCCGGCAGTTCTACGACCTGGTGCTCAAGGCCGACGTGGGCCTGGTCGACGTGGCGTGGACGCGCAAGCAGGACAAGACCCTGCAGATCCAGAACCTCGCGAAGCAGAAGGATCGCGAGCTCAAGGGCCTGGACACCGAGTTCAAGGAGGTCCTCAAGGACGTGGAGTAGCAGCGCGTCCCCGAGTCTCTTCGCCAATGCGACGCCCAACCGCCATCGCCTTCGCACTCGCCGCCGCCCTCGCGCTCGCCGCCCCGGCGCGGGCGCAGGCGGCCGCGGCTGCGGTCGCCAAGGGCGACGCCAAGAAGGACGCGAAGAAGGGCGAGGAGGCGAAGGCGCCCGCCGCCGCCGCCGCCACCGGCGGCCCCCAGGTCAAGTCCGACGCCGAGCGTGCCGCCGACGAGAAGAAGGCGGCGGTGGTGCCCAGCGAGCGCCGCGAGCGCGGCCGCTTCGAAGGGATGGGCAAGACGCCCGACGAGGAGGCGGAGTACGCCGACCTGGCCGCCGCCGTTCGCGACTACGAGGAACAGGCCAAGGAGTACCGCAAGGAGATCCAGCTCCTCATCGAGAAGAAGTACGAGGAGAAGCGCAAGGGGCTGGAGGCGAGCTACGAGAAGGCCATCAGCGACATCGAGGTGCTGGAGCGCAAGGAGCGCCTGGACGCCATCGCGATGTTCGAGGAGTTCCTGCAGCGCTACCCGGAAGAGCCCAAGTACACGCCCGACGTGATGTTCCGCTTGGCGGAGCTCTACTACGAGAAGACCAAGGACGACTACAACCTGGCGATGAAGGAGTACGAGGACCAGCTCAAGCTGGTCGAGGCGGGCAAGCTCGCCGCCGCGCCGCCCGAGCCCAAGCAGAGCTTCCAGCGCTCGGTGGAGCTCTACCAGACCCTCATCACCAAGTTCCCGGACTACCGGTTCAACGACGCCTCGCGCTACCTGCTCGGCTTCTGCCTGGAGAAGCAGGGCGAGCTCGAGCAGAGCCGGGACACCTTCCGCCGCCTGATCGAGATGTACCCCACCTCGCGCTACGTCCCCGAGGCCTGGGTGCGGCTGGGCGAGTACTACTTCGACGCGGTGGGCGAGCCGCAGGCGCTGGAGAATGCGGCCGAGGCCTACGCCAAGGCGGCGACCTTCAAGGACCACCCGCTCTACGACAAGGCCATCTACAAGCTGGGATGGACCTACTACCGCATGGACAACTTCGACCGCGCGGTCGATGCGTTCGTGCAGCTCGTCGACTTCTACGACCAGCAGAGCAAGGAGAAGGGTGAAGAAGAGGCCGGCGGCGACCTGCGCACCGAGGCGCTGCAGTACATGGCCATCTCCTTCGCGGACGAGAAGTGGGGCTCCATCGCCAAGGCCCAGGAGCTGTTCGGGCGCATCGGGCCGCGGCCGTGGGAGGCCGAGCTCTGGAAGCGCCTGGGCGACGTCTACTCGGACCAGACCAAGTGGGACGACGCCATCGCCGCCTTCAAGCAGAACCTGGCCAAGGACCCGACCAACCCGGGCGCTCCGCAGATCCAGGACAAGATCGTCAAGGCCTTCGAGCAGGGCAAGCGCGACTTCGAGGGCGCCTTCGGCGAGCGCGAGCTGCTGGTGAAGAACTACGCGCCGGGCTCGCCCTGGTACGAGAAGAACAAGTCCAACTCGGACGTGATCAAGGGCGCCCAGGAGCTGTCCGAGAAGAGCCTGTACTCGGCGGCGATCTACCACCACCAGCAGGCGCTGCAGCACGTGAAGAACGACAAGCTCGACCAGGCCAAGCGCGAGTTCGAGATCGCCGCGCGCGGCTACGACGACTACCTCAAGCGCTTCCCGCACTCGAAGGTCGCCTACGAGCTCGAGTACTACCTGGCCGACTGCCTGTACTCCTCGCTGCAGTTCCTCTCCGCCGCCAAGCACTTCGAGGCGGTGCGCGACTCGACCGCCGACACGCGTTTCCTGGCGGACGCCGCCTACAACGCGGTGCTGGCGTACCAGAAGGAGATCGACTCGCAGCAGAAGGCGACCCCGCCGGTGCTCGAGACCAAGGCGGTCTTCACCTCCAAGGACTGGCCCGAGAGCAAGTCGGTGACCAAGCAGGAGCTGCCGGAGCTGTGGAAGAAGTTCGTCTCCGCCGGCGACGGCTTCATCAAGATGCAGCCCAAGCACGAGGGCGCCCCGAAGATCGCCTATCGCGCCGCCGAGGCCTTCTACGTCTACGAGGACTTCGAGGAGGCCCGCCGGCGCTTCGCCGCCATCGCCGAGAACCACCCGGGCAGCGAGTTCGCCAAGTTCGCCTCCAACCTCACCCTGGAGACCTTCCTCATCACCAAGGACTGGGTGGCGGTCACCAACTTCACCAACGAGCTGATCAAGCCGGGCAAGGACGGCAAGGCCAAGGTCGACCCGAAGTCGGACGCCGGCAAGATCCTCGGCGGCTTCGGCGACAACGCGATGTTCAAGCAGGCCGAGAAGCTGATGGCCGACAAGAAGTGGGACGAGGCCGGCAAGCTCTACGAGGACCTGGTCGACCGCAACAGGGACTACCAGTTCGCCGACAAGGCCCTCAACAACGCCGCGGTCTGCCGCGAGAACGCCCGCCGGTTCGAGTCGGCCCTCAAGCTCTACGAGCGCATCTACACCGAGTACACGAAGTCCGACCTCGCCGACGTCGCGCTCTTCCGCGTGGCGGTCAACGCCGAGAACAGCTACGACCACGAGAAGGCCGTCGAGCGCTACAAGAAGCTCGTCGACACCTACCCCAAGTCGAAGGATCGGCCGGCGGCGCTCAACAACCTGGCCCGCCTGCTGGAGGCGCTGCAGCGCTACCAGGACGCCGCCAAGCAGTTCACCCGGTTCGCCGAGCTGTACCCCACCGACGAGGACGCGCCGAAGAACCTCTACAAGGCGGCGACCATCTACGAAAAGATGAACGACTGCACCAAGGAGATCCAGTCGCTCAACGAGTTCATCCGCAAGTTCTCCAAGGACGCCAAGCAGTCGGAGCGCGTCGTCGACGCCTACAAGCGCATCGGCGACTGCCAGCGCGGCCTCAAGAACGAGACCGGCGCCCGCGCCTCCTTCCTGACCGCGACGCAGGAGTACAAGAAGCGCGCGCTGACGGGCAAGGAGGAGGCCGCCTCCGCTGCCGCCGGCTACTCGCGCTTCCAGCTGGCCGAGATCGAGTACAAGAAGTGGGACGACATCAAGCTCACCGGCCGCGGCAAGGCGCTGGAGAATGCGTTCAAGGCCAAGCTCACCGAGGCCAAGAAGCTGCAGGACAGCTATTCGGAGATCTACAACTTCAAGTCGGTCGAGTGGATCCTCGCGGCGTCCTACAAGAAGGGCTTCGTGCTCGAGCGCTTCGCGACGACGCTGGTCGAGAGCCCCTGCCCGCAGGACATCAAGGCCGCCTACGGGGAAGAGGGCTGCGACATGTACCGGGCGACCCTGGTCGAAAAGGTCACCGGCATGGAGGAGAAGGCCGTCGAGGCCTACCAGACCACCGCCAAGGAGTGCCGCGAGAAGCAGCTCGTCGACAACGAGTGGTGCGACCGGACGCAGGAGTCGCTGGCGCGCCTGCGCTCGGACTTCAAGGTCCTCAAGAAGGCCCGCTCGGTCACCGTGCCGACGACCTTCTACCCGTCGTCGACCGTGGAGACCATCGAGGGGCCGGCCGTCAAGAAGCCCGCCAACGCGGGCAAGCTCGGCGAGGACAAGGATTGATGAGCGCCCCCCGCCTCCCGCTCCTCGCATCGCTCCTGGGCCTGGGCCTGTGGGCCGCGTCCTGCGCCACCACCGAGACCAAGCCCGACGACGCGCTCGCCGCCCCTGACGCCGGCGCGCCGGTCGTCACCGAGGGCACCCCGGACATCCCCGATCGGCCGCAGGAGATCTCCAAGCCCGACGCCGCCGAGGAGAAGAAGGCGGACGAGAAGAAGCCCGAGGAGAAGAAGGAGCCCCCGAAGGAAGTGGTGAAGGTCCTCGACTCCTCGGTGCGCGACGCCTTCGACCAGGGCATGCGCGACGCGATCGCCGGCAACCCCGACGGCGCCATCGCGCGCCTCCAGAAGGCCGCCACCGACGACCCGCGCACGCACTGGGCCGACTACAACCTGGGCGTGCTCTACGAGCGCAAGGGCGAGGACGGGCTGGCCGAGAAGAGCTACCTGAAGGCCCTCGACAAGCAGATCAAGGCAGGGGTCAAGCCCAAGGTCGACCGCGCCGCCGAGAACTACGCCAAGCTGGCCGTGCGCACCGGGCGCGCGCTGCAGGGCGAAGCCGAGCTCAAGAAGCGCATCGAGGCGGCCCCCGACTCGCTGGGGCTGCGCTATGCGCTGGCCTGGACGCTCTACGCCCAGGAGAAGCTCGACGAGGGCGCCGCCGAGTGCAAGAAGGTCCTCAAGAACGACGAGCAGAACGTCTCGGCGATGTTCGTGCTCGCCAACATCTACTTCAAGCAGAGCCGCACCGAGCTGGCGATGATGGTGCTCGACAACGCCGGGCACATCGACATCAACCGGGCGGAGATCCCCAACCTGCAGGGCGTGATCCTGCTGGCCCAGAAGAAGAAGACCGCGGCGATGGAGAAGTTCCGCAGCGCCTCCGCTCTGCGCGAGGACTTCCCCGAGGCCCACAACAACCTCGGCGCCATGCTGCTCGCCGCCCAGAACTTCCAGGAGGCCGCCAAGGAGCTGGAGACGGCCGTCAGGTACGCGCCCAAGTTTGCGTCTGCGCACTTGAACCTGGGCAACGCCCACCGCGGACTGGGCGAGTTGGAGAAGGCCAAGGCCGAGTACAACCTGGCGATCAAGCACGATCCGGCTCTCGCGGCCGACGTGTACTTCAACTTTGGCGTGCTCTTCCTCGATGCGGAGATGAAGGACCTCGACCTGACCAAGCGGATGGAGGAGGCGATCGCCTACTTCAACAAGGTCAAGGAAGCCGGGCGCGGCGACGACACGGTCGAGCAGTACCTCAAGGACGCCAGCAAGGCGATCGACCGCGAGAAGCGCCGCAAGGAGCGCGAGGAGAAGGACAAGCTGCGCAAGCAGAAGAGGGCCGAGGAGGAGGCCAAGAAGGCCGCCGAGGCCGAGGCCAAGCGCAAGGCCGACGAGGAGAAGGCCAAGGTGGACGCCGAGGCCGCGAAGATCGTCGCGGAGAAGAAGGCCGCCGAGGACGCCGAGAAGGCCCGCATCGTCGCCGAGAAGCAGGCCGCCGAGGACGCCAAGAAGGCGGAGCTCGAGGCCAAGAAGCAGGCCGCCATGGACGCCAAGGCCAAGGCCGACGAGGAGAAGCGCGCGGCGGCAGAGGCAAAGAAGGCGGAGGCGGACGCCAAGAAGCAGGCCGCCCTCGATGCCAAGACCAAGGCCGACGAGGAGAAGCGCGCCGCCGCCGAGGCGAGGAAGGCAGAGGCGGACGCCAAGAAGCAGGCCGCGGCCGATTCCAAGGCGAAGGCCGACGAGGAGAAGCGCGCCGCCGCCGAGGCCAAGAAGCAGGCTGCCGCCGAGGCCAAGGCGAAGGCCGACGCGCAGAAGGCCGGAAAGGCCGGAAAGGCCCAGCCCAAGCCTGCCTCAAAGCTCGGCGACGACGACGAAGGCCAGCCCGCGAAGACCACGACCCCGCCGGCCGGCAACAAGGGAGGCAAGCTCGGTGACGACGAAGGCGCGGCTGCCCCTTCCAACAAGCCCGCCTCTTCGGGCAAGATCTCGGACGACTGACGGAGGCCGCAAGGTGGTGAAAGGTCGCACGGTCGGAGCTCTGCTCGTTGCCATCGCGCTCGCGGTGCCTGCGGCTGCCCAGGCTGGCGAGGCCAAGAAGAAGAAGGTCATCCGCCTCGAGACCATCACGGTCGAGGGCCGGATCCAGAAGCCCCAGGCTTTCTACATCCTTCAGCGGTCCAACCTGAATTTCGACGAACTGGAGCGCAGCGAGAGCTTCCTGCCGAAGGTCGTCAAGAGCATCGACAAGGACCCGTTCTAGCCAGCAGGGGATGGGGCGCAGGGAACCAACCCCGGCCCCGTGTGGTCAAAGCAGTCGGGGACCGCTTCCAAGCCCCTGAAGGCAGGTGGAATAGCGATGGCGACGGAACAGAAAGCCCCGAAGATCCTACGGATCGGCGTGATCCAGGGCGGCAAGATCATCGAGGAGCGCCTCGTCAAGAAGCGCGAGACGGTGACCGTTGGCCAGTCCGCCAAGAACACCATCGTCATCCCGGTCTCGAACTTGCCGCCCTCGTTCGCGGTGTTCGAGATGAAGGGCAGCGGCTACGTGCTGCGCTTCACCGACCAGATGGCGGGCCGGCTCTCCAGCGGAGAGATGCAACTCGACTTCGCCGCGCTCAAGGCCCAGGGGCTGGCCAAGAAGGACCGCGACGCCTTCGCCGTCCCGCTCACCGAGCAGGCCAAGGGAAAGATCGCCCTGGGCGAGGTGACGCTGCTCTTCCAGTTCGTCACCCCGCCGCCCGAGGCGCCCAAGCCCGTCCTGCCGGACATCGCCAAGGGCTCGATCTGGCACACCATCGACAAGGTCTTCTTCGGCATCCTCATGGGCTGCCTGCTGGTCGACTTCGGAACGGTCCAGGCCGTCAGCCTGCGCGCCCCGAAGGAGGAGCCCGAGCTCACCCTCGAGGATCTGCCCGACCGCTTCGTGAAGATGATCGTCCCCGACAAGCCCAAGGAGCCGCCCAAGCCCACCGTGGCCGAGGGCGACACCGGCGCGGACAAGAAGGGCGACGACAAGAAGGGCGACGACAAGCCCAAGGGCGCCGCCAAGCCCAAGGGGCCGGCCGGCCCGGTCGACGCCGAGGCCAAGCGCGCCGCCATCGCCAAGGGCGTGGCCAACAAGGGCTTGCTCAAGATGCTGGGCGCCATCGGCGACGGCTCGGGCGGCGGCGCCATCGAGGACGTGCTCGGCGGCGGCGCCGGCAGCCAGGACATCGCCAGCGCGCTGGCGGGCGCCGGCGGCGTGGGCGTGGCCAACTCCGACAACCTCGCCGAGGGCGGCGGCCGCAAGGGCGGCGGCTCGGGCGAGGCGGCGGGCATCGGCGACCTGGCGACCTCCGGCGGCGCCGGCGCGGCGGGCGGCCTGGGCGAGAAGAAGGCGGCGGCGGTCAGCGGGCGGGTCATCGACTCCGGCGGCCCCGAGGTCGACTCCTCCAGCTGCGACCGCGACGCCATCGCCCGCTACGTCAAGCGCAACCTACGCGCCATCCAGTCCTGCTACGAGCGCGAGCTCAAGCGCAACGTCAACCTCAAGGGCAAGGTGGTCATCCGCTTCACCATCTCGCCCACCGGCCGCATCCAGGGCATGCCCGAGGTCGAGGAGGACACGCTCCACAACGAGGCGGTCGTCAGCTGCATCCGCAACACCATCCGCATGTGGATGTTCCCCATCAAGGCCGAGGACGAGTGCCCGGTGGCCTACCCGTTCGTCTTCGCTCCCGCGGGGTGAGCGCAGCGGGCGCAGCGCCAGGTTGACCTCGCGGCCGCCGGTCAGGACTCCGGCGGCCGCGATGCTTTTCGGGGGCGGAGCGCGAGGGCGGGAGCCTATTTTCCCAAGCAGAGGCGATGGGATAGACTGCGCAACCGATGAAGGCCAAGGGGCTCAGCGAAATCAGGCAACAGGTCGCCTCTCCGGAGTTCAAGGGGTGGTGGGACACGCTCGCCAAGGTGCGGCTGCAGCGCGACGACGCGCGCGAGCGGCACGACGAGCTGCTCTCCCAGGCGATGCTCATGGACTTCCGCGCCGAGCTCGCCCAGAAGAACGCCATCGACACGCTCTATCGCGCCGGCGAGCTCGAGGACGGCGCCGCCAAGATGGCGGCCGAGGCCCAGGAGCTCGACAACACCAGCTTCAAGGTGGTCGCCGACTACGAGCAGCAGCGCATCCAGGCCAGCGAGCTGTGGTATCGCGCCTGCGCGCTCGACAAGCAGAACGAGGTGACGCGCCAGCAGATCGCCCAGCGGCGGGCCAAGGTCGCCCCGCTGCCGGCCGGGCCCCAGAAGAAGGACCTCGAGGCGGAGATCGCGCGGCTGGACGGCGAGCTGCGCCGGGTCGAGCGCATCCAGGCGCAGCTCTCGCAGGAGAACCAGCGCGAGCTCGCCGTCAAGAACCGGCTCTGGGAAGAGGTGGAGAAGATCTGGGTGCGCTCGATGGAGCTGTCGCTCCTGATGGCCGAGCGCCGCGCGCAGGGCAAGAAGGTGCGCTCCGAGGCCGAGCGGCTCTTCAAGCAGGCCGAGGAGCGCAAGCAGCGCGCGCACAAGCTGCGCGGCGAGGCCGACGCGGTCGCCCGCGAGCGTGAGGCCGCCGAGACCCGCCTGGCCGAGGCCATGAAGCAGGCCTGCGACCGCTTCGGCTGCGCCCAGGGCGACGAGTTCGCCTACTACCGCCAGAAGGAGAACCCCAAGCGCGCCTGGTGCGTGGCGCTCACGGAGGACTCACAGAACTACAACATCGAGGTCAAGCCGCTGGCGGTCTACTCCATCGACCAGAAGCGCGGGGTCGAGTTCCTGGAGCCGGGGGTGGAGGTCAAGGCCTCGGACGCGGAGGGGGACCGCCGCTTCGAGGAGTACTTCCTCAAAGGACGCAAGGGACGGGTCCGCGAGGATTCCGAACGCAAGACGGCGTGAGAGCCAGGCCGGTTTCGGCCGATGCCCCCACCTCGACGGTGGGCCGGAGAGAGCATGGAGAAGTTCGAGGTGCTGCAGAGCTCGCCGCTCTTCGAGATGGTCTCGCCGGCGGAGCTGGAGCTGGCCGCGGAGATGAGCCGCCCCCGGCGGTTCGCGGCCGGCGAGGTCGTCTTCGAGGAAGGAGACCTGGGCGACTCGCTGTACGTGATCGCCAGCGGCGAGGTCGAGGTGGTCCGCAAGAACGACGCGGGCGAGCTGAAGGTCATCCAGACCCTGGCGCCCCCGGCCTTCTTCGGCGAGATGTCGCTCATCGACAAGGAGTACCGCTCGGCCACCGTGCGCGCGCGCATCGACAGCGTGCTGCTGCAGCTGACGGCGGAGAACTTCGCCGCCTTCCGCAAGCACCACCGCGACGGCTTCACCTTCGTGGTCATGAACATCGCCCGGGTGCTCTCCTCGCGGCTGCGCGCCGCCAACGTCAAGCTGGCGGCGCGGCTGTAGCGGTGCGCCCCAAGGCCGCGGAACCCTTCCTTCGAGACAACGGCGCGGCCGTCGGCCGGCCGCAGGAGCTCCTGAGGCCATGAGCCGTCGTGGGCTGTCCATCCCTTCGCTGTGCGTCGCCGCCGCGCTGGCCGCCCTCGCCCCCGCGGCCGCGCTCGCGGCGCAGGCCCTCCCCGGCTTCCCGCGCAGGGTCTCCGGCGCGCAGCCGGGCAAGGACCCCGCCCTGGTGTCGACGCCGGTCGTCCTCGACGCCGAGGGCGGGCGGGCGATCTTCGGCGCCGGCAACGAGCTGCACTGCCTGACCTTCGCCGGCGCGGTGTGCGAGGGCTTCCCCGTGCAGCTGGGTGAGAGGTCGGGCGTCGTCGGTGCCCCGGCGCTCGGCGATCTCGACGCGCAGCACAAGGGCGTCGTCGCGCTGTGCCAGACCGACGGGAAGCTGACGGTGCTGGGCTCGGACGGTTCGCCCGTCCCGGGCTTCGCTTTCCAGGACGCGGCGGGGTTCGAGGCTGGGCCGTCGATGCTCGACCTGGACGGCGACGGCAGGCTGGAGGTCGCTTTCGGGGTCAAGGGCGGCAAGCTCCAGGCGCTCTCGGCGACGGGCGCGCCGGTGAAGGGCTTTCCGTTCACGCTGGCGTCCACGGTGACGAGCGCGGTGGCCGCCGGGAGGTTCGGCGCCGCGGCGCCGAGCATGACGCTGGTGACCGGTAACGAGGACGGCAAGGTCTACGCGGTGGACCTGAAGGGCGCCTCGCTCCCAGGGTTCCCCGTCTCCTCGTCCTATCTCGTCAGCGGCGAACCCGCTCTGGGCGACCTCGACGGCGACGGGCTCAACGACCTCGCCTTCGCCTCACAGGACTTCAAGGTCTACGCGATCCGTCCGGACGGGAAGGCGTGGGCCGGTTTCCCGGCGATGGTGGGCGCACGCGTGCTGGGCGGCCCTGCGCTGGCGGACCTCGACGGAGACGGCAAGCTGGAGATCGCGGTCGCAGCCATCGACGGCCGGCTGCACGTCTTCGACCTCTCAGGGCAGGAGCTCAAGGGCTTCCCGATCAAGCTGGGCGAGAAGCTGGTCGGCTCAGCGGTCGTCGCGGACCTCGACCGGGACGGCAAGGACGAGATCCTGGTGGCGAGCGCGGACGGACAGCTGCACGCGGTGCGCAAGGACGGCAAGCCCGCCGCGGGCTTCCCGGCCCGCCTGGGAGCAGAGGCGGTAGGGAGCCCCGCGGTCGCCGAGTGGGGCGACGGGACGGTGATCTTCCAGGCCGCCGGGGACAAGGTCCACGCCTTCAAGGTCAAGCGCGCCGGCAAGTCCACCTCGCCGCTCGCGTGGAGGGAGCAGGGCCACGACCCGGCCCGCACCGGGCGCGTGCACCCGAATCCGCCGGGCTACGCCGACCTGCGCATCGCGCCCGCCGAGCCCTCGACGGACGACGTGCTGGCCGCGCAGTACCGCTACTTCGACCTGGACGGCGACCCCGAGCCCGCCACGGAGATCCGCTGGCTGCGTGACGGCAAGGAGGTCCCGGCACTCGCGGGCAAGAAGAGCGTGCCGAAGGAGGAGACGAAGAAGAAGGAGAAGTGGCGCTTCCAGGTCTCGGCGCCGGGCGGCGCGGTGCGGCAGAGCCCGGAGGTGGTCATCCGCAACAGCGCGCCGGGCCGCGCCAAGGTGGCGCTCGACCCCGAGGTGCCGCGCCGGGCTGCGGCCGTGCGCGCCAAGGTCGTCACCGAGGCGCCCGACGCCGACGGCGACAAGCTGACCTACGCGTACACCTGGCTCAGGGACGGCAAGCCGCAGAAGGGCCTCGCCGCGGCCGAGCTGCCCGCGGGGTCGCTGAAGCGGGGCGAGCGGTGGTCGGTGGTGGTCACCGCCAGCGACGGCGAGTCCGAGGGCCTGGCGGCGAGCGCCGAGGCCACCGTCGGCGACAGCGCCCCCACCGCTCCGGAGATCGCGCTGACCCCGGCGAAGCCGAAGACCGGCGACGCGGTGAAGGTGGTGGTGAGCAAGCCGGCCACCGACGTCGACGGCGACGCTCTCAGGTACCGCTACCGCTACTTCGTGGACGGCGTGGCGCTCTCTCTGGCGACGAGCCTGGACTCGCTGCCGCCGCTGCTCGCGCGCAAGAAGCAGGTGCTCTCCGTCGAGGTGCAGGCCGACGACGGGGAGCTGCTCGGGCCGGCCGCGAAGGCGCAGGCCACCATCGTCAACACCGCGCCGACCGCGCCGGTTCCGTCGATCGTCCCGGTCGAGGCGCGCCAGAAGGACTCGCTCGCGGCGGGTCTCGCGGCGGCCTCGCAGGACGTCGACGGAGACCGCCTGACCTACCGCTTCGCGTTCGCGAAGGCTGGCAAGACCGTCTCGGAGGCTCGCGAGTTGGCCGGCATCAAGAAGGGCGAGACGTACGAGATGACGGCGGTGGCCTCGGACGGCGAGTCCGATTCGCTGCCCGGGAAAGTCACGCTGACGGTCAAGAACACGCCTCCGACCGCGCCGGCGCTGGCGTTCGAAGCGCTGCCCCTGCGCCGCTCGGATTCGATCAGGGTGAAGGTCGCCACGCCGTCGAACGACGTGGACGGCGACAAGGTGACCTACCGCTGGGCCTGGACCAAGAACGGCCAGCCACAGGCGGGGCTGACCGCCCCCGAGCTCCCGGCAGGCACGGTCCGAAAGGCCGAGGTCTGGCGGGTGACGGCGACCCCTTCGGACGGCCAGGAGGACGGGACCGCGGCGTCCATCGAAGCCACGGTCGCCGACAGCGTGCCGGGCACCCTCGAGGTCGCGCTCTCTCCCGCGGAGCCCAGGGTGGGGGACGCCATCAAGGCCGTCATCTCCAGACCGGCGACCGACGTGGACGGCGACAAGCTCAAGTACCTCTACCGCTTCCTGGTCGACGGGACGCCGCTGCCCTTCGATTCGGCGACGGACTCGATCCCGGCGCGGACGGCGAAGAAGAAGCAGGTGGTGACGGTGGAGGTCCGCGCCGACGACGGCGAGCTGCAGGGCGCCGTGGCGAGCGCGAAGGTCACCGTTCTCAACACGGTTCCCGAGCCACCGAAGGCGCTGGTGCTGCCGGCCGGGCCTCGAAACGTGGACGCCCTGCTGGGAGGCATCGACCAGCCCGCCAACGACGCCGATGGCGACAAGCTGACCTACCGCTTCACGTTCACCAAGGCGGGCAAGAAGGTGGAGACGGCCCTCGCCGACGGGCGCGAGGTGCGCGGCCTGAAGAAGGGCGAGGTCTACGAATTGTCCGTCGTCGCTTCCGACGGCGAGTCCGAGGCGGCGCCGGCGAAGGCCTCGGTCACGGTGAAGAACACCCCGCCCACGGCGCCCGCCATCGCCTTCGAGACGGTGCCGCTCCGGCGAGCCGAGGCGGTGAAGGTGAAGATCACCGTGCCGTCGACCGACCCGGACGGCGATGCGGTGATCTACCGCTGGGCCTGGTCGAAGAACGGCCAGGTGCAGGCAGGCCTTGCCTCGCCAGAGCTGCCGGCGGGCACGGTGGGCAAGAGCGAGCGCTGGAAGGTGACGGCGACGCCCAATGACGGCCAGGAGGACGGGGCCTCCACATCCATCGAGGCGGTGGCCGCCGACAGCGCGCCGGGCCCCTTGGAGATCGCTCTCACGCCCGCCGAGCCCAGGGTGGGGGACGCCATCAAGGCGGTGGTCAAGAAGCCAGCCAGCGACCCTGACGGCGACAAGCTCAAGTACCAGTACCGGTTCTTCGTGGACGGCACGCACCTGACGATGGACTCCACCATCGACACGGTTCCTGCGCGCACGGCGAGGAAGAAGCAGGTGGTGAGCGTGGAGGTTCGCGCCGACGACGGCGAGATGCTGGGACCGGTGGCGACGGCGAAGGTGAGCGTGCTCAACACCGCGCCGGAGGCACCCCACGCGATCCTGCTGCCGCCCGAGCCGGGGACCCTGGACGCCCTCCTGGGCGCGGTGGACAAGCCGGCGACGGACGCCGACGGGGACAAGCTGGCCTACCGCTTCACGTTCACCAAGGCGGGCAAGAAGGTCGAAGCGCTCGCGGATGGGCGCGAGGTGCGTGGGATCAAGAAGGGCGAGGTCTACCAGCTCGAGGTCGTCGCCAACGATGGCGAGGTGGACTCGCCCGCCGCCCAGGCGAGCCTGACCGTGAAGAACACTCGGCCGACCGCGCCCGCGATCGCGTTCACGAACCCGGCCCCCGCCGCCGGCGAGGCCGTGGACGTGAAGATCGACCGGCCATCGACGGACCTTGACGGCGACGCCATCTCTCTCTCCTACGCCTGGTTGCTGGACGGCAAGCCCGCGGCGGGGCTGGCGAAGGACGCCAAGGCCATCCCGGCCGGCAAGGTGAAGAAGCACGAGGTTTGGACTGTCGAGGTGACGCCTTCCGACGGCCAGGAGAACGGGCCGTCGGGCAGGGCTCGCCTCGTCGCCGTGAACACGCCCCCGACGGCGCCCGTGGTGTCCATCGACCCCGCCGAGCCCACCGCGGAGAGCGGTGCGAAGGCCAGGATCGACCAGGTCGCCACCGACCGGGACGGCGACGCGATCAAGTATCGCTACGCGTGGTTCAAGGACGGCGTGCGAGTGGAGCTGCCGGCCGAGGCTGCTGCCCTCAAGCCGGGGACCCTCCGCCGGGCCGAGTCGCTCAGGCTGGTGGTGACGCCGTTCGACGGCGAGGTGGAAGGCGCGAGCGCGGCGGCACTCGCGAGGGTCAAGGACAGCGCGCCCATCGCTCCGCAGATAGCGCTGGCGCCGGAGAAGCCGACGGTGAAGGACGAGCTCTCCTGTGTCATCAAGGTGGCCGCGAAGGACGCGGACCAGGAGACGCCGCGGGTGTCCATCACCTGGAAGCGCGACGGCGAGCCGGTCCCGGTCTCCGCGGACCAGCTCAAGATCGCCGCGGGCGTCGCCCGGCACGGCGAGACGTGGAGCTGCACGGCGGTGGCGTCCGACGGCGAGCTCTCGAGCGCAGCGGTCGAGGCCAAGGTGATCGTCCTCAACTCCCCGCCCGGTCCGCTCAAGGCCGTCGTCGAGCCCGAGAGTCCGCAGGCAGGGCAGGATCTCTTCTGCCAACTCGCTCAGCCCGCGGAAGACCCCGATGGCGACCCGGTCACGTACGCGTTCGTGTGGAGGTCCGGTGGCAAGGTCCTCGCGGCCGACCCCGCCGAGCCGTGGAAGCTGCCTGCCTCCGCGACGAAGAAGGGACACGCCTACCAGTGCGAGGTGACGGCCAGCGACGGCAAGGCGAAGGGGCCCGCGGCCAGCGCCGAGGCCAACTACCGCAATAGCGCCCCGAGCGCCCCGGTGGTCAGCCTGGCGCCGGAGAGCCCGACGCCCGGCGCCTCGCTCACCTGCGAGATCGCGGCGCCTTCGGTCGACCCCGATGGCGACAAGGTCAGCTACCGGTTCGCCTGGCAGAAGAACGGGGTCGACCAGCCCTTTGCGGCTTCGTCCGCCGAGGTTCCCGGCCGGCTGGTGAAGGCCGGCGACATCTGGCGATGCTCCGTGACCCCGAGCGACGGGGACAAGGAGGGAAGCCCAGGCGCCAGCAACGAAGAGGTCGTCCAAACCGCATCCCCCAACGCGGGTCGGTAGGGCGCCCCCTTAGGGGAGGGATCGGGGCGAACGGGGAAAAGGCTGCGATTCCGAGACGTTGACGGCGCGATGAATGCCCACTTGGGTCGGCGACACCGTAAAGGACAACCACTGGATTTCGAGGGCAGGCCGACTTTTTCACTTCATTGACACACATTTGGCCAAGTCCCTATAATTCCGCACTTTTTGAATGGGCCATTGCTGAACCCGCTGGTTCCTAGAGGCGACACGATGAGAAAGCGACTGTCGATCCTCGCAGGGCTGTTGGCCGGGGGGCTGATGATGGAGGTCGCGCTCGCCGCGGAGCCGCCATCAGCAGCGACCACGGACCAGGCTCAGGCGAAGGCCGAGAACGTCCCCGACCCCGAGAAGCTGCAGCGCTCGACCGAGTACCTCAACGCGATGCGCGCGGGGCTGAAGGTGGTGCTGGGCAAGCTCGAGGAGGCGCGGGCGAGCAAGGACGTCGTCAAGCTCAACTGCGTCAACGAGAAGCTCACCAACATCAAGGGACTGCTTCGCATCAGCGAGCAGGCGGACATCTCGCTGCAGGAGTCGGTCGCCAAGAAGGAGTCGGAGACTGCCAATCACGAGTTCACCAAGGTCACCATCGCCCGTGCGAAGGTCGAGCAGCTCAAGGCCGAGGCCGAGCAGTGCGTGGGGATGCTGGCCTTCGAGACCGGGCCGACCGAGGTCATCGTCGAGGTCCCGGCGGACCTGCCTCAAGTGGACCCCACCGTCAACCCGCCGCCTCCGCCGCCGGTGAATCGCCCACCGCCTGCCAGTCCTACTAGTTGATCGGGGGACAGGGTTGAGCTAAGTAGACTGCGCTTCAGTAAACAGCCCTCTACCCGAGGGCCCGGGTGGGACGCAGAAAAGTCGAGAGAGTCCGGTGGCTGCCGGGCCACTGCCTAAGGCGGGCTGCATCGCCGATTTGGAGCCAGGATTGAGGCCGCAACCCGTGAAGCAGAGCGCACGACGAACCGCCAGCGCAGTGGCGATCGCTCTCGTGGCCCTGCTCACCACGCCAGCTCTGGCCGAAGGGCCGGGGCTCAAGTTCGGCAGCGCACGCCTGCACCCGTACATCGAGATCGAGCCGTGGTTCGACTCGGCGGTGGCCGTGGTCGAAACCGGATCGATCCCCGGGGACCTGCTCTTCCACATTCGGCCCGGCTTCAAGCTCGAGGTGCCCTCCTCGCTGGTGGCGTTCAACTGGCTGGGCAACTTCGACTGGGTTCAGTACTCGGGCATGTTGAGCAAGGGGACCCTGTCCGCCTCCCACTGGGCAATCGACTCGGACCTCGACCTGAACATCAACCGCGACGGGCAGATCGCCGTCGACGTCGGCGACCACGTCGTTCGCTCCGATCGCAACACCAGCTCGCCGAGCCTGCGTTACGGCACCCTCTCGCTGTTCAACGAGGCTCGCCTCAAGCTTTCCATCCGGCCCTATAACGGCTCCATCACCATCGAGCCGGGCTACAAGTTCGGCCTCGAGGTCTTCTCGCCGTACTCGGGCATCTCGGTGTGCGGCGCTGGACCGTCCACCCCCGAGTGCAATCCGGCGGATGTCGCGGCCTTCGACTACATGAACCACACGGTCAGCCTGAACGGCCGGTGGAAGTTCCTCCCCAAGACCGCGCTCATCCTCGACACCGCGTTCGGTGCCCGCCAGTACATGAGGACGGGCAGCACCAACATGATGTCCCTGAAGGCCACCCTCGGCGTCGCCGGCCTGCTCACCACGCACTGGGAAGTCACGCTGCGCGTCGGATGGGGCCAGGACTTCACCGCCAGCACCTACTCCAGCGTCATCGGCCAGGCCGAGGTTGGCTACCTGCTGTCCGAGACCGGCTCGCTACGCCTGGGCTACGTGCGTACCTTCGAGCCCACGGGCGGCAGCACCTACATCAGCTTCGGCGACGACCGGGTCTACCTCGACGGCCGCATCCTGCTCGGCGGCAAGTTCACCGTCCACGGCGCCGCCTCCCTCGACTACCTGAACTTCCGCGGCGCCAGCGTTGGCAAAGACCAGTTCAACGTCGGGTTCGACCTGGGCCTCGACTACGAGATCAGGCCCTGGGTGAACATCGGCGGCGGCTACCGTCTGACCTACATGACGGGGACCGCGGTCTACGCCAACAACAACCAGTTCTGGCGCCATGAAGGCTTCCTGAAGGTCCAGTTCATCTACTGACCTGCGCCCGGAGTCCCGTCGGGCAGCCGCGCGGGAATCCCTGCGCTCCTGTCCGCGTTCCTGAACCCGATGCTCGCCTCGCGCTCCGTACTCCTCGTTGCTGCATCGGCGGCGGCGCTGCTCGCCTCGGCGTGCAGGACGCCGGGCAGGGACGTGCCCAGCTACTCCACGCGCGACCAGATGGCCCACAGCGCGCCGGTGGCCAACTCCTCGCTGGGGGTCGGCGACGTCCTCGAGGTCCGCGTCTACCAGGAGCCGGACCTCTCCGGCGCGTTCCGCGTGGCGACCGAGGGCTCGATCGACTACCCGTTCTGCGGCCGAATCAAGGTCGCGGGCCTGTCGTCGAGCGCGCTGGTGGACCTGCTCACGGCGTGCCTCAAGAACGGCTTCCTCAAGCGGCCGCAGGTCACGGTCTTCCTCAAGGAGTACAACTCGCAGAAGGTCTTCGTCTTCGGCGAAGTCCAGAAGCCCGGGACCTTCGCCTTCGAGCCGTCGATGACCATCATCCAGGCCATCACCCTCGCCAACGGCTTCACCAAGCTCGCCGCCAAGGACTCGGTGATCGTCACCCGGGTGGTCGTGGACGAGAAGACCCTCCAGAGCGACGAGCGCAAGGTGAAGGTGCCCGTGGAGTCCATCGGAGAGGGCCGCGAGAAGAACTTCTTCGTCCAGCCCGGGGACATCGTCTACGTCCCCGAGAGCTTCCTGTAGCGAAGGCCCGCCGTCGTTAGCGCTTCTTCGAGCCGGACTTGCCCGAGCTGGGCGTCAGGCTGGAGAACGGCGCCATCTCCTTCGAGCCTCGCGAGCTGCTGCTGCTGCTCTTCTTTCCCTTGCTCGCCGAAGGCCGCTGGCCGACGTAGCTGCCTTGCCGCTCGACCTCCACGACGGTGCTGGGGCTGATCCACCGCGGAGCCGCGATGCCCTCGAAGGCCTCGCCCTCCGCGTCGTCCACCTCGCACTCGAGCAGCCGGTCGATCCGCTCGCTCTCCTCGATGGCCCACGGCCGAACGAAGCAGCCGGAGCCGGAGAGGAGGGCCGCGACGCCCAGGATCCCGAGCACGGCTCTCATGTCAGCCCCCGCGCGCAGCAGTCCTTGAACTTGCGGCCGTTGCCGCACGGGCACGGGTCCTGGCGACCGAGCGTGCGCGTGGCCGGTATAGCGTGGCCCAGCGCCTCCTCGTAGGCGAGCTCGGTGAAGCGCCGGAGGCCCGGCTCGCAGCGCTCGAGGTAGCGCTGCAGCTCGCTGGTGGCGCGGGCGGTGCCGTGGCGTGCCAGGAAGGCGAGCAGCTCCTTGCGCTCCTGGCGCGTCGCGCCGTCCTCGTAGAGCCGCGCTGCCAGGCCGCCGACCTCGCTCTCGGGCACCTCGCCGGGCTGCCCGGGGGCACTCTCCTGCGCCTCGAGGTACTCGCGCACGGCGGCTTGCTCGCCCACCGCCCACCGGGCTGCGCCGTGGACCGCCGGGATGATCGTCGCCCCGGTCCACTTCCTCACCTCTCGCTCTCGCTCCCGCCCCATCGCCCTCGCCATCGACATGACGTCCCCTCCTCGATGCGCCGCCTCCAGCGGCACGGTTGACCTGCCCCCAAGGAGGGCCCGGAGCAGATGGGCTCCGGGCCCTCGCCTTCATGCTCGCCGCCGCCCCTCCCAACCCCGGTCCCCCTCCCGGCGGCGAGCCGCCCCGCTCCCGGGACTACGCCTGCGCCATCGGTGCCTCGGCCGCCTCCACGGGGGCCGGCACCGGCGCCGGGACGGGCGCGGGGGCCAGCGAGAGCTTCGAGGCGATCTCGTCCATGGCCGCCGGGTGCTCGCGCAGCCACTCGCAGGCCCTCTCCCGGCCCTGGGCGATGCGCTCTCCGGCGACCGAGAACCACGCGCCGCTCTTCTCGACGAGCCCGCGCTCGCAGGCCAGGTCGAGCAGCTCGGCGGTGCGGGCGATGCCGCTGCCGTAGAGCAGGTCGAACTCGGCCTCGCGGAAGGGCGGGGCGACCTTGTTCTTGACCACCTTGACGCGCGCGCGGCCGCCGACGACCTGCTCGCCGTCCTTGACGTGGCCGATGCGGCGGATGTCGAGGCGGACGCTGGCGTAGAACTTGAGCGCGTTGCCGCCGGTGGTGGTCTCCGGGTTGCCGAACATCACGCCGATCTTCATCCGCATCTGGTTGATGAAGATGACGCTGGCCCCCGACTTGGAGACGGCGCCGGTGAGCTTGCGCAGCGCCTGGCTCATCAGCCGCGCCTGCAGGCCCATGTGCTGGTCGCCCATCTCGCCTTCGATCTCCGCGCGCGGCACGAGCGCCGCGACCGAGTCGACGACGACCAGCTCGATGGCGCCGCTGCGGACCAGCTGCTCGGCGATCTCCAGGGCCTGCTCGCCGGTGTCGGGCTGGCTGATGAGCAGGTCCTCGACCTTGACCCCCAGCTTGCGGGCGTAGCCGACGTCCAGGGCGTGCTCGGCGTCGATGAACGCGGCGGCGCCGCCCAGCTTCTGGACCTCGGCGATGGCGTGCAGGGCGAGCGTGGTCTTGCCCGAGGACTCCGGCCCGAAGACCTCGATGACCCGGCCCCGCGGATAGCCGCCCACGCCCAGCGCCACGTCGAGGCCGACCGAGCCGGTGGGGATGACCTGCACCTTCTGCTCCTCGCCCTCGCCGCCCAGCCGCATGATGGCCCCCCGCCCGAACTGCTTCTCGATCTGCCCCACCGCCGCGGCGATGGCCTTGAGCTTCTCGCTGACCTTCGACATTGCGTTTCTCCCCTCCCGCCCTTGCGCAGGGCTCGTCGTGTGCTCGCCGCCGAATCGCCGAAGGCCCATCCCCCGGCCGCGCCGGCGGCGCCCTTCAAGCCGGAAGCTTCCTGTCGAGCGTCCGGTAGCTGATGGCCTCGCTGACGTGGCCGGACCGGATGGCCTCGGTCCCCTCGAGGTCGGCGATGGTGCGTGACACCTTGAGGATCCGGTCGTAGGCCCGCGCGCTCATCCCCACGCGGTCGACCACGTTCTGCAGCAGCGAGGCGCCCTCGAGGTCCACCTCGCAGAACCGGCGGATCTGCCTCGGCGTCATCAGCGCGTTGCAGTGCGTGCCGGGGGTGCGCGCGAAGCGGGCGAGCTGAGTCGAGCGCGCCTTCTGCACCCGCTCGCGCAGCGCCGCCGAGGTCTCGCCTTCGCGCTGCGGCGTCAGGTCCCGGTAGCGCACCGGCGGCACCGTGACGTGCAGGTCGATGCGGTCGAGCAGCGGCCCGCTGATGCGCGAGCGGTAGCGCAGCACGTCGGCGGCGTTGCAGGTGCACGGGTGCGAGGGGCTGCCCGCATGGCCGCACGGGCAGGGGTTCATCGCCGCGAGCAGCATCATCCGCGAAGGGAAGGTGATGGTCTGCGCGGCGCGGGCGATGGTCACCCGCCCGTCCTCCAGCGGCTGGCGCAGCACCTCGAGGACGTTCTTCTTGAACTCGGGCAGCTCGTCGAGGAAGAGCACGCCGTTGTGGGCGAGCGACACCTCCCCGGGCCGCGGGACCGAGCCGCCCCCGATGAGCCCCGCGTCGCTGATGGTGTGGTGCGGGGCCCGGAAGGGCCGCTCGTAGATGAGCGCGCGGTCGCCGACGAGCCCGACCACGCTGTAGACCTTCGTGGTTTCCAGAGCTTCTTCGAAGCTCATCCCCGGGAGGATCGTGGGCAGCCGCTTGGCGAGCATCGTCTTGCCGGAGCCCGGAGGCCCGAGCATCAACGCGTTGTGGCCGCCCGCCGCGGCGATCACCATCGCGCGCTTGGCGCCCTCCTGGCCGCGCACGTCGGTGAAGTCCACCGTGTCGCCGGCATGGGCGGAGCCCTCTTCGAGATCCCGCGGATACGGAGCGATGGCCTCCTCCGAGTCGATGGCGTCGACGAGCTCCCGGAACGTCGACACCGGGATCACGTCGATGCCTTCCACCACCGAGGCCTCGCGCGCGTTCTCCTTGGGAACGAAGATGCCCTTCAGCCCCGCGTCCCGGGCCGCCACGGCCAGCGGGAGCGCGCCGCGGATGGGCTTGATGCTCCCGTCGAGCGCCAGCTCGCCGGCGAAGAGGTGCCGGAGGAGCGCCTCCGGCTCGAGGATCTGCGCGGCGGCCAGGACGCCCAGCGCGATGGGGAGGTCGAAGGCGGTGCCGTCCTTGCGGATGTCCGCCGGCGCCAGGTTGACGGTGACCTTCTTGGACGGCAGCTCGTAGTTGCAGTTCTTGATCGCCGAGATGACCCGGACCTTGCTCTCCTTCACCGAGTTGTCTGGCAATCCCACGATGGCGAAGAAGGGCATGCCGAAGGTCATGTCGACTTCGACGTCCACCACCACCGCATCCACGCCCATCAACGCGCCCGACTTGACCGTCGCCAGCATCGCCGCCCCCTTGAGCCCACCGTCCACGCCCGTGCGAGGGGAGGTGCGTTTGCAGCGCACATGCCAGTGCGCGCTCAGAGGGAGGGCAGGGAAGCGCGGACGCGGGCGTCGTCGCGTTCCGGCACGAGCGGCCTGGAGGGGAACGTCTCGAAACGAGCCGGGGCGCTACTTCGCCGAGCTGGGAGTGGCCGCGGCGTCCGCGTCGACGTTGACGTCGAGGGACTTCTCGTCGCCGGCGCCGATCTCTACCGGCTCCTCCCGGGCGAAGCCGCGCTCCTCGTTGACGAGCTTGACCACGTGCGAGCCGGGCGCGAGCTCGAGCGTCGCCGGGGTGGTCTTGCCCGTGTCGACGCCGTCGAGGATGACCTTGGCGAGCGGGCGACAGGCGACGTGGACGGTGCCGGTGGTCGGGACGTCGGACTTCCTGCCCATCAGGATCTGCAGGGCCAGCTTCTCGCGGCTGGCGCGCGCCTCGTCCTTGCGGTCGCTGTAGATGCGCAAGAGCCCGGCGTGGGGCAACGGGTCGAACGGGTCGACGCTGACGACCTCCAGGAACGAGCGCTCGGCATCGGCGAAGCGCTTGGTGGTCACGTAGATCTCGGCCAGGTTCTGGAAGGTGCGCGGATAGCCGGGGTAGGGCTTCAGGCTCGCGAGCAGGATCTCCTCGGCGCGGGGAAGGTCGCCACTCTTGATGAGCGCCTGGGCGTAGCGGTTGGAGAGGGCGGGGGAGCGGGCGCCGACGCGCGCGTAGGCCTTGCTGAACTCCTCGATGGCGGCGGCGGTGCGGTTGCGCTGGCGGAGCAGCTCTCCCAGGTGCGCGAGCTTGCGGCCCTCCAGGTCCTCGATCTCCAGGAAGTCGCCGAAACGGACGTCCTCATCGAGCTTCGAGTCCTTGTTCTTCTTGGCCTTCTCGTCCTTGCCGGCGTCCTCCTTGAATTTCAGCTTCTCGGCCGACAAGGAGATCGTCTCGCGCGGGAACTCGCGCTTGGCCAGGTACGCCATCCAATCGCTCTGGAACTTGGCGAAGCTGCCGCCGGTGGCCTTGCCGACTGCGACGTCGTAGCGGTCGCCGGCCTTGAGGTTGTCGACGATCTTGCCGAGCAGGACGTTGCCGCCCTTGCCGTACAGGAACTCGACGGCGGTGAAGACCTCGGCGAAGGCCAGCGCGGCGTCCTCCTGGGACGGCAGCAGCGCCATCGACGGGTGCATGCGGTCGAAGGGGATGAGCTTGCTCTTCTTGAGCGCGTCCGCGAGCAGGCTCGCGGAGGCCGGCGAGAGCGCCAGACCCGGGGCGCCGCGCCAGGACGACTCCAGGAACTTCGCCAGGCCCTCGTGGATCCAGATGGGAACGGTGTTGCGGCTCATCTGGGAGACGACCAGGTGCGTGTACTCGTGCGAGAGCGTGTCGAGCCAGTCGTAGCCGCGCACCAGCGCCTTGGGGCTGGTGATCATCAGCTTGTCGAATTTGCAGATGGCGATGGTCCCCGAGGTCTTGATGGCCTCCAGGGTCAGCGTCGATACCCGAGAGAGCGACCGGATGTCGTCGAGGACCTCGACGCGGACTTTTCCGGGCGGCATGTAGCCGAGGCTGGTCGCGAGGGCGGTGCGCTGGCGCTCCAGGGCGTCGAGCGCGTAGGGCGGCAGGACCGCGTCCTTGCCCTCCCGGTAGTAGATGACGAAGTGCTCGCTCTCGCGGGACTTGTGGTCCTTGAGCTCCTTGACCGTCGTCCGCGCCAGGTGCGCGAACTCGTCTTCGGAGCCGATCTTGTCGAGTAGCTCCACGGAGCCGGCGTAGTCGCCCTGCTCGTAGCGCACGTGCGCGGCCAGCTCGAGGGCGGCCCGGTCGTCCGGGGAGCGCGCCAGCAGCTCGTCGGCGACCTTGCGCGCCCCGGCCGTGTCCCAGGCCTCCAGCTCCGCGTAGCCGGCCTTGACCGCGACGTCCTGGGCGATGGCCGGGGCGGCGGCGAAGAGCAGCGCGAGGGCTGCCAGGGCTGGGAGCGCGGCGGGCCTCACTTCACGATCTCCTCGTAGTAGCGCTTGACCTGGTCCTTGTACTTCTCGGGCGCGCCCTGCTTCATTGCGTCGAGGATGTCCTTCCGGTACTCCTCCGGGACCGTGTACTGGTCGGCGTTGGGGATCTCGACCTTGTCGTGGTCGGACCCCTGGCCGTCGTTCCCGCCGAACTGGGGCTCCTGGCCGGGGCCCTTCCAGGGCCACGGCATCGGCTGCCCGCCGCCGCCGCTTCCGCCGCCGGCCTGCTTCTGCAGCCCCTTCTCCAGCTCGCCCAGTTGGTCGAGCGCGGCCCGCTCCTCGGCGACCGAGCCGGTCGGGTCGCGGGCCTGCATCTTTCCCTGCGCCCGCTGCATGCGGCCGCCGACCTGCTGCATCATCTCCTGCGCCTCGCCCGGGAAGAGCGGCGCCTGCTGGTTGATCTCGTCCATCTTCTGGCGCAGCTGGCCGGCCTTCTGCTGCAGCTGGCCCTGGCGCTGGGCCATGCTCTTCATGGCCTGGCGGTCCTGCTCGCTCATCGCGGCGGCGGGCGGCGGCTGGAGGCTGTCGAGCTCCTTCTTGATCTCCTCGAGCGGCTGCACCGCGCCCTTGGCGTTGCGCGCGTTCTTCTGGGCGAGCCCGGCCTCCTCCTGGAACGCCTGCGGATAGCGGCGGGCGTCCTGGGCGGCGCGCTCGAAGTCGTCGGAGGCCTGCTGCGCGGACATCAGCGCCTTGGCCGCCGACTCCGCCGCCTGGTCGAAGTCCTTGACCGCCAGCGCCTTGTCGAGGTCCTCGGTCTGCTCCTTGGCGCGCTTGAGGTCGTCCTCGCGCCAGAAGCTGCGCGGTTTCTTGATCTCCGCGAGCTTCTTGCGGGTCTCGTCGGTCTTCTTGCGCAGCTTCTCCACGAAGTCCGCGCCCTTCTTCGCCAGCTTCTCCTGCAGCGCCTGCTTGTAGTGCTCGCGGACCTTCTGGGTGTCCTCGAGCAGGGCCTGCTGATCCTCCTGCAGCTGGTCGAGGTCCTTGGCGAACTGCGAGACGTCCTTGGCCAGCGGGTCGTACTGGCCGCCCTGGCTCTCCTGGGAGGCCTTGTTGAGCTTCTGCTCGAGGCTGTCGAGCTTCTGCCCGAGCTTCTCCATCTCCTTCATCGCCTCCTCGACCTTGCCCTGGTAGAGCAGCTCCTGGAGCTTGTCGAAGGTGTCCATCATCTCTTGCGACTCGCCCATCTCCTTGAGCGCCTCGGCGTTGAAGTGCTCGTCGTTGATGGACTTGGACAGCTCGGCCATGCGCTGCATCAGCGCGGCCATGCGCTCCTTGAGGCGGGCGAGCTCCTTGATCAGCCGGTCGCGCGCCGCGTCGTCGGGGGCGCTGCGGTACTTCTCGAGGAGGTCGGCCAGCTCGCGGCGCTTGGCGGACAGCTCCTTGCTGAGCGCGGCGAGGTCGGCGATGCGCTGCTGGTCGACCAAGGCCTCGAGGTAGAGGACGTCCTTCTCCTCCTCGGCGATCTCGACCTCGACGGCCCGCGCCACGCGCCGGACCAGGTCCGACTCGGCGTCGGCGCCGCGACGCAGCCAGTTGGCGGCGCCGGTGCGCGCGTTGTAGGTGGCGTTGGCCTTCTCCTTCAGTCCCGCCGCGACCAGCGCCAGGGCCTGCCAGAGCTGCTCGGGCGACTTGTCCTTGCGCAGCGTGGTCGACAGCTCGGCCAGCTCGGAGGCCAGCGCCAGCGCGCGCGAGTCCAGCATCGCCCCGCCCAGGATCTTGTCCGGCGTGCGGCCGTCGGGCTTGCGCTCGGCGCTCTCCAGCCGGTCGGCGAGCAGCGTCACCAGCTTCTCCCAGGCCGCCTCGATCTGCTGGACGAGCTTCCGGTGGTGCTCGGCCTCGCTGAAGATCTTGAGGTACTGCGTGCGCGAGACGCCGGTCTTCTTGCCGGACACCTCGTCGTTGTCGGTGGCCTCCAGGTAGTAGGCGACGGTGTCGCCGGGAGAGAGCGCCGGCGCCACCAGGTCCCACTCGTACTCGCCGGAGGCGCGCCGCGGCGCGTCCTTGGCCCGCTCCAGGACTACGCGCTCGGGCTTGCTGGCGCCGGGCAGCTTGAAGAGCAGCGCCAGCTCGGAGATGCCGAAGTCGTCGTCGGCCTCGTAGCGGATCTTCACCCGGGACTTCGGGTCCACCTCGACGTCCGCCATCGGCGCCACGATGGTGGCCTTGGGCCGCTGGTCCTCCTCGACCGCGATGGGGATGGGCGGACCTTCGGCCAGGACCTTGCCTCGCGCGCCGACGAGCCGGAAGCGGTAGCTGCCGGGCGACTCGACGAGGAGCGTCCCGGAGAGGTCGCGGCCGTTCTTGACCTCCAGCGGCAGCGCGGCGCTGCCCACCAGCGCGAAGGCCTTCTCGACCTCCCGGTCGGCCCGGGTCTTCAGGCGCACCTGCGTGCCTTTGGGCGCGGAGATGTCGCCGTTGGTGTTGGGCAGCGTCCGGCTCGGCAGGCGCGTGTGGGCCGGGTAGAGGTAGGTCAGCTCGACGTCTCCGGTCACCGGCTCGGCGGTGGTCGAGGACTTCGCGGCCGGGGCCTCGCGCCCCCAGACGACCAGCCGCGCGCCGCGCATCATCGGCCCGCGGAACAGCGCCACCGCGCCCAGGAAGAAGAGCGCCGCGAAGAAGAAGGCGCGGCCCGCCCGCCGGACCGTGCGATCGGGGAGCGCGAGCTCGAGCCTGGCCTGCCGGGCCCGCTGGGCGACCTGCCCGATGTGGGCGCGGGCGAGGGCGCGGGAGAAGTCCACCCGAGGCCGGGCCAGCTCGCGCGAGAGCTCGAAGGCCGGGAGCAGGCCGCGGCGCAGGTCCGGCGAGTCGAGCCGCGACGCGAGCAGGCGCGCCGTCGAGGCCGGGTCGCCGACCTCGCGGCGAACCCGGAGGACGCCCTGCCACACGAAGGCGCCCGCGGCGAGGAGCAGGGCCCCCAGCGCCAGCGGCCGCGCCGCGGCGACGCCGGAGGCGGCCAGCCCGAAGAAGGCGGGCGCGAGCACCAGGACGGCCGCGGCGACCAGCAGGCCCGCGGTCAGCTGGAGCAGGCGCCGTTGGCGCTGCCGCGCGCGCTCGAGCAGATCGAGCACGGCCGCGACGGCCTGGGCCTCGTCCGCCGCGGAGACATGCGGCGCCGAGGACGGCAGGCCCGGCGAAGGCGTCGTCGGGGCGGTGGGCTGCGGGTCGGGCACTCGATCGTTCAAACGGACGGCGGGTCCAGCGGTTCTGGGCGAGACGGCCGCCATCCCAACGGCCGAGCGCGCGCGCTATTCCAGCGACAAGCCGAAGGAATATACGCCGCAGGGCGTGCCCGCGAGTGGTCGTTTCAAGCGCCCCCGGCCGGGCTGTCCGTCCTGTGCGTCCTCACGCCTCGCGCGGGCGAAGCGTCCGGTTTTGCTCGAGGAGCAGCGCCGAGCGCGCCAGGCGCAGGGACGACAGCACGAAGAGCGCCATGGCTCCCAGCAGCACCACGCCGATCGTGAAGGCCACGATGGGGGCCGCCGACGGCAGGGCGACGACTCCCTGGGCGAGGTAGAGGAGGGAGGTCACCACAAAAGCCAACAAAGCCGCGTAGTTGAGCAGGAGCGCCGTCGCGTAGAGCTGGTGCCTGCGGCCGAGGACCCGGATCTGCTCCGCCAGCATCGGCTGCCGCTCGGTGGGCCGGCTGGGGTCCCGGAATTCGCGGGTGAGCTCCCTCAGCCGGTTGGCCATGCGGGCCGCCTGGTTGTCCAGCCCCAGGGCGATCAGGCCGCAGGCCGAGACCATGACTGCAGGGGTGACGGCGGAGGCGATTCGCTGGGCGGACTCGACGGGCATGGGGTGCTCCCCTCCGGGTGCAGGTGCGGCGGGGCGCCCCTCCCGACAAGTCCGCCTCGCCCCGCGAGCTTGCGAGGGCTCGTGAAGCCGCGGTACGGTCGCGCTCGTGCAGGTCATCGAGCTTCCCGCAGAGCGCATCGAAGAGTTGAGGGTCTATCTCGCCAAGGACCCGGTGCAGAACCTCTACGCCCTGGGCATGCTCGAGGAGCACTCGCTCGGCATCGGCCACGAGGCTCGCGTCTCCGCCTTCGGGCTGGTCGAAGAGGGCAAGCTGGTGGGCGCGGCGGTCCTCGGCGGTCGCGGCGGCCTGACCCTGCCCTGCGTCTTCGACCCCGGCGCGGCTTCCGAGCTGGGCCGCGCGATGCTCGGCCGCGTCCGCTTCCGCAGCGTGCTGGGCGAGCGCTCGGCCGTCGACGCGCTGCTGCGCGCGGCGAGCTGCGGCCCGGCGCGCTGGTCGCGCCCGCAGCGCCTGTTCGCCGCTTCAGCCGACGACCTGGGGCCCTTCGTCCTGGCGGGCCTGCGGGTGGCCCAGCAGCCGGACATCCCCGACCTTCTCGCGATGAGCGCCGCGGCCATCAAGGAGTCGGTCGGCGAGGACCCGACCGCCGCCGGGCCGGCGCTGCTGCTGCGTCGGGTCGAGGCGCGGGTCGCCGCGAGCCGCACCTACGTCTACGCAGAGAGCGGCCGGACGATGGTCAAGGTCGACGTCGGCGTGCGCAGCCGGCACGGCGTGGAGTTCGAGGGCCTGTTCACCATGCCCGGCGACCGCCACAAGGGCTACGCCACCAACGTGCTGGGCCAGCTCAGCCGCATGATGCTGGGCGCGGTCAAGCACGTGACCATGCGCGTCGACGAGAAGGATGTCGGGCTGGCCGCCGTCTGCCGGAAGGTCGGCTTCACGGCCATGCGCCCGCAGCGCCTGGTCGTCATCGGCTAGGGCTGCTCCTCCCTCTCTTCTTCTCTGCTTTTTTCTTCTCTCTTCTCTCTTCACTTCCTCCGCCTTCCTCGCGCTCCCCGGGCATCCGGATCGCCGGGCGCGTGGCGTTCTGCCTCCCCTGAGCGGGAAGGCAACGACGCGGCAACCCGTGCATTTGCCCTCTGCCGAACTAGCTCCGGCGTCAGCCCTAACGTTCTCGCAACGCGAAGCGAGGGCGACGCCTTGTTCGCGACGGAGGAAGCAAGCGAATGGATTCCACGCCCACGACCAATCCGCACCTCGCAGCATGGGTCTACGAGACGGCCAAGCTCACCAAGCCCGACCGCGTGGTCTGGTGCGACGGCTCGGAGCGCGAGCGCGTGGAGCTGACCCGCGAGGCGGTGGACGCCGGCGCGCTCATCCCGCTCAACCACGAGAAGCTGCCGGGCAGCTACCTGCACCGCTCGAACCCCAACGACGTGGCGCGGGTCGAGCAGCTCACCTTCATCTGCACCGAGCGGCGCGAGGAGGTCGGGCCCACCAACAACTGGATGCACCGCGAGGACGCCTACCGCAAGCTCACGCCGCTCTTCGACGGCTCCATGCGCGGGCGCACCATGTACGTGGTGCCGTACCTGATGGGCCCGGTGGGCTCGGCGATGGCCAAGGTGGGCGTGGAGCTGACCGACTCGGTCTACGTCGTGCTCAACATGCGGATCATGACGCGGATGGGGCAGGTGGCGCTGCACGTCCTCGGGGACTCGAACGACTTCAACCGCGGCCTGCACGCCCTGGGCGAGGTGCGGCCGGACCGGCGCTTCATCTGCCACTTCCCCGAGGACAACACCATCTGGTCCATCGGCTCGGGGTACGGCGGCAACGTGCTGCTCTCCAAGAAGTGCTTCTCGCTGCGCATCGGCAGCTGGCTGGGGCGGCAGCAGGGGTGGCTGGCGGAGCACATGCTGCTGCTGGGCGTGCAGAGCCCGCAGGGCGAGACGACCTACGTCGCCGCGGCGTTCCCCAGCCAGTGCGGCAAGACCAACTTCTCGATGCTGGTCCCGCCCAAGAGCTTCGACGGCTGGAAGGTCTTCACGGTGGGCGACGACATCGCCTGGATGCACATCGGCCAGGACGGCCGGCTGTGGGCGGTCAACCCCGAGGCGGGCTACTTCGGCGTGGTGCCGGGGACCAACGAGAAGTCCAACCCCAACGCGATGCGGATCATCGGCCACGACACCCTCTACACCAACGTGGCCGAGACGCCGGACGGCAGCGTCTGGTGGGAGGGCAAGGACGGCGCGGTGCCGGATCGCCTGATCGACTGGCAGGGGCGCCCGTGGACCCCGGCGACCGGCGAGAAGGCGGCGCACCCCAACAGCCGCTTCACCAGCTCGATGTGGAACAACCCGGTGCTCGACCCGCACGCGGACGATCCCAACGGCATCCCCATCTCGGCCATCGTCTTCGGAGGGCGGCGCAGCGACACGGTGCCGCTGGCGATGGAGGCCTTCGACTGGGCGCACGGGGTCTACCTGGGCGCGACGCTGGCCTCGGAGACCACGGCGGCGGCGGCGGGCGCGGTGGGCGTGGTGCGCCGCGACCCGATGGCCATGCTGCCCTTCTGCGGCTACGACATGGGCGAGTACTTCGGCCACTGGCTGAGCCTGCGCCAGCGCCTCTCCGACCCGCCGAAGATGTTCATGGTCAACTGGTTCCGCCGCGGCGACGACGGCAAGTTCCTCTGGCCCGGCTACGGCGAGAACATGCGCGTGCTCAAGTGGATCGTGGACCGGGTCCGCGGGCGAGCCATCGCGCACGAGACCCCCGCCGGGCTGATCCCGGCGATCGACGACCTGAACATCGACGGCCTGGCGCTCGACCGGGCCAAGCTGAGCCAGGCGCTGCGGGTGAGCCCGGAGGAGTGGGCGGCCGAGGCCGACCTGCAGCAGGAGCTGTTCGACAAGCTGGCGCGCACCATGCCCGGGGAGCTCATCCGCCAGCGGGAGATGCTGCGCGAGAGGCTTCGCCAGCGTCGAGGCCTGGGAGAAGAGGCCGCCGCCTCGGCGCCGGCGCCCTGATTGACGACGACGACGCATCCGACTACTTGACCGCGTGGCCGGGCGGGTCCAGCCTGCCCGGCCCATGAGCGCGCCCCACTCCGCCGAGCCCGAGAAGGTCCAGGCCCTCTTCACCCGCATCGCCGGCGGCTACGACCGCTTCAACGGCATCGCCAGCTGGGGGCTCGATCGCGGCTGGCGCAAGCGCGCGGTTCGCCTGGCAGCGATTGCGGACGGCGCCCGGGTGCTCGATCTCGCCGCCGGCACGGGCGATCTCACCGCCGCGCTGGCGGAGCAGGCCGCCCCCGCGCTCGTGGTCTCCAGCGACTTCACCGCGGCGATGCTCGTCGCCGGGAAGGCCAAGCTCGACAAGCTCCCGGACGCCAAGGCCAGACAGAGGATCACCTTCTCGCTGGCCGATGCCACGCGGCTGCCGTTCGCCGACGGGAGCTTCGACGCGGTGACGGTCTCCTTCGGCCTTCGCAACTTCGCCGACCGCCCGGCCAACTACCGCGAGGTCCGCCGCGTCCTCAAGCCGGGCGGGCGCTACGTGGTGCTCGAGCTGACGCACCCCGGCTTCGCGCCGTTCAAGCCCGTCTACTGGCTCTACGTTCGCAAGGTCCTGCCGCTGTTCGGCGCGCGCATCGCCGGGGACCGGGCGGCCTACGAGTACCTCCACGACTCCATCCAGGCCTTCCCGGACGCGACCGCGCTCGCCGCGGAGCTGGCCGCGCACGGCTTCTCCAAGGTCGAGTTCGAGAAGCTCTCGTTCGGAATCGTGGCCATCCACGTGGCCACCAAATGAGACCGGCCGGAACGCGCTGAGGCGTTCCGGCCGGTAAACTCTGGCCCCTCGACGAGCTCGGGGTGAGGCGGCCGGTAAACTCTGGCCCCTCGACGAGCTCGGGGTGAAGCGGCCGGCGAACTCTGGCCCCTCGACGAGCTCGGGGTGAAGCGGGCTACTTCGAGGCGCGGGCGCGCTTCTTCTCCTCGCCGTTCTCCTTGGGCTCCTCGATCGGCGTCTCCGCGGCGGTGGCGGCCGCGCCGTTGCCGTTGCCGGCGGGACGGACGGGGACCTTGAGGCCGGCCTTCTCGAAGAGCTTCTTCTCGACCTCGACGAGGATCTCCGGGTGCGCCTTGAGGTACTCGCGCGACTGCTCGCGGCCCTGGCCGATGCGCTCGCCGTTGAAGCTGAACCAGCTGCCGCTCTTCTCGATCATCTGCTCGTTGACCGCGAGGTCGAGCAGGTCGCCTTCCTTGGAGATGCCGACGCCGTAGAGGATGTCGAACTCCACCTCCTTGAACGGCGGGGCGACCTTGTTCTTGACCACCTTCACGCGGGTGCGGCTGCCGATGACCTCCTCGCCGTTCTTGATGGCGCCGATGCGGCGGATGTCCATGCGCTGGCTGGCGTAGAACTTGAGCGCGTTGCCGCCGGTGGTGGTCTCCGGGTTGCCGAACATCACGCCGATCTTCATGCGGATCTGGTTGATGAAGATGACGCAGGTCTGGCTCTTGGCGATGGTGCCGGTCAGCTTGCGCAGCGCCTGGCTCATCAGGCGGGCCTGGACGCCCATGTGCGCGTCGCCCATCTCGCCCTCGAGCTCGGCCTTGGGGACCAGCGCGGCGACCGAGTCCACCACCAGCACGTCGATGGCGCCGGAGCGCACCAGCATCTCGGCGATCTCCAGGGCCTGCTCGCCGGTGTCCGGCTGGCTGATGAGCAGGTCGTCGGTGCGCACGCCCAGCTTGCGGGCGTAGCCGACGTCGAGCGCGTGCTCGGCGTCGATGTAGGCCGCGATGCCGCCCTGCTTCTGGGCCTCGGCGACGATGTGCAGGCAGAGGGTGGTCTTGCCCGAGGACTCCGGCCCGTAGATCTCGACGACGCGGCCGCGGGGCACGCCGCCGATGCCGAGGGCCAGGTCGAGGGAGATGGAGCCGGTGGGGATGCAGGCGACGTCCTTGATCAGCGCCTCGTTGCCCAGGCGCATGATGGCGCCCTTGCCGAACTGCTTCTCGATGGCGGATACGGCAAGGTCGATGGCCTTTTCCTTCTCGGGGGCGACGGACATGTGCGGCTCCTTCTGGAGAGCGGCGGGGCGCTCGGTTAGCTGTACGGATGTTTAGTACACCCGACCCCGGACATCAAGGTCGTTTCGGACGGGAACCTTCATATCCTGCGGGTCCGACATTTCCGACACCCCGAGCTTGTCGAGGGCAGGTTTGATCGGCATGGGTCTTGCTTTCACTTGTGGTGTTGCTTGCGGCATTACCGCTAAGCGCCCGCTGGTCCCCGCGCAGGCACGCCGCGACAGACGTCCGCCGGCGCGGCCGCCCCTCGCTGCCATGGCACTACGC
>DASXVQ010000026.1:0-24697 GCA_036504155.1 Myxococcales bacterium
TCCGCGCAGGCGGGATCGCGCGCGAGAGCGTTGCGATCCGTACACGCGAGGGGCAGCGATTTCAACGGGTGATTTTGGCTCCGGCGCTGGCGGCCGGTCGGCCGGGCGAATCGACGTCGCTCGGGCACCCCTTCTTCCTCCGGCAGGAGCGCGAGGTCGCCGGCGACGGATCGCCCGACGCCGAAGCCGCGGCGGGGGGCAGGGGCCGGAGCTCGTGCCGGGCGCTCGAGGAACAGAGCGAGAAGCCCGCGGCGCTCGCCACGTCGGACGCAGCCCGAGGCCGAGCCCCTCGGGCGCGAGAGGGGCGCGTTCGCGGGCGCAGGAGGACCGCGAGGGCTCGATGGCCGCGGCGGCGAGGCCGGCGACCGGGTTGGCTTCTCGCCGATCTGCCGCTAGGACGCCTTGCGTCGGCGAGCGGGCGCCTTGGTTCGGGCCGGCTTCTTCTTGGCTTCCTGCGAGGTCGAGGCCGAGGTCGAAGTCGAGGTCGAGGTCGAGGCGACGCGCCCGCGCGAGACGGCGATGGTGCCGAAACGGGCGTTGACCTCGATCCACGGGAACAGGTGCCGGTCCTTGGGGTAGTCGTAGATGGCCCGGGCCCGATCGCGCTCGGTGGTGACGAAGGCCGTCTCGTGCAGGAGCGGCGACCAGTGGTGGCAGGACTGGGCGAGCGAGCCCATGTCGCAGCACTCCAGCACCCGCGCCGCCGGCGTCGCGACGCGGTTGGGGTGCCCCACCGCCGAGACCAGCGTCACCTGGGTGTCGTGTAGCGCCCCGCGGACCTGCCGGGTGATGACGTGGCTGAGCATCTCCAGCGCCTCGGGGACGGTCTCCTCGACCACCGCGCCGCGCACCGTGGAGCTGGGCACGTGGGGCAGGAACTGCCCGTCCCGGGCCAGCGCCACCACGCCCTCGTGCGACAGGCTGTCGACGCTGCCCAGGATGACCGAGAGCATCGGCAGGTTGAGGGCGGAGTCGAGCGCGCGGTTGAAGTTCTCGATGATCGAGCTCGAGAAGACGGCCTGGTAGTGCTTGAGGAACAGCTCGCCCTCGACCATCGCGCGCAGCAGCTTCTCGTTGCCGCAGCTGCCGTGCGCCGAGCCGTTGATCGCGCTGAACAGGAAGTTGCGGCAGACGAGCCGGTCGAGCAGCGCGCGCCGCGAAGGCGTGCCGCCCAGCAGCATCGCCTCCGCCATCAGCACGTTGGCGCAGCCCTGGCTGTAGCCGATGAGCCCGTAGGGCGTCCGCACCTGCTCGATGGCCTCGATGACCTTCCGGGCGTTGTGCTCCAGCGGCTTGGCGGTGCCGGTGTCGGCGCGCACGAGCTTCACGCCGCGCTCGGCCTCCAGGCGGTGGAAGGCGTCCTCCAGCTCGCGGCCGGCGCGGCCCTCGGTGATGACGCCCATGCCGGTGACCACCGTGAAGTCGTAGCGGCCCTTCGGCGGGTCGAGCAGCAGGCGCACCAGCGGGTCGCCGCGGAGGATCTCGCGGTCCTCCTCGAAGAAGTAGAGGCTGTCGATGACCATCTCGACCAGGCGCTGCTCGCCCTCGCCGAAGCGGTCGCTGCCGCGGCGCACGTGCAGCCAGAAGCGGACGCGGTCCACGTCGTCCTGGTAGTTGCGCACGACCGAGCGCACGACCAGCGCCTCGTGGTTTCGCTTCCAGAACTTCTTGAACCAGTCCTTGTGGAACGCCAGCCGGTCCGCGGCCAGGAGCTCGCGGCAGGCGGCGAAGGCCTGCTCGTACGCCTCGCGCGCCTGCGCCACCGGCCCGCTCGCCTCGGCGCCGTCGAAGCGGCAGCGCGCGGCGAGCTTGTCCGCCTGGGCGATGGCCTTCCTCGCCGCGGCCTCGGGGCCGTCCTTGGGAGCCGCCTTCCTCGCCGCGGGCGGGACGGCGACGGGCAGGCGCTGCACCTGCAGGTGGTCGCGGCACGCGAGGTAGGGCTCGGCCTGGTCGAGGACGAACTCGGCGGTGCGCATCAGGGCGCCGTAGTAGCTCTCCTTGGCCCAGCGGCCGCCGGCCATGTACTCGGAGCGCCGCGGCAGGTCCATGCCCAAGAGCTTGCCCAGGGTGGCGGGCACGTCCAGCGGGCTGCGCAGGTGGCTCTGGTCCTGGTTGAGCAGGCTGGAGAGCACGTGCGTGAGCACCCGCGGGCTGCGCTTGCCCATCTCGGCCAGCACGCCCACCAGGAACGCCGGCGGCCGCGCCAGCAGGTAGTCGAAGAGCATCCGCTGGTTGAGCTGCGCGGTGCGCGAGGGCGTGACGTTGGCGGTGCCGGCGGCGAGCAGGGTCGCGACGTCCTCGGGGCCGAGCACGCCGTCGCACGGCAGCGGGCCGCCCTGGAGCGGGCGGGCGCCCAGCGGCCGGAAGTAGGCGTCGGAGGCGTCGAGCACGTCGGCCAGGAAGAAGGCGATGGCCATGGCCTGGGGCGCGTAGCCGATGCCGCCGAAGCCGCGGGCGACGAGGTCCACGCGGTGCTTGAGCTCGCGGACGAATTGCAGCCGCCGCAGGTAGGAATCGGGCAGCCGGCCGCCGCAGGTCTCGTCGATCCAGGAGAGCTGCTCGCGGGTGAGCCAGGGCGCCAGCCGCACGACCTGGTCGCAGAGGGCGAGGTCGAGCCGCCCGGGCCTGGAGAGCGCCTGGTACAGCTGCGCGGCGCTGGGCACGCCCTGCAGTTGGCCGGACTGGCGCTCGACCAGCGGCTTCTGCTCGACCACGGTCGGCGGCGGCAGCGGCTCGGCGGGGCTGAGCATGTGGTCGGCCCAGCGCAGCAGCCGGTCGAGCTCGAAGGCGTAGCCGTGGTCGGGCCACAGCTCGCAGACGAGCTGCTCCACGGCGTGGCGGTCGAGCCCCTCGGCGTCGGTGACCTTGCGGATGATCTCCGCCAGCCGGTCCTTCAGCCGCAGGTCGCCGCCGAGCGCCAGCGAGAGGACGCGGGACATGCGCTCGCGCGGGAGGAAGTCCCCCGGCTCCTCGACGCGCTCCTTCTTCAGGACGTCGCGCACGCGCAGGGCGACGTCGCGGCCCTGGCGCGCGAGCTTCTCGATGTCGGTGGAGACCACGCCGAGGGTCTCGAAGACCCGGTCCATCGCCGCGTCGTCGGAGACGATGTCGAGCCACTTCTCCGGGTGCGCGATGGGGTCGACGATGGCGTTGAGGTAGCCGGCGTCGTAGAGGCTGTTCTCGCGGCCGCCGGAGAAGGAGAGCAGGCCCGAGGGGCTGACGCCCACCGAGACCTGCATCCGGCGCAGCTCCTCGACGAAGAGCACCGCGCGCCGGGTGGCGGACTCGAGCACCGCCGACTCGCCGCGCAGGTCCCAGCCCAGGCCCAGCTCCAGCTCGCCCAGCCCGGTGGAGTTCAGGTAGCCGCGGGTGACGCGCGCGTCGATGCGCGAGCCCGCCGGCAGCGAGAGCCGCAGCCCGTCGAGGTCCGCCTCGCAGCGGGCGAGCGAGAGGTCGAAGCGGCTGCCCTCGAAGTCGAGGCCCGGGCGGCCTTCCGGGCCGCTGAAGGTGATCTTCCCGGCGAGCGAGAGGCGCCCGTCCACGCCCACCTTGAGCTTGCCCTCGGGCATGGACAGCTCGGGCACCGGGGGCAGCTGCTGCTCGGCCACGGCCTTCAGGTCGGTCTGCGAGTCCAGCTCGATGACCAGCGGCTTGCCCGCGCCGATCAGCCGCGCGGAGCCGGACAGGCGGCTGGCGAACGACTCCGCCGACAGGCGCGTCCCGCCCACGTCGAGCCGGCCGCCCTCGCGCGCCTCGAGGCGCCCCGAGAAGTCGAGCGCGATGGACAGGGGGCTGATCGACCGGCGGCAGGGGTCGATGGCCAGCTCGCAGGTCCCGCCCACGCCCAGCTCGTCGAGCGTGCCGGAGAGGGCGGTGGTCCCCGCCGCCAGCGGGTGCTCCACCTTCAGGTGCGTCTCCACCGTGGAGAGCGTGGAGCCCTCGAGCAGCGTGACCGAGGCCACGATGGCGCGCCGGGGCGGCTCGCGCTCCGGCCACAGCTCGGCCTCCAGCTTCTGGCCGCGCGCGGGCAGGCTCATCGCCAGCTCCACCAGGTCGTCGAGGGCCGCATCGAGGCGCACGTCGGCGCCCAGGCGGCGCTCGCCCAGCGTCAGCTCGGCGCCGCGGGCCTCGAGCGACATCCGCCCGCCGGCGGAGTGGCCCTTCACCGTCGCCAGCAGCCGCGCCTTGCCCGGGACGCTCACCCGCGCCTCGAGCCGGCTGCGGTTGAAGGTGTCGGTGCGCAGCTGTACCTCGGGCAGGGTGCCGTTGGCCCGCAGGGAGGCCTCGACCGAGCGCGCCAGCGGCAGCACCGCGCGCAGGAAGCCCTCCATTGGCAGGCGCTGGTCGAGCAGGTCGCCGGAGGCGAGCGGGTTGGCGCCCAGCAGGTCCTCGAGGCGCGCGTGGAGCGCGGGGAGGATGAAGGTGGGCAGCCGGATTCCGCGGAAGGGGACGCGCACCGAGCCGGCCAGGCGGACGTGGCCGTCGAAGCGGAAGGAGAGCTCGGGCGGCTGGCCCTTCTTGCGCGAGAGCGTGGCGCGGAAGGAGGCGAGCTCGATGCAGGCCACCGAGTCGAGGCGGCCCTCCAGGGCGCGCAGGAAGGCGGCCGGCAGCTCGACGTTCTCGGAGAGCCAGCGGCTGGCCCACTTCGACAGCTCGGCGGCGTCGAGCACCCGGCCGAGGGTGCGGTCGCGGAAGAGGGTGCGCACCTCGCCCAGCGTGGCGAGGATGTTGTGCAGCTCGACGGGCGGGCCGAACGCGCCGCTGATCTCGGAGATGACCGGGCCCAGCCCGTCGGCGCGCGTCAGGCGGGTGTGGGCCGCGAGCCTGCAGCCCTCGCGGACCTCGAGCTGCATCGGCACGCCGCCCGAGATGGGGACCTGGAAGCGCCCGGGCGCCAGCTCGGCGGACAGGTCGACGACCGCGCTCTCGAGGTCGGCGTCGTGCAGCGCGCCCAGCTCGACGCGGACCGTGTCCGGCAGGGACAGCGGGCGCAGGTCGGCGCCGTCCTTCTCGAAGTCGTGCGGTTTCTTGGAGAGCTCGAGCGAAAGCAGGGACATGGGAGGGCGCGCTCCTCGGCCGGCGTCGGCGTGTTCGGAGGAGGATACCTTCGCTGGAGCGGGCGCGGAACCGGTGTCGGGGGCCGAGGGCCGGCCAGGGGCCTACAGCCAGCGGCCGATCTTCAGGGTGCCGCCCGGCTTCATCTCCATCAGCGTGGTGCGCGCCGAGTAGCGGTCGGAGACCAGCCAGCCCGGCTCGGACGACCAGGTGACCTTGGAGCTGGCCACCTTGCCCTGGGAATCGAGGTCGACGGTGACCTCTTCGGTGTAGTTGTTCACCTCTTCGGTGCCGTTCGGGGCCGTCGCGCCGTCGGCGTCCTTCATGTCGTCGTAGCTGCCGGTGCCGAGCACCAGGCGCTTGACCTGGCCGGCGGCGTCGCGCTCGACGCCGATGACGTTGACGACGTGGTCGAAGCGCTTGTCGCCGGTGTGGTCGATGAGGACCAGATCGCCGGGCTGCAGCTTCTCGACCGGGATCTCCGGGCGGGTCGGGTCGCCGGCGTTGTCGCGCGCGGGGTCCCAGCCGGCCACCGTGGTCGCCGCGCGGGAGACCATGTTCGCGTCGACGTTCGGGTAGCGCACGTTGACGCCCTGGATCATCGACTGCTTCGGGTCGAGCCTCTGGATGGCCTGGGCCGCGTCGTAGCCCGGGCGGACCTTGGGCAGGTCCTCGAAGCGGCTGAAGTAGCCGTTGGGGTGCTCGGCCGTCGAGACCTTCCAGTCGGCCTGGGGGACCGAGTCCTGGCCGGACGACGGCAGCGGCAGCTGGACGCCGGTGTCCGCCTTCACCTTGGCGCGGAACTGGTCCATGAAGAACAGGCCCAGCGTCTTGCAGTCGCACTCCAGCCGGTTCTCCTTGAGCACGTTCCAGTACTCGCCGACGAACTTGGAGTAGGCCGTGCGCACCTCGGGGCTGTTCCAGGTCACCGGCTTGGAGCGGTCCTGGATCTGCACCTTCGACAGCCCGCGGGCGTTGAAGTCCGACAGGTAGGCGAGGGGATCGGCCGAGCGCGCCGCCGGGGTGCGCAGGTCGACGCCGGAGAGGCGCGAGTCGATGGCGGCCAGCGTCCGGGCGTCGAGGGTGCCGGTCACCGGCAGGCCCGCGCCGCGCTGGAAGCCCTCGAGCGCCGCCTTGGTCTTGGGGCCGAAGGACCCGTCGACGAGCGAGTTGAGCGCGTCGAGCCGCGCCAGCGCGTACTGCAGCGCCACGACCTTCTCGCCCTTGGCGCCCTTCTGCAGCGCGGGGTCGGCGGTGCCGAAGGCTTTCGAGAGGGCCGCGTCCTTGATCTGCGGCGCGACGGGGACGGCCAGGGCCAGGGCGCGCTCGGCCATCGTGCCCGACCGGGTCAGCGAGCCGTCGGCGTTGTCGCGGAGGACGGAAGCCGCGTCGCCGTTGTGGTCGAAGGCGTCGATGAGCTTGAAGAGCTTCTCCGCCTCGGCGGCCGTGGCGATCTTTCCGTCGCCGTCCAGGTCCGCCGACTCGACCTTGACGCCCTGGAACGCGGCGTCCTTCTTGGCGGTGCCGACGTCGAGGGCCTTGTTGGCCAGCCCGGAGACGAAGTCGCTGCGGCGGAGGTTGGTCATGGCGTCCCTCTCCTGGAAGAAGGCCGCCAGCCTAACCGGGCTCCGGCCCGGGGGCCAAGAGGTCCGCCGCCGAGGCGAATGCGGGCTAGCGGGACTCGGAGTGTGCCGCGACGAGGGCGCCGGCGTTGGCCGCGGTCGCGCGGTCCACGGCGAAGTACGCCATGGCGCCGAACCCGACGAGCAGGGCCAGCGACAGGGCGATCCCCGCGACGGCCTGCGCGAGCCGGCGGAGCTGGGCGGCCGATTGGGCGGAGGCCTGGGCGGCCTCGTCCTCGAACCACTCGTTGACGATGCCGCTTCGGGAGAAACGCTGTGGAAGAGCGGACATGGCAGACCTCCCAACGAAAGCCGACCGTAGGATGCCCACCCCCGGGGCGGGTTGCCCGGGCGGCAGGCTGCGGCCCTCTCCCCGCGGGCCCCCGGGACGGATATCCCGGTGTGCGTGCTGGTAGACTCTTGGGGCGCAGTGGCCGGGGGCTTCGCTGTCGAGGGGTACCTTCCAGGAGTCGCCCACATGAGCCGGACGTTCCTCCCACGACTCTCGCTGCCGTGCGTCCTGCTGCTCGCGCTCGGCTTCGCCGGCTGCCGGGACTTCACGGTTCCGCCCGCACCGCAGACGCAGGACGTCGCGCTCGAGCCCGCCGAGGCCTTCGGCGAGCAGGAGATCGGCCTGCGCTTCCAGGGCAAGGTCGAGGTCGCCAAGGTCCAGGTGTCCATCGGCGGCAAGCTGGCGGTCTTGCCGGAGGGGCAGACCGGGGACGGCGTGGTGCGGGCCATCGTCCCCCGCCTCTCCGGCACCTGCGCCGAGGACCTCCCGGTGCTGGTCTCGGCGCCCGGCTTCTCGTTCAACGCGGCGACGCTGCGCTACCGGGGCGTCGGCCACCCGGGCAGCCCGCGGCCGATGCTCTCGAGCACGAGCAAGAGCGTGACCTTCCAGGCCACGAGCGCCGCCATCCTCGCCGGCAGCGACGGGTCGGCGCTGGTGGCCTCGGGCTACGGCGAGGCCGTCCTCGTGCTCCCTCTCGGCGCCGGGGCGGGCCCGAGGGTCGCGGCGGTCTACCGGCCGGACTTCGTGCTCGGGCTCGACAGCCCGGGCGGCGGGGTCGTCGTGGACGCGATGCAGCACGGCCAGGTCGAGCAGTTCTCTCTCGGCCACTACGTCTCCGAGGACATCTATCGCGAGGTGGCGCCGACCGGGGGCATGTTCGTCACGCCGCCTCCCGACTTCGCCTGCTTCCTGCCGAGCGCGCTCTCCCAGGCCCCGTCGATGGCAGTCCTCCCGGTGGCCGCGGTGGACGGCACCGCCGCCACCGCGGATGCCGGCCTGGCCGCCGACGCCGCGACGGTGGTGGACGGCGTCTACCACGGGCTGCTGCTGGCGACCGCGCCGGCGGCCCAGGCCTACCGGCTGGAGGCCGACTCCACCGGGCTCGTGGCCAAGCCCGTCGCCGAGGCCACGGACTTCATGCGCGGCGCAGGCACCGCCGCGGTGGCGGTCGACGGGACGACGATGGCCCTCGTCAGGGGCGGCCCGGCGCCGTCGGTGCGCCTGGTCGACGGCGCCGGCAAGAGCCTCGCCCCCGACTTCGCGCTCGCGTCCCAGGGCGACGAATGGTCGGTGGTCTCCTCCGGGGGATCCGCGGGCGGCCTCGCCGTCGCGTACCTCCAGTCGTCGCTCGGGCTCGACGGACGGCTCCTGCTGGTGGGCCGGCCCGGCCAGTCCTCCGCGGCGGACGCGTGCAAGGTCTGCGACGGCAGCGGCGGACAACTCTGTGGGGGCGCCGGGCAGATCGGCTTCTGCATGGACGTCGGCGGCCGCTGCGAGTGCGTCTTCGAGGTCGACTGCACCGCGCTGGCGTGCGGCGATTCCTGCCTGACCGGAGGGACGTTCGGCGTCTGCCTGGACGATGGCACGGGCACCGGCGCCTGCACCTGCGTCGCCGGGGGGGCCAAGGATTGCGGCGGGGCCGACGGAGAGTCCTCGTGCCTGGTGGGCATGACCTGCGACCTGGGGGGGACTTCCGGGACCTGCACCTGGGACGGGATGAGCTGCGGTTGCTCCGCGGGAATCCCCGACGTGCCGTGCGACCCGCTCGCCGTCTGCGGCGGCGCCTGCACCGAGGGGGGGCTCAACGGCACCTGCGTTCCCGACTCCACGGGGCCGGGGTGCGTCTGCGAAATCAGGGCTGCTCCCCCCGACTCCGACGGCGGCGTGCCCGGGGCGGACGACGCCGGGACGGGCGGGAAGGGCGGCGGCGCGGGCGAGGATGCGGGAACCGGGCGCGATGCGGCAGGGGAGCTGACGGAGCTCGCGGTCCACGGGGCCGCGCTCACCTCGCTCGCCGTCGATTCGGCGAACAGCGTGGTCTACGGCGTGGACGGCGTCAGCGCCTGGCTCTACACCTTCAGGACCACGACCGACCCGCTGGGGCTCGAGCCCACGCGGGCGTTGCCGCTGCCGGAGCCCGGTTTGCGCGTGGCCGTGGCGCCCGGGTCGCAGGCCACCGCGGTCCCGGTGGTGATTGGCCGCTCCGGCCGCATCTACGAAGGGCCCGACTTCAACGCCAACCGGGTCCGCCTGGGGCTCTCGTCGGTCAGCCCGCGCCTGCGCGCGAGCTGTGAGTCGCCGCAGGCGGTGGTCTCGGCCGCGGAGATCGGGGCGACGGTCGTGGTGCCCACCGCCGAGGGGCCGGCGGCGTTCCTCGAGGGCGCCCCGGGCGCGCGCTTCTCCGACACGGTGGCGTTCGCCCCCGACGGCGGCCTGTCGCTCGCCTACTTCTACAGTGGCGGGACGGTGCCTCCGGCCGACGCGGGACCGGGCTACGACGCCGGGCCCGAGGACGCCGCGACCGGGTTCGTGGTCTCGCAGACCAGCGCCCAGAAATACGCCCTGGACCCGGACGGCGGGCTGCCCAAGAAGACCGAGTTCCACTTCTCGGCGCGCGCCGCGACCGCCATCCCCATCGAAGCCGACGTCGCGACGCTGGTGGTCGGCACTCCCGAGGGGCTGCGCTTCGTCCCGATGGAGGCGGGCGCGCTGCCGCTGGAGAGCGTGGCGACGCTCGAGGCGAGCTGCCCGGACGTGCGCAAGCTCGTCGCGTTGGGCGGGGACAGCACGGCCGTGTTCGCGCTGGCGCACCGCGAGCAGAAGGCGGACGGCAGCCTCGACCAGCTCCTGTGCCTGGCCGACGCCAGGACCCGGAAGGTGGACGTGAACACGGTGCCCCAGTCGATCTCCGCCATCGCCGCCGCGACCAGCCTCGAGAGCTCCAAGCTCGTGAGCCGCCTCTACACGGTGGGTTGGGAGGCGTCTGGCGCGGGGACCGGGCAGCGCCTGACCGTGCGGCAAGTGGAGGCCTCGGCGACGGACCCGCTGAAGAATCTCCGGCCGTTGCCGTGGGGCACCCGGGCCGCGGAGCTGCTGCCCACCGGCGGCGCGCCCATCTCCGCCCTGGCCGCTTCTCCGGACGGCCGGCGGCTGCTGGTGGCGTTGGCGGGGGAGAAACCCGGGCTGTTGGCGATCGACCCGCTGCCGTTCCTCCAGGACGGTCCCGAAGCGGACCGCGCCGCCGCCATCACGACCATCTGGTTGCCGGCGACCCCGGTCGGTATCGGCTTCACGGACGACGGGGCGAGGGCGGTCGTCGCGCTCTCGGACGACACGCTGGCCTTCGTGGAGTGAGCGCGGCGGGCCTTGGCGACAGATCAATGATGCGGGCCGAAAACCGACCCGCTAACCGCCCTTAGCCACAGGGGAATTCTGGCGGCCCGCAAGCGCCTTGATTCACAGGCGAAATCCTGGGCGATTTTCGAGGTTCCGGAGGCGCCGAGGAAGGCTCAATGCCTCGGTTCGGCGGGTGCCTCTTCGAAGCCGGGAGGCGTCGGCGAGTCGTCCCAGATCCCCACCCACTCCTCGGCCAGCTCGCTGTCGAAGAACTGCAGCCAGCTCCGCCTCGGGACCTTCCCCGCTCGCAACGTCTTCTGGAGGATCGGGATGGAGCGCCTCACGTCGAGCAGCGCCAGGTCGACGTAGGAGTAGCGCCGGCCCGTGCCTCCTCCGATGACCGTGCCCAGGCGCTCCCGTTCGAGGGCCTTCTCGAGCGCGGCCTCGATCTCCGCCTTGTCGGCGAAGCCCGCGGCGTCGAGGCGCTGCGAGCCGTCGATCTTGATGAAGCAGAACGTCTCGCCGTGCCGGGAGAATCGTTCCGAGAAGAAGGGGAGGTTCGAGTGAGCTCGTTGCCACATGGGCAGCAGCGCCGTCTTGGCCACCAGGAGGTCGAACTGATGCTCGTAGTCGGGCAGGTCCGCCGGCGTCAGCTTCACGAGCGACCACTTCCTCCCCTCGGCGGTCTCGAGCAGCGGCCGGTCGTCGAGGCGCGCGCGCTGCTTCTCCAGCGCTGCCTGGACTCGGCCCTGCGCCAGGCCGAGCTCGACGTCCTCCGCGCCATCCACCGGGCTCGCCGCCACCTCAATGAGGTCGACGAACTTGTCGAGCGTCTCCTCGCCGAGCAGCGACTCGGTCGCCACGAAGGCGATGGAGTTCGCGGCCTCGTCCTCCGGGCCGGCGCAGGAGGGGTTCCAGTACGTCAGGTCCACGCCTCCCGCGTCGTTGGTCGCGATGCACACCCGCCAGCCCTGCAGGGTTCCGCCGGTCCTCCCCTTCACGGTCAGCTCGGCGAGCTCGAGCGGCTCGGCCAGGCGGCGGGGATAGAGCTCCCAGCCGGGGATGGACGGAGCGCGGCTCAGCAGGGCTTCCAGCAGGGGCCTCAGCTGCCGCTCGTTCTCGGGCGTGATGACCAGCCGGTGCTTGCCTCCGCGGACGGGCGGCCCGAACTCCCACATCAGCCGCTCGTCGACGGCGCCCAGGTGCTGGGCCATGAACCCCTCGAGGTCGAACTTCCCCCGGCCCTGGAAGTGGTCGTCGAAGGAGCTCGCGCTGGTCGCGCAGGCCTTCCACCACGCGTCCATCCGCTGCAGCAGTCGCGAGCGCTCCTCCTGCTCGCGGGGACGCCGGTCGTCTGGGAAGCGCAAGCGCATGGGGCCCTCGTCTCGGAAGGGACGGGATTGTAAGGCCGGTCCGGGCTGCCGGCGCCTACAAGAGCGTCCCGGAGAGCAGCACCGCGGCGACGCTGAAGTAGATGACGAGCCCGGTGACGTCGACCAGCGTGGCCACGAAGGGCGCCGAGGCGCTGGCCGGGTCGAAGCCCGCGCGGCGCAGCACGAAGGGCAGCAGCGAGCCGGCCAGGGTCCCGAAGGTCACCACGCCGATGAGGCTCAGGAACACCGTGGTCGCCACGAGCAGGTAGTGCGGGCCGTACAGCGGGCTGACCGCCTGCCAGAGCACGATGCGCAGGAAGCCGATGGTGCCCAGCAGGCTCCCCAGCGCCAGCCCCGAGGCGATCTCGCGGCGCATCACCCGCCACCAGTCGCGCAGCCGCACCTCGCCCACCGCCATGGCGCGGATGACCAGCGTCGAGGCCTGCGAGCCGGAGTTGCCGCCGGAGGAGATGATCAGCGGCACGAAGAGCGCCAGCACCACCGCCCGGGCGATCTCCTCCTCGAAGAAGGCCATGGCGGTCGCGGTGAGCATCTCGCCCAGGAACAGCGCCGCCAGCCAGCCGCCGCGCTTCTTGGCCATCTTCCAGAAGGCGATCTCCAGATACGGCTCGTTGAGGGACTCCATGCCGCCGAACTTCTGGGCGTCCTCGGTCGCCTCCTGCTGGACGACGTCGACGATGTCGTCGACGGTGACGATGCCCTTGATGTGCCGCTCGCGGTCGACGACGGGGATGGCCATCAGGTCGTGCTTGGCGAAGAGCTGGCCGACCACTTCCTGGTCGGCGTGCTCGTCGACGGCCACCACCTCGGTCTTCATGATGTCGCGCACGGTCTTCTCGGGGCGCGCGGCCAAAAGATCGCGCAGCGAGATGACCCCGATGAGGTGCTGCTCGTCGTCGACCACGTACACGTAGTAGAGGCTCTCGACGTTCTCGCGGGCCTGCTTGTGGACGTAGCTCAGCGCGGCGTCCACGGTCATGGTCGGGCGGATGAGCGCGAAGCGGGGGTTCATCAGCCCGCCCGCCTGGTCCTCGGCGTAGCGCAGCAGGCCGGCGACTTCCTTCTTGGTGAAGTCGTCGAGCAGCTCGTGGAGCGTGTCCCGGGACTCGTGGGGGGCGTGCTGCAGCAGGTCCGCCACGTCGTCCGGGGGCAGCAGGCGCATCCACGAGCGCCGGTCCTGCGCCGGCAGCAGCAGCACGAGCTCCGCGGCGTCGCGGGAGGGCAGGTGCAGGAAGAACTCCTCCGCGTCGTGCCGCGCCAGCATGCGGAAGCCCTCGGCGCGGTCGTCCTGCGAGAGGACCGGCCAGGCGTCCTGGAGGTCGGAGAGGGCGAGGCCTTCGCCGCCGTGCTGCTCGGTCGCTTGCGCCGTCATGGGGGCTCCCGGTGTCGTGCTCTCGGGCGGCGGCGATGGTCGGGCGTCGGCGCTCTGCTCGGTGCGGCTCCCCTCGGGGCCTACTGCGTGTCGGCGAGCATGTAGCCCCGCCCGCGCTTGGTCAGCAAGAGCTTTGGCGCGCTGGCCGAGTCGCCGAGCATCCGGCGCAGCCGCGACACGAAGATGTCCACGGTGCGGGTCATGGTCTCGGGGGTGTAGCCCCAGACCTGCACCAGCAGCTCGTCGCGCGAGACCCAGGTGCCCCGCTTGCCCCACAGGTGCAGGAGCAGCGCGAGCTCCAGCTCGGTGAGCAGGTGGACCTCGTCCTTGCGGGTCAGCGTCGAGGTGCGGGTGGAGAGCGTCGCCTCGCCCAGCTTGATGGTCTCGGGCAGCTCCTCGCGGTACCAGTCGCTGCGCTTGAGCACCCCGCGCACGCGCAGGACCAGCTCCTGCAGGTTGAAGGGCTTGGTGACGTAGTCGTCGGCGCCCATCGACAGGCCGCTGATGCGGTCCTCGTCGCCGGCGCGGGCGGTCAGGACCAGCACGGGCAGCCGGTTGTCGGCCTTCTTGAGCTCCTGCAGGAGGTCGAGCCCGTCGGCGTCGGGGAGCATCAGGTCCAGCACCACCAGCGCCGGAGGCACCCGCTGCCAGGCGGCGCGCGCCTCGGCCCCGGTGGCTACCCACTCGACCTCGTGGCCCTCCAGCTCGAAGTTGAGCTTGAGGCCGCGCGCCAGGTTGACCTCGTCCTCGACCAGCAGGATGCGCTTCTTCACGAGGAGGCCTCCGAGGACAGCGGGATGGCGACGCGGAAGGTGCAGCCCTGGCCCTCGCCCGCGCTCTCGACCCAGACGCGCCCGTTGTGGGCCTTGGCGATGCCGGCGACGATGAACAGGCCCAGCCCGGTGCCCTTGGTGTGCCGGCGCGAGGGCGGGGCGCGGTAGAAGATGCGGAAGACCTTCTTGTGCTCGCGGGGGTCGAGCCCCGGCCCGTCGTCGGCCACCGCCAGCACCGCGCAGCGGGCCTGCTCGACCATCTCCAGGCGCACCTGCACGCCGCGCGGGCAGTGGGTGAGCGCGTTGTCGACGAGGTTGTCGAGCAGCTGCCGCAGGGCCTCCGGGTCGGCCCGGGCCACCAGCGGCGCCGCCTTGTCGGCCTCCCAGACCAGGCTGCCGCCCTTGAGCTCCACCTGCTGGCGCTTGCCGGCGGCGTACTCGGTGAGGAAGGGCTTGAGGGCCAGGTCGCCGGCGTCGATGCGCAGGGCGCTGCGCTCGATGCGCGAGGCGGTGAGCACGCCCTCGATGCCGCCCTCCAGCCGGTTGAGCTCGGTCAGCGCCATGGAGATGCAGTCGGCGCGCTGCTCGGGGGTCAGCTCGCGCAGGCGCAGGGTCTCCAGGTGCAGCTTGACGATGGCCAGGGGCGAGCGCAGGTCGTGGCTGACCTGCGAGACGAAGTCCTTGGTGGCCTGGTTGTGGGCGACCTGGCGCGAGAGGTGGATGACCACCCCGATCGCCAGCCCGAGCATGGCCACCAGCAGGATCAGGCCCACCACGAACGGGGCCCAGCCGGCGTCCGGGTGCCGGGCGCGCCAGGCGATGAAGTAGAAGATCCACGTCAGGAGCGCGGCGGTGAAGACGACCTGGACGGCACCGATCCAGATGGCGGGGGTCCAGGGGATGAAGATGCGGCGGATCATCGGGGCGAGGGACTTTACCAGCCTTGCGGGCGCCGGGGCGAAGCGCCGCGCCGGGGCCGGGCTGGGCCGCCCCGCGGCGAAGCCCCGGGGAACACCGGCCCCCCGGAAGCGAGGTTTTCAAGCCCGCGGCGATCGGCTACCCTGAGGCGGTTGATTCACATGTCAATGTTTCCCGATTTCTTGGCTGGTTGTGACCACTTAGCTTTTCTTCGTCGCCTTGACGTGGAGCGTCCGGGCAACCTGTTGCGCTGACTGGGCCGGGTGGGGTGAGGGAGACCGGAGCTTGGGACGCAGGGTGTTGCTGACGAGTGCCCGCTCGCCTCGGGACTGGAATGGGCCGACCGCGTTCCCGTTCCGGATCCGCAGGCGCTCGCTGGGCTTGTACCTGCTGGCGGAGAACTTCGCCGCGCCGGTGCTGGTGGCCGAGCAGTGCGACCGCGACTCGTTCGCCAAGCTGCTGGAGCGCGAGCGTCCCCACCTGGTCGGCATCTCGCTGACGGCCCAGGAGATCGAGCACGCGCGCGACCTGGCCCGGCTGGTGCGGCTGGTGCTGCCGACCGCGGAGATCCTCTTGGGCGGGCCGGGGGCGAGGGTCGAGGGCGTGGCGGGGATGGTGGACTGCGACGCGGTGGTGGCCGGCGACGGCATCGCCACCGTGCGCGGCCGGCTGGGGGAGGACCCCGACGCGCCGATCCGCCTGCCGGCCATCTCCGGCGCGGCGCGGCTGACGGCGACCGGGCGCAACGAGCTGGCGATGCTGGTCTCGGGCCTGGGGACTGGTCCCCAGCGGCGCTCCCTCTTCGACTGCGGCGAGGCGCTGTTCACCGAGGCGTGCCGGCTGGGCAAGGAGCTGGGCACCGAGGCCTTCTACGTCCCCGACGAGGGTTTCCTGGCGGAGCCCGCCCTGGTGCGCGGGCTGCTGCGCGCGATGGAGCGCGAGAACCGCGCCTTCGAGTTCGCCATCCACGCCCGCGCCGCCGACCTGCAGGCGTGGGAGCCCGAGGAGCTGGCGCGGCTGGGCGTCTTCGGCCTGCTGCTCGCCGCGCAGCGCTGGACGGCTGCGGAGGCCCGCCTCGTCGCGCGGCTCCACGCGCACGGCATCGCCGTCCATGCGCCGGTGCTGGTGGGCCCCGAGACCGGCGCCGAGGAGATCGACCCGGCGCTCGAGCTGGAGGCCGACGCGGTGGACTTCCTGCCGAGGCTGGCGCTGCCGGAGAGCCCCGGGCTGGGGCGCGAGCAGCTCGACCGCTTGCTCGAGTCCTGCGACGGCGGCACTCCCACGCCCCTGTGCAAGGAGCTCGAGCGGGTCCGGGCCGCCGAGGCCGAGCGCCATGGGCCGTCGCTGCTCCGGCTGGCGAAGACGCTGCTCGAGGGCTACCGCGCCCACGAGTTCGACGACGACCCCTGGATGCGCCGGCGCATGGAGCAGGCGAGGCGGCGCGCCGAGGACCTGCGGCTGCTCATCGCCGGCTCGCCCTCGAACGCGCCCACCGCCGCCGAGAGCAACCTGCGGCGCGAGCTGGAGCGCGACTTCTCGCTGCTCTTCGGGCCGTCCCTGATTCCCGGGCGGGCCATGGCGCTGGGCAGCCAGGCGCTGCAGGAGTTCGGCTCGGTGGTCCGCAAGGTCCGCCGCGCGATGGACGCCTCGGGGACGCAGGTGCGCCAATACCGCTGGCGGCAGAGGCTGGGAAAGCGCCGCGAGCCGTTCAAGCGGGGGCGCAAGGGCTCGATCCTGGGGTAGGCCGGCCCGCCGGGAGGCGAGAGCGCGCTGCCAACCTCCGGGGCGAACGGGCTAGAGTGCTCCGCTCATCGTGAGAAATCCGCCCCAGCCGCTGCCCACCGAGCGCCGCCCGACCTGCCCCCGCTGCCGCCAGCCGACTTCGGGCTGCTGGTGCCAGGAGCTGACCCCCAAGTCCACGCGCTCGCGCTTCGTCCTGCTGCAGCACCCGCGCGAGGCGCGCAACCCGATGGGCACCGCGCGGATGGCGCACCTGGGCCTGGCCGGCTCGACGCTGCTGGTCGGCGTGGACTTCGACTCGAACCGCGACTTCGCCGAGCTGCTGGAGCGCGAGAAGGAGCGCTCGGTCGTGCTCTACCCGTCCCCGGGGGCGCGCGACGTGCGCGAGCTGGCGGACCGGGACCCGCCGCCCACGGTGTGGGTCATCGACGGGACCTGGTCGCAGGCCCAGAAAATCTGGAAGCGCAACCCGGCCCTGCACGCGCTGCCCGCCTACCGCATCGAGCCGCGGATGCCCTCCCAGTACGGCTTCCGCTCCGAGCCCGAGCCGCACTGCGTGTCCACCATCGAGGCGGTCGCGGAGCTGCTCGAGGCCCTGGGCGAGAACGGGCCCGACGACTACGAGCCGTTCCTGGCTCCGTTCCGCACGCTGGTGGGCCGGCAGCTGGGCCACGCCAACGCCAACCCGCGCCGGCGCGGCAAGCCCCGGCCGCCGCGGCCGTTCACGCTCCCGCCGGCCCTGGCCGAGCACCCCGAGCGCGCGGTGGTCTTCTTCGTCGAGGGCAACGGCTGGCCCGCCAGCTGGGAGACGCGGCCGCCGACCGAGGCGATCCAGGCGATGGCGGTGCGGCTGGCGACCGGCGAGCGCGTCGGCGAGTTCATCCGCCCGCGGCACGGCCTGAGCCCCACGGTGCTCGGCAACCTCGGGCTGGAGGAGTCGGCGCTCGCCGGGTGGATCGAGCCGGAGGCGATGGCGCAGAGGTGGCGCGAGTTCCGCAAGGACGGCGACGTCTGGTGCGGCTGGGGCCAGTTCTCGGCGAGCCTGCTCAAGCACGCCGGCGTGGACCCCGAGGGCGTCGGCGTGGTGGACCTGCGGGTGCTCGCCAAGCGGCTGATGCGCACGCGGGTGGGCAAGGTGGAGCAGGCCTACGCCTTCCTGGAGCTGCCGGCCCCCGAGGCGCGGTGGCCGGGGCGCGGCGGGCGGCGCATGGCGATGCTGGAGGCGGTGGCCCGGGAGATGATCGAGCGGGCTACTTCTTCAGCTCTCCCCGACGAAGTTGCCGGTACATCGACAGCGCGTCGGTGACGATGGCGAAGGCCTGCTCGGGCCCCATGAAGTCCTCGACCACCACCTGCTTGTTCTCCAGGACCTTGTAGTCCTCGAAGAAGCGCTTGATCTCGCGCAGGATGTGCTTCGGCAGCTCCTTGTGGTCGGTGTAGTCGGAGTAGGCCGGGTCCGACTTGCACACCGCGATGATCTTGTCGTCGATGCCCTTGTCGTCGCGCATGCGCATCACGCCGATGGCGCGCGCGTCCACGATGCACAGCGGCACCACCGGCTCCTGGGCCAGCACCAGCGCGTCGAGCGGGTCGCCGTCGTCGCAGAACGTCCGGGGGAGGAAGCCGTAGTTCGCCGGATAGTGCACGGCGCTGTGGAGGACGCGGTCGAGCCGCAAGAGCCCGGTCTCCTTGTCGAGCTCGTACTTGTTCTTGCTCCCGTGGGGGACCTCGATCACCACGGGGAAGCCCTTCTCGATCACTTTGTCGTCGATGTAGACGTCGTGCCAGGCGTGCATGGGCTCCGAGTTAGCAACCCCGGAGGTGGATAGCAACGTCGCCGTCAGGCCCGGACTCCCGAGGAAGATCTGGCAGCGGCTGTCTCGTTTCGGTAAGTTCGCGGCCCCTTTCGAAAGCCGACGCGCGCCGCGCAAGGAGGCCCCAATGCCTGCCAACCGCTCCACCGTCCAACGCGAGTTCTCCAAGGCCCGCGTGGCCGACCCCAAGCCCATCACCGGCCGCGAGAGCGCGCGCGAGCTGCTGCAGACCGCCTTCCCGGCCTACGTGGGCCGCCAGGAGCGCATCGCCTTCGAGCTGATGCAGCGCTCCATCGACGAGAACTGCGCGGTCTTCATGACCCTCTCCGGCGCGATGACGCCGGCCGGCCTGCACCAGAGCTGCATCCTGCCGATGATCGAGCGGGGCCTGGTGAGCTGCCTGACCACCACCGGCGCGAACCTGTACCACGACGCCCACCGCGTCATCGGCCACGCGCTGCGCGAGATCAACCCCAACGCCGGCGACCTGCAGCTGCGGCTGGCGCGCATCATCCGCATCTACGACCTGGGCTTCTACGAGGAGGTCCTCTTCGACACCGACCGCCTCTTCTCGGCCATCGTCCAGAAGCCCGCCTTCCAGCGGAAGATGACCACCGCCGAGTTCCACTACCTGCTGGGCAAGGAGATGGCGGCGCTGGAGAAGGCGCTCAAGGTCGAGGTGCCGAGCCTGCTGGCCACCTGCTTCAAGCACGCCGTCCCGATCTTCGTGGGCGCGATCCAGGACGGGTCGATCTTCCTGAACGTGGTCAAGCTCAAGCGCCTCTTGGGCGACCGCTTCAAGTTCGAGATCGACATCAACGAGGACGTCTTCGCCATGGCCGCGGTGCAGCACTACTGCCGCCACCACGGCAGCAAGCGCATGGCCGTCTGGATGCTCGGCGGCGGCGTGCCCAAGAACTACACCCTGCAGGGCGAGCCGCTGCTCGACCAGATCCTCAACGTGCGCACCGACGGCTTCGACATCGACGTGCAGTTCTGCGTCGACCCGGTCGACAACGGCGCGCTGTCGTCCTGCCCGGCCTCCGAGGGCCACACCTGGGGCAAGGTCTCGGCCGAGTGCGTGGCGACCAGCTCCATGTACGTGCACGCGGACGTCACCGCGGTCTTCCCCTGGCTGGCGCACGCGCTGCTGTCCGACAAGGCCGTCAAGCGTGCCCCGCTGCGCTTGATGGACTACCTCGAGGACGCCATCTCGTACCTCGACAAGGACGTCGAGAAGCAGCGCAAGCCCCTGGAAGAGACGCTCTACTTCGAGGGCATCAACGCCCCGACGCGGCGGCGCTGACCGGCGTCGCCCCAAGTCAGGCAGGGAAGCCGGCGCAGAGGCCGGCCACTACCATCAAAGTGCGTCGAGGTAGTGCGATGAGATACGGCCTGCCCTCGCCCTTCGAGGAGATCTCGCACACCGCCGACGTGGGCGTGCGCGCCAAGGGCAAGGACTTGCCGGAGACGTACGCGCGCACCGCGCTCGCATTGGCCCAGCTTCAGGCGGGCGGCGGCGCGGTGGAGCCCGAGGAGGAGCGCCGCCTCGAGGCCCACGGCGACGACCGGGTCATGCTGCTGGTGGACTTCTGCCGCCAGGCCCTGCGCGTCTTCTGGCTCGACCGCAGGATCCTCTCCGCCGTCGAGATCGAGTCCCTGTCGGACACAGCGCTCTCGGCGCGCGCGTGGTTCGGCCGCTTCGATCCGGAGCGCCACGGCGAGGGGATGGACATCAAGGCAGTCACCTACGCCAGGGCGGCGGTCGAGCCTGCGGAGGGAGGCTTCGTCGGCAGCGTCATCGTCGACATCTAGGATTGGGAGCGGCAGGCCTCCGCGCCTGCCAAGCAGGTTCAGGTCTCCGTGCCTGCTCTGGGGGTCCCTGATGCAGCTTCGAAAGATCGACGAGAACCGCTTCGAGATCCCGCGGACGGGCGGCATGCGCGTGCCCGGCCTCATCTTCGCGAACGAGAAGCTGTTGCACAGCATCCGCGAGGACCCCTGCCTGGAGCAGGTCTGCAACGTGGCGCACCTGCCGGGGATCGTGAAGGCGTCGCTGGCGATGCCGGACATCCACTGGGGCTACGGCTTCCCCATCGGCGGGGTCGCCGCCATGGACGAGAAGGAGGGCGTCGTCTCGCCGGGCGGCGTGGGCTACGACATCAACTGCGGCGTGCGCCTGATGACCACCGTGCTCGACGTCGAACAGGTCCGCCCGCACATCCGCCAGGTCGTGGCCCAGCTCTTCCGGGACGTCCCGTGCGGGGTCGGCTCGCACGACGCCATCGGCAAGCTGGGCGAGCGATCGATGATGAAGGTGCTGGAGAAGGGCGCGGCCTGGGCGGTGGGCGAGGGCTACGGGACGCCGGACGATCTCTCGCATGCCGAGGAGGGCGGCTGCCTGCGCTGGGCCGACCCCGAGTCGGTCAGCGAGCTGGCGATCAAGCGCGGCTCGGACGAGGTGGGCACGCTCGGCTCGGGCAACCACTTCCTCGAGGTGCAGGAGGTCGCGGAGATCTTCGACCCGCAGGTGGCCGAGGCGTTCGGCCTCTTCCCCGGGCAGATCACGGTGATGGTCCACAGCGGCTCGCGCGGGCTGGGCTACCAGGTCTGCGACGACTCGCTGGCGGAGATGGGGCCGGCGATGCGCAAGTACGGCATCGAGCTGCCCGACCGACAGCTCGCCTCGGCGCCCATCGACTCGCCGGAGGGGCGGCGCTACCTGGGCGCGATGGCGGCGGCGGCGAACTTCGCCTGGGCCAACCGGCAGATCATGATGGTCCTCGCGCAGCGGGCGATGACGAGGTCGCTGGCCATCTCCGAGGGCGACCTCGGCGCGCGGCTGCTCTACGACGTCTGCCACAACATCGCCAAGCGCGAGACGCACTCGATCGACGGGGCGCCGCGACGGCTGCTGGTGCACCGCAAGGGCGCGACGCGGGCGTTCGGCCCGGGCACGCCGGAGTTGCCGGAGGCGTGGCGCAGCGTGGGCCAGCCGGTGCTGATCCCCGGAGACATGGGCCGAGCCAGCTACGTCCTGGTGGGGACCGAGCGAGCGATGTCCGAGACGTTCGGCTCGTCGTGCCACGGCGCCGGCCGCGTCATGAGCCGCGGCGAGGCGATGCGGCGGGCCAGGGGCCGCAACGTGCACCTGGAGATGAAGGAGCGCGGGGTGGAGGTGCACAGCCGCGCCAAGAAGACCTTGGCCGAGGAGATGCCGGAGGCGTACAAGGACGTGACGGACGTGGTGGGGGTGATGCACGACGCCGGGATCACGCGTAAGGTCGCCCGGCTCAAGCCCATCGGCGTCATCAAGGGGTGAAACCAGAGCAGATCCAGGGACCGGCATGACCGCACCGACGCCCACCGAACGCCCCTCTGTGACCGCCCGCAAGGCGAAGTGGGGCGAGTGCAACCGCAGCCTCGCCAGGCGCCTGTTCGCGGTGCTGACGCCGCTGGTGCTGCTGGGCAGCTTCGGCGCCTACTGCTGGTACGCGTACCTGGGCTTCATGGAGCACCCGACCCAGGGCGGGACGCTGGGAGTGGTGGTGGTGCTGTCGCTGGCGGTGGTGGCGTTCGGCGGCCTGTACTCGGCGCGCGGCTGGTGGTGGTCGGCCTGCCCGCTGTGCGGCCACGAGGCGGCGCGCGACTTCCGCAACGACCAGGCGGCGGAGTGCGGCTGCTGCATGGCCTACCTGCGCGCGGAGGACGAGCGGGTGACGGAGGAGTCCGACGACGTGGTGGAGTTCGCGGCCTCCTACGTCGTGCGGCCCCTGGACCTCGGCGGCCGCAAGGAGCTCGATTTTCCGCCCACCTGCGGCATCTGCGGCGCTCCGGCGAAGAGCTTCAAGCCCATCAAGACCCTGCGGCTGACGGGGCCCGAGCCCGAGGCTCCTCCTCCGCCGCAGGCTCCTCGCCGGCGGCTGACCGCGGACGAGCAGCTGTGGGGGCCGGCCGCGCCGGTGTGCGAGGCCCACCAGCAGTCCGAGCCGGTGGAGATATTCCAGGGTGAGCTGCAGTTCCGCAGCTACGCGCACTACAAGGCCTTCTGCCGGCTCAACGGCGTCGAGCGCCGGGCGAAGGACTGAAGGCGGCCATGGAGCGCTCGCTCGAAGGCCGGGTGGCGGTCGTGACGGGCGGCGGGGTGCGGGTCGGCCGGGCGATCGCCGAAGGCCTGGGCCAGCGCGGCGCCAAGGTCGTCGTCCACTACTCGAGCAGCCGAGACGGCGCGGAGCAGGCGGCTAAGGCCATCCGCGACGCGGGCTCCGCGGCGGTGGCCGTCCAGGGCGACCTCACGAAGAGCGCGGACGCGTCGCGGGTCGTCGCGGCGGCCGAACCCTGGGGAGGCTGCGACCTACTGGTGAACAGCGCGGCGATCTTCGAGCGCAAGCCCATCGAGCAGATCGACGACGACGCCTGGCGCCAGATGATCGACGTGAACCTCTCCGGACCGTTCTTCTGCTGCCGGGCGGCGGTGCCGGCCATGAAGCGCAAGGGCGGCGGCGACATCGTGAGCGTCGTCGACGTGGGCGGCGCTCTCAAGGCCTGGGCCGGCTACTCGCACTACTGCGCCTCGAAGGCCGGGCTGGCGATGCTGACGCGCAGCCTCGCGCTCGAGCTGGCGCCGGCCATCCGGGTGAACGCCGTGGCGCCCGGCACCGTGCTCTTCCCCGAGGCTTACGGCGAAGAGGAGCGCGAGCGCCAGCTCTCGCGCATCCCGCTGGGACGGACGGGGACCCCCCAGGACGTGGTCGAGGCGATCGTCTACCTGCTGGGCGCGCGCTACGTCACCGGGCAGATCCTGGCGGTGGACGGCGGTCGGACGGCCTGACGCGCTGGACAGGGCACCTCCCACGCAGGTAAACACGCGGCGTCCCCGGGCGAGCCCCGGGCCCACGCACGAACGAGGACCAGCATGCGCTTCGACCGTTCCGCCGGCGTCCTGTGCCACGTCTCCAGCCTGCCCGGCCCCTTCGGGATAGGCGATTTGGGAGAAGAGGCTTACCGCTTCGTCGACTTCCTGGCCGGCGCCGGGCAGTCGTACTGGCAGGTGCTGCCGCTGGGGCCCAGCGACGACGGCAACCCGTACATCGCGCAGTCCTCCTGGGCCGGCTCTCCCTACCTGGTCAGCCTCGAGCGGCTCTGCCAGGCGGGCGACCTGACGGGCGACGAGCTCAACGGCGTGCGCGTCCCGCACACCGGCAAGATCGACTACGACTTCATCGCCAACAGCCGCAAGGCGCTGCTCGCCCGCGCCGCCGGCCGCTTCTTCGAGAGGAAGGGCGCCGAGAAGGCGCGCTTCGACAAGTTCTGCGAGGCCGAAGCCGGCTGGCTCGACGACTGGGCCCTGTTCGCGGCGGTGAAGAAGGCGCACGGCGGCCAGCCGTGGTGGAACTGGGCCAAGCCCATCGCGCTGCGCCAGCCCGCCGGCCTCAAGGAGTGGAAGAAGAAGCTGGAGAAGGAGACCGAGGTCGAGCGGTACATCCAGTTCCGCTTCTTCGAGCAGTGGGACCGGCTGCGCGAGAAGATGACCGCCGCCAAGATCAAGGTCATCGGCGACATCCCCATCTACTGCGCGCGCGACAGCTCCGACGTGTGGGCCAGCAAGGAGATGTTCCAGCTCAACGCCGACGGGACGCCCAAGGTCGTCTCCGGCGTGCCGCCCGACTACTTCGCCAAGGACGGCCAGCTCTGGGGCACCCCGGTCTACGACTGGAAGAAGAACAAGGCCGACGGCTTCACCTGGTGGATCGGCCGGCTGCGCGGAGCGCTCCGCCACGCCGACGTGGTGCGCATCGACCACTTCCGCGCCTTCGAGAGCTACTGGGAGGTCCCCGCCGACGCGCCGACCGCCAAGACCGGCAAGTGGGTCAAGGGCCCGGGCGCCGACTTCTTCAAGAACGTGCGCAAGGCCCTGGGCGACGCGCCGTTCATCGCCGAGGACCTGGGCGTCATCACCAAGGGCGTCTACGACCTGCGCGACCAGTTCGAGCTGCCGGGGATGAAGGTGCTGCAGTTCGCCTTCGGCGAGGGCGCCAAGAGCCCGCACCTGCCCATCCGCCACCAGAAGAACGCGGTCGTCTACAGCGGCACCCACGACAACGACACCACCGTGGGCTGGTACCAGTCGGCTGGCGACAAGGAGAAGGACGCCTTCCGCCGCTACACCGCGACCGACGGCAACTTCTGCCACTACCACATGATGCGTCTGGCCTACGGCTCGGTCTGCGATCTCGCCATCGTGCCGATGCAGGACGTGCTGGGGCTGGGCGGCTGGGCGCGCATGAACGTGCCGGGCATCGCCAAGGGCAACTGGGGCTTCAAGCTGGTGCCCGACCAGGTGAACGCCGCGACGCAGAAGACGCTCGCCGAGCTGGCGGA
>DASXVQ010000027.1:0-16434 GCA_036504155.1 Myxococcales bacterium
CTACTGCATTCGTGCCTCCGAGTGACTGAAGGAAAAGAAGACTGAACACGGAAGCCGGCGCGGAGGCCGGCCACTACTGCATTCGTGCCTCCGAGTGACTGAAGGAGAAGAAGACTGAACACGGAAGCCGGCGCGGAGGCCGGCCACTACTGCCGGAAGTGCCGCACGAGCTGATCCAGCTCGCAGCGCTTCTCCGGGAACCTCTCCCGCGCCAGCGCCAGCACCTTTCGCGCTTCCTTGGCCCGCCGGTTCTCGCCGCAGACGATCAGGAAATCCCAGTACGGGTCGAACCAGTCCGGCTGCAGCGCCATCGCGCGCTCCAGGCTGGCGAGCCCCTCGTCCACGCGTCCCTGCTTGGCCACGCACAGCCCCCAACCCTTGTGCGCGTAGGCATTGCCCGGCGCGAGCGCGATCGATCGCTCGCAGCACTCCTGGGCCTCGGAGAAGCGGCCCTGGAAGAACTGCACGAAGCCGAGCGCGTCGTACGCGGCGATCTCCTTGGGGCTGGTCTTGAGGACCTGCATGAGGAGCTTCTCGGCGCGAACGAAGTCGCCCTCGCTGGCGAGCCGGGTCGCGTCCTGGAGCTTGGCGTCGAGGAGCTCCCGGCGCGTGCGCCTCGACGCCCTGGCCCTGGTCGCCATGGGGCCTACCCCTTGAACTCGCCCAGCGCGGTCAGGATGTTCGTGTAGTCGTCGGTCCACAGCCGCGGCAGCACCGGCTTGCGCTTCACGCGCTCGAGGCCGTTGAAGTCCGGCCGGTCGAAGACCTCCTTCGTCCGCGACAGCAGGATCCAGTGCGCCGGCTGCTCCAGAGGCGGGTCCTGCGCCGTCATGGCCTGGGAGAGCAGCTCCACCAGCGGCAGGTTCAGCTCCTGTGCGGTGCGGCGGATGACCGGGCCCAGGTCGAGCATCCGGTTGGAGACGTGCAGCGCGATGATCGAGTCCGGCGAGCGCAGGTGCGCCAGGTACAGCTGGAACGCCTGCACCGTGAGCAGGTGCGCGGGGATGGAGTCGCTGCTGAAGGCGTCGAGGACGAACAGGTCGTAGCCGCGCGAGCCGCCCTGGGCCAGCTCGTGCTCGAGCATGATGCGCGCGTCGCCGAGCACGACGTCGATCTTGGCCTTCGAGTCGGACAGGTAGCTGAAGTACTGCGGCGTCTGCGCCAGGCGGATGACGTCGGGGTTGATCTCGTAGAAGCGGATCTCGTCGCCGGGCTGCCCGTAGGCGGCCAGCACCCCGACGCCCAACCCGATGATCCCGATGCGCATCGGCTGCCCGGCGAGCCGGCGCGGGTGGTTGGCGATGGCCCGGCCGACGCCGCTGTTGCGCGTGAAGTAGGTCACCGGCTCGGGCTTGTGCGCGGCGTCCTGGTACTGCGCGCCGTGGACGATGCGCCCGTGGCTCATCGAGTGCTCGAGGAAGGCGCCGCGGGTGGCGCTCTCGACCTTGATCACCCCGTAGAAGCCGCGCGCCTTGGCCAGCAGGCCGTGGCCGGGGTTGCCCTGGCGCAGCATCACCTCCGCCACCAGGACGAGGAGGACGGACGCGTTGGCGAGCATGAAGAGCGGCGAGCGCCGCTGGGCGCGCTGCCGGGCGTCGGCGCCGGCGCCGGCCTTGGGGCTGGTCGCGATGACCGCGACCCAGGCGCCGAGGATGCACAGGTCGAACTCGAAGTAGCTGGCGAAGAGCGCCGGCGCGGCCAGGCCCACGAACAGGCCGCCGCAGGCGCCGCCGATGGAGACCGCCAGGTAGAAGGAGGTCAGGTGCGCCGGGGCCGGGCGCAGGCGCGCCAGCTCGCCGTGGCAGATCATCCCGATGGCGAAGAGCAGCAGCAGGAAGTTGGTCAGCGGCACGGCCAGGTCGCTGCGCACCTCGCCGAAGAAGAGCAGCAGCGCCATCACCGAGAGCACGCCCAGCAACGGCACGAAGATGGTCCGGCGGTACCAGCGGTTGCTCTCGAAGCAGAGGATGAAGGTCGCCAGGTAGGTGGCCAGCGGCAGGACCCACAGCATCGGGAAGACCGCGACCTCCTGGCAGAGCTGGTTGGTGATGGCGAGCAGCGAGAGCGAGGGCACCGCGGCCAGGGCGATCCACACCGCCCACTGGCGAGCGCTCGGGCGGGCGATGGCCTGGCTGGCGGCCGGCGCGGCGGGCTCGGGCGACGCGGAGGTGGACGTCGAGTTGGAGGCGGAGCTGGACGCGGAGGCGGGAGACGCCGGGAGCATCGGGGCGCCGCGGGCGCGCAGCGCGGCCCTGGCGCAGCCGGCGAAGAAGAGCACGAAGCCGAGGGAGAACGCCCAGCCCTGCGCGCGCAGGCCCAGGAGCGGCTCCAGGCCGAACGGGTAGGCGAACAGCGCCAGCATCGAGCCGGTGTTGGAGAGCGCGTAGAGGCGCCAGGCGCTGCGGTCCGGGTAGACGCGCGCGTACCAGGCCTGCAGCAGCGGACCGGTCGCCGAGAGCGCCAGGTAGGGCAGGCCCACGGTCTGCGCGAGCAGGAGGAGCAGGCGAGCGGTCGGGTAGAGGCCGTCGGGCGGCTTCATGCTCGCGTCGGGGACGATGGGCGCGCCCCAGCGCGCGGCGCCGACGACGAACGCCAGCGCGGCGGCGCCGAGCATCGACAGGTGCAGCGCCGCCTGGCGCCGCGGCGGCTGGCGCGAGACCAGGTGCGCCCAGCCGTAGCCGGCCAGGAGCAGCACCTGGAAGAAGAGCATGCAGGTGGTCCACACGGACGGCGCGCCGCCGAACCAGGGCAGCAGGACGCGGCCGACCAGCGGCTGGACGAGGAAGAGCAGGAAGGCGCTGAGGAAGACGGTCGCGGCGAAGAGAGGCATGTGGGGCTCGGGCTCCCGCGCTTCTGTGCGAGCGCTGAGGATACACCGGGCCTGCCGGCCGCGAAGGCTCGCCGCCCCCCGGCGCCCGCGACCCGTGTGATCGTTGCGGGCTATCGCGGGGCGGCCGTCACGTTCACTCCTCGAGCTCAAGAGATCGAAGGGGAGTAGCGGCAGGCCTCCGCGACTGCCTGCTCAGTCCCCGGTCCAAATGAGCGAGGCCGGATCCGGGAAACCGGGTCCGGCCCTTCTTTCGCTTGGACGGAGCCACAAGCGTCAGCGCGTGGAGGACACCTGCCCCCGGCAGTGAGGTGGCGGCGTCGAGCAAGGGGCGGGGGGCTTGTCGTTGCTGCCTTCGAAAGCCGTCATCGCGCACCGGCTGCCAGACCCCCGCGTGTTCACGCAAGCGCCCCGACGGTCGCCGTCAGTTGAGCGATTCGGGCGCCGCCAGCGCGAACTCCGGGATGGCGGCCTCGAAGGTGGTGCCGTCGCTGCGGGCCATCTGGTAGCTGCCGCGCATCGAGCCGAGCGGCGAGGAGAGCGGGCAGAAGCTCGTGTACTCGTGCGCCGCGCCGGGGGCGAGGACCGGCTGCTGGCCGACGACGCCCGGACCCTGGACGTGCTCCTCGCGGCCCAGCCCGTCGGTGATGATCCAGTGGCGGCTCAGCAGCTGGGCGGGCGCGGGGCCCTCGTTGACGATGCGCACCTGGTAGGCGAAGAGCCAGCGGCCCGGCTCGCGGCGCTCCGACAGGTGGTGGGCTTCGACGGTGACGCGGATTCCCGAAGTGACGGCAGAGGCCATGGCACACCTCCAACAGGTCGGTTGGATGCGCGGACCGTTCGGGAGTTCCGCCGCGCACGGGGCCGCCGCCTTGAAAACGACCCGACGGACCGCCAAGCTACGGCCTCCCCACGCCCTCGAAAGGACCGAGAGATGCCGACCACGATGGAGAACCTGAAGGAAGCCTTCGCCGGCGAGAGCCAGGCGCGCAACAAGTACCTGGCGTTCGCCAAGAAGGCCGAGCAGGACGGTTTCGCCAACGTCGCCAAGCTCTTCCGCGCCGCCGCCGAGGCCGAGCTGGTCCACGCGCAGGGACACTTCCAGGCGATGGGCGGGGTGGGCAGCACGGTCGACAACCTGCAGGCCGCCTTCGAGGGCGAGACCTACGAGCACGAGAAGATGTACCCGCCGATGCTCGAGCAGGCGCAGAAGGAAGGCCACAAGGGCAAGGCGATGATCGGCCTGGCGCTGAAGGCGGAGAAGGTCCACGCCGAGCTGTACCGGAAGGCGCTCGAGGCCGTCCGCGCGGGCAAGGACCTGACCGAGACCGAGTTCTACTACTGCCCCGTCTGCGGCCACGTGGAGCTGGGCAAGCCGGGCCAGAAGTGCCCGATCTGCGGCGCGGCGCCGGAGAAGTACCAGAAGATCGGCTGAGCCCGCGGCTCGAAGGGACGCCGCCATGGCCCGCCGGCTCTTCGACTTCGTCGAGGAGCGCCGCCGGGCGGAGCGGCCGGGCGGAATGGACGTCAGCTATTCCTGCGGCGGGTTCGTGGGCGTGCGGCGCGACGCCGTGGTGCGCGAGCGCGGCGGCTGCCACCCGGGGGCGAACATCGGGTCCCTCCTGTGCGACGGCCAGGTGAGCGCCTGCCCCTCGCTGCCGCGGGACTGGGCGCAGGGATCGGCGCTGACGACGCGGTTCTCGGAGATCTGGCGCACGAAGTTCCAGAAGCACCGCGACCTGGCCTGGCGGCGCGAGGGGCCGTGCGCGGACTGCAGCTGGTTCAAGGTGTGCCTGGGCGGCGGGCTGCACGAGCGGGCCGTGCAGCCCGAGGAGTCCTGCTGGCTGGACCGGGTGGACGGTTGACCCCAACCCCGCTCGAGCGGGGAGCTGGAGGGCGGTCTTCGTTCAGGGCTGCTTCACGAACCGCGCTCCGTCGAATCGCCACGCATGGCTCTCGACCGAGTCCGCGACGTAGGTCGACGACGACTCGTCGAAGGTCTCGACCACGGTGCGCAGCACCAGGCCCTGGTCGATGCCGCCGGGAGCGGAGGGGAAGAGCAGCTGCGTGTCGGCGTGGAAGACCCCGGCCTCGGAGACGCGGTCCGCCTCGGGGCCGACCACCATCCGGCCGCCGGCGACGATGACCGGGATGACCGGATTGTTGTAGCCGCAGGCGTGGTACTCGAAGCGCGCCAGCGCCACGCCGTCGGTCGCGGCGAAGCCCATGTCCCCGAGCCACTGCAGGCCGGGGGTGTACTCGTCGTCGCCGTCGCCCATCGAGGTCAGCCCGGGCTGCAGCGCGGTGGCGGCGATGCGGCGGCCGGCGCGGTCGACCAGGCGCAGCTCGAAGGTCCGGGGCGAAGGTCCGCGGCCGAGCAGGAGCCGGTCGTCGCGGCCGGCCGGGGCCCAGGCCAGCGCCAGGCTCTCGAGCGGGAGGGCGCCTTGCACCCCGGAGCGGCGGACGAGGAGCGACTGGCCCGAGCAGATGCGCACCGCTTCGCCGTGGCGGGTGCGCGTCTTGGGCAGGCCGACGACCTCCAGCTCCTCGTGCGCGCGGACCACGACGCGGGTGCCACCGGCCTCGAGCGCGGTGTCCTGCCAGGCGAAGGCGCTGCCGCCGACCTCGAACTCGGCGCAGGCGCCGGTCAGCTCCCGCGCCTCGTGGACGCGTTGGGCGAAGGCCAGCGAGGGGAGCAGGAAGAGGATGAGGGCCCAGGTCGTCCGCATGGCGTTGTCTCCTGCCACGCAAGAGAGCAACCGGCGGGCCAGAGGCCAACCAAGCGGAAACAGGCTGATTGACTCGGGTCGGTGAGGGCTCGAAGAAACACGGCCGAGGCGGCTCAGCCGCACGGTTGCGCTAGATCTCCGCGCTCGCCCCAGCCCACTCCAAACGCAGCTTGGGTCCCGAGGCTCTCGAGAAGACGACGCCAAGCACCTGGGAGCGCACGGCCCCTCGCTCGTCAGGGAGGGCGACATGGAGACGTCCGCCCCGGAGCACATAGAGCTCGAATTCGCGGCTGTCGGGGTCGACGAGGAGCGCCTCGGACACGTTCAGCTGCTCGTAGAAAGCGAGCTTCTCGCGGGACTCGTCTCCCTCGGAGAGGATCTCGACAACCAACTCGGCGCCCTCGACGCCGCGCTCGCTGGCCTGGTCTGGGCGAGCGAAAACGAGGTCGGGCGTGCGGTAGTCGCGCTCTTCAGAGCCCGGACGAAAGAGGCCAGTCTCGTAAGAGGGCTCGAGCCCCTTGGCCTTGGCTAGAGGGAGCAGCGCGGCGAGCAGCTCGCTCCCGAACCGTTGGTGCCATCGGGAAGGTGGAGGAACCATGTGCAGCACTCCCTCCCACATCTCGTCCCAGCGATCGACACCCGACCGATGACGCTCCTCGAGCAGGCTGGCCGGAGGCCTCAGCATGACCGCCCGCGCGACTTCTGGGATCGCTCGCATGACAAGGCAAGTATAGCCATTGGCTCCGGGACCGAGCGAGCGGGGCACCGGGTGTCGCATCTCCCGCGGGCAATCCAGGTTCTGAGCCCGGTCGTCTTCGAAGTACGGCGCTGACGACCGACTAGGACGCCTTCGCCGCCGCCGGCTTGGCCGCCTGGAACGCCGCCAGGTCCTGCTCGAGCTTGGCGGTGATGGCGCGCAGCGTCTCGCGCTCGGGCACGTACTTGACCTTGATGGGGTCGAGCAGGTCGAAGCCCGACTCCTTCAGGTACTGGTTGACGTGCTCGATGCTCTGCCCGCCCCAGCCGTAGCTGCCGAACGCCAGGCCCACCCGCTTCTTGGGCGTCAGCGACCGCAGGTACGTCAGGAAGGAGGCGACCGTGGGCAGCATGCCGTTGTTCAGGGTCGGCGAGCCCACGCAGATGTACCGGGAGGTCACCACCTCGGTCATGATCTCCGAGATGTGCGCCTCCTTGAGGTCGTAGATGCGCCAGGGGATGCCGCGGCCGTCGAACGCGGCGCCGATGGCCTGGGCCATCTGCGCGGTCGACTCCCACATGGTGTCGTAGATGATCAGCGCCCGCTCGTCGGGGGTGTTCGAGGTCCAGCGCTTGTACTGCTCGAGGATGGTGCGCACGTGGGTGCGCCAGATGAGCCCGTGGCTGGGCGCGATGAGCTGCACGTCGAGCCCCGCGACCGACTCCAGCGCCTTGGCGACCATGGGGATGAAGCACAGCACGATGTTGCCGAAGTACTTCTGCGCCTCCTCGACCACCAGGTGCAGCGGCAGCTCGTCGTCGAAGCGCTCGGGCGAGGCGAAGTGCTGGCCGAAGGCGTCGTTCGAGAACAGGATCTTGTCCTCGGCCAGGTAGCTGACCATGTTGTCCGGCCAGTGGACCATCGGCGTGGTGACGAAGTGCAGCGTCTTGCCGCCGCCCAGCTCGAGCTTGTCGCCGCTCTTGACGAGCTGGAAGTTCCAGTCGGCGTGGAAGTGCTCGCGCAGGCCCTTCTCGCCCGCGGCGCAGGTCACGACCTTGGCGTTCGGGGCGGCCTTCAGCACGCGCGACAGCGCGCCGGAGTGGTCCATCTCCACGTGGTTGCTCACCACGTAGTCGATCTTCGCGGGGTCCACGATCGAGGCGATGCGCGCGAGCATCTCGTCGGCGCAGCGCGCCTTCACCGTGTCGATCAGGGCGATCTTCTCGCCGACCACCAGGTAGGCGTTGTAGGTCGAGCCGCGCGGCGTGGAGTACCCGTGGAAGCTGCGCAGGTTCCAGTCGATGCCGCCGACCCAGTAGACGCCTTCCTTGATCTTGCGCGCTTGCAGACCACCCATGGCTCGCCTCCGGGCCCCGCCGTTGTTGGTACGTGGATCGGGAGAACTACTCGACGGGCTCGAACATGTCCTTGCCCACGCCGCAGTCCGGGCAGACCCAGTCCTCAGGCAGCTTCTCGAACGGGGTGCCGGGCGCGATGCCGGCGCTCGGGTCGCCGACCGCAGGGTCGTACACGTAGCTGCAGGCCTGGCAGGCGTACTTCTTCATGGTGGAGTCCTCCGTAGGACAGGGACGAAAAGAGCCCCGCTGGATAACGCGGAACCCTGCGGAGCCGCAAGCGTCAGCGCGCCGGGGATGGTCGCGCCCGGCGCAGTGAAGGGACGCGCTTTCAGCAGGGCGCCGACCCGACGGGCCAGGCCCTCGCCGGTCGCCTGGACCTGGAACCCTGCTGCACCCCACCTCTCTTCGAAGGATTCCCCACGCCTAGCCGGCGAGTCGGGTAGAGCCCGGCCTCCGTGCCGGGGGCGCGTCGGTCGGTCGTGTCGGTCGCCTGGACCTGGAACCTCCAAGGAGCCCTGCTCGCCGACCCTGTCACCGCCCAGGGCACGACGATCCCCGGCGCGCTGACGCTTGCGGCTCGGGGAGTCGAGCCGCCGGGGTGTCGAGCCGCCAAGGGCCGAAAGCCCGAGTGGCCGCATGGCTGGCGTCGGGCTAATCTCCTCCCGCCTCGTAGCTCACCCAAGAGGTGCCCATGCGCCGACTCGCACTCCTCCCGCTGCTCGCCCTGGCCGCCTGCGAATGGGCGTGGACCTCCTACGGTCCGGAAGGCTCGGCCCAGGAGTTCCCCGTCCTCGCCAAGGAGGGCGCGGTCGCGCCCGAGGCGCCGGCGCCGCTGCGGCTGAAGGTGATGACCTGGAACGTGAAGTACGGCGCCGGGCGCATCGACTTCTGGTTCGACCTCTGGGGCGACCGCGTCGAGATGTCCATGGACGAGGTCGACTTCAACATGGGCCGCATCTACGACCTCATCAACGAGGTGCAGCCGGACGTCCTCGTCACCAACGAGATCGAGATCAACTCCAAGCGCTCGGCCTACTTCGACATGGTCAAGGGCGTGCTCGACCACACCGACCTGCGCTACGCGGCCTACGTCCCGCTGTGGCAGGACCGCTACGTGGCCAGCGAGGGCGTCGGGCGCGTCGACACCGGCAACTGCATCTTCTCGCGCTACCCCATCGTCAAGAACGAGCGGATCGCCCAGGCCGACCGCACCGACCAGAGCGTCATCATCTCCACCTTCTACTGGCACCGGGCGGTGGGGCACGCCGTGCTGCAGGTGGGGACGCGGCAGGTCGCGGTGTACGCCGTCCACACCGAGGCCTACGACATGGACCGCACCAACGCCAAGCAGCAGAAGCAGATCCTGGAGCTGATCCGCGCGGAGAAGCTCCCCTTCGTGCTGGCCGGCGACCTGAACGCGCTGCCGCCCGGCTCGGTGAAGACGAGCAAGTTCAACGACGAGGCGCCCGAGTCCATCGGCACTGACTTCGAGCAGCCCCCCTACAACCCCGAGGACCTCCGGCCCTTCTACGACGAGTTCCGCGAGGCGATTCCGCTGGCGAGCTACGGGACGACCGAGCAGGAGCAGAGCCACTGGTACTCGCACTCGGTCATCGGCCCGGACACCGTCGGCGCCAACGGCGAGCCGGGCCACTGGACCCGCCGGCTCGACTACCTCTTCGTCCGCAAGGCCGACCAGTGGCTCGACGCCGACGTCCTGCAGACCAAGGGCCGGGGCACGGGGCCGGGGACGACCGTGACCGCCTCGGGCCAGGGCCTGGCGGGGGATCCCCTTTACCTGAGTGATCACTGCCCGGTGGTGGGGATCTGGGAGGTGGCGCCGTGAAGAACCTTTCCCTCGCCCTCGCGACGCTGCTCCTCGCCGTCCCGGCGCTCGCCGCCGAGAGCCAAGCCGTCCCGGCGCCCGCCGTCGACCCCGCCAAGCCCGCCCTCGAGGCGCAGCAACCCACGGTGCCGGTCGCGCCGCCCGCCCTGGATGCCTCCGCCGACGCGCTGAAGAGGCCCCTGCCGGCCCGCGACACGGCGGACGTGGGCCTGAAGGGCGAGTACTCCGTGGGCGTCTTCAACCCGCTCAAGGTCGCCCTCGTCGACGGCGTGGAGCTGCAGCTGCAGCCGCTGCTGTTCTTCGTGGCCCCCAACGTCCTGTTCCGCGTCGCCCACGGCGAGATGGGCGGGTTCCGCTGGGCCAGCGAGTACGGGGTCTACTGCCCCACGCCGCTGATGAAGCTCACCCAGGGCTACGCCATCCCCACCTGGAGCAAGGGCGGTGGGCAGGTCGGCTGGCTGCTGGTGCCCAGCGTCGGCATCGCCGGCACCTACGGCAAGCGCACCGAGAGCACGCTGACCTTCGCCGCGGACCTCACCGTCGGCATCCCGCTCACGCACAACGACGCCACCGGGGCCGGCAGCATCGCGCCGCTGGACGACCTGCTCTCGCCGGTCACCACCGGCCTGCGGCTGCGCGTGAACGCCACCTACGACCTCTCGCTGCTCACCTGGCTGCGGGCGCGCGCCTACCTGGGGCTGTCGCTGCACGGCAAGAACCCCTCGCCCATCACCATGACCGGCGGCGGGTCGCTGGACTTCGCGGTGGGCAGGTACTCGCGCTTCACGCTGGGCTTCATGTGGTGGAACTCGGACTCGAACGCCATCGACTACGCCACCCACCAGCACGTGCGCTCCAACGACTTCTTCCCCACCATCGACTTCATCTGGGCCGGCTGACGCGCAGGGGAGGCAGGCCTCGCGCCTGCAACGCATGAACGCCATCGAGGCCAGCGCGCTCACCAAGGTCTACCGCGGGCTCTTCCGGAGCCGCGGCGGCCAGCAGGCGCTGCGCGGGGTGGACCTGACCGTGCCCTGCGGCACCGTGTTCGGCCTCATCGGGCCCAACGGCGCCGGCAAGACCACCTTCATCAAGACCTTTCTGGGCATCGTGCGGCAGACCTCGGGCACGGTGAAGGTGCTCGACGGCGACCCGGAGGATCCCCGGGTCCGCTCGCGGATCGGCTACCTGCCGGAGCGGCTGCACCTGCCGCAGGCGTGGACCCCGGTGCAGTTCCTGGCCAGCGTGGCGCGGCTCAAGCAGCTGCGCGCGGCGCGCCCGCAGATCGACTCGCTGCTGGTGCGGGTGGGGCTCGCCCCGGACGCCCAGCGCAGGATCGGCGGCTTCTCCAAGGGCATGCGCCAGCGGCTGGGGCTGGCGGCGGCGCTGTTGGGGACGCCGGAGCTGCTGGTCCTGGACGAGCCGACCGACGGCATCGACCCGCTGGGCCGCATGGAGGTCCGCCGGCTGCTCGCCGAGGAGCGCGAGCGCGGCGCGACCATCTTCCTCAACTCGCACCTGCTCTCCGAGACCGAGCGCGTCTGCGACCGGGTGGGCATCCTCCACGGCGGCAAGGTGGTGCGCGAGGGCCGCCTCGACGACCTGACGCGCTCCGAGACCCGCTGGCGCCTGCGGCTGGCCGGCGCGGTGGACGCCGCGGCGATGAGGGCCGCCGGGCTCATCGAGATGTCCGGGACGGAGCTGTGGCGCTGCGAGGCGAGCGACGCCGCGGCGCTCAACCAGGTGCTCGACCGCTGCCGGGCCGCCGGGGCGCTCATCGTCGAGCTGCAGCGCGACGAGCGCGAGCTGGAGGACGTGCTGGCCGAGGCGGTGGGCGCGCCGCAAGGGTCGGCGTCGGAGCCGGCGCAGTGGCCCGCCTCCACGTTCTCCACAGGGCGGGGGGCGGCATGAGGACCGTCCTCTCCGTCGCGGGCGACATCCTCTCCGAGGCCGCCTCGCGCAAGTGGTTCCTGGTGCTGGGCATCGGCATCACGCTGTTCCTGGCCACCATGGGCCTCTCGCTGCGCATGGAGGTGGTGGACGGGGCGCTGGCGGCGACGCGGCTGTTCGGCCGGCTCTGGAGCCACGACATCCAGTCTGCCGACGTGGCGCTGCGGCCGGTCTTCCAGGTGGCGAGCTACCTCATCTACTACTGCGGCCTCGCCTTCGGCATCCTCGCCTGCGCCGACTTCGGGCCCAGCCTGCTCTCGCCGGGGCGCATCGAGCAACTGCTGGCGCTGCCGGTGCGCCGCTGGCAGCTGCTGGTCGGCACCTACCTGGGCGTGTTCACCCTGTCCCTCCTCGGAGCCGCCTACGGGGCGGGCGGGTTCACCCTCATCCTGGCCCTCAAGACCGGCATCTGGACGGCGCGGCCGCTCGTCGCCGCGGGGCTGGCCAGCGTCTGCTTCGCCGCGCTCTACGCCCCGATGCTGGCCGCGGCGCTCTTCGTGCGCAGCGCCGCGTTCTCGGGGTTCGTGGGTGGCCTGTTCTTCGCCTCGGGCCTCGTGGCCAGCTACCGCGCGGAGATCTCGCCGCTGTTCGAGTCGAGGCTCGCCCTGACGGTCTTCCGGTCGATCACCGCGCTCCTGCCGCGGGTCTCGGCGCTGGCCGACGCCGCCGCGTCCATCGCCGGCTCCAAGGCGGTCGACACCGGGTACCTCGGGCAGCTGCTGGTGGGGATGCTGGTCTTCGGTCTGGGCGCGCTCGCCGTCGGCGTGTGGCGCTTCGAGCAGAGGGACTTCTGATGCCCAAGCGCCGTCGCTGGACGTGGCTGGTCGCCGCCGTGCTCCTCTTCGCCGCCGCCGCCTGGCTGATGACGCGCGGCGAGCCGGACGAGAAGCCCGAGCAGGCGCAGATGGTCGCCATCCCCAAGCGGCTGAACGACAAGGAGTACCAGCGCATGAGCGCGCGGCGGACGCTGCCGGAGCCGCCGACGGCGCCCCGGGTGAGCGACGAGCCGCCGCCCCCGCCGCGCCCGCGCGACCCGCTGCTGGCGGCGCTGCCCGCCAAGCCGGGGAAGACCACGGTGGTGGTGGAGGCGAACGCGCTCTCCAACTCGCCCATCGGCGAACTGCTGCTGGCCTGCGCCCGGCGCGGCGAGCGCGACCCGATCGCGGAGATCCGCAAGGACACCGGCGTCGACCCGCTCCAGGACCTCGACCGGGTGGCGGTGTCGGGCAAGACGGTCCTGCTCTCCGGGCAGTTCGGGGCCGCCAAGTGGGACAAGATCTCCGAGTCCGCCACCCGCAGCTCCTACGGCGAGCAGGGGACGATCTACCGGGACAAGCCCGCTTCGCCGGAGGGGCGCGCGACCTACCTGGCGCGCTGGGGCGACCAGATGATGCTCCTGGGCGAGAGCGAGGAGGAGCTCCAGGCCGCCATCGACCGCATCGAGGGCCGCGCCCCGGCGACCGACCCCGCCATCGACGAGTCGTCCACCTACGGAGAGGTCTACGGCGTCATCGGCAACGACTTCCTCGACGACGTGCTCGGCAAGGAGCAGCCGCAGCTGGCGGCGCAGCTCAAGGAGGTGGCCCAGAACGTGGAGCTGCACGTCAGCGCCATGGGCGACGTGGGCCTCACCGCGCGGGTCGGCGGGCAGGACAAGGAGAAGGTGACCGACCTGGCCAAGTCGCTGGGCGCGGCGCTCTCCCTGGCGCGCCTCAAGGCCCAGGCGGACGGGGACCCGAAGCTGGCGGAGCTGCTCGACTACGCGCGGGTGTCGCCCGGCGGGAAGAACTTCTCGGTGGAGCTGGCGCTGCCGATGGCGTTCTTGGAGAAGCACCTGGCGTTCTGCCGGGAGCCGTACGTCCCGCCGGCGGCGGCGGCGGCGGCGGGGGCGGGCGCGGACGCCGGACAGTAGGCCGCGGCCAATACTGCTGGAGAAGCCCTCCGCGCTGGGATGATGGCGCTCGCCACTTCCGGCAGGCCAATCCCAGAACGGACCGGGGCTACATGAGGTGGCCGCGACTCCAGGCCGTCTTCAGCGCTGGGCCCGCCCCGTCGACGCCGGCTGCAGCGTGCGCTCCAGCCGTCCGGTCTCGTAGCTCATGGCCTGGAGCTTCTTGAGGATGCCCTGGTAGGTCCCCTCTTCCATCGTCGGCGTGCGGCTGAGGATCCACAGGTAGTCGCGGCCGGGGTGGCCCACCACTGCGTACGAGTAGTCGTCGGCCAGGTCGATGATCCAGTAGGCGCCCCAGAACGGCCGGAAGAAGCTCACCTCGAGCTTGGCATTGGAGGCGGAGTCCACGACGCGGGCGCGCCCGAGCGACTCCTTCTCCTTGCCGTCGAGCCTGTCCTTGCGGCAGCGGTTGAGGACGTCGATCTCCCCGTCGGGGCGCAGCGCGTAGTTGGCGGTGGTCGCCGTGCAGCCTTCCTGGAAGCTCTGCGGGAAGGAGGCGATCTCGTACCAGGTGCCGAGGTAGCGCTGCAGGTCGACCTTGGCGACCGTCTGCAGCGGCGGCAGCCGCAGGTGCTCGGTGGTGGTGGTGGCGCAGCCGGCGAGGAGCGGGAGCGAAGCGAGGGCGGCGAGAGTCAGGCGAGCGGGGCGGTTCATGCCCGTTGGATGCCCCTTTCGGGATCCGTGTTTCTCAGGGAGCGGGCGGGCGACCCTTCGCCCCGGAGCCGCGGCTCGAGGCGAGCCGGCTTCAGCCGGGTTCCCAAGACGAGCCGGGGTGCTTCAGCCCCCGGCGGACGCGGCGGACGCGGCGGAAGCGGCGGACTTCGGGCGCGGTACCGGCTCAGTGCAGCATCGCGGCGGCGCCCTCCCTGGGCAGGAAGTCGCCGAAGACGCCGCCGAGGTCGACGAGGTCCTGCAGCTCGAACTTGCCGATGGTGGGCTTCCCCAGGCCGTCGCGGGAGATCTTCGCGAACCAGGTGGTGGTCGCGTTCCGGTGCTCCAGCGTCACGCAGACGACCTCGGTGCGCTGCGGCATGGGCGGCATGGCGGGCCGGGCGGTGGGACTGGCGCCCGCCGGCACCGCGAACATCGAGACCCGGGACTCGAGGCCGGTGAGGACCAGGACGGCTCGCGTCTGGTGCGCGAGCTCGCGCAGCTCCCGCGCGGACTCCTCCTTCTTCTGTGCGTCCCGGAGGTCGAGCGGCACGACGATGGTCTGCGGGTGCTGCAGGTGCTTGCCCGTCTTGGGGTCCACGGCGGCGACGACGAACGCCACCGGGGCCAGATGGCCGTCCCGCTCGAAGTTGAGCCGCATGTCCTCCATGACCTCGGCCGCGAACTTCCGCGCCAAGGTCAGGTTCTCGAGCCGCGTCATGACCGCCTCCCTTGAACGAGTGGCGCCTGGCTGCGGACACGACCCGTTCGCGTCCCCCCTCTGAATTCCAGGCGGGCGACAGCGTACTTCTCGGGTCCGACATTCGGCGGTGGGTGGACTGGATGGACTCAGGTTTGATCGGCATGGGTCTTGCTTTCACTTGTGGTGTTGCTTGCGGCATTACCGCTAAGCGCCCGCTGGTCCCCGCGCAGGCACGCCGCGACAGACGTCCGCCGGCGCGGCCGCCCCTCGCTGCCATGGCACTACGCTGTCTGCGTCGTCTGGCGACCGGTAGGACCCGGCAAGCTCAGTCCCAGACGACGGCTCTCGGTCGGATGGCCAGCAGGTGGGCTTCTGTCGCGGCGATGACCGTCGCCGAGACCCACCGCATCAGGTCGGCCCAGCGGATTTCGCCCTTCTGCTCGCCGCGCAGGCTGACGCTACGGAAGAGCGCCAGCAGCGTGTAAGCGATGCGCCGCAGCACCAGGGTGACCAACATCCCGTTGCCGTCAGCGACGATCCACGGGCGCTCGTCCTCGGCGAAGGCGGTGTCGAGCGTGTGGTGGTTGCTCTCGACGCCCCAGTGGCCGCGCACGACCTGGAGCCACTGTGCGGAGGTGAGCGCCTTTGCATCGAGGCTCGACACGAAGAGCCGGGCCTCGCGCCGCGTTTGGACCCCAGCCTTGGTCAGCACCGACTCCACTCGCAGGAAGGTGCGCGCGTGCTGCCAGACCGACTCCGTCGGGCCCTTGCCATCGCCGTAGGACCACTGCTGCTGGACCGTCAGCAGGACCAGCCGCCGAGTGACGGTCGTGCGGTTGTCGAGCACGTCCACGGTCTCGCCCGCCACCTCGTTCGGGTCGAGCAGCTCCTCGGCGAGCTTGAACATCGTTCGCTGGTCGCCCTTGAGCGCCAGCAGGTAGTCCTTGCCGCTCTGGACGACGTGGCGGGCGTTCTCCTCGGAGAGAGCGCCCGCGTCGTAGGTCACCAGCCGGAAGAGGCTGCCGTAGGTGGCCTGCACGCTGTCGAAGGCCACCTTGAAATGGCCCATCTCGTTGGTCTTCACCGGAATCGGGATGGCATCGAGGCACGGCCTGCCCGCCGCCGAAACCAGCGTGCAGGTCACCGTGCGCGCCAGGCCGAAGGGCTGGCCGACCTCCGGGACGTGCCTCTGGACAAAGTCGTCGTCCCAGCACGGCAGCGCGGTGCCCTTGCCATCGAGCGCCAGGACGCCGAAGGGCAACCCCTGCGGCTGCAGTGCCTTGCGTCTCCAGGCGGCTCGGACCAGGCGGTGCAGGCAGGCCCGCAGCTCGTCGATGGAAAGGGCGCACAGCACGTCGCGCAGCGTCGTGTCCGGCTGCCTCCTCGTCAGCCCGAGCTTGCTCCGCATCGCCGGCGAGAGCAGCTCGGTCAGCTGCTCCACCTCGCGCAGGCTGCCGCAGCCGGCCATCGCCCCGACGACCACGGCCGTCAGCAACTGCCAGAGTCTCCACTTCCTGGGGCCTCGTCTCGGGTCGTCGACCTCGCCGAGCCCCACCTCTGGGAGGCGAGCGAGCACGTAGCCCGCCATCCTCCGAATGCCTCTCTCGTTCACGGTTGCGCTCCTTTAGAATCAGCGGGTGTTTGCGTTCCGCTTGCCGGGTCCTACCGGCGCAGACACAAGGCGGGTGCTCGCGTTGGCGCGTGGGCACCCGCCGCTCTTGT
>DASXVQ010000028.1:0-35132 GCA_036504155.1 Myxococcales bacterium
GCGGGATCGGTGTTCTCGACCACGATCACGTAGTCGGCCTCGGCCGGCAGGCCCTCGGGGGCGCTGAGGTGGGCGTCGGTCGTCGCGAGCTGGACCTGCCCGTCGTTGGTGATGCGCCACACCTTGTTGGTGACGTCGAACAGCGACATGCGCGACTCCAGGTTCGACGGCGGCGACTTGCGCTTGGCCTTCAGGTCGACGTCGATCTTGGTGTTGGCCGCCGCGTGGAAGCCGTACAGGTCGAGCGCGAAGGCGTGCCGCAGCGTGCCCTGCACCGTGGAGGGGAAGACCACCGCGGTGGGCGTGCGCGCGGTGGCCTGCGCCGTGAGCTTCCAGTCGAAGTCCGCCCCGCCGTAGCAGACGGTGGCCCCGCCGCAGACGGTGTTGTTGTCCCCCGGGTTGCGCTGGTCGGCGACGACGACGTGCCACAGGCCCGAGGACAGCGCGAACTGCTCCTGCTCGGCCACCTGGCCCTGCGCCGCGACGGAGACGAAGTACGGCATGTCGCCCGCCGCCTCGAAGATGAAGAGCTTGGGCACCACCTTGCCGCCGGGGCTCTCGAGCCGCCAGGTCCACAGGTCGCCGGCGGACAGGTTCGCGCCCAGCACGTCCATGTCGGGGTTGGTCCCGGACTGGAGCGTCCCGGTCATCTCCAAGGGCAGCGTCACCGGGTTGTACTGGGTCGACGGCTTGAAGTCGTTGGGCTCCTGCTCGGTGAGCGCGGTCCCGCCGGCGTCGGGGCCGAGCGAGGACCCATCCGGCCCGGCGGCGGAGGCCGCGTCCGCGCCGGGCTCGAGGCCGGCGTCGGCCGGGCTGCTCGCCCGCGCGTCGACGCCGGCCTGCGCGTCGGCGCCGGGAGGCGACGCGGCATCCCCCTTGAGGCCAGGGCCCGGGGCCGGCCCGCAGGCGACGAGAGCGAGAGCGAGGGTGCAGGCGACGACCAGGGTCTGGCGCATGGCGGCTTCCTCCGCGGCGGGCGAGCGAGGGGCCGATTCTACCCGTCAGCGGGCCGCTGCGAAGCCCAGGGCCGTGCCGATGCCCAGTCCGGCCAGGACGTCGGTCAGGTAGTGCTGGTCGGCGGCGATGCGCAGGTAGCCGACGAGCACCGCCAGCCCGAAGAGCGGCAGCCCGAACCAGGCCTTGGCGCCGCGCGCGTGCACGAGCCGGGCGGAGGCGGAGGCCATGGCCGTGACCGCGCTGGTGTGGTTGGAGAAGAACGACCCGTAGCGGTCCCGGCCGGTCTCCTGCGTCCCCGCCCGGGCGAAGGGCCGCTCGCGCGGGGCCAGGAACTTCACCGCCTGGTTCACCGCGCCGGTCAGCGTGACCGCCCGCACCACCCGCAGCCCGTCGCGCAGCAGGCGCCGCCCGAGCCCGTCGACGCCCAGCAGCGCGAGCGAGCACGCCAGCGGCACCGCGGCGAAGGCCAGCGCGTCGGAGGCGCGGTCGGCGGCGGCGCGGGCCTGCGGTCGCAGGAGCTTGCGCCGCGCCAGGCCGTCCAGACCGTTGAGCATCCGCTGCGCCTCGCGCTCGAGCCCCGGTTTGGGGGACCTGCGCAGGCGGACGTACTCGCCTCCCCCCCAGAGCGCGGCGGCGGCGCTCACCGCCCCCAGCTCGAAGGGCCACCGAATGGCGTGCGGCGGCCTGCTCCAGAACTCCACGGAGTAGAGGTCGGCATGGAGCGGGGCGGGAGCAAGGTGAGTCGGGAGCCGTCAGTGCCAGGCCGTGGGGCGCGAGCCCGGCGTCGCCGCCGGAGTCGCCACCGGCTCTCGACCCGGAACTCGTGACTCCTGGCTCGTGACGGGCGACTCGCCGACGTGCGGCCGACTCACCCCGTCGCCGTCCTCACCGTGTTGCGGCCGGCGCTCTTCGCCTCCGCCAGGGCGGCCCCGGCCCGCTGCAGCAGGCTCTCGACGGTGTCGGTCGCCTGGACCTCGGTCACGCCGATGCTGACCGTCATGGGCACGCTGGGCGCCGGGCTGCCGTCCGAGGGCTCGGGCAGCGTGAAGAGCTCGGACGCTATCCGTGCACGCAGGCGGTCGGTCACCAGCGTCGCTTCCTTGAGCCCCGACTCGATCAGCAGCAGGCCGAACTGCTCGCCGAAGTAGCGGGCGACCACGTCGGAGCCGCGCACGCCGGCCACCACCAGGTTGGCCAGCCGGCCGAGCGCCGCGTCGCCGGCCTGATGGCCGTACGTGTCGTTGACGAACTTGAAGTGGTCCGCGTCCGCCAGGGCGATGCAGAAGGGCGCGTGGTAGCGCCGCGACCGGGCGAGCTCCTGCTCCACGCGCAGCTTGAAGTACTTGTGGTTGAAGCAGCGGGTCAGCCCGTCGCGGATGGCCATGTCCTGCAGGGCCGCCAGCCGCTGCAGGTGCGAGCGCACCCGTGCCACCAGCTCCTGCGGGTCGAAGGGCTTGGCGATGTAGTCGTTGCCGCCGACCTCCAGGCCGCGCACCCGCCCCTCCACGTCGCCCTTGCGGGTGACGAAGATGATGGGCGTGAAGGCCAGCGCCGGGTTCTTGCGGATGCGCCGGCACAGCTCGAAGCCGTCCACCCCGGGCATCACCACGTCCAGGATGACCAGGTCGGGCAGCTCCGACTCCACGATCTCCAGGGCCTGCTCCGGCTCCGAGCAGCTGGCGCTGACGAAGCCCGCCGCCCGGAGGCAGGTGTCGACGAGCTTGGCGCTGAACGGGTCGTCGTCGATGACCAGCACCCGCGACAGCGTCGGCTCGCGCAGGATCTTCTGGGCGTTGAGCGGCGCAGGCGCGCGCCGCTCCGCCGAGCTGGCGCGGTGCTCGTCGAGCAGCTCCTCCACGGCCGCCAGCCCGTCGGCGAACAGCTCCAGCGCCTTGCCGCGGTGCGCCCCGTCGCACTCCTTGAGGAAGTCGGCCAGGCTCTCGCAGAGCATCCCCACCCGCCCCAGCGTGGGGAACTCCACCGAGTGCGCCGTGCCGGCGATGCGGTGGAAGAAGCGGCTGATCTCGTCGAGCGCGACCGGGTCGTCGGCAGTGACGCGCAAGGCCTCGAACGCCGAGCGCGCCTTCTTCAGGCCCTCGTCCAGCTCCCTCAGGAAGGTCGCTTTCAACTCGAACGGAATGACGATCGGCCCCATGGGTCGGGCAGGCTAGCCCCGAGGAGCCTGCGGCTTCAAGGGTGGAGCCCGTCCTGCGCGCCGGGGGACCGCCGCGCGGCTCGGTCGAGCCCTCGAGAGGTGCCGTCGGGGCAGCCCGGCCGAAGTGTTGGATCAGGAGTTGGAGCCTCGAGCCTTGACCCCCACCGCTCTGGCGCGCTTGTCTTCGGCGCCCATGTCCCAGACGCCCCCCGCCCTCGGCAAACCGCTCCCCCGCGCCTTCTACGACCGTCCGACCGCCGTGGTCGCCCGCGAGCTGCTCGGCTGCCTCATCGCCCGCCTGGACGGGGACCTCTTGCGCGTGGGCCGCATCGTGGAGACCGAGGCCTACCTGGGGGTGCGCGACCGGGCGTGCCACAGCTCGCGCGGCCGCACCCCGCGCACCGAGGTGATGTTCGGCCCGCCGGGGTTCGCGTACGTCTACATGATTTACGGGATGCATCACTGCCTCAACGCGGTCACCCGCGCCCAGGGGGAAGCCGAAGCGGTGCTCATCCGCGCCATCGAGCCGGTGGACGGCTGCCTGGGCGGGGGCTCCGGGCCGGGCTTGGTCTGCAAGGCGCTCTCGGTCGACAAGCGCCTCAACGGCGCGGACCTCGCCGGCGAGGCGGGTCCGGGTCTCGTCATCCTCCCCGCCGACCGGCCCCTCGGGAGCGTCTCGCGCGGCCCCAGGGTCGGGGTCGACTACGCCGGGCCGGCCTGGTCCAAGCGCCTCCTGCGGTTCTGGCAGGCCGGCAGCCCGCACGTCTCGCCGGCGCTGGGGGCGCGCCGAGGTTCTGGTCGCCGGGCGAGCGCACGTGGTATGAGGGCGCCGTGAACGAAGCCCCTGCCCCCGCCATCAACCAGGAAGAGCGCGACCTGGTCGAGCGCGCGCGCCAGCGCGACGTGGCGGCCTTCGAGGATCTGGTCACCCGCTATCGGTCCAAGGTCTACGGCCTGGCCGTGCGCATGATGCAGGACTCCAGCGACGCCGAGGAGGTGTTGCAGGAGACCTTCCTGTCGGCCTGGCAGAACCTGCCCAACTTCCGCGGCGAGTCCGCGTTCGGCAGCTGGGTCTACCGCATCTGCGCCAACTTCTGCCTGATGCGCCTGCGCCGCAAGAAGGTGGAGACCACCGAGTCCGAGGCGTCGCACGAGCCCGGCGGCGAGCCCCGCTTCGACTCCGAGGGCAGCCTGCTCAGCCACCCGTCCTACGACTGGACCCGCGGGACGGAGGAGAAGGCGCTGGACAACGAGCTGCGCGTCGCCATCGAGAGGGCCACCGACGGCCTGCCCGACGACCACCGCACCGTTTTCCTGCTCAAGGACATCGAAGGCCTCTCCTACGAGGAGATCGCCGAGACCCTGGGCACCACGGTCCCCGCGGTCAAGAGCCGCCTGCACCGCGCGCGCCTGGCGCTGCGCGAGGCCATCGACGCCTTCTACAAACAGCCCGGCCACGCCCGGGCGACGAGCTGATTGGGAAACGCGCTGGCAGCTGGAGCATCCTAGGGACACCGAACGCCGAGGACCGCCGTGGGAGAGCCCAAAGAAAAAGTGCCGGAGTGGGTCACCTGCCAGCACTCCCTCGCGCAATTGCAGGAGTACCTCGACGGTACCCTGGCGCCGGAGGAGAAGGCGAAGCTCGACCGGCACTTCCGCGCGTGCCCGCCCTGCATCGACTTCGTGAAGAAGTACAAGGCGACCCCGAGCGTCTGCCAGAAGGCGCTCGTCCAGGACGTCCCCAAGGACATGAGCGACCGCCTCGCCGCGTTTCTGCACGACAAGTGCCGCGGCGGCGGCTGACGGCGTGACCGGCCGTCCCCTCAACGACCTCTCCTTCCCCGAGCTGCGCGAGCGGCTGGGTCCCGACGCCCTCGAAGCCGAGGCGCGCAAGATCCTGGCGGCCCTGTACCGCCCCGGCGACTTCCGGGTCCTGGGCGACGCGCCGGACGTCAGGCGGCAAGTCCTCGACATCGTTCACGAAAGCCGGCTCGAGCGCCTCTCGGTCGTCGAGCGGCGCCAGGCCGGCGACGGCTTCGTGAAGTACCTGTTCTCGTCCCCCCTGGGCGGCGAGTTCGAGGCGGTGCGCATCCCGATCTTCGAGACCAAGCACGTGGTCTGCGTCAGCTCGCAGATCGGATGTGCGCTGGGGTGCGCCTTCTGCCACACCGGCCGCCTGGGGTTCACCCGCAACCTCGAGACCTGGGAGATGGTCGAGCAGGTCCGGCTCATCCGGGACGAGGCGCGGCTCCCCGTCCGCCACGTGGTCTTCATGGGGATGGGCGAGCCGCTGCTCAACCTCGAGCGCGTGGCGCGCGCCGCCCACCTGCTGTGCGAACCGGGCGGGCTGCAGGTCGGGAGCCGCAACATCACGCTGTCGACCGCCGGGGTGGTTCCGGCCATCCGCCGCTACACCGCGGAGGGGCACGGCTTCCGGCTGACCTTCTCCCTCTCGTCGGCCGACCCCGAGAAGCGCGCGCGGCTGATGCCGATCGAGAAGACCTACCCGCTCTCGCAGCTGGTCCCGGCCATCCGCGAGTACGCCGAGTCGCGCCGCGAGCGGGCGATGATCGCCTACGTGATGATGGCCGGGGTCAATACCGGCCGCGAGGACGTCGAGGCGCTGCAGCGCACTTTCGCGGACCTGCCCATCAAGCTCGACCTCATCGACGTCGCCGACCCCTCCGGCACCTACCGCCCGCCGGACGCCGCGGAGCTGGCGCGCTTCCGCGACGAGCTGCAGGTGCTCAAGGTCCCCATCGCGCGGCGCTACAGCGGCGGCGCGGAGATCGCCGCGGCGTGCGGAACGCTGGCGGCGACCCGGCGCGGCGGGACGGTGCTGCCGGCGCCTTGATTCGGGCCGCGCGCGCACTCCCCATCTCCCCATCTGCCCGGCCTCCCGCGGGTTCCAGCCGATGCCGGTGGTAGCCTGTCCTCGCTCTGAAGAGCCGGAGGATCCCGATGCGCCGAATCGCCCTGTGCGCCTGCCTCGCCACCGCCTTCGCCGCGCCCGGCTGCAAGTCCGGCGCTTCGATGGAGGTCCCCGCCGACCAGCAGATCGCGGCCAACGAAGAGCTCAACGGCAAGGTCCTCGGCAAGAGCGCCTCCGGCCCCTGGCAGCTCCGCGGCGCGACCGGGCAGCTCGCCGAGTTCGACGCGCCGAAGTCGGCGCGCCCCATGCCCAGCTCCGCGCGAGGCGGCGACGAGATGAAGGCCGTTTCCAGGGAAGAGATCTCCAAGGGAGCGATGCGCAAGGCCCTGGCGGACGCCCCCGGCGGCGGTGGCGGTGGAGCCGCGGACGGCCTGGCCGGCATCGGGACCGGCGGACCGCCTCCTGCGCCCGCGCCGGCGGCTCCCGCCGCCAAGATGAAGATGTCCAACATCCCCATCGAGCCCGAGGCAGACTTCGCCAAGGGCGCGCCCCCTCCCGAGGCGGCTGAGAAGAAGGCCTTGGCTGCGCCGGCTGGGATCGAGCGGATGGCGATCCTCCACGCCCCAGCCCCCCGGCCGCAGTTCGCCGCGCTGCGCGCCGGCTCCACCGACGACAACGCCGAGTTCGGCGAGTTCGTGAAGTTCCTGGCCTCCTGGAGCGATCGCCCGGAGACCGCCGGCAAGGCGAACCTGCTCGACGTGCGCGACCGGCGCCTGGTGCGCGTGGTCGACGACCAGGGCCGCCGGGTGCCCACCGCGCAGGTCACCGTGGTGGACCAGGCCCAGGACAAGGTGATCTGGGCGGGCCTGACCTATGGCGACGGCCAGCTGCCCTTCTACCCGCGGGTGGCGGCGGGCTCCGGCAAGTACACCGTCGAGGCGGTGGCCGAAGGCAAGCGCGGCCGCACGACCTGGGACGGCACGGGAGACGTCGTCGTCCCGCTCGGCAGCGCGCGCAAGCTGGCCCCGACCATCCAGCTGGACGTGCTCTTCGCCATCGACACCACCGGCTCGATGCATGACGAGATCGACCGCATCAAGGGCAGCCTCCTCAACGTCACCGACCGGCTCAAGGGCCTCGAGCAGGAGTTCGACCTGCGCTACGGGGCGGTCCTCTACAAGGACCTGGGCGACGACTACCTCACCAGCACCTACCCGTTCACCAGCGACATCCAGGCGTTCGCCGGCGCGCTGCAGCAGGTCAACGCCAGCGGCGGCGGCGACCTGCCCGAGTCGGTCAACCAGGCGCTGGCCGAGGCCGTCCGCGCGCCCTGGCGCCCGGGCGCCGCGAAGATCGTGTTCCTGATCGGCGACGCCGCGCCGCACATGGACTACCGGGGCGACATCCCCTACGGGCAGTCGCTGAAGGCCGCCGTGGCCAAGGGCGTGCGCATCCACTCGGTGGCGGCCAGCGGGCTCGACCCGCTGGGCACGCTGGTCTGGCGGCAGATCGCCCAGTTCACCCGCGGCCGGTTCATCTTCATCGAGTACGGCAGCCCCGAGGCCGCCGCCGCGGCCTACGGCGTCACCGGCGCGGTCAAGAGCAACAACCTCGACGACATCGTCTTCGAGCAGATCCGCGACGAGCTGGCCTACTGGGGCAAGGACGGGCCGGCGCCGGACGTGGCGACCCAGCAGGAGCAGCAACCGCAGCCGCAGCAATAGGGTCCGGCCGGCGGGCGCCCCGGCAGGCCGCGTTTGACTGCACCGCACGACAGGAACTACACCGGGGCCTCGCTCCGGAGGTTCCATGCGCCTGGCTCTCGTGCTGCTCGCCTTCCTGCTCGCGCCGCTGGCCGCCCGCGCCCAGTGCACCAAGGACACCGACTGCAAGGGTGACCGGATCTGCGAGGCGGGGCGCTGCGTGAGCCCGGCCCATTCTCCCGCCGCCGCCACCCTGGCCCAGCCTCCCGCTCCGCCGCCCATCGCGCCGCCGCCGCCGCCACCGCCGGCCCCCGCAGCGCCGGCCGGCCCCGTAGCTCCTGCGGTCCGGCGGCCCGCCAACGCCTCGCCGCCGTGCGCGAGCGACGCGGACTGCTCGGGGTTCACGACCTGCCGCAACGGCGAGTGCGTGACCCTCAAGACCCTCGCCCGCTGCGCCTCCGCGCCCTCGAGCTCGGTGCTGCCCAGCGACTACCACCCGCTGCAGAACGCCGTCGACTCGCTGCCCTCGCTCGAGGCCGCCAACCGGACCGCCCTGTTCTCCGAGCTCATCAAGCTCGACCTCCTCGACGACCGCGGCGACCCGTGCTCGCTGTTCGGCCGCGGCCCGCATGGCCGCGAGCTGCACACGCACGACGACGTCCCCCGCTGGACCCGCGGCGTCCTCACCGGCGCGCTCATCGGCTACCGCCTGACCACCGTCGAGACCGGCCAGACCTTGTGGCTGACCGGCACGCTGCTCAAGGCGATGGTCGAGGAGGGCAAGGTCTTCGCTGGCGACGTCTCCGTCCGCTTCGAGCTGCGGCGCAGCCCGAGCTCCGCGCCCGTCTGGATCGGCGTGGTCGACGGCCGCTCGCGGCGCTGGGGGCGCACGGGCCGGCTGGAGCTGTACCTCCAGGCGCTCGGCGCCGCGGTGACCGACGTCGCGCGCAACCTGCTCGACGACCCCGGCTTCTTGAACGCGGTCAACTCCACCGCCGCCTACCGCGCCGCGGCTCCGGTGGCGCCTCCTCCGGCGCCCCTGCCCACCGCACCGGCGCCTGCTCCGGCGCCTTCGGGGCCGACCCGGAAGCCGGTCAACCCGACGTCTCGCTGAGCCCCGACGGCCCCCTGCAACCGCCCGTCCTTCCTGGGCTTCCTGGCGGGGCCCTCGGCCCGAGACCCGCAACCCTCCGTCGTTCCTCACCTTCCCGGAAACGGGCCCGCATCCATATAGGTGGGTCGAGCGCAGCCAGCCCTACGGCGACCACCAGTTCCCGCTCATCACCAGCATCGCCATCAGCTTGATGCTGTCGCCGTAGTAGTCGGCGGGAGCGCGGCCCTCGACGTCGGTCCAGAGCGCGTCGAGCCAGGCCTGGTTGGACCCGTTCTCCGCCTCGACCATGGCGGCGACTCCGAACGGCGCGATGAAGGCCAGCTCCTCGCCAGTGCCCAGCGCGTTGCCCGACAGGTCGTAGCCGTCGCGGATCTTGCGCGGGTCGCCGCCGGTCTTCTGCCGGATCCACGCATTGAGCTTGCGCATGGCGGCCTGGGACCTGGGCTCGCCGGAGACCACGAAGTCGGTGGCGATGCGCCACGGCGTGCGGCAGGCGTTCCAGGAGTAGTGCCCGTCGTCGTCTCCCTCGAGCCACTGCGCCGGCGCGGGCTGCGGCGTGTCGGTCGGCGCGCCGATCGCGAAGTCGGGCAGCAGGCCGGTCGAGACGGCGTACTGGTCCTGCAGGTAGGCGATGACCGAGTACGTCTTGTCGCAGACCGCGCCCCAGCGTGCGGTCCCGGTCGCCTTCTGGAAGGCCTTGAAGTGGCCGGTCATGAAGTCCGAGGGCCGGGTCCCGTCGTGGTGCGAGTCGCCGGCGCCGGCCCAGTCGCCCACCAGGATGGAGTTCTGCGGGTGGACCTCCGAGGCGAGGATGGAGGCGATCATCGTCTTGGCCTTGGCCAGGTAGTCCACCACGCCGGCGCTGCCCCACTGCCTGTCCGCCAGGAGCAGCGCGTAGGCGACGTCCATGTCGCCGTCGGTCGCCGCGTCGTTCCCCTCGACGTCCTTGCAGGTGCTGTCCTGCGCCCAGGCCATGAGCCCCGAGTCGATGCCGCTCGGGTGCCGGTCCCGGTAGGTGACGAGCCCGTCGAAGATCGCCTGCGCGTCCGGATCGTGGCCCGCCATGAGGGCCGCGAAGACCATCCCGTAGCCGTGCGCCTCGGAGACCGTGTACGCGCTGGTCGACGGGCTGGACTTCACCCGGCGCTCGTCGGACTTGCACCCGGCCTTCAGGTACCTGGCCTTCCAGGCGTCGTAGAAGCTCGCGGTCGCGGCGTCGTGGTCGGCGCTCGAGCCGCTGGGCACGATCACCCCGGCCGGCGCTGGCGTGGCGTGCGTCCCGAACGGATGGCCGAGCGCCGATGCTCCGGCGTCGGCGCCCGGGAGCAGACCGCCGGCGTCCTCTCCGGGGACGGCGGCTGCATCGCCGGCCGGAGGCATGCTTGCGTCCAGCACGATCGAGGCCGCGTCGGCAGGCACCGACTGGGCCGCGTCGGCTCCGGGTTCCACCCCGGCAGGTCCGGGACACGCGGCGAGCGAGAGCGAGAGTGCAGCTGCCAGCGCCAGGTTTCTCACGGCAGCGTTACCTCGTGCACCAGGGTGTCGCCCTGCCTCAGCTCGATCAGCCGCTTGGTGCGCACCCACTTCCAGGTCTCGGTGGTCTTCTTGCCGTCCGGCCAGCGCACGCTCACCGAATCGACCTGCCCGCAGCCGCCGACTCCGAAGAACAGCACCAAGTCGTTCTGCATGGCCATGTGCCCGTAGCCGCCGCCCAGCTCCTGCACCTGGGTCACGCCGTTGGCGGTCACCGAAACCTTGGCCCCGATGGCCGACTTGTTGACGAGCTTCGCCGGGTCGCCCTGCAGGCGCACCGCGAGCCAGTTGCCCTTGGTCGAGGCGTCGGAGGCGTAGAGGTGCACCTCGTTGGTCTTCCAGGTCGCCGAGCAGTCGCGCGCCGTGCCCGAGCCGACCACGACGTCCAGGTCGCCGTCGCGGTCGAAGTCGGCGACGGCGATGCCGCTGACGCAGGCGTGGTGCAGGCCCATCTCCGCGCCCTTCTCCGCGAACTTGCCTTCGGACTGCTGCATGAACAGCAGGCCGAACTGGTCCGGGTAGTCGCTGGCGCCCACCACCAGGTCGTTGCGGCCGTCGTTGTTCAGGTCGCCGGGGGCGGCGTGGATGCCGCCCTCGTTCCAGTCCGAGGTGGGGTGCGGCCAGACGAGCCCGGTCGCCGCATTGCCCGGCCGGTCGAAGCCCACGTAGCCCGGCTGGCTCTTGGAGACGAGCAGCTCCGAGGAGTCGCTGCTGCCTCCGATGTGCCAGTGGTGGATCTCGGCGTTGTAGAGGTCGAGCTTGCCGTCGCCGTTCAGGTCCGAGCACACCGTCGTGAACGTGTTGCCGTTCAGGCGGGCGGGCTGGTCGTCGAGGCCCGGGCTCCAGTAGTCGGGGGTGCAGCCGCCGATGGAGGGCTTGGCCACGCCGGCGCAGTCGGGCGCGGTCGGGTTGGACACGCACCAGCACAGGAAGAACTGGTTGTCGCTGTAGTCGAGGTTGGAGTCGCCGGCGAAGCCCGACGCCTTGCCCTTCTCCTGGAAGTGGCCGTGCTTGTCGTTGTGGAAGAGCTGGTTCCACTGCCGCCCGTAGGCGCTGACCATCAGGTCGGTCCAGGCGTCGTCGTCCACGTCGCAGCTGGTCACGCCGTAGGCCGGCCGGGCGTTGGTCCCGTTGAGGACGCTCGAGAGGCTGCCGCTGGTGTCGAAGGCCAGGCCGGCGCTGGTGGTGACCGCTTCGAAGGTGCCGTCGCCCTTGCCCTTGTACAGCTCGGGCGAGAAGCCGGAGAGCGAGGTGCCGTAGGCCGTGTACCAGAAGCCCACGAACAGATCGAGGAGGCCATCGTGGTCGTAGTCGACGAGCGTGGCCCCGCTGGTCGTCTGGGCGACCTGCGCCGGCGCGGAGGCGGGGGCGGCCGTGAAGTGGCCCGTGCCGTCGTTGAGCAGCACCGTGCTGCGGTCGCCCGGGTCGGTCTCCGGGTGGGTGGTGTCCACGTAGGTGCCGCTGAAGAGGTCGAGGTCGCCGTCGTTGTCGAGGTCGCCGGCCACCGCCAGCTGGGCCGAGCGCAGCTGGGTCGCGTTGCCGGCGATGGCGAACACGCCGCTGTCCACCGTGGCGTCCACGAACTCGCGGCCGCCGCCGGCCTTGGGCCGGTTCATCAGCACCCAGACGCGCTTGGGCGCCGTCCCGATGGTCTCGCGGGCGTTGCTGGAGACGGTGTGCACCACGAGGTCGGGATAGCCGTCGCCGTCGAGGTCCGCGGCGATGATGCGGTTGCCCACCACGCTCGAGAGGCCCCAGGCCGCGGTCTGGTCGGTGAAGGCCGCCGCGCCGGTGACGGCGTGCGGATCGCAGACCACCGGACCGGCGTCGATCCCGGTCTCGAGGCTGCCGTCCCCGCTGCCGCCGCCGCCGCCGTCGCCTCCGAGCTCGCCGCCGTCACCCGAGAGGACGCCACCGTCCCCGGTCGTTCCTCCGCCGTCGCCGACGGAGGCGCCGCCGGTATCGCCGGCATTGCCGCCGCCGGTGTCGGACGAGCCGGTGATCGGGTTGCTGCAGCCCGGAGCAAAGAGCGCGGCGCTCGCTAGCGCGAGGCCGAAGAGGAGGGAGCGGAGGGTTCGCATGAACGGCAGGGTAGCACCCTGCCGGGCGCTACTTCTCGTCGACGAGCAGCGCCGCGCCGGGCTCCTGCGCCGGCAGGCACTCGACCTCGGCGTACGGCCCGATCTCCCAGGGCAGCTTGGCCTTCTCCGCCCACTTCTTGGCCTTGGCCGCCAGGTCCTCGGGTTTCGCTCGGTTGGCGAAGAAGATGCGGTTGCCGCTGTTGGGGACGGTCTTCACGCACAGGTGGGGGAAGACCTCGGAGTAGGTGCGCACCATCTGCTCGTAGAGGGGGTTGGAGGCGGGCTCCCAGACGTTGCCGACCACCAGCGCGTCCGGGGCCAGCTTGCCCTTGAGCATCTTGAGGAACTCGACCGTCGCCAGGTGCTTGGGGATGGCGCCCTTGCCGTAGGCGTCCAGGAACACGAGGTCCCAGCCGCCCTTGGCCGCCTCGATGGTGGCGCGCCCGTCGCCGACGAAGCTCTTGAGCTTCTTGTCCTCGGCGTAGCCGAAGTACTTCTTGGCCACCTTGACGACGTCCGGGTCCAGCTCGGCGACCTCGATCTCCGCGTCGGGGTGCAGCTTGCGCAGGAACATCGGCATCGCGCCGCCGCCGAGGCCGACGATGAGGACCTTCCTGGGCGCCTCGACGATCGACAGCGAGAGCATCGCGGAGCGGCTGTACGGAAGGATGAGGTCCAGCGGCGCGCCCGGCTTGACCTGCGTCTGCGTCGCGCCCGCCTTCTCGAAGTAGAGCGAGCGCTGCCCGCGCAGGTCCTGCTCGACGATGAGGTGGTTGTAGGGAGAGTCCGCCTCGTAGAGGATTCCCGGCCCCTTGGCGGCGGCGCAGGCGACGACGACGGCGGAGAGGGCTGCAGGGATCAGGAAGAATCGCGTTCGCATGGCGGCGGCATTCTAGCCAAGCGCGCGCCATTTGCCTTCCCTTCCACAAACCGACAATCTTCTCGGACTCCTGGGAGGGTCCCATGCCCGAGAAGCTCGTCTGCACCAGCCGCATTGCGCGCGTGGTCGTCTACGCCCGCGGCGCGATGATCACCCGCCGCGTGACGCTGGGCGCGCCGGCGCCCCAAGAGGCGGTGGACCTCGTCGTCCCCGGCATCAGCCCGCTCGCCGAGCCCGGCGCCTTCCGCGCCGACACGCTGGGCGGCCGGCTGGTCCTGGGCCTGCGTCCCCGCCTGGTCTTTCCCGAGCGGTCCTCGGGGGGCGGCGAGATCCGCGAGAAGATCAAGGAGCTGGAGCGCGAGGCGCAGAAGCTGCAGGCGCGCCACGCCGAGCTGACCGCGCGGCGCGAGGGGCTCCTGGCGCTCGACGCGCACCCGGCGCTCAACGGGCGCACCCGCAGGGCCGACCCGGCCGGACGCTTCGGCGACGCGCTGGCGGTGGACGCCCTGAGCGCCGAGCTGACCGGCGCGCTCGACGCCGACCTGCAGAAGCTCGCCGGCGAGATCGAGGCCTCGGATCGCTCGCTCGCCGCCGCACGCCTGGAGGCCGCGCAGGCCACCAGCCGCGCCAAGGCCATCCCCGGGCACCCGGCCTGGGAGGTCACCGTCCACCTCGCCGCGGGCAGCCCGCTCACCGAGCTGGAGCTGTCCTACCCGGTCGCCGCCGCGCGCTGGTGGCCGGTCTACTCCGCGCGCATCGCCGCCGGCGCCGCCAGCGCCGAGCTGTCGCTGGAGGCCTTCGTGGCCCACGCCTCCTTCGAGGACTGGACCGGCGTGCGCATCGGCCTGTGCACCGCGGACATGGCCGCCGACACGCGCCTGCCCGAGCTGGACTCGCTGCGGCTGGGCCGCGCGCAGCCGCCGAAGAAGTCCGGCTTCCGGCCGCCGCCCGAGGGCCTGGAGGTCCTCTTCGCGGGCTACGACCTGGCGATGCGCGGCCTGCCGCCCACCGGCGCCGGCGCCGTCATCGGGGGCTCCTTCCAGAACGAGGCGATCACCCCGCCGCAGGGCAACTTGATGCCCCCTTCGGAAGACAAGCCGATGCTCGAGCAGGCCAAGGACGAGGCCTACGACGACCTGGACGAGCTCTCCGCCGCGCCGATGGAGGCGGAGGAGGAGGCCGCGCCCGAGAGGGAGATGTTCAAGAAGGCGGACTTCAAGATGCGCTCCGGCGCGCCGCCTCCCATGCAGGCAGCGCCGTCGGCCGCGGCGATGTCGACCGCCAGGCCCATGGCTCCGGGCGCCGCACCCTCGCCGAAGGGCGGGGCGATGCGCGCCAGGAACGCGCCGCTGGCGGGCCGCCGCCAGGAGATGGGCGAAGGCGGGGGCGGAAGCTTCGGCGGGATGGCCCTGCCCGAGCCGGAGCCCGAGGAGATCGACGCCGACGCCTGGCTGGACTTCGACGCGCTGGCGCTGCCCGCCAACGAGAGCAGCCGGCGCGGCCACCTGACGAAGGCCTCTTCCGGCGATCGCCGCTCGCTCCTGGCCGAGGCCAACGTCCGGGTCGAGGCGGCCTCCCCTCCGGGCGGCCCGCTGGACCCGCTGCGCGCGCGTGGCGAGTTCGACCACCGCTTCGACGCCCAGGGCCCGGTCGACGTGCCCTCCAACGGCCTGCCGCACCGGATCACCCTGGCGGCCGCCGGCGCCCCGGTGAAGGCGCGCTTCCGCGCCGTGCCGCGCGAAGGCGCCGAGGTCTATCGCGAGGCGGTGCTCACCAACCCCTTCCCCTCCCCGCTCCTGGGCGGGCCGGTGGACGTGTTCATGGACGGCGCGCTGCTCTCCACGACCCCCGTCTCCCCGGTGGGCCGCGGCGGAGTGCTCACCCTGGGCCTGGGCGTCGAGGAGCGGCTGCGCGTCGCCCGCAACGCCCGCGCCGCCGAGGCCGCCAAGGGCGTCTTCTCGGGCACCTCGGCCATCGAGCACCACGTCGACGTGGACGTCACCTCCGCGCTCGGGCTGGACGTCGAGCTGGAGGTCCTGGAGCGGCTGCCGGTGACCGACGACAAGGACGTGAAGATCACCGCGCTGGAGGCCAAGCCCGCCGGCGAGGCCTACGACCAGGCCGACCGGGGCTTGCCCATCCGCGGCGGCGTGCGCTTCCGGCTCCACGTGCCTGCCGGAGGCAAGGCCGCGCTGAGCTACGGCTACCTGGTGGAGCTGCCGTCCAAGATGGAGATCGTGGGAGGGAACCGCCGTGAATAACGATTCGTTCGTCGTCCTGCGGCCGGACGGGCCGGCCGCCGGCAAGGCGGTGAAGGTGACGCTGTACGAGGACCGCGCCGAGGTGGTGCGCAAGGCCAGCGTGTCGGTCCAGCCGGGGGCGCAGTGGGTCGCGGTGGGCGGCGTGACGCCGTTCGTCGACGACCGCAGCGTCCAGGCCAAGGTCACGGCCCAGGGCGTGCGCGTGCTGGCGGCGCGGGTGCGCCGGCGCGTGACGCTCGAGGCCGAGGTGGGCCGCGAGGAGATCGACTGGCTGGAGGCCGCCGAGCGCTCGGCGCGGCTGAAGGTGGCTGCCGCCGAGCAGGCGAGCGAGCGCGGCGAGGCCCGTACCCGGCGGCTCGCGGCGCTCTTCCGCGACTGGCGGCGCGCGCTCTCCCAGGTGCCGCTCGGCGCCCGCGAGGCCGCCATCGCCGCCTGGAAGTCGTCCTACGGCGCGCTCGCGGAGAAGCTGCTCGCCTCCGCGCTCGAGCGGCTCTCGGCGCAGTTCGACGAGTCCGACGCGCGCGAGGCGCTCGCCCATGCCCAGGCGCTGCTCGCCCAGGGCAAGAGCACCAAGCCCCTCTGCGAGGCCGCGGTCGAGGTTCAGCTCGAGGCGCAGGCCGCGGCGGCCGGCGTCGAGCTGCAGGTCACCTACCGCACCCCTTGCGCCCTGTGGCGGCCCGAGCACCTGGTGCGGCTGTCCACCGAGGGCGACGAGGCCAAGAAGGGCAAGGTGGAGGTCGTCACCTGGGCCACGGCGTGGCAGCGCACCGGCGAGAGCTGGGAGGGCGTCGAGGCCGTGTTCTCCACCGCCCGGCCCGCGCGCGCCGCCGTGCCGCCGCTGCTCGATGCCGACGTGCTCTCCACGCGCCGCAAGACCGAGGAAGAGAAGAAGACGGTCCACGTGGAGATGCGCGACCAGACGGTCAACCGCGCCGGCGAGGCCCACGGCAAGCGGGCGGTCGAGGAGATGCCCGGCGTCGACGACGGCGGGCTGCCGCTCTCGTTCACGCCCAACGCGCCGGTGACCCTGCCCTCGGACGGCACGCCCTTCCGCGTGGAGATCAACCGGACGAACCTGGACGCGGCGGTGGCGCGGGTGCTGCTGCCGGAGCGCTCGGCGGTCGCGCACTACCAGGCCACCGCGACGCTCGCGGACAAGGTGCCGCTGCTGGCCGGCCCGCTGCGGGTCGCGCGCGGCGCGGGCCTGGTGGGCCGCGCCCGGATGAACTTCGTGGCCCCCGGCGAGCCGTTCACGCTGGGCTTCGGCCCCGACGACGCCCTGCGCGTGCGCCGGACGCTGGAGTCCAAGCGCGACACGACCATGCTCACCGGCACCCAGAAGATCGAGCGCAAGGTGCGGCTGTTCCTGTCCAACCTCTCCGACGTGGAGAAGAGGGTCGAGCTGACCGAGCGCATCCCGGTCAGCGAGATCGGCGACGTGGAGATCCAGCTCCTGGAGAGCAAGGGCTTCGAGCACGACGCCAAGGACGGCTTCCTCAAGGCGGAGGTCGCGGTGGGGGCGCGCGAGACCAAGGAGCTGCTGGTCAGGTACGAGATCCGCGCGAAGTCCAACGTGGCGCTGCCGTTCTAGCTCCGGCCTAGGGTCCCCGGACGCCCGCATCCGCGTCCGGGGCCGGCCACGCGGGCATCGTCCCCGAGTTCAAGACGCGTCCTTCGGCGCTCCAGATCGTCCAAGGGCCGCGGCCTCGTCCGTTGGCGTCTTCGCAGTACCGCATCCACCTCCAGTCCTCGCGCCGGTACTCGCGCTGCTCCTTGATTCGAGCCTCGACGCCGGCCGGACACGGCCGCTCGGCGGACATCGCGGCAGGAGGCTGGGGCGGCGGCCGCCTCGGCGACGGGGCCAGGCTCCCGAGGAGCGTTCCCGAGGCCAGGAGGACCCCCAGGACGGGCACCGACCAGCGCAGACCGGCGACCAAGCGGCTCTTCGCTGCCCTCGCCCAGAGCGCCATCGAGAGGCACGCCTGCGGCGCCAGGAGCCAGAAGGCCAGGTTCCCGACCATCGCCAGGAAGGTGGCGGGCCCCACGTAATCGGAGCCGGTGGCGTCGAAGTAGGCGGCTGGAAGCGGGAGGCCAATGACGCGGCCCCACCCACCGTCCGTCTCTGGCACCGGGTAGCCGAAGTGCGAAGCGACCAAGAGGCCAAGGCCGGCGAGACCCGCCAGGATCCGTCGAGTCCAGGAAGCTTCGAGCCCTTGCGCGCGGACTTGAACCAGCGCGATGGGCGAGGCGCCGAGCCCAAAGAGCCCCAGCACGAGCAGGACCAAGATGACCATGAGCGCAGCCTGCCTCCCGAGCCCTTAGGCCCGGCAGGTTAGTCGCTCGGGGACGGATTCACGGGCAGGGCGCCATCCCGGCCGAACACAGCCAGACGCCGTTCATGCAGGTCGCCCAATCCACGCCGGCGTCGCTGCAGCACTGGGGGCCTTCGCTCCAGCACAGGCCAGCCGGGCAGGTGTTGGTGCGCAAGGTGCCGTTGGGACAAGCCCAGCCCGTCGCCTCGCAGGTGGGCCTCGCCCAGGCGTCGCTGCCGCACACGTCGGTGCACTCCCACGTGAGCTTCTGGCCCGCGCACTCGCAGAGCTGATAGGCGCCGCAGGTCCAGGCGCCCTTGACGCAAACCGCGTCCCCCATGGTCGTGCCCGACCCGTCGCAGCAGGGCGCCGCGGGAGCGCCGGAGACGCACTCCGGCCCGCCGTCGGGGACGCCGGCGTCGCCCGTGGCGATCGCTCCCGAGTCGCCTCCCACCGGCCCCGCGTCCCCGCCCGTCAGCGAGCCGTCCTGGTGCTGCGCGGCGGCGTCCGCGGCGGTCCCGCCGTCGGAGGCTTCGGGGCCGGCGCTGCAGGAGCCGCCGAGGAGCAGGAGCAGGGCAAGGCCCGCGGTCTTCGTGAGTCGCACCATGGTTCCCAAGCCTAACCCGCGCCCCGGCCTCCCGCCTGACACGGTGGGTGCCCGCTCTTCGACATTTCGCTGTTGTCTTGCCCGTCAGCCTCTGAGATAAGGTCCGCTTATGCAAATAGAGTCGCTGAAGATGTTCTGTGACGTGGTCGAGACGGGCAGCTTTTCGGCGGCGGCGCGGCTCAACCGGGTGACCCAGTCGGCGGTCAGCCAGCAGATCCGCGCGCTCGAGACTCGCTACACCCAGAAGCTGCTCTCGCGCTCGGCGCGCGCGGCCGTGCCCACCCCGGGCGGCCAGCGCCTGTACCGCGCCAGCAAGGAGATCATCGCCTCCTTCGTGTCGCTCGAGTCGGCGATGCGCGAGGAGTCGAACCAGATCGCCGGGGACGTGGTCATCGCCACCATCTACTCGGTGGGCCTGCACGAGCTCTCGCCGTACCTCAAGGCCATCATGCGGCGCTACCCCAAGGTGAACTGCCGCCTCGCCTACCGCCGCTCGGACCTGGTGGTCGAGGACGTGCTGGCCGACCAGGCGGACTTGGGCATCATCGCCTACCCGGTGGCGCGGCCCGGCATCCGCATCCTGCCCTTCCGCTCCGACGAGCTCGTCCTGGTCTGCGGCCGCGAGCACCCGCTGATGTGCAAGCGGCTCATCAAGCTCACCGACCTCGAGGGCCAGCGCTTCATCGCCTTCGAGCGCGACATCCCCACCGGCAAGGCCGTCGAGAGCATGCTCAAGGCGGCGGGGGTGCGCGTCCAGGTGGCGATGGAGATGGACAACGTCGAGACCATCAAGCGCGCCGTCGAGCTCGGCTTGGGCGTCTCCATCCTGCCCAAGGCCACCCTGCAGAGCGAGGAGCTCAACGGGTCGCTGACGGTCAAGCCCCTGGCCGACGGGACCTTCACCCGGCCCATCGGCATCGTGCTGCGCAAGGGCCGCTACCTCGGCCGCGCCGCCAACGCGGTCATCGAGGTGCTGACCAAGGCCCGGTGACGCCCGCCCGGCGCTTCGGGCTTGAGGGGCCTCGGGTCCAACGGCCCGAGGCCCGTTCCTTGTCGGGAGCCCTTCCCTTCCTCCCCCTTCCCTTCCTCCCCTGCCCCAGGCCCCGAGCCGCAAGCCTTGCTCTGGAGCCCGGGCATTCTCTCGGATTAGACTGCTCGCCCTATGCTCACTCTCCGCGACCTCCAGTCCGCCAAGTCCCACGCCGTCCCGCCCTCCGGTGTCGTCATCGGCCGCGAAGGCGGCGACGCCGACATCACCGTGCGCACCGCTTCGGTGTCCAAGAAGCACGCCCGGGTCTTCTTCGAGGACGGCACCTGGTTCCTCGAAGACCTGCGCTCGGCCAACGGGACCTTCGTCGACAACGAGAAGATCGCCGAGCCGATGGTGCTCAAGGTGAAGACGGTGTTCGACCTCGCGGGCTACCGCTTCGAGGTGTCGAACATCGTCGAGGACAAGGAGGAGGAGGAGGAGCCGTCCGAGGAGGACGAGTCCGGCCGCACGTTCACCGGCACCTCCCCCGAGCCGCCCCCGGAGCCCAAGCGCCCCGGAGCCCGCCTCGGCCCCGGCGGCCGCCCGCCGCCCCGCGCCGCCCCCGCCGACCAGGGCAAGACCACCGCCGGCAAGCCCACCGCCAAGGCCAGCGCCGCGCCCAAGCCGACGATGGAGCAGTCGGCGGTCGAGGAGGAGCAGGAGGAGGAGGCGCCCCAGGACGAGCAGGAGCAGGTCGACGAGAAGCCCGAGGGCGAGGAGCCCGAGGCCGCCAACAGCGGCGAGTCGGAGCAGCCCGAGGCCGAGGAGCCGTCCGAGGCCACCCGCGAGCAGGCCGCGGTCGCCCCCGCCGCCGAGGAGGCCTCGGCCGCCGCCAACGCCGACGACCTGAAGGACCCCAAGGCCGCCGCCGGCAAGGTCATGAGGGACCTGCCCAAGGCCATCGCCTACTACATGGTCGCGGTGCCCAAGCTGCTCTTCAACCCGAAGGGCACCATCCTCAAGAGCGTCGAGAACCAGCCCTTCCCGGGCATCGACGGCCTGCCGCTCATCGCCTGGGCGCTGCCGGGCCTGGCGACGACCTTCGCCGTCTCGCTCGTCTGCGGGCTCTTCGCCCAGATCATCGGCCTCGTCCGCGGCGGCGGATTCAGCATCGGCGCGCTCATCATGTCCATCCTGATGGTCGCGATCGGCCCCGTCGTGGGCGGCATTTTCACCGCGTTCCTTTTCCACCGCATCACGGATTTCTTCATCAAGCTGTTCAAGGGCCAGTCGGACCTCAAGTCGCGCACCAACTACCTCATCTTCTTCATGGGCGTCACGGTCCTCATGGCCGTCCCGAACGGTGCCACGGTGCTGTTCGGCGCCTTGACGTTCATCCCGGTGGTCGGCGGCTTTCTGCTGCTCATCCCCATCCTGCTGCAGTTGGCCTCGTACCTCATCATGCTGGGCGCGTCCTACGTCTGGGCCAAGTACTTCAAGGTCCACCCGATCATCCCGAAGATCATCCTGGTCTTCATGGCGTTGGCAGCCCTGGGCACCATCTTCAGCTCCCTCGGCGCGATCAAGCTGGCCTTCTCGGGCGGAACTGCCGCCGTCGCCAGCGTCCCCACCGGCGGCGACACCAAGGCCACCGAGGACTCCAGCGGCGACGAGGACTCCACCGGCGCCAAGCCGCTCGACTCCGCGCTCAAGAAGAAGATCGACGACGCGAAGAAGGCCGCTGCCGAGGCCGCGAAGGCGGGCAAGGAAGCCGCCGACGACGTCAAGGAAGCGGCGGAGGACGGCGCGAAGGCCGCCAAGGAAGCCGCCGACAAGGCCGTGAAGGAGGCCAAGGAGGCCGCCAAGGAGACTCCGAAGAAGACGCCCGAACCGGAGCCCGAGCCCGAACCGAAGAAGGTCGCCGCCACCCCGACCCCCGCGCCGAACGCCGAGGGCAGCAGCGCGACGCCGCCCGCCGAGCCCACCGGCGACATGACGCCCTACCAGCGCTGGGCCGCCAAGCGCGCCTTCGTCGAGAAGGCCATCGAGGCCGACCCCACCATCCTCAGCAAGGACGCCGGGCTGATGAAGCTCTACAAGCAGTTCCACGACAAGCACCGGGACATCCGCAAGAAGATCGGCGGGAAGACCCCCATCGCGCCCGACGACCTGCCCGCGCTGCGGCAGGTGGACGCCGAGATGTTCACCCAGACCGGCAAGCTGATGGAGGACCTCTACAGCCGAGTCCGCAAGTAGCCGCGCTTGGCAATCGACGCCGGTGCGCCGCGTAGCTTCGGACAGGGAAGAAGGAGGCCGCCTTCGTGATCCGAAAGCCTGGCGTCGCCGCGGTGCTGAGCTTCGTCCTGCCCGGCGTGGGGCAGATCTACAACGGCTGCATCCTGCGCGGCCTCTTCTGGCTCGTCGTCACGCCGGGCCTGTGGATCGGCTCGGGCGGCATCCTGGGCTGGATCTGCCACCTGGCCGCGGCGGGCACGGCCTACGGCTACGCCGAGGACCACCCCTACCGGATGCTCAAGTCCTGAAGCGGGTCGTCGCGACTCTCGTCGGTTCGCTGCTCCTGGCCTCGGCCGGCTGCACCAAGCCCGGGCCGGACCCGGAAGAGGAGGCGCGCGCGCTGCAGGTCGAGCTGCACCGGGCGCTCATCGAGACGCGGGCGCTGGGCCGCTTCGGCGAGCTGGGCCTGTTCGAGCAGCCGATGGAGCGCGTGCCCTGCCAGGTGCCGCTCTCGCCCGCCAACCGCATCTGCGAGGTGAACCTGGCCGGCCGCGGACCGGTGAAGCTGCGGGTGGCCGACGAGGACCTGGAGAAGAGCGACCAGCTGCGCAAGGACGCGCTGATCTCGGTCGAGTACCAGGCCACCGAGTGCGAGAACGCGCGCTTCGACTTCAAGACGGTCGACAACGTGCTGCCGCGGGGCCCGACGGTGGACGGGGTCACGGTCTGGGAGAACAAGCTGCTGAAGGTGACGCACCGCCGGATCGCGGGGACGCCGGCGGACGGGTGCTCGCTGACCCTCGAGGCCGCGCCGGCGCTGCTCGCGCACGTCCGCGAGGTCGGCGCGCTGCGGGCCGCGGTCTCCTCGCGTTGAGCGGCAGGCGGGGGCATGCTTCCCCCATGCCCGACCTCGTCCTCACCGGAGCCTCGCGCGGCATCGGCCGCGCCTTGGCCTTGGCCCTCGCGCCCCGCGGCGACCGCCTCCTCCTCGTCGCGCGGGACGGGGCGCGCCTCTCCGGCGTCGTCGAGGAGGTGAAGGCCCGCGGCGGGCGCGCCGAGGCCGTCCCCGGCGACCTCGGTTCGGTGGCGGCGGCCCGCGAGCTCGGCGGCCGGCTCGCCCAGGCGATCGGACCCGGCACGACGCTCGTCCACAACGCCGGCCTGTGGCCGACCCGCCGCGAGATCGGCGGCGACGGCCTCGAGGCGGCCTTCCTGGTCAACCACCTCGCGCCCTTGGCGATGCAGGAGCCGCTGCTGGAGTCCGGCAAGCTGAGCCGGATCCTGGTCGTCAGCGCCGGGCTGATCGCCCTGGGACGCTTCGACGCGGACCGGACCCCGACCGGCGCCGACTTCTCGACCTGGCGGACCTACTGCTCGACCAAGCTCGCCTTCGCCGTGGCCCTGCGCGACGTCTCGGCCGCGCACCCGGAGCTGGACGTGGTGGTGCTCCACCCCGGCGTCGTCCGGACGGATCTCGGGGCGCGCGGCGGCGCCCTCGGCTGGCTGCTGTCACGCCTCAAGCGCGGCCTGGAGTCACCGGAGGACTGCGCGGCGCGGCTGGCGCGCATCCTGGAGCGCCCGCGCTGGTCGCCCCCGGGCCAGGCGCGCTGGCTCGTCGAGGACGAGGAGCGGCCTTGGCCCAAGGTCGCCGAGTCCGGGAAGACGCGGCAAGCGGTGCGCGAGGCGACTCAGAAGCACATGCCGCCGACGGTGCCGCGCAGGTAGACGAGGCTGCCGTCGTTCATGCGCGCCGCCAGGAAGGCCGTGGCTGCGAACGGCCGGCGGTTGTCCTTCTCGTCGACGACCATCGCCACGACCTCGGCGACGTTCTTGCCGGTCAGGAGCGCCTTGGCCTTCTCGCCGACGGCCGGGTCCTCTTGGGTCTCGACGAAGCGGGTCCAGAACTCGGGGTCGTTCTTGACCGACTCGAACTCGAAGAGCCGCTCGTTCATCTCGCCGGCGTCCGCGATCCTGAAGCCGAGCGCCTTCGTCAGCGACTCCTTGGTGAGCGCCGGGACGGGCCCGTGGCGCATGCCGACGCTGGCCGAGCCGCTGTCGTCCTCGCCGAACATCTTGAGCGTGACCAGGTCGTCGAGCGGCTTGAGTTGGGCGGCGAGGTAGTCGGCGCTCTTGGCCTGGTGCTGGTGGGCGTGGGCGGAGGCGGTCGCACCGATGCGGTTGATGATCGTCATGGGGTCTCCTTGCGGCGAGGTTCGCTCCCATGACAGCCCGGCCTCGCGCCAGGTCGCGCCAGTCGGCGCAACCCTGCCCGGTCTCTGGAGGTTTCCCGGTCCCGCGAGGCTCGGGCGTCTTCCCCGCACCCGGCGTTAGAATCCCCGGTCCCGGAGTGTTCGTCGTACGGTGTCGGCCTCGAGAGGGCTCCGCATGAGCGACCAGAGTGCGCTTCTCGCTCGCATCGAGGCGCTGGAGTCCGAATTGGCCCGCGTACGACGGGCGGCCGAGCAGGAGCTCTCTCTTTCCCAGGAGAAGTTCTCCAAGGCCTTCCACGCCTCGCCGGACGCGGTGAACATCACCCGCCTCCACGACGGGGCCTACCTGGCCATCAACCCCGGCTTCACCGCGCTCACCGGCTACACCGAGGCCGACGTCCTGGGCCACTCGTCCCTCAACCTCGACATCTGGTCGCGGCCCGAGGACCGCGACCAGCTGATCGGCGGGCTGCGCCAGTCCGGCGCCGTCCAGGACCTGGTGGCCCCGTTCCGCTACAAGGACGGCGGCGTGCGCATGGGGTCGATGTCCGCGCGCATCCTCGAGATCGATGGCGTCCCCTGCATCCTCTCCATCACCCGCGACATCAGCGAGCGCATCGCGGCCGAGGAGCGCGTCCGCCAGAGCGAGGAGCGGCTGCGGCTGCTCATCGAGCTGGCCGTGGACGGCATCCTGCTGGGCGATCCGCGCGGGGTCATCACCGGCGCCAACGCAGGCCTGTGCGAGCTGCTCGAGACGCCCGCGGAGCGCCTCGTCGGCCGCCACATCTCCGAGATCATCGCGCCCGAGTCGCTGCGCGAGCGCCCGCTGCGCTTCGACCTGCTCGACGCCGGCGGGCCGCTGGCCAACGAGCGGATGCTCGTGAACGCCGGCGGCCAGAGGGTCCCGGTGGAGATGAAGAGCGGCCGGCTGCCCGACGGCACCTACCACTCCATCATCCGCGACATCCGCGACCGCCTGCGCGCCCAGAAGGAGCGCGAGGCGCTGGCCGACCGGCTGCGCCAAGCCGAGCGCGCCGAGGCCCTCGGGCGCCTCGCCGGCGGCATCGCCCACGACTTCAACAACCTGCTCACCCCCATCCTCGGCGCCGCCTCGCTGCTCGCCGACACCGTCGCCTCCGACCCGGAGGCGCGCTCCGAGGTGGCCCTCATCGTCGAAGCCGCGCACCGGGCGAGCGAGCTCGTCCGGCAGATCCTGGTCTTCAGCCGCAAGCAGCCGGTGGACCTGCGGCCGGTGGACCTGGGCGAGGTGGTCTGCGACACCCAGCGCATGCTCGGCCGGATGCTGCCCGAGAACATCCGCATCGAGCGCGAGCTGGCGCCGGACCTGCCTGCCATCCTGGCCGACCGGTCGCAGCTCCAGCAGGTGCTGCTCAACCTGGCGGCGAACGCCCGCGACGCCATGCCCGCCGGGGGCACGCTTCGGCTGCGGACCCTCCAGCGCGACGGCCGGGTGTGCCTCGAGGTCCGCGACGACGGCGCCGGGATGGACGAGGCGACGCAGCGGCAGGCCTTCGAGCCGTTCTTCACCACCAAGAGCCCCGGCCAGGGCACCGGCCTCGGCCTGGCGGCCGTGCGGGCCATCGTCCAGGGACACGGCGGAACCGTCGCCGTGGCCAGCGAGCTGGGACGCGGCGCGACCTTCACCCTCTGCTTCCCGGCGAGCGAGCGCTCCGGCGCGCCCGAACCGGCGTCGGCGCGCCCCTCCCGGCGCCTGCGCGGCGACGAGCGCGTCCTGCTGGTCGAGGACGACGCCTCGGTCCGCTCGGCCGTCCAGCGGATGCTCCAGTCCGACGGCTACCAGGTGCTCGCAGCCGCGGACGGGCAGGAAGCCTTGCAGCTGGCTCGAGGGCTCCAGGACCCGCCGCACCTGCTTTTGACCGACGTCGTGATGCCCGGCCTGAGCGGCCCCGAGCTGCGCGAGCGCCTGGCCGCCCTGTTCCCGGCCCTCAAGGTGCTCTTCATCTCCGGCCATTCCTACGGCCTGGTGGCGCCCGAGGAGCTGCGGAAGCGCGGCTGGCGCCTGTTGCCCAAGCCCTTCTCGGCGCAGGCGCTCTCCACGGCCATCCGCGAGGTGCTGGACGGGTGAGGGGTGAGGCGAGGTGGGAGGGAAGGCGACCCGACCTCAGCCCGCGGCCACGGAAAATCAGGCACTTGGAGAAGTTTTGCACGTGCAAAACTTCTCGGAGCCTGGCGCCTGCTTCACTTCTTCCCGAGGATCCTGGCCAGCACGGCCTTGGCGGTCCCCGAGAGCCCCTGGGGATCGGCCGCGGCCTCGAGCCGGCGCATCTGCCGGGCCGCCTCGAACGCCTCGCGGCGGCCTTCCTCGTCCAGGTCGTGCCAGGCCGGGTGCGAGCGCACCGTGCCGTCGGAGTCCCGCGGGCGCCAAGCGGCGGCGGCGGCCTCGACGAGGCTCTCTCGCTCGGTCCGCCGGGTCATGACCGCTCCGCCTCCAGGTCCACGCCCTTCTTCTTCAGGCAGTCGGCCATCAGCTTGCGCGCGCGCGTGACGTTCTGCAGGAAGGTATTGAGCCGCATGTTCACGCGCTCGGCCAGCGTCGCGTCGGGCTCGGCCCCGCCGCTGGTCAGCCGCTGCGCGAGCGCCTCGGAAGGCTTGCCCGGCAACCTCTTGCGGCACTCCTCGACCAGCCGGCGCAGGTGCGGGTCCGGCCCCTCGGCGGACACGAAGCACTCGAGCCGCGCCAGCGCGCGCTCGAGCTCCTCGGCATCCACGGAGTCGGTGCGCCGCTTGCGGACCTCGCTCACCGCCAGGTTGCGGGCGATGCGCACCGCCAGCCGCAACAGCGCGTTGGGTCGCCCGTCGGGTCGGAAGCCCGGCGCGGTCTGCCAGACCCGCAAGAGCGATTCCTGGAGCACCGCCTCCGCGTCCACCGAGGCCGCGAAGGGCCGCAGCGAGTCGCGCACCTGCAGCTCGGCGCCGGCGACCCAGCGCCCGAAGGCGTCGGCGTCGCCGGCGGCGATGCCCGGCAGGTGGTGGTCCAGGTCCGCCATGCGGCTCCTACTCTAGGCGAGCTCGGCGATGATCGCGCTCCCCTGGGAGGTCAGGGCCGCGCGCAGCGGCCGGCTCTCGGGCGCCTCCGCCTCGAGGCGGATGACCACGCGCACCACCTGGCCGGCGGTCAGGGACTGCGGCGCCGTGGAGCGCTCCAGCTCGATCGTGCCCTGGAGCACCGTGCCGTCGTCGAAGGTGACGACCACCAGGCGCTCCGGGTCCCAGGCCAGGCCGCGGGCGTCGACGGTCAGCTCGAGGACCAGCTCGCGGCCGCGGACCAGCGCGACACGGGCGGACAAGGCCAGCGCCCCGGCGGTCTTGCCGGTGGCGCCCCGGGGACGCGGCGCGGCGGCCGCGGGAGGCGGGGGAGCGCCGGCCGCAGGGGCGCCCGGGGCCGCGGGCCGACGCGCCGGAGGAGCCGAGCGTGCAGCGGGCGGGGCCGCGGGGCGCTGGGCGCTCGGGGCCTTCGGGCGATCCGCGGCCTGGTCCGCGACCGCGGCGTTGGACTCCGGCTTCGCCGGCTCGGGCTTGGCCTCGACCTGCTTGGAGCCCTTCAGGCGCTCGGGGTCGGCGACCTGCTTCTCCTCGGCGGCGAACCCGCCGGCCTCGGCCTCGAACTCCTCGGCGGGGGCGGCCTCGTCCATCATCGGCTCGGGCTCGCTCACGCCCTCGTCGGCCTCGAAGCGCGGCGGCTCGGCCGGGGCCTGGCGAGTCGGCGACGGCGGGGCGCCGCCAGCCTCGGCCCTCTCGGTCGCCGCTTCCTTCTTCTTGGACTCGAAGAGCCCGCCCAGGGACCTGCGCATGCGCGCCGGGGCGGCGGCGGCCTTGGCCATCCGCGGAGCGCTGACGAGCTCCTCGAGGTCGGCGGCCGACTCCAGGACCGCCTGCGCCATCGCCGGGGCCGCAGCCGCGGCGGGGGCCGGGACGCTCGCGCTCCGAAGGCCGAGGCCCTCCGCGCTCAGCCCGAAGGCCAGCTCGTGCGGCATGTCCTCGCGGCGGCTGGGCGAGCGCGGGTCCACGTCGACGAGGTCGCTGATGGCGACCCAGGAGGTGCGCCGCGTGGCGATCTGGAAGCCCAGGCCGATCCGCTCGATCCGCACGTCCATCTCGCCCTTGGGCTCGCCGGCGGCGACCTGCATCTCCAGGTCCTCGACCTGCTCGCGGGCGAAGAGCGCCGCCGCGGCGCCGGTGCCGGAAGCGAAGTCCACCGGGCCCACCTCGAGGCGCTCGGAGAAGGTCCCCTGCGCGCCGTGGCCGCGGACCGCGAGGGTGCCGCCCTCGGCGCGCAGCTTGACGCCGACGAGCACCGGGGCGCCGGCGAACAAGTCCGGCAGGCGCAGCGGGGCGTGCTCGAGCAGCGCGGTGCCTTCCAGGACGAGGTCGGTCACCAGCGGCCGCTCGGTGCGGGCCAGCAGTCGGCGCGCGGCGCGCTCCGGGTCCTCGCCCAGGCCGACGACGATCTCCAGGCCGCGGCCGGCGCGGGCGGCGGGACCGGTGAGCGAGCGGTTCACGGCCGAGCCGACGCCGACGGTGTGCAGACGCGAGCCCGCGGGCAGCCTGCCCAGGATGGCGGCGACGACCTCGCTCTCGAAGCCGATGAGCCCGTCGGTCACCAGGACCACCTGCCGCTGGGCGTCGGCGCGCAGGGGCTCCAAGGCCTCGAAGATGCCTTCGCGCATCTCGGTGCCGCCGCCGGCCTCCAGGCCGTCGAGCCAGGCGAGCGCCTTCTTCTTGAGCTTGGGCGAGGCCTCCGCGGCGCGCCACTTGAAGCGGTGGGCGGAGGTCGAGAACTCGATCATCTCCAGCCGGTCGCGGGCATCGAGCGAGTCCACCAGCGCGGCGACGATGCGCTTGGCCTGCGCGAGCGGCTCTCCGCCCATCGAGCCCGAGGTGTCGAGCAGCACGATGAGATCGCGCGGCACGAACTGCACCTGGCGCTCGGGGCGCGGCGGGACGACGGTCAGAAGGCCGAAGGCGGCCTCGGCGTTCGCCTTGCCCTGCGGCGCCCGGCCGGTCGAGAGCGACAGGCCGACCTGGGGCTGCGCCGCGGGCCAGCGAACGACGAGGTCGCGATCGAGCGGGGCGCCCTTCTCCGCCTCCAGCATCGCGAGCAGGCGGCCTCCCTCCGCGACGAACCGCATGGCGTGCGAAGGCGACTCCGGGCGGCCGGCGTCGAGCGCGGCGTCGCGCAGGACGAGGTCGACGAACATCCGCGCGCCCACCGGGCCTTCGGCGATCGAGACGTCGAGCTTGGCGGCGTCCTCGACCCGACCGGATTCTCCCTGATAACGAGGGGCCACCGCGGTGGGGAAGCGAAGCTCCCAGGCGCCCTCGGTCAGCCAGGCCAGGCGTTGGTCGACCACGATCTCGGCGACGACCTCGGTGCGCGGCGGGATGTTGCCGATCTCCTGGGTGAAGAGGCTGGAGCGGTCCTGCTCGACGATGGCGGCGCTGCGGCCCTCGACCAGCGCCTGCTCGTAGCGCGCGCGGGCCCGCTCCTTCCTGTCCACCTCGCCGCGGATGCGGCGCTGCCCGATGGTGAAGGAGAACCCGCTCACCGCGCCGTCGGCGGGCAACGGCAGCAGGTAGGTGACGCAGAGCGGCTCGGCGTAGGGGTTGGCGAAGCGCTGCTCGAGCACCACGCGCGCGACGCCGCCCTTGGCGTCGGCCTTCAGGCGCGTCTCCTTCAGCGGCAGCGCGCGGCCGTCGGTCGCCACCAGGCGCCCGCCGCAGCTCTCGTTGCCTTCCGACCTCTCCATCGACCGTGCCGTCGCCGTCGTCATCGAGATTCCTCCCGGGCCGTCCAGTGGCCTCGCCCGACCAACGCGGCAGGGCCCGGTCTGGTGACAGCGCCGCGCAACCCCATGGAAACACGGGCGAAACGAGGGGAGCGCGGGCGGTCGACCGCCGACAGTCTACCGTCCCGAGCCCGGTGCGGCGGTACTCTAGCCGCCGGAGGAGGCCTCGATGCGCAAACGCATCCTTCTATGGACGGCAGGCGCGGCGGCAGTGGCGGTCACGGTGGCCTCGCTGGCGGTGGCCGCCTCGCGCAAGCCGCCGCGGCCCGCCGGGCCCCAGGGCGCCGCCGAGCTGCGCGCCGAGAAGCTCGAGCCGCGCTTCGAGCGGCTCAAGCCGGTGCACACGCCCAAGGCGACGCCGCAGCCCGGGGAGTGGCTCGCGGTCTACCCGGAGACGGGCCAGTCCTTCGAGGAGTACCTGCAGCGCAAGCCGGTGCGGCCCACGCCGGAGCGCCGGACCATCTACTTCAAGCCCATCGGCGCCTTCGTCGGCCCGCGCGAGAAGATCCTCCAGGCGACCGCCGAGTACACGAGCCAGTTCTTCGGCCTGCCGGTCAAGGTCCTCGAGCCCATGTCCGTCGCCGAGATCCCCGAGGAGGCGCGGCGCATCAACGGCTTCAGCGACGAGCTGCAGCTCAACACGATCTGGGTGATGGAGAAGAAGCTCGAGCCGCAGATGCCCAAGGACGCCCTCGCGCTCATCGGGCTGACGGCGGTGGACCTCTACCCCGACCCCTCCTGGAACTTCGTGTTCGGCGAGGCGCTGCCGGGCAAGGGCATCGGCATCTGGTCCATCGCCCGCTTCGGCGACCCCTCGACGCCGGCCGGCTTCGCCCGCTGCCTGCGGCGCACCGTCGAGACGGCGACCCATGAGATCGGCCACCTCTTCGGCGTCGACCACTGCGTGGCGTGGGAGTGCCAGATGAACGGCAGCAACAGCCTGGCGGAGTCGGACCAGGCCCCGCTGGACGTCTGCCCGCAGTGCCTGCAGAAGCTGACCTGGTTCAGCGGGGTCGAGCCCGCGCAGCGCTTCAAGTCGCTCGCCCGGCTCGCGCGCGAGCAGGGGTTCAACGCGGACGCGGCGCTGCTGGAGAAGCAGGCCGGGCTCGTCGCCGAGCCGGCAAACAAGTAGGGGGCCAGCCGGAGGCCAGCCCCCTACATTTCTTCAGAGCCGCAGGCCCGGGTGACCGGCGACGGCTAGGCGACCACGTAGTGGCCGGCCAGCCGGTCGCGCAGGTCGTCCGCCTCGGCCGAGGACTCGTCCATCATCGAGCGGACCACGTCGCCGATGGAGATCATCCCGGTCACCTTGTTGCCCTCGACGATGGGCAGGTGGCGGATGTGGCGCGCGGTCATGGTCTCCTCGACGAACTTCACGCTGTCGTCGAGCTTGCCGACGATGACCTCCTTGGTCATCACCTCGCCGACCTTCACCTCGCTGAGCCGGTTGGCGTTCTTGGCACACTGACGCAGCACGTCACGCTCGGTCATGATGCCGGCCAGGTCGTGGTCCTTGCCGATGACCACCAGCGAGCCGATGCGGAGCTCGACCATGGTGTTCACGGCGTCCTGCACGGACTTGTCCGGGGTGATGGTGGTGAGCTGCTTCTTCTTCGCGTTCAGCAGGTCCGCAACGTTCTTCGCCATGGCTTCCTCCCCGCAATTGGGTTGTTGATGAGTCTAGGTAACCGCCCGAGTGGGGAGACGCATCCCCCATCGGGAGGAAGGATGCAGCGGCACGCCGTCTGGTTGCGGGCAAGCGGCCGTCGCGGGCCGCTATCTGGAAGGTGCCAGTGACGGCGGGTGGTTAGAACAGACCCTTCGCTCCATCTCTCGCTTCGGGGGTCTGCTCCATGTCCGACCACGGCCTCGGCCGGAAGCTCGCGCCGTACCGCACCCGCCACCGCGTGCGCCTCGTCACCGCCACCTCGCTCTTCGACGGCCACGACGCGTCCATCAACATCATGCGGCGCATCCTGCAGGCCTCCGGCGCGGAGGTCGTCCACCTGGGGCACAACCGTTCGGTCGGAGAGATCGTCAACGCGGCGCTGCAGGAGGACGTCCAGGCCATCGCCGTGACCAGCTACCAGGGCGGGCACCTGGAGTTCTTCCGCTACATGCTCGACCTCTTGCGCGCCGGGGGCGGCAGCCGCATCCGCGTCTTCGGCGGCGGCGGCGGGGTCATCGTCCCCGAGGAGATCGCCGCGCTGCACTCCGCGGGAGTGACCCGCATCTACTCGCCCGAGGACGGCGCGTCGCTGGGCCTGCAGGGGATGATCAACGACGTCCTCGAGAGGAGCGACTTCGACCCCTGCGAGGGCGCGCCGCAGCCCGGCAAGCTGCTGGAGTCCCTGCGCTCGGGCGACCGCCGGCTGCTCGCCCGGGCCATCACTGCCCTCGAGAACGGCGCCTACTCCCCCGAGCTTCGCGGGGAGCTGCTTTCCGCAGCCAAGGCGACGGGCGTCCCGGCGCTGGGCGTCACCGGCACCGGCGGCGCAGGCAAGAGCTCGCTGGCCGACGAGCTGGTCCGCCGCTTCCGGCTCGACCAGCGGGACGCGCTGCGCATCGCGGTGCTCTCGGTCGATCCCTCGCGCAAGCGCACCGGCGGGGCGCTCCTGGGCGACCGCATCCGCATGAACGCCATCGAGCACCCGAACATCTTCATGCGCTCGCTCGCGACCCGCGACACCGGCACCGAGCTGGCGGCGACGCTGCCCGAGGCCATCGCCGCCTGCCGGCTGTCGGGCTTCGACCTGGTGCTGGTGGAGACCTCGGGCATCGGCCAGGGCGACGCGGCGGTGGTGCCCCTGGTCGACGTCTCGCTCTACGTGATGACCCCGGAGTTCGGGGCCGCCTCCCAGCTCGAGAAGATCGACATGCTCGACTTCGCCGACCTCGTCGCCATCAACAAGTTCGACCGCAAGGGCGCCGAGGACGCGCTGCGCGACGTGCGCAAGCAGGTGCAGCGCAACCGCGAGGCCTTCTCGACGCCGCTGGAGCAGCTGCCGGTCTTCGGGACCATGGCCTCGCGCTTCAACGACGACGGCGTGACGGCCCTCTACCAGGCGCTGTGCGGCGCCCTGAGGGAGAAGGGGCTCGAGCTCGCCCAGGGCGCGCTGCCCAGGGTCTCGGTGAAGGCCAGCTCGCGCGGCCGCGCCATCGTCCCGCCGGACCGCAGCCGCTACCTCGCGGACATCTCCGAGACCGTCCGCGGGTACTTGGGGCGCGCCGACGCCCAGGCGCGGCTCGCCCGCGAGCGGCAGGCGCTGCGCATCTCCAAGGGGCTGCTCGCGGCCAAGGGCCTGGATGCCTCCGCGCTCGACTCGCTCGGCGCGGCCAAGGAGAGCGAGCTCACCGCCGAGTCCAAGGCCCTGCTCGGCTGCTGGGCCGAGCTGAAGGAGCGCTACCGGGCCGACGAGCTGGTGGTGAAGGTCCGCGAGAAGGAGGTCCGCTCCGCGCTCAAGACCACCTCGCTGTCCGGGACCAAGATCCCCAAGGTCGCGCTGCCCCGCTATGAGGACGACGGCGAGATCCTGCGCTTCCTCTACCGCGAGAACCTGCCCGGCTCCTTCCCGTTCACCGCCGGCGTCTTCGCCTTCAAGCGCGACGGCGAGGACCCGACGCGCATGTTCGCCGGCGAGGGCGACGCCTTCCGCACCAACCGGCGCTTCAAGAAGGTCAGCGAGGGCATGCCCGCGCACCGGCTCTCCACGGCCTTCGACTCGGTGACGCTGTACGGCTGCGACCCGGACCTGCGGCCGGACATCCACGGCAAGGTCGGCAACTCGGGGGTCTCCATCGCCACGCTGGAGGACCTCGAGGTCCTCTACTCGGGCTTCGACCTGTGCGCGCCGACGACCTCGGTCTCGATGACCATCAACGGCCCCGCGCCGATCATGCTGGCCTTCTACTTCAACGCGGCCATCGACCAGCAGGTGGAGGCCTTCGCCAAGGCGAACGGCCGCGCGCCCACCGCCGAGGAGCAGGCGAAGATCCGCGCGCAGACGCTGTCGACGGTCCGCGGCACGGTGCAGGCCGACATCCTCAAGGAGGACCAGGGCCAGAACACCTGCATCTTCTCGACGGAGTTCGCGCTGAAGATGATGGGCGACATCCAGCAGTACTTCGTCGACCGCGCGGTGCGGAACTTCTACTCGGTCTCCATCAGCGGGTACCACATCGCCGAGGCCGGGGCGAACCCCCTCACCCAGCTCGCCTTCACGCTCGCCAACGGCTTCACCTACGTCGAGAGCTACCTCGCGCGCGGGATGAAGATCGACGACTTCGCCCCCAACCTCTCCTTCTTCTTCTCCAACGGGATGGACCCCGAGTACTCGGTCATCGGGCGCGTGGCGCGGCGCATCTGGGCGGTGGCGATGCGCGAGCGCTACGGCGGCAACGAGCGCAGCCAGAAGCTCAAGTACCACGTGCAGACCAGCGGCCGGTCGCTGCACGCCCAGGAGATCGCCTTCAACGACATCCGCACCACGCTGCAGGCGCTCATCGCCGTCTACGACAACTGCAACTCGCTGCACACCAACGCCTACGACGAGGCCATCACCACCCCCACCGAGGAGAGCGTGCGGCGCGCGATGGCCATCCAGCTGATCATCAACCGCGAGTGGGGCCTGGCCAAGAACGAGAACCCGAACCAGGGCGCGTTCATCCTCGAGGAGCTGACCGACCTGGTGGAGGAGGCGGTGCTCTCCGAGTTCGAGGCCCTGTCCTCGCGCGGCGGCGTGCTCGGGGCGATGGAGACCGGCTACCAGCGCGGCAAGATCCAGGAGGAGTCGCTGGTCTACGAGCAGCGCAAGCACGACGGCAGCCTGCCGCTCATCGGCGTGAACACCTTCCGCAGCCCGGGCGGCGAGAAGGCCGGCGGCAAGCTCGAGCTGGCGCGGTCCACCGACGAGGAGAAGGCCTCGCAGCTCAAGCGCCTGCAGGAGTTCCACGCCGCGCACCGCGAGGAGGCGCCGCGCTGGCTGGCGAAGATCCGCTCCACGGTCATCGAGGGCGGCAACGTGTTCGCGGTGCTGATGGACGCGGTGCGCCACTGCTCGCTAGGGCAGATCACCGGCGCGCTCTACGAGGTCGGCGGGCAGTACCGGAGGAACATGTAGCCCTCCCCCTGCCCCCTCCCAAACTGCGGGAGGGGGTACGGCCGTGCTCGACTCCACCTCTGCAAAGCTCACGTCAGCGCAGACGTCCAAGTGCCTGTCGGTGCCAGGAGCTCCTACCGGATCGTCGAAGCCGACGAGCGAACCCCCTCCCTTCTGGGCTTGATCCGGTCTGGTGGACACCAAACGAAGCAAGTAAGGGTGCTCCATGGAGACGGAAGAGAAGCCGAAGAGCAAGCAGCGGACCAGGCGGTCGTTCAGCGACGAGTTCAAGGCCGGGGCCGTCGCGCTGGTGCT
>DASXVQ010000029.1:0-21288 GCA_036504155.1 Myxococcales bacterium
CCCCGGCCCCTCCCCGCAGGCCCCACCCCCGACCGCCCGACGCGTCACATCCAGCGACCGACTGGCGGTCGCTGATCACAGGGGCCGGGAGGGGGTCAGTTTTACTGTCGTAATGGGGTCAGAAATTGCTGTCGCTTGACAGCCTTTTCGCAGGGCGGGTCCTTGGGGTAGTAGCCGGGGCCGCACGCGGCCGCGAGCGCGACCAAACCAAGAAGAATCGGCGTCAGCCGAATGGCAGGATAGGTCTTCACTGTTCCCCCAGGTGCCTTCTTACCGCCCCGCCTTGACCTGCTTCTCTTCACTCTCGAGCGCCATCAAGTACAGACAGCGCGAGAACGCGCCGCCGGGCGCGGGGTAGAGGTGCATGCTGCCGCCCTTGCACTGCCGGTGTTTCCCGCACCTCTTGCACTCGCCCTTGTGCGTCCACGACCGGTCGCGCAGCGAGAGGTAGCGGTTCTCCCAGACCTCCTTGAACCGCTCCTTCTTCGCGTCGCCCTGGACAAAGGCGTCGCCCAACTCCGGGCACGCCCCGATGCGGCCGTCGCTGAGGATGCCGCCGGTGGTGACCCCGGCGCGGCACTGCGCCAGGAACGGCCGGACGTTGCCCTCGAAGCGGTTGCCCAGGAAGCCTTCCTCGCCGAACTCGGGCGCGGGCAGCTTCCCGTCGCGGCGCGCCTGCAGCACGTACTCGAGGATGGCGCGGATCTCCTGCGGCCCCGGGACCAGGTCCGTCCGCTTGGCCGCGCGGCCGATGGGCATCACCGGCGCCACGCGCCACATCGGGACCTTCAGCCGCGCCAGCTCCTTGCGCAGCTCGTCCAGGTGCGCCACTGCGGGCGTGGTGAGCGTGGAGATGATCTCGAGCTTGCCCTTGAAGCCCGCCTCGCGCAGGTGACCGATGGCCGTCTCGACCGCAGCCGAGCAGCCCTTGCCGCGCAGCCTGTCGTTGATTTCCGGCGGGGCGTCCATGCTCAGCGAGATCGACCCGATGCCGACCTCGACGAGGCTCTTGGCCGCCTTCGCGTCCAGCAGCCCGCCGTTGGTGACCATGCCATAGGGGAAGCCCAGGCGGTGTAGCTCGCCCATGATCTCGAAGATGTCGTCCCGGATGAGCGCCTCGCCGCCGGTGACCGCCACCATGACCTTGCGGGCGTCGTAGTCCGCGGCGATCTCCCCGAGGATCCGCTTCCACTCGGAAGCCGGAATCTCGCCGCGGCTGCCCTTCTCGTGGCAGTCGCTGCCGCAGTACACGCACGCCAGGTTGCAGCGCCGCGTGACCTCGAGGAACAGGTAGCGCAGCGGGTGCTCGCGGACCAGGCGGTTCCACTTCGCGTCGTGGCGGCGCCAGGTGAGCGCCCTGTCGATGGCCTCTCGGGCGCGTCGGAGCACGGAGGAGTCCGCCTACTTGCAGACGGGCCAGCGGGCCTGGCCGCCGCAGCCGTCGGGGAAGGTGTTTTCCTTGTCGCAGACGCCGGCGTCGCCACAGTCGGCGTCGCTGCCGCACGGCCGCGGGCCGTAGAGCGCGACCGGGTCGCAGGTCCCGCTGTCCACCGCCGGGGTGCCGGCGTCGACCGCGGCGGCCTGCTTGCACATCGGCCAGGCGGTGACCTGGCAGCCGGTGTTCACGGCGCTGGTCTTGTCGCAGTACCAGCCCGCGCCGTAGGTCGTGCAGTCGTCGTCGGTGCTGCAGGGCGGCGGGCCGTAGAGCGCCACCGGCTCGCAGGTCCCGCTGTCGACCGCCGGCGCCCCGGCGTCGACGCCCGCGCGCTGCACGCAGGACGGCCAGGTCAGGTGGTTGCCGCAGCCGTCGGTGCCGTAGTCGATGGTCTCGCAGTACCAGCCGGCGCCCATGCGCGTCTGGCAGTCGGAGTCGGAGCCGCAGGGCTGCGGGCCGTAGAGCGCGACGGGCTCGCAGCTGGCGTCGGGGCGGCCGGCGTCGACCGCCGCCGGCTGGACGCCGGTGTCCGCGGGCGGCGGGCCGTAGAGCGGGATGGGGTCTTCCTTCTTGCCGCTGCAGCCGGCGCCCAGGACCGCGGCGAGCACCGTCAGCGTGGCCATGACCATCAGCGCCCAGAGGACCTTCAGCGCGCTCTTCATGGATCGAGCCCCCTTCCGGATTCGAAATCGAGGCTCAGCCTAGCCAACCTGGGGCCTTCGAGGGAAGCGGTCAGCCCGCCGCGCTCGTCGAGGTCTTCGAGCCCGGGTTTCCCTCGGCGAGGAGCAGCGCGAAGTCGGCGTTGTCGCACTCCACCTCGGTTGCCCCCGCGGCCTTGGCGACCAGCCGCACCGGCGGGCCCGCCGCGGCGCACGACTCCTTGCGGTCCTCGAGCTTGAGCTTGAGGACGGCCATCAGCCCCAGCGCCAGGAAGAGGAAGGCGCCGGCCGCGCCGTAGGTGAGCCACTTGGGCCGTCCGCGCAGGACAGGCGAGGCCGCGAGAGCCAAGAGGGACGCGAACAGGCCCCACGAGGCCCACCGCGCCCAGCGGGCGAAGCGCTCCACCTTGTGCATGCTGGCGTGGCGCTGGCAGTCCTCGCACCACGGCACCGCCAAGCCGTCCCTGCCCGGCTTGGCCGGCTCGTCGAGGGCGAGCAGGCAGCAGCCGCAGTAGCGCGGCCACTGGATGGCCGACGGAGCGGAAGCGAGCGTGACGCGCACGGGGGCCATCGATCGATCGCTACTCGCCGAGGGCCTTCATCACCAGCCGCTTGGGCCGGCGGCCGTCGAACTCGAAGTAGAAGATCTGCTGCCAGGGGCCCAGGTCGAGCTTGCCCGCGGTGATGGGGACGATCACCTGGTGGCCGATGAGCAGGTTCTTCAAATGGGCGTCGCCGTTGTCCTCGCCGGAGTGGTGGTGGCGGTATTCCGGGCCCGGGAAGGCGTCGTCCGCGGCGGGGCCGGGCGCCAGCTTCTGGACCCACTCCTCGATGTCGGCGTGCAGCCCGCTCTCGTCGTCGTTGATGAAGACCCCGGCGGTGATGTGCATGGCCGAGACCAGGATCATCCCCTCCTTGATCCCGCTCTCCTGGACCGCCTGGGCGACGTCGTCGGTCAGGCGCACCAGCTCGCGGCGGCGCCGGGTGTTGATGGTCTTGTAGACGGTGTGGCTCTTCATGCTCTCCTCCTGGCTTGGAGTGCTGACGATCAAGCGTGCCCGAGCGCAGCGGGGGAGGCATACTAGCGCGGCTTTTCCGCAGCAGGCCCCCGGCTTGCAGCCCTCGGGACCGCAACGTTCACCCGACCAAGGAGCTATCGCGAAATGAACCGCCTCTGCGTCCTCGTTTCCACCGCGCTGCTCGCCAGCGGCTGCGTCATGCAGAGCACCTACGACGCGCTCCAGAAGGACCGCGACTCCATCAAGGGCGACCTCGACAAGAAGAAGTCCGAGAACGCCGAGCTGCAGGCGCAGCTCGAGGCGCTGGAGCAGAAGTCGAAGGAGCTGGGCGAGAAGATCAAGGCCGCCCAGGCCGAGATCGACAAGAAGGAGGCGGAGCTGGCCAAGACCACCGCCGACCGCGACTCGGTGGCCAAGGCCAAGGCCGGCCTCGAGGCCGACCTGTCCACCATGCTCAAGGACAAGAGCAAGCTGCAGAGCTCCGTCGAGGACATGAAGGCGGCGCTCGCCGAGCTGTCCAAGCGCAAGGCCGAGGCCGATGCCCGCCTGGCCGAGTTCAAGGGCATGCTCAACCGTTTCAAGAGCCTCATCGACGCCGGCAAGCTGCAGGTCAAGATCGTCGACGGCCGCATGGTGGTGGCGCTGGCCTCCGACGTACTCTTCGCCTCCGGCCAGTCGAAGCTGTCCAAGGACGGCGAGGCGGCCATCGCCGAGGTCGCCCGCCTCCTCGCCGGGATCCCCGACCGCAAGTTCCAGGTCGAGGGCCACACCGACAACGTGCCCACCAAGCCGCCGATGACCAACTGGGACCTCGCCGCCGCGCGCGCCATCACGGTGGTCAGGACCATGGTCGACGCGGGCCTGCCCGCCGACCGCATCAGCGCCGCCAGCTTCGGCGAGAACAAGCCGGCCAAGGCCAACGACTCGCCCGAGGGCAAGGCCGCCAACCGGCGCATCGAGATCGTCGTCGTCCCCGACCTCTCCAGCCTCCCCGGGTTCGACGAACTCAAGCGCGTCAGCGGGCAGTGACCGGGCGTACTCCCGACTCGTTCCCCATCTCGTCGGCAAGATCGCCCGGCGCGACTTCGCGCCGGGTCGCTGGATGACTGTGTCCAGGTAGGTCGGACTCCGGCTTCCCACGGCTCGTCGCGGACTCCGCGCCGCTCGGCGCGCAGGTCCTCCGCGCGCTGACGCTTGCGGCTCCGTACGGTCGTGGCAGACACTCCTCGCTGCCCCGACCATGGAAGCCACCTCCCCAGCCATCCCGCGCAGCTTCGCCAACGCGGTCCGCGAGGAGATCAAGCGCGAGGCCCCCCAGCGCGAGCGCCACATCGCCGTCTTCATGGCGGCGCTCTTCGGCTTCGTCGCCGCGGCCTCGACCGCCACGGTCCCGGTGCTGGGCTACCGCACCGCCCTGCCGCTGACCGCGCTGGCGCTGCTGGGCGTCGGCTACTACGCGATGCTCATCGTGGTCATCCGCCGCGGCGTGTTCCACCCGGCGATGTCCTGGATCAACGTGGCGATCGAGGTCTCGGCGCCGGCCTCGCTCTTCCTCGTCGACACCTTCCGCGAGGGCCCGATCTACGCCATGAGCGCGCCGGCGCTGGCGGTCTGGTCGGTGCTGGTGATGGCCTCCTCGCTGCGCGCCAACCGGGTGCTGGCCTATGCCGCCGGCTCGCTGGCCGCGGTCGAGTTCCTGCTCATCTACTTCCTGGCCATCCACCCGAGCCTGCCGGCGGACTACCCGCGCTCGATGACGCCGCTCTTCGCGGTGCTGCGCGCCTTCTTCCTCTTCTACGCCGGCGCCGCGACCGCCGCGGTGGCGGGGATGCTGCTCCAGAAGAGCGAGGACGCGGTGCGCAACCTGCGCGAGCGCGACCTGATGGGCAAGTACCTGCTCCTCGACCGGCTGGGCGCGGGAGGCATGGCCGAGGTCTTCCGCGCGCGCTACTGCCCGGAGGGCGGGTTCGAGCGCACGGTGGCGGTCAAGCGCGTGCTGCCGGCCTACGCCCAGAACCCGGAGTTCGTGAAGCTCTTCCGTGAGGAGGCGCGGCTGGGCGCGCTGCTCAACCACCCGAACATCGTGCAGGTGCTCGACGTGGGCAGCCACCAGGGCTCGTACTACCTGGCCATGGAGTTCGTGGACGGCGTGCCGCTGGACACGCTGCTGCGCCTGCAGGGCGCGCTGCCGCTGCCGGTGGTGACCTACCTCGGGCTGCAGCTGGCGGCGGGCCTCGACTACGCCCACCACCGCACCACGCCGACCGGCGAGCCGCTCAAGCTCGTCCACCGCGACCTGAACCCGCCCAACGTGCTGGTCTCGCGCATCGGCGAGGTGAAGCTCTCCGACTTCGGCATCGCCCGCGCCGCCGACCGCGTCCGCGTCACGCAGACCGGGATGGTGCGCGGCAAGGCCAGCTACATGTCGCCGGAGCAGGCGGTGAACGGCGAGATCGACGCGCGGACCGACCTCTTCGCCCTGGGGCTGACGCTCTGGGAGGCGCTCACCGGGCGCCAGGCCGTGGCGGGAGCGAAGGACGAGCAGGTGCTGCAGTTCCTGGTCACCACCGACGTCCCCGCGCCGTCGACCGTCCGGCCCGACGTGCCCGCGGAGGTGGATCTCCTGTTCGCCGGGCTGCTGCGACGGCGCTGCGACGAGCGGACTCCGACCGCGCGCGCCGTCTACGAGCAGTTCGAGGAGCTCAAGGGCCCGGCGGCGCCGCTGCCCGAGGGAAAGCGGCTGCTGGCCGAGCTGGTCTCCAGGGCGCTCGGGGGCGACAAGACGCGCAAGCTGGATGCGGGCGCCTCCCCGGAAGCCGAGACCGAGGTGATCGGAGGGACGCCGATCCAGGACAAGACGGGTCCGATGCTCACCAAGAAGTAAGGCAGCCCTCGTCCGGTCAGTAGTAGACGACCCTGAAGCTCACCCGCCGCTCGCCCGGTCCGAGCACGACCTTGGCGGCCTCGAAGCTCGGCGGCCCGAAGAAGCCCTTCGCGTCGCGCGACACTCCCAGGCCTTTCTTCGGAATCCCCAGGAACCCCAGCTCGATCTTTCCGCTGTCGTTGTCGTCGTGGAACGCGGCGATGGCCCACGTCCCGGGCTCGAGGTTCTCGACGGTCAGGATCGCGCGCCCGGCCACGATGGGCACCAGGTAGCGGCGCACCGCCTTGCTCTCGTCGGCCGGGAACCCCTCGCGGCTGTGCCAGAGAGCCACCTTCGCGTTGCCGCGATCGTTGCGGAAGCCAGTGATCTCCACGACCAGCGTAAGCCGCCCGCCCTTCCCCTCTGGTTCGGACGCCGAGACCGGAGCCATGGTGAGCAGCCCTCCGAGCACCACTGCCAGCGCTGCGCCGTATTGGGCTTTCATGGGGCCTCCCATTCCTGCCCAGTCAGATGATGCTCACGCGGTCGCCGTTCCCCACGCCTCCACCAGGGACGAGCCTTTTCGGGCCCGCCTGGCTGGATCCGGACGCGTTTCAAATGGTTGAGCCCGTCCAGAAAATGCCTGGACGGGCTCGACTCTTCGGCTGCTGAACCTGTGGGGCGCTAGGCCTTCGGCTCCTTGCCACCGTCCGGGGCCTTGTCCGGCTTGGCCTCCGAGTCGGCGGGCTTCTCCGGCGCCGGCGCTTCCGCGTTCGTCGCGCCGTTGCCGCCGCCCTCCTCGGGCTTGGCGGCCACGCCGGGCGCGGCGGCGGCGGCGGCAGCAGCGGCGGCCACCGCTTCGTCCTCCTCGGACGCCTCGGGCAGGCGCGCGATGCCGGACACCTTCTCGTCCGCGCTCTCGAGCGTGATCAGCCGCACGCCCTGGGTGTTGCGGCCGATGACCGAGACTTCCTTCACCCGGGTGCGGATGAGCATGCCCTTGTTGGTGATGAGCATGATCTCGTCCTTCTCCGTCACCTGCAGGACGCCGATCACCGAGCCGTTCCGGTCCGTGGTCTTGATGTCGATGATGCCCTTGCCGCCGCGGCCCTGCACCCGGTACTCCGACTCCTCGGTGCGCTTGCCGTAGCCGTTCTCGGTCACCGTCAGGAGCGTCTTGCTGGGCTCGATGACCTCGGCCGCCACGACCTCGTCGTCGTCCTCCAGGGTGATGCCCTTGACGCCGTAGGCGCCGCGGCCCATCACCCGGACCTCGTCCTCGCGGAAGCGGATGGACATGCCCTGCTTGGTGGAGAGCAGCAGGTCCTTGGAGTTGTCGGTCAGGAGCGCCGCGACCAGAGCGTCGCCGTCCTCGATGCCCAGCGCGATGATGCCCGAGGGCCGCGGGTTGCTGAACTGCTCGATGTCGGTGCGCTTGACGATGCCCTTCTTGGTGACGAAGGCCACGAAGCGCCCGGACTCGAAGTTCGAGACGGTGAGCATCGCCGCCAGCTTCTCGTCGGTCCCGAACTGCACCAGGTTGATGATCGCCTTGCCGCGCGCGTTGCGCCCGGCGTTGGGCAGCTCGTGCACCTTGAGCCAGTAGAGCCGCCCGCGCGTGGAGAAGACGAGCAGGTAGTCGTGGGTCGAGGCCACGAAGACCTGCTCCACGAAATCGTCCTCTTTGGTCACCGCGCCGGTCTTGCCGCGCCCGCCGCGCTTCTGCGCCCGGTAGTCGGTGACCGGGTTGCGCTTCACGTAGCCGGTGTGGCTGAGCGTGACGACCACATCCTCCCGCGTGATGAGGTCCTCCACCGACATGTCGCTCGTGTCCTCGACGATCTGCGTGCGCCGCGCGTCGGCGTAGCGGTCGCGGACCTCGCGCAGCTCGGCCTTGATGACGTCGAAGAGCACCTTCTCGTTGGAGAGGATCTCGTTGTAGCGAGCGATGTCGCGGGAGAGCTGCAGTAGCTCCTTGATCAGCTCCTCGCGCTCGAGCCCGGTCAGCTTCTGCAGGCGCATCTCGAGGATGGCCTTGGCCTGCTCCGGCGAGAACCCGGTTCCCGCGTAGGTCCGCGTCAGCCCCTTGTAGAGACTCTCCTCGCCCTTGAGGCGGGCGACGAGCTTGTCCATCTGGGCCTGGGCGGCCTTGACGTCGATCCGCGCCAGGTCCTTGAACGCCTTGTGCTCCCACAGCTCGGGCGACAGGACGTGCTGCAGGCCCCAGTTGGCCTCCTCGGGGTCCTTGGACTTGCGGATGAGGCTGATGACGTGGTCGATGAAGTCCTGCGCCACCATCAAGCCTTCGACGATGTGCAGGCGGGCCTCGGCCTTGCGCAGCTCGAAGCGGGTGCGCCGGGTGACCACGTCCTTGCGGTGGCTGATGAAGCGCTCCAGCAGCTCCCTCAGGGTCAGGATGCGCGGCTGGCCGGCGTCGATCCCCAGCATGATCACGCCGAAGGTGGTCTGCAGGTCGGTGTGGGCGAACAGGTTGTTGAGCACCACCTGGCCCATCACGTTGCGCGAGACCTCGACCACGATGCGCATGCCGGTGCGGTCCGACTCGTCGCGCAGGGCGGTGATGCCCTCGACCACCTTGTCCCGGTGCAGCTCGGCGATGGACTCGATGAGCCGCGCCTTGTTCACCTGGTAGGGCAGCTCGGTGACGACGATGGTCTCCTTCTCGTTCTTCGGGTCGACCTCGATCTCCGCCTTGGCGCGCATCTTGAGATGCCCGCGGCCGGTGGTGTAGGCGTCGTAGATGCCCTGCCGGCCCTGGATGAAGCCGGCGGTGGGGAAGTCGGGCCCGGGCATGAAGTGCATCAGCTCGGGGATGGTGGCCTTGGGGTTCTCGATGAGGTGGATGGTGGCGTCGATGGTCTCGCCCATGTTGTGGGGCGGGATGTTGGTCGCCATGCCGACCGCGATGCCCGAGCTGCCGTTGACGAGCAGGTTGGGGAAGCGGTTGGGCATCACCAGCGGCTCGACCAGCGAGTCGTCGTAGTTGGGCCCGAAGTCGACGGTCTCCTTGTCGATGTCGGCCAGCATCTCCTCGGCCAGCCGCGTCAGCCGCGACTCGGTGTAGCGCATGGCCGCCGGGGGATCGCCGTCGATGGAGCCGAAGTTGCCCTGCCCGTCGACGAGCATGTAGCGCATGGAGAAGTCCTGCGCCATGCGCACCAGGGTGTCGTAGACCGCGACGTCGCCGTGCGGGTGGTACTTGCCGATGACGTCGCCGACGATGCGCGCCGACTTCTTGTAGGCCTTGTTGTGGTAGTTGCCCAGGTCGTGCATCGCGAACAGCACGCGGCGGTGCACCGGCTTGAGGCCGTCGCGCACGTCGGGCAGCGCGCGGCCGATGATGACCGACATCGAGTAGTCGAGATACGACTTGCGCATCTCGTCTTCGATGGCGACCGGCACGATCGACAGGCCCGGCGGGTCGCCGCCGCCTGCCGCCCCGGCGGCCGGCGGAGGGGCCAGGGCGTTGCCGTTGGCGGGCGGGGTAGCCGGCGGAGGAGGGGTCTGCGGCGGGGTCTTGGGGTCTTCGATGTCGGGCATATGAGGCCTTGATGCGGCTGTGCAGAGGGCTCGTTTTCGCGCTGCCGGAGGGGCTTGGGAGGCAACGCCGAGAAGCGCGGGATTATTGCCCAATTCGCCCGCGAGCGGGGCAAAAAAGAGCGCCCGATCTCGCGCCTCAAGGCCTTGAATTCACGGGGCTTTCCGGCGGCGTCCCGACGGGCCGCGCCGGGGTCTCAGCGCTTCGGCTGCGGCGCCGCGATCCCGCGCTCGAGCGTGCGCACGCTCACCTGCTTCGCGCCCACGATTTCCGCGAGCTTCCGCTCCCAGTTCCAGCGCTCGCGCGGCCGGCAGCAGTACAGGTTCACGGCGAGCACGCCGTGCTCGGGGAAGCTGTGGCAGGCCAGGTGGGACTCGCGCAGCAGCAGCACGCCGGTGACTCCGGAGCCGGGCGGCGGGAACTTCTCCCACAGCGCGGGGCGCAGGGGCTTCAGACCCAGCTCCGTCACCGCGGCGTCGAAGAGCGCCTGGAGGGTCTCCACGCTGGCGAGCTTCTGCGCCTCGCAGCCCGTCGCGTCGACCACCCACTCCATGCCCGTCTGCACGTCCAAAGCGTTCACCTCCGAACGAGGCCGGCAGTCTAGCGCACGGGGGCGGCGCTGGAAGAGGCGCTTTCGATGGCCGGGCCGTCGTCGGCGGGGACCAGGCGATCGCCGAAGGCCAGGCCCAGCGCGATCAGCGCGAGCACCGCCAGCGCGCGAGCCCGCGGACCGCGCACCGAGCCCATGGTCGGCGCGAGCAGCCAGGTGGTCCACAGGGCGACGATGGCGTTGACCGCGCCCGCCGCGAGCGAGGTGCGCACCAGCCCCAGGAACGGCATGAGGAGCAGCGGGAAGACGAGCGAGGCCACGAGCGACCCGAGGTAGTCGGCGGAGAGGACCCGGGCGACCAGGCTCTTGAACTCGACGCGGCCCTCGAGGATGCGCAGGAGGAGCGGCAGCTCGAGCCCCACCAGCGTGCCGATCACGCCGACGAGCAGCCACAGCACCGGCCGCGCGTCCTGCAGGCGCGCGAAGGCGAAGAAGAGCGCCGGCGCCAGCGCGCCGCCGACCAGCGCCAGGGCCAGCTCGAAGTCCACGAAGCGCCGCGCCGGGCTCTTCTCCACGAAGCGCGACAGCCAGGCGCCCAGGCCCATGGCCGACAAGTACAGGCCGATGACCACGCTGAACTGCGAGACGACGTCGCCGATGACGTAGCTGGCGATGGCCGCGGCGATCAGCTCGTAGACGAGCGCGCAGGCGGAGACCAGCATCACGGCGAGCAGCAGGGCCTGGCTCTGCCGGGCGGCCTGCGCGTCGGTGGCCGGAGCCAGGGTGGCGTCGGGCGCGGCAGGCGCTGCTGGGTCGGGCTCGTTCACGGGCCGACATCCTAGCGTCTCGGCAGGCGCTGACGAGGTGGCAGTCGACGTCCACCCGGTCCACGAACGTCCACCCGGTCCACGACGCTGACCGCCGACGCGCGAAAGAAAAACCGGCCAAGCGATCGAGCGCCTGGCCGGCCTCCCCCACCCCCGCGATAAGTGCCGGCGGTTGTAGCGCCGGCATGGCGTGGGGGGAACCTCGGCCGCGAGCGGCGCGAGTGTCGTGCATCGGTCAGGACAGAGGCGGGCGCTGCACAGTCGGGCGGTGAACGCCGACCGCGCGCTTGCGCCGCCAGGAGATCGCGCGGATCAGGTCTGCTGGCAGACCTGCTTGAGGATGTCGATCTCCTCGAGCGCCTTGCCGGCGCCGATGACGACCGCGGAGAGCGGGTCCTCGGCCAGGAAGACCGGCAGGCCGGTCTCCTCGCGCAGCAGGGTGTCGAGGTTCTTGAGCAGGGCGCCGCCGCCGGCGAGCACGATGCCGCGGTCGGCGATGTCGCCGGCCAGCTCGGGCGGGGTGCGCTCGAGCGTGATCTTGACGGCCTCGACGATGCCGTTGACCGGCTCGGCGAGGGCGTCGCGGATCTCGTCGGAGCTGACGGTGAGGGTCCGGGGCACGCCGGCGACCAGGTCGCGGCCCTTGATCTCCATCGTCATCACTTCCTCGGTCGGGTACGCGGTGCCGATGCCCATCTTGATGAGCTCGGCCGTCCGCTCGCCGATGAGGAGGTTGTACTTGCGCTTGACGTGCTGAATGATCGCCTCGTCCATCTTGTCGCCGCCGATGCGGACCGACTTCGAGTAGACGATGCCGGAGAGCGAGATGACCGCCACGTCGGTGGTGCCGCCGCCGATGTCGACGATCATGTTGCCGGAGGGCTCGGTGATGGGCAGGCCGGCGCCGATGGCCGCGGCCATGGGCTGCTCGATGAGGTAGACCTCGCGGCTGCCGGCGTTCTCGGCGGCCTCGCGCACGGCGCGCTTCTCGACCTCGGTGATGTTCGAGGGGATGCCGATGATGATGCGCGGCTTGACCAGCGCCTTGCGGTTGTGCGCCGTCTGGATGAAGTAGCGCAGCATCGCCGCGGTGATCTCGAAGTCGGCGATGACTCCGTCCTTCATCGGGCGGATGGCCATGATGTTGCCGGGCGTGCGCCCGAGCATTTCCTTGGCTTCCTTGCCCACCGCGAGCACGCGTTTGCCGCCCTTGGCGTCTTGCTGGACGGCCACGACGGAAGGCTCGTTGGCGACGATGCCCACGCCCCGGATGTAGATGAGGGTGTTGGCGGTGCCGAGGTCGATCGCGAGATCGCGAGAGAAGATCGAGTGAAGCCAATTGAACATGGCGGCGCGTTTATAGCATCAAGAGGTGGAATCGCAAGTATTTACGGATAGATCCAGTCCCTCGACCAGGCGGCTGGACCCTCCCTCTCCTCCCCGATGCGTCAACACGCAGTGACGGCGGTGATTCCGCGCCGGCCAGGGACTAGCGGCGCAGGCCGTACTTGAGGATGGCGTAGATCGCGCGGAAGCCGTCCTTCGGGCCGATCTTCTTGCCCTCGGCGTAGGTGCGGCCGTGGTAGCTGATGGGGACCTCGTAGATGCGGAAGCCCTTCTTGGCCAGCTTGGCGGTCACCTCGGGCTCGAAGCCGAAGCGGTCCTCCTCGAGCTCGATAGCGCGGATGCACTCGGTGCGGAAGACCTTGTAGCAGGTCTCCATGTCCGTCAGGTTCAGGTTGGTGAAGATGTTGGAGGCCAGCGTCAGGGCCTGGTTGCCCAGCGAGTGCCAGAAGTAGAGCACCCGGCGCGGGGTCCCGATGAAGCGGCTGCCGAACACCACGTCGGCGTCACCGTCGACGATGGGCTTGATCAGCGTGTGGTAGTCCTCGGGGTCGTACTCGAGGTCGGCGTCCTGCACGACGATGACGTCGCCGGTCGCCTCGGCGAAGCCCCGGCGCAGCGCCGCGCCCTTGCCCTTGTTGACGGGCTGGAAGAGCACCCGCACCTCGTTGACGTTCTTGGGGCTGGCGCCCTCGAGCCCGGCCACGCCCTTCTCGGAGAGCTCCTGGAGGATCTCGCGGCTGCCGTCCTTGGAGCAGTCGTCGACGAGCACCAGCTCCTTGGGGACGTCCACCGCGACGACTCGGCGCAACAGCTCCTTGAGAGTGGCGCGCTCGTTGTACACGGGGATGACGACGCTGAGCTTCAAGGCAAGCCTCCCGGCGGTTTCAAAGGGCGCGCATTCTTCCACCGCCGGCGCTGTCGGGCAAGGAACGTCAGCGCGCGGGCGGGCAGGTGCGCAGCCAGGCCTGCTTCGCCTGCTCGCGCCTTGCGGCCTCCAGGTCGGCGGGCAGCAGCCCCTCCCATTCGCCGCGCCGCATCCGCGCGCAGCGCTCGCGCAGCTGCCGCAGGTGCAGGCACAGGTCGCCGAGCTGCTCTGGCGGCGCGCCGCCCAGGAGCCTGCTCTGCGCGAGGGCCGCCCGGGCCTGCTCGGCCTGGCCCTGGGAGAGCAGCTCGCACGCCCCGCCCAGCTCGGCCTCCACGTCCACCTCCGGGCCGTCCGCATCCTCCAGCAACGCGCCCGGAGAGGAGCGCGCGGAAGCCCAGGGGCTGCCCGGCGGCGGCACCAGCGTCAGCCCGAGCAGCGCGACCGAGGCGAGCCCAACCACCAGCGCCGCGGGGATGGCCGCGGGCGATCGGCTGAAGCGCTTCATCGCCTCCGGGCGCACGAGGAAGCCGACGACCGCGCCGCAGACGAATCCGCCGACGTGCGCCACGTTGTCAGCGTGGACGAAGAAGCCGAAGAGGACCGTGTAGGCGACCCACTGCAGCATCCGGTTGCGCACGTCGCGTCCCAGGCTCGTCCCCTCGCGGTGGCCCCAGCCCGCGGCGACGCCGGTCAGGCCCATCAGGCCTCCGGAGGCGCCCGCCTGCACCGCCGACAGCCCCATCTCCAGGCTGGCGAGGTTGGCGAGCAGGCCGGTGGCCAGGAAGAAGCCCGGCAGCGCCCAGCGCCCGTAGAGGTCCTCGATGGTCGGGCCGATCTGCAGCAGGGCCACGGTGTTGAAGCCCAGGTGCAGCAGGCCGAGGTGCAGGAACATCGCCGTGCCCAGCCTCCAGGGCTCGGCCTCGAGCGCGGGCGGCCAGAGCGCGCCGAAGCGCAGCAGCGTCTCGTTGCCGAAGCCTTGGACGATCCCGCCGGGCTCGACCGCCGACATGCGCAGGTACGCCAGGCCGAACGCGAATGCGAGCAGCGTGCTGAAGGACCAGGCGACCGGCAGCACCAGGCCGATGCGGTAGAGCCGGTCCGCCAGCTTCGAGCGCAGCGCCGCCCCGCAGCGCGGGCACTTCTTCTCGGCCTGGTCGGCCACCGCGCCGCAGGAGGCGCAGGCCTTGTGCGCGTAGGAGAGCTCGGTGACCTTGTCGCTCGCCGCGACCTTGGCCTTCGCCGCCTCTTCGCGCATGCGGTGCAGCTTCCAGCGCAGGCGCACCGGGTTGAAGCCGAGCAGCTCGGCCGCCTTCACCACGAGTTCGGTCCAGTCGGTCTGCTCGGCCATGGGCCCCAATCCCTTGAGAAGGCCGCGCATTCTCGCACGCCCGCCCGGCCGCGCGGCATGCGATACTCGGGCGTCCTCTCTGGGGAATTCCGCTTGCCCGAAGCCGACCTGCCAAAGACCCTGGAGAAGCTCGTCTGCCCGGCCTGCCGCCAGACGCTCGATGGCGCACCCGACGCGTGCCCCGCCTGCGGCGGCGACCTGCGCGGCCTGGGCGGGACCAACGACACGCTCTCGGGCTTCGACTCCGCCGTCAGCAAGCGGACCGCGCGGGACCTCGACTGCACCGTCGGCTGCCCGGAGATCGGCCAGGTCGTCGACGGGCGCTACAAGCTGCTCGAGAAGCTGGGCGAGGGCGGCATGGGCGCGGTCTACAAGGCCGAGCACGTGCGCATGGGCAAGCTGGTGGCGCTCAAGCTGCTGCGCCCGGAGATCGCGCTCGACCGCAACGCCCTCAAGCGCTTCAGCCAGGAAGCGCAGATCGTCTCCAAGCTGTCGCACGCCAACACCGTGTCGGTCTTCGACTTCGGCGAGCTGCCCGACCGCACGCTCTTCATGGCCATGGAGTACGTGCCCGGCCGCGACCTGGCGCACGTGCTCGAGGCCGAGGGCGCGCTGAGCGAGCGGCGCGCGGTGACGGTGGGCGTCCAGCTCCTGCGCTCGCTGGCCGAGGCGCACGACGCGGGCATCATCCACCGCGACGTCAAGCCGGCCAACGTGATGCTCTTGCGCACGCGCGAGGGCGACGACTTCGTCAAGGTGGTGGACTTCGGCATCGCCAAGCTCGCCGAGGCGCGCCGGGCCGGGGACAGGCACAACACCGGGCGCGGGGACTTCGTCGGCACGCCGCTGTACATGAGCCCGGAGCAGGTCTCCGGCGAGACGCTCGACGCGCGCAGCGACCTGTACAGCGCCGGCGCCCTGCTCTTCGAGCTGTTGACCGGCAAGCCGCCGTTCGACGGGCCGCTGCCGATGGCCATCGCGGCCAAGCACCTGAAGACCCCGGCGCCGAAGATCCGCGAGTTCGCCCCGCACCTGAACCTCTCCGAGGCGGTCGAGGCGGTCGTCGACAAGGCGCTGGAGAAGAAGCCGAGGGACCGCTTCCAGACCGCCGACGAGTTCCGGGCCGCGCTCTCGGCCACCCGGGACAGCATCAAGATGCCCCAGCTGCACACCGGCTGGGACAAGGCGTCGACCGGCGAGCTGGCCATCGCCCGCCGCGCCGACTTCGAGGGGGTGGAGCGGCTCGAGCGGCGGATGCGCTGGGGCCAGGTCCTGACCCCGGTCATCGCGCTGCTTGCGATCGCCGGCGCGGTGGCGGGGGGCCTGATGTACCTGAGGTCCCAGAAGCCGGTCGCGGTGCCCCGCGGGCCGTCGACGCAGGAGGTCGAGCCCAACGACGGTCCGCGCACCGCGACGCTCATCGCCCCCGGGACCGACGTCTCCGGGTTCATCAAGCGGGCGACGCGCGACCGGCCCGACGTCGACCTCTTCGAGTTCGAGGTCCCCGGTCCCGACCCGGTCGGCGCGCACGTCGGGGTGACCGGCGTGCCCAACGTCAACCTCGGCCTGGAGCTCTTCCGGTTCCCCGACGCCGACGGCGACGAGGGCGGCGAGCGGCTCAAGAACCTGGCCCGCGTCGACGACCGCTTCCTCGGCGGCGGCGAGCGGATGACCGACCTCAAGCTCGCAGCCGGCAAGTACCTCGTCCGCCTGTCCGACCGCCGGCGCGCCGACGAGGGCGCGGGCTCGCCGCGCGAGAACACGATGGACCCCTACACCCTCCGGGTGGACCTCGTTCCGCTGCACCGGATGTTCGAGGAGGAGCCCGACAACCGGCTGGACCAGGCGATGCGGCTCTCCGCGGCGCGGGCGGTGTTCGGGCACGCCGGCGGCAAGGGCGAGGCGAGCCAGGTCAAGACCGCGAGCGGGCAGATGGCCGCGGTCGACGGCCTCTGGAGCGACGACTACTACGAGCTGGTGCTCCCCAAGGGCGCAACCACCGGGTGCGCCCTGCTCGCGGGCGTGCGCGGCGCCAAGCTCGAGCTGTCGATCGTCTCGACCGAGGGCGCGAAGGCCTCGACGGAGCACCTGGCCAAGCAGCTCCAGGACAAGCCGGTGCGCGTCGCGGCGGGCGAGGTGGAGAAGAAGTGCGCCCGCGCCGCCGAGTCGGTCGTCTTCCGGGTCTCGGTGGCCGAGGGCGAGAGCGCCGACCGCTACGTGCTGGTGCCTCTCGACGACTCGGAGGACGGCTTCGCCGGGGCGCTGGCGGCCTGCGACGAGCTGGTCAAGGCGGGCGAGGCCGAGACCTGCAAGGCGATCCTCACCAAGGGCATCTCGGCGCTGCGGGTCTCGAAGTCGGTGGAGGCGGCCAAGAAGCTGCTCTCGGAGCTCCCGTGAACGAACTGCTCTCGCTCGCGCACGTGCACCGGGTCACGACGCACCTGGGCGAGCGGACCGTCGACCTCTTCGTCTTCGACCACCACCGCGGCGCCTTCGCGCTGTGGGCCCGCTACGCCCGCGAGCGCGGGCCGCTGACCCTGGTGACGCTCGACCGGCACATGGACCTGGAGCGGCCGGCCCACGCCCCGCCGGCGATCTCGTCTTCGCTGGAGTCGCTCGACGGCTACGCGCGCTGGAAGCTGTCGCCCAAGAACGACGACCACGTCCTGGCGGCCATGGAGGCCGGGGCGTTGGCGGACGCGGCGGTGCTCGCGCGCTCACACGCACCTACAGGCCTTGCCCAGATGCACCCATATAATGATGCGGGCGGGCGGCCCCACCGGCTGGAGATCGCCCGGACGGTGGAGGACGCGGGCCCGGAAATCCTGGGGCTCGTCCGCACCGCCGAGCGCATCGCCCTGGACATCGACCTGGACTGCTTCACGACGCTGAGCGACGCGCACCCGGACGAGGTGGTCCCCTGGGACGCGGAGCACATCGACGACTTCCTGCGGCCGCCGGACTCCGAGGAATTCTGGAAGCTCGTGCTGGCGAAGGTCTGTCTGGTCACGATCGCCCGCGAGCCGTACCACTGCGGCGGCCTGGAGCGCGGCGCGCGGCTGTGGGGCGCCTTCTCGCAGGTCTTCTTCGGTCGGCTGCTCGGCGTCCCCGCGCCCTGAGCGTCGCCCCGAGCCCCTCGGCAGGCTCGGGACGGGCTTGCGAGGTCAGTCAGCAGGCGAGCTGGATTCCCTGCACCGGCGTCCACGACGCCCTCGCCATCCGCGGCGTGTTGAAGGCGTGCCCGACCCTGCCCTGCCGGTCGACGAGGATGACGCCGCCGGTCGCCGGCAGCCCGTCGGGATCCTTCACTCGCTCGGCGAGGCGCGCGATGGCCGCGCCGGCGGCGGAGGCCGGCTCCTCGCCCACCTCGATCTTCTCGACCGCGAACGAGCACAGCAGCACCCTGGCGATCGCCTCGCCCCAGCCCGTCGCGGAGGCGCCGCCGACGCCGCTGGCCCAGTAGCCGCAGCCGGGAAGCGGGCTGTCCCCGACGCGGCCGGGGATGGTGTACGGCGCGCCGCCGGTCGAGGTCCCGGCGGCGATGCGGCCGTCCTGGTCGAGCGCGACGCAGCCTACCGTGCCGCGGGGCTTGTCGCCGCGGAAGGCGAAACTCGTGTGGAACTTCGACTCCTCGCGCAGCTTCTCGAACCTCGCCACCTCGCGCGGCACCACGAAGAAGGTCGGATCGACGATCTGGAGGCCCCGCTCCTCCGCCCAGGCATCGGCGCCGGGGCCGACCAGCAGGCTCGCCTGCCCGCCGCCGTGCTCCAGGACCTCACGCGCCGCGCAGATCGGGTGGCGGATGCGCTTCACGCCCGCCACGGCCCCGAAGTCGCCGCGCGAGCCGTCCATGATCCCGGCGTCGAGCTGGATCTCGCCCGCCTGGTTGAGCACCGCGCCGTAGCCGGCGTCGAGCGCCGGATGGTCCTCGAGCAGGCTGACCACCGAAGCCACGACCTCCAATGCAGCCGTGCCTTCCTCGAGCAGGACCCGCCCAAGCGCTGCGGCCTTCTGCATCGCATCGAGGTGGTCGGCCACCTCCGCATCGGGGATCGCCCAGGCACCACCGTGGATGGCCAACGCGAGTGTCATGGCGCGCGAACTTAGCAGACGCCCGCCCGCTCGTGGCTCGGCCGAGCGTCGCTCCGTCGCCGAGGGGGAACCGCGCTTCACAGGCGTCCCCGAGAGGTGCCGCTCCATCGACCTCCCGAGCGCCCGTCCTCCGGCCTGGAAGCTGCAAACCAACCCGCCCGAGGTGCAGCGGAGGTGCAGGTCATGGCGATTCGCGGACGGGTGTGGTGGCTAGCGGGCTTCACGGCCGGGTGGGTCGCGGTCGCGGCGTGTGGCGGCTCCTCCAAGAACGGCACTCCCGATGGAGGCGAGCCGATCAACCCGCCCGACGCGACCGTGCCAGTCTTGGAAGACGCGGGCGTCCCCGGTGAAGACGCGAGCGAGCCCCCCGATGCGGCCGCGCCTGGAGCGGACGCGGCGATCGACTACTTCGGCAAGCCCGGGCCCTGGCCGACCGACCCGGTCACGGCCTTCCTGCCGGAGAACACCGAGATCTTGGACGTGTCGACCGACGAGGCCCAGAACATCTGGGCGGTCAGCAACAGCGCGCTCTACCTGCTGCAACCCGGGCAGACGCAATTCAAGAAGTACACGGGTGCCGACGGCCTATTCGTGCACGCGGACAGCATCAACGCCGTTGCGGGCGGCGCCGCGGGCGAGGTCTTCGTCGGCTACCAGGGCGTGGAGCGGGACAACTTCGACGTCCAGCACGACCCCGACCGCTTCCGGGGCAAGCTCGACCGTGTGCAACTGCAGCCGGACGGGAGCCTGAAGGTCACCTTCTACCCCATCCACAACAACGACGCGGTCAACACCATGGCCAACGGCGCCTGCGTGGTGAACCGCGGCCCCGATGGCTTCGTGAATCCCAACGACACCGACTGGTCCTACAACGAGGACCGCACGGTGATGCGCATGCTCTACGATCACCGCTATCACCGCGGGACGATGTACGTGGGCTACATGCACGGAGTCGACCGCATCGATCCGGGCAAGCCCGACCCGATCACCGGGCAGGACTTTGCCGATCACGTGCACCCCGAGGTCATCAACCCCTTGGGCACCAAGCGCATGGGCGAGTGGCGCGCCCTGGCGCTCGACCCATCGACGCGCGCGGGCAACACCGGCGTGCTGTGGATGGGCGGGCGCTGGACCGCGGGTGCGCGCCGCTGGACAGACTCGCTGTTCGAGTGGACCAACGCCAACTACGACTGCCCGCCGGACTACCCCAAGCACCAATTTCTGGTCGCGTTCAGCAACGCCAGCAAGGACAGCTCGGAGCCCAGGCCGGTCTTCCAAGTCACCCCAGGCGACAGCATCTACCTGTGGGGCATCGCGCCGCTTTCCGACGGGACGGTCTACTTTGCCAGCGGCCAGGGCTACGACGCGCAATACGCCGGGCCTTTCGGCATCGCCATGTGGCAGGGCGGCTCCAACTGGACCTACCTGTCGCCGTCCGCCGACTTGGGCCTGCCCGGCGGCACCATCGTCGACATGCAGCGCGCCCCCGACGACACGATCCTGCTCGCATTCTCGGACGGCAGCCTGTGGCGCTGGAACCCCAACCCGAAGCCCAAGGGCGCGAATCTGGGCCGGATCACCGGCCTGCCCGCCGGAGCGACGCGGATTTACGTCGACGGGATGACCGACCCGCCGGCGGTGTACGTGGCGACCTACAAAGGCTTCGCGCTCGTACGCCTGCCCGCCAAGCCCTGAGACACGGCTTGGCGCTGTCTGGCCAACCCGAGGGCCTTATAGTTCCCGGGGGGCTCGAAGGGAGGACTGTTCGTGAAGCTGCCGGGCAAGGTGGCGATAGTCACCGGGGCAAGCCGGGGCGTCGGCAAGGCGGTCGCCCTGGCGCTGGCCGCCGAGGGCTGCGACGTGGTCGTCGCCGCCAAGACCTCCGAGCGCGATCCGCGGCTGCCGGGGACCATCCACGACACCGCCCGGGAGATCGAGGCGCTGGGCCGCAACGCGCTCGCAGTCCAGGTGGACGTGCGCGACGAGGCGCAGGTCGACGCCATGGTGGCCCGGACGCTCGCGGCCTTCGGGCGCGTGGACGTGCTGGTCAACAACGCCGGGGCGCTCTTCTGGGCCGACGTCGCCGACATGCCTCCCAAGCGCTTCGACCTGGTGATGGACGTCAACGTCCGGGCCGCCTTCCTGTGCACCCGCGCGGTGCTACCGGCGATGCGCGAGCGGCGGCAGGGCTTCGTGGTGACGATGTCCCCGCCGGTCTCGACGGCCAAGCTGGCGGGCAAGGCGCCGTACCTCGTCTCGAAGATGGGGATGACGTTCCTGGCGCTGGCGGTGGCCGAGGAGGAGAAGGCGCGGGGCATCGGCGCCGCGGCGCTCTGGCCGGTGACGATGATCGAGAGCCAGGCGACCGCTCACTTCGGCCTGGGCCAGCGCGAGGAGTGGCGCACTCCGCAGATCCTGGCCGACGCCACGGTGGGCCTGGTCGCCGAGCCCTCGCGGTTCTCCGGCCGCGCGCTCTACGACGAGGAGGTGCTCTCCGAGCTGGGCGTCAACGACTTCTCCCGCTACGCCTGCGTGCCGGGAACCCACCCGCCGCCGCGGTGCCGGGAGATGGTGCAATGAGCGCGATCGGCATAGGGGCTGACGGGGTTCGTCCCCGTCAGTCCCCTGCCACACCACCGGACGTGCGGGTCCGCATCCGGCGGTTCGGTTGGTTGAGGTTCAACAAGATAGCCTCGGCAGGCCCTGCCTGTCGTAGTAGCGAGT